>NZ_LS483443.1:1348554-2022832 GCF_900476035.1 Aggregatibacter segnis ATCC 33393 | reverse complement strand
GTGAATATATCCCTTGTTAATTGGTTTATAGTTTTCCTTCGATTACCTTGCCAACCTTTTATCTTATTGTTTTATATAGGTATTACTTATTGAATGGCCGAATTTTCGGCAATAAAGTGTGGTTGGATAGGTGACTATTTTACAATAACGGAGGAAAAAGATCTGCTATCTGGCTCTAAAAAAAGCAAAAAAGGTTGCTTGCCATTTTTGCCTAAAACCGTATAATCGCCTCGCTTTTAAATGCTGTGAGTGATGGAAAAATGAACGAGTTGCCGTGTTTTTTCCCTAATCTCATTTGACGAACGCCGAATTTATGATTACAATTCCGTTCCTTATTTTTTGATAATCTTTGTTTATTTAAACGTTTCCCAACGTTTAAAGTAGAAACAGTTACTGAAACTATTTGACTTAGGTACATTATAATGAAACGCACATTTCAACCTTCTGTATTAAAACGTAGCCGTACTCACGGTTTCCGTGCTCGTATGGCAACTAAAAATGGCCGTCAAGTTTTAGCTCGTCGTCGTGCTAAAGGTCGTAAAAGTTTATCTGCCTAATCGCATATTAATGTGGTTAAGCTAAACTTTCCTAGGGAGTTACGTTTGTTAACTCCCGAACATTTTAAATACGTCTTCCAACAGCCGTCCCGCGCCAGTTCACCTGAAATCACTATTCTTGCCCGTAAAAATCACCTTGAGCATCCCCGCTTAGGTTTAACTGTGGCGAAAAAACATCTCAAACGAGCCCATGATCGTAATCGTATTAAACGGTTATGCCGTGAATCTTTTCGTTTAGCACAGCATGACTTACCGAATTATGATTTTGTTGTTGTAGCAAAACAGGGAATCGGCCGCTTAGATAACCGCACTTTATGGCAAACGCTGGATAAATTATGGCAAAGACACATTCGTTTGGCGCAAAAATCCTTATTGGATTAATTCGTTTTTATCAAATCGTTATCAGTCCATTAATTGGCCCCCGCTGTCGTTTCACACCAACTTGTTCTTGCTATGGTATTGATGCTGTAAAAACGCATGGAGTGGTAAAAGGTGGTTGGCTTACGGTTAAACGTATATTAAAATGTCATCCTTTAAACGCGGGTGGGTACGATCCCGTTCCACCCAAGATCAATAATAACAAAACAGAGAATAAATAATGGATTCAAGACGCGGCCTATTGGTCATTGCACTACTCTTTATGTCTTTTATTGTTTATCAGCAATGGCAACTTGATTATCACACGCCAAAACCTGTGGCAACTGAGCAAACTGTAACATCCACATCAGATGTTCCTGCTTCTTCTGGGAACAATACGGTCATCGCAACGGATACCCAAGTAAAAGGTAAAGTGATTACCTTAGAAAATGATGTATTCCGTTTGAAAATTAATACCTTAGGTGGTGATGTTATTAGTTCTGAATTGTTGAAATATGATGCTGAACTAGATTCCAACATGCCATTTGTATTGTTACAAAATACACCGGAACATGTGTATATCGCTCAAAGCGGTTTAATCGGTAAAGATGGTATTGATACGAAAGCAGGTCGTGCTGATTATCAAGTAGAGGGTGAAAACTTCAAATTAGCCGATGGCCAAAACGAATTAATTGTTCCTTTGGTTTATCAAAAAGAGGGTGTGACTTATCGTAAAATTTTTGTCTTGAAACGCGGTGAATATGACATTGCGGTCAATTACGAAATTAGTAACCAAAGCGATAAAACGATTGAGGTTGAGCCTTATGGTCAGTTAAGACATACTTTAGTTGATAGCTCCGGTAGTGTGGCGATGCCAACTTATACCGGTGGTGCTTATTCTTCTTCCGAAACTAATTATAAAAAATACAGTTTCAGTGATATGGAAAATGCCAATTTATCAGTGAATACTAAAGCCGGTTGGGTTGCGGTGTTACAACATTATTTCGTTTCTGCTTGGATTCCTAACCAAGATGCCGATAACCAACTTTATACTTTGACAGATAAAGCCAACAACATCGGTTCAATTGGGTATCGTGGTCCGGTTGTTGCGATTCAGCCGAATACAACCGAGAAATTAACCAGCAAATTATGGACCGGCCCGAAATTACAAAATGAAATGGCGCAAGTGGCAGATCATTTAGATCTCACTGTGGACTACGGTTGGGCGTGGTTTATTGCAAAACCATTATTCTGGTTGCTGACATTCATTCAACAATTAGTTCACAACTGGGGTGTGGCGATCATCTGTGTTACCTTAGTGGTTAAAGCGATTTTATATCCGCTCACAAAAGCACAATATACCTCAATGGCTAAAATGCGTATGTTGCAACCAAAATTGCAAGAAATGCGCGAACGTTTCGGTGAAGATCGTCAGCGTATGAGCCAAGAAATGATGAAACTCTACAAAGATGAGAAAGTAAACCCATTAGGTGGTTGTTTACCGCTCTTGTTACAAATGCCAATTTTCATTGCTTTGTATTGGACGTTTATGGAAGCCGTTGAATTACGTCACGCACCGTTCTTTGGTTGGATTCAAGACTTGTCTGCGCAAGATCCGTATTACATCCTGCCAATTTTAATGGGCGCTTCCATGTTCCTGTTGCAAAAAATGTCTCCGACACCGGTTGCCGATCCGATGCAACAAAAGATCATGAACTTCATGCCGTTAATCTTCATGGTGTTCTTCCTTTGGTTCCCGGCAGGTCTAGTGCTTTACTGGTTAGTGTCTAACTTAATCACGATTATCCAACAACAACTGATTTATCGTGGTTTAGAGAAAAAAGGGTTACATACCCGTCATAAAAAATAGTGAAATCTAGAGAATTAAAAGGCACGTATTGTGCCTTTTATTTTAATTAAAAAATGCACAAAAAAATGACCGCACTTTTGCGTCATAAAGTACGGTTACAAAACGCAACGCTTTTTGACTGTTGGTTCTGTCAACGCTCCAATTAGGGGAAACAAGCGACCTTATAAAGAAAGAATTAAACGTTTTGAGAGCAGACTTATGAAAGAAACAATCGTAGCTCAAGCCACAGCCCCGGGGCGAGGTGGTATTGGAATTTTACGTGTATCAGGCCCCAAGGCCGCTGATGTGGCACATGCGGTATTAGGAAAATGCCCCAAACCACGTATGGCAGATTATTTGCCCTTTAAAGATGCTGATGGCACCGTGTTAGATCAAGGGATTACATTGTATTTTAAAGGGCCAAATTCCTTTACCGGTGAAGACGTGCTTGAACTTCAAGGGCATGGCGGACAGGTCGTATTAGATTTATTGCTAAAACGGATTTTGCTTATTGATGGCATTCGACTCGCGCGTCCGGGCGAGTTTTCTGAGCAGGCATTTTTGAACGATAAATTGGATTTAGCCCAAGCGGAAGCGATTGCCGATTTAATTGATGCCAGCTCCGAACAGGCCGCACGTTCAGCCCTAAAATCGCTGCAAGGCGAGTTTTCCAATAAAGTGAATCAGCTTGTGGATTCGGTTATTTATTTACGTACTTATGTCGAGGCGGCGATTGATTTTCCTGATGAAGAAATCGATTTTCTTGCCGATGGCAAAATTGAAGGACATTTGAATGGCATTATTGCGCAGTTGGATCAGGTGCGTGCCGAAGCGAAACAAGGTTCTATTTTGCGTGAAGGGATGAAAGTGGTCATTGCCGGTCGCCCTAATGCCGGGAAATCCAGTTTATTGAATGCCCTTGCCGGACGTGAAGCGGCCATAGTCACTGATATTGCCGGTACTACGCGGGATGTGTTGCGCGAGCATATCCACTTAGATGGCATGCCATTACATATTATTGATACTGCCGGGTTACGTGATGCGACAGATGAGGTGGAGCGCATTGGTATTTCTCGTGCGTGGAATGAAATTGAACAGGCAGATCGGATTTTATTGATGTTAGACAGCAGTGATAGCGAGCAAGATTTAGCTAAAGTGCGGTCGGAATTTCTGGCAAAATTACCGAACAATATTCCGGTTACCATTATTCGCAACAAAGCGGATTTAACCGGTGAAACGGAACGTTTATATGAGCAAGACGGTTATACGGTCGTCAATTTGTCCGCAAAAACTCAGCAAGGCGTGGATTTATTGCGTGAGCATTTAAAACAAGCGATGGGGTATCAAACGGGTATCGAAGGGGGCTTCTTAGCACGCCGTCGCCACTTGGAAGCCTTAGAACAGGCAGCACAACACTTACAGACAGGACACATTCAATTAACCCAATTCCATGCCGGTGAATTGTTGGCGGAAGAGTTGCGTATGGTGCAAGATGCCTTAAGTGAAATTACCGGCCAGTTTACCTCTGATGATTTGCTCACGAATATTTTTAGTTCGTTTTGTATCGGGAAATAGAGACAAAGTGCGGTCGGTTTTGACTGCATTTTTCAGGTATAAAAATACCGATGGTTTTCCATCGGTATTTTTGTTTATGTTGATTAGAGCAACAGAGCTGAGCCCCATTTAATGATATCGAAGAAGAATTTATTTTGGTTAGTTGCCACGCCATCAGCGGATTTTGTCGTCCCATCAGGATTTTTCTGAACTTCGATCATGCCGTTTTTATATTGGCCTTTTACCACTTCTAAATCATCGGCTGCATTTTTTCTTAACAGCTCACATTGTGCTTTATCCATGTCTTCCACTTTATCCTGTCTAAATTTCTTATATTGGTAAGTGGCGTAATTCATGGATTTTTCATCGTCTTGAATAATTTTTACATACTTCTCGCCAATGACGCTTTCTAATGGGTAGAAGAAAATATATTGTGAATGAATGTAAGCATCTTCTTTTGGAAAGTGCTGTTGCAAAATACGGGTTAAATTTGGATAGATACATTGTTCCGCTTGTTTGCTGGCAAATACCCAACGTTGTGCATTCTCATCGGATAACAAATAATCTGCACCGGCATATTCACCGGGAATTGGATCCTGCTTGGTGCCAAATAATGAGCAACCGGTAAGGAATAAAATGACACCCGAAAAAATAAATTTCTTTAACATGGTTAAACCTTTATAGCTTGATACATTACGAAAAAACGCTGCGTATTCTAGCAATAAGCGTGTCATTTAGAAATGATTTGTTTAGTGGAAAGTAAAAAGTGCGGTGGATTTTCAGCATAAATTATGTTGGATGATCCTCCGCACTTTTATAAGAGGAAAAACTAGCGGCAAATCACCTGTTCAATCATACGACCTTTTTCAGCAGCGTTAGCGTTAGGCAATTTATCGCCATTTTGTTTGATGGAGTCGGTGTATTTTTCCACAAAGGCCTTGTCTTCACTGATGACACCCGCAGAGTATTCATCAATGCTAAACGTGCCTTTTGCATACATTCCGTTGAGTTGATACGTGAGGTAATTATCAACAGAGGAGGTGTTTTTCTCTAGATCATAATAATTGCTAGACATGTTGAAATGCACGCCTTGTTGTGTTTTGAAATCCTGACAAATACCGTTCTTCGCTGTAAAAACAGCATGGCTTAAACGTCCTTGACCAAATTCATAATATTCAAATTTTTTAGCATTGGCTAATTTCTTCAGATCTTGTTCGTTACTTGGATTCATTGATTTTCCATTGTGTAAATACATCACCGGAATCAGCCTGTTGCCACTGAATTCTTGTTGATAAATTTCACCAAGAATTTTGCTTCCTCGCCGTGCTTTTAAGACGGGCTTTTTCATATCGCTATCGGATGCGCCGGCAATTTTCTCAAAAGAAATCGATTTGATTTGACTGTCTAAATCAACGTAGTGACGTTCATATACACCGGTAGAAATATCTTCAAACGCATTCCAGCCATCGCTATTTTTTCCTGGGGTATTGGCGTGAGCGCAGGCGATTAATGTCATGATCGAGCAGGCGAGCGTACTGAATTTTAAGATTTTCATTCTTTCTCCTAAAATTTGATTATTGATAATCAAAAAAACCGCACTCTTTTAAAAGTGCGGTCATTTTTACAGGTGTTTTTTTATTCGTTAAACGAATCTTTCAAACGTTCATCAGCCCGACGGGCTTCGCCTTTGTGTTGTAATTTATTGAGCTGTTTCTCAAGTTTTTCTTCAACGTCGTTGATCGCTTTATACATATCTTCTGCCTCAGCGCTGGCAATGAGGTTACCAAATGGGGTACCGATAGAGGCATCAACGGAAAAGCCTTTAGGCGTTTTGTTTAAAATAAAGTGAGGATTGATCAGTTGGGTATGCCATTTATTCAGTTTGACAAGTCGTTCTTCAACGTGAGCACGGATTGCAGGGGTGATATCCATTTGTTTACTGGTAATATTTAATGTCATAGCATTTACCTCTTATGTGAATGGGGTCTGAGACCCAGTTGAAATCCTTAGTTACAACATAGTAACCTTGCCTTTAATTTTCAAGCGCTTTTTAGGTTGTTTAAAAAGAAAAGTTTAAAAATATGATCCAGGTCTGAAAATTGGGAAAAGATGCTTTTTTTGCGGAGATAAGTTGCTATGATGGGCAAGTTAAAGAAAGCGGATATTATATTTAATATCCGCTTTCTTTTTTATTATTGGGTCATTTCGTCTTGATCAAACTGATTGGCATTGAGGCGTGAAAAATAGTCTTTCGTTTCTTCAATAACCACTTTGCGCAAGCCGATTAAGGCAATTAAGTTTGGAATCGCCATTAAGCCGTTGACGATATCCGCTAAAATCCAAATGAGATTTAAATGAATAAATGCACCACAGCCGACTAATGCGATAAATGCGATACGGTAGAGTTTAATACCTCGGATTCCCACCAAATAAACAAAGCAACGTTCACCGTAATAGCACCAGCCAAGAATAGTCGTAAAGGCGAAAAAGAGGAGTCCAATGGTGACAATCGTTGCGCCAATAGAAGAGCCTAAACCTTGAGAGAATGCATAGTTGGTCACGACAGCACCTTCCATGCCTGGCGTTTGCCACGCACCGGTTAGGACTAAAACAATCCCCGTCATAGTACAGACGATAATCGTATCTAAGAATGTACCCGTCATGGAAATCAGGCCTTGGCGTACAGGCTCTTTGGTTTGTGCGGCAGCCGCAGCAATCGGAGCACTCCCTAAACCGGATTCGTTGGAGAAAATCCCGCGAGCTACACCGGATTGGATGGCTTTCATCACGGTAAAACCTAATGCACCGCCCAATGCGGCTTCCGGATTAAATGCACTGTGAATGATTAACTGAAGTGCGGTCGGAATTTTGTCTAAATTTAACAGAATGATAATGATGGATGTCGCAACATAAAAGACAGCCATAAATGGCACGATGTAGGATGACACCAACGCGATACGTTTTACTCCACCAAGAATAATTAAGCCTACTAACAGGGTGATGATTGCGGCGGTGATACTGACGGGAATGCTAAAAGTATCTTGCATCGCATGGGTGATGGCATTGATTTGTGGGAACGTGCCGATACCAAAGAACGCAACCAGTACGCCAAATAGGGCAAAGAGTTTTGCTAACCACCCCAAACCAAGACCACGTTCGATGTAATACATCGGACCACCAGCCATAAAACCGTTTTTGTCACGTACACGATATTTAACGGCTAACAAACATTCTGCGTATTTGGTTGCCATGCCAAGCAATGCAACTAACCACATCCAGAAGATGGCACCCGGGCCGCCTGCTTGTACTGCTGTTGCAACGCCCACAATGTTCCCTGTACCGATGGTGGCAGCAAGTGCGGTACACAAGGCGGCAAAAGAAGAAACATCCCCTTTTTGTTGTAAACCCGAATCGCGTTTAAACAAATAGCGCAAGGCACGAGGCAATTGAACGATTTGAATAAAGCCTAAGCGAAGGGTTAAATATAATCCGGTACCGGATAATAAAATGAGTAGAGGTGGACCCCATATAAAAGAGTCTATTGCAGATAAAATATTTTCGAATGTCATTGATAGTTCCTCGTAAATAACCTGATTACAAGGAGGCGGAAAGAATTTTACGGATAGATAAAATAGGAAATAACTCAATAAATTGAGTACGTTATATTAACCGAAATCTTCTGCCCCTGTCCTTTTGCCTGAGCGTTTGAAAAGCAGTGAACATTCCGCTTTTTTGCGCCTTCGGCGTCCATGAGTACTTTCAAGTCGAACTTGAAAAGTACCTTGGATCTCTCCAAGGGTTCGTCCAGTAACAGTCCCTGCCATCGCGCCTGAAAGATTTTACCTCGTCGGCGTGGGGTCGATTCCCCGCTCTCCAGCTACCTTCATCCGAACAATTTATGTTTGCACATAAAGTGCGATAAATTCTAGCAATATAATTTTAGGATCTCAATCATGTTGTTGGTGGCGTTGCCATTTTTTTGCAATATAACTGCAGGTAGGCACCAGTTTGAGCTGATTTTCTTGAATAAAGGTGATTAAGGCTTGATATAACTTATCTGCAACGCCTTGCCCACGTAATGTTTCCGACACATAAGTGTGATTGGCATTGATGGTGTGGTCGTCAATGAAAAAATAAGTGAGTTTGGCAACAGGTTGTTGTTTTTCGTCTAACACAAAAAATGTTCCTTGCTCGGCGTTTTTCTCGTGCTGAATTTTCATGAGTGGTTTACCCAGTCATTGTCTTCATTTAATAGTCCGCTAGCTGCAAAATCGGCCGTTTCGCATGGAATTGCTTTTTCTTCTGCCGCCCATTCACCTAAATCAATAAGCTGGCAACGCTTGCTACAAAAAGGGCGGTAAGGGCTTTGTTCCGACCATTCAACCTGTTTATGGCAAATAGGGCAAGGAACAGTAAAGATATCATTGCTCATTGAATTTCTCCGCGAGTTGTAAATAAAGGTGGTGCAAGTCTAGCACTTTTTGTTTTAACTGCGGCAGGCTTTCGCTTAAATCCACATCGTTATTGATGACATCATCGGCGTGTTGTAGGCGTTCCGATCGGCTGACTTGCGATTGCATGATATTTTTGATTAACGCTAATTGATTGTTATCGCGTTTACTTGCACGCGTCATTTGGGTTTGTTCGCTCACATCCACTACCAACACCCGTTGGCAAAGTGCGGTCAAATTATTCTCAATTAATAACGGCACCATGAAAATGCAATAAGGCGCCTGTTGTGCGGCGAGTTGTCGCAACATTTCATGACGGATGGCGGGGTGTAATAATTGATTCAACCAGTGTTTCTGCGTTTCATTGGCAAAGATCTTTTCTCGCAAGGCGGCACGATTGAGCGCGCCGTCTTCAAGTAAAATCTCCGGCCCGAAATGGGCCGCGATTTCTGCCAATAACGGCGAGCCTTTTTCTACCACTTGGCGAGCAACGAGATCGGCATCAATGACCGGTACACCAAGTTCAGCGAATAATTCGGCGATGGTGCTTTTGCCGCTACCGATTCCGCCGGTTAGCCCAACCACATATGTCATGTTATGTCCTTTGTATTATCAACAATGGCGCGATCATACGTTCATGTGTTCAATTAAGCAATAAACAGACGATCCCCGAAAGGGAGAGAAACGGGCCGAATGGAACCGCGTTGAGTGTACGGTTTCGATACTTGGCGTAGGTCGTGTAGATTAAGCCGAAAAGGCAGGCGAGGAATAAAAAGGCGGGGAGTTGCTGTGCCGGCATAAAAGCCCCTAACCCGAGAGCCAGCCAGTAGTCGCCTCGTCCTAATGCTTCTTGTCGGTAGTACCCTTTGGCAGCATGATAGATAGCATAAAAAACGCCTCCAAAGAGGACCGCACTTTGTAGGCTTTGTTCAAGGGATAATGCTCCGATTTGCCAATATGCCGCTCCTAAGCCGAGGGCAAGTAAGGCTTGGCACAATGTGGGCGAGATCAGACGATAGTGCCAATCCACCAAAGAAATTGCGCTCAAAATGGTGATATAAAGCGCAAGGCAAAGTCCCTTTGACGGCTCGTCATTGGTGGCATAGCAAAGTAAAAACAACAGTGCGAACAGAATGCCGTAAATCAGTGCGGAAGCTTGTCTTTGGAGTGGCTTGAGAACGGATTTTTCCGGCATAAAGTGCGGTGGATTTTCCGGGTAAATTTCAATGTATGCGATGTAAACCTCATGACTTAATTTGCGGGCAAAGTGCACTACATAATTATGTACCAACCCGCCACAGGCAACACCAGCAAGCAGAAAGAATAGCCACATCATTGTACTAGCGAACCTATGTTGAAAATCGGTAGGTACATGCCGAGCATAATTAAACCGATAAGTCCGCCGATAATCACCATTAATAAAGGTTCAAGCATTTGTGACAACAGATCGATTTGGTGATCTAGCTGTTGTTGATGATCGTTGGCGATAAATTGCAGCATCTTGGGTAATTGTCCGCTTTGTTCTCCTACTTGTAGCATTTGTTGCGCTGCAGGGGGAAAAATTTGTCCACTCACGCTGGCGGAAAACGGGTAGCCTTGTTGAATCCAATGGAGTGTCGATTGCACCTCTGCAATTAATACTAAATCACCTTGTAATTGAGGTTTAGTTTGCCAACTTTGTTGTTTCGGCAAGAAAGATTGAAGCGCCTGATTAAGTGGAATGCCAGCCTGTAACATCAGAAATAAACTACGGCTGAAACTCACTAAACGGGAAAGCTGAATGATGTGATTAAGAAACGGAATACTATTGATTAGGCGCGTTTTTTGTCGATGAAGCCAGGGCGAGTGTTTCAGCTGAAAGCGAATGAGTATGACGGTGAGTACAACAACGATGAGTAGAGCCAACCAATAATTTTGTAACCCTTGAGAGAGTGTAAGCAGAAGTTGTGTAAAGGCGGGGAGTTGGGCGCTGTTGTTGTCATACATTGCGGCAAACTGTGGCACGATGAATAACAATAGCAGGACGGTCAATGTTAATGAAATACCCAGTACCAACACAGGGTAAAGCAAGATCTTTTGCATTTTACGCTGCAACGCCAGTGCTTGTTGTTTATGTTGGGCTATTTCATGACAAACTGCAGCAAGTTTGCCGGTCATTTCACCTACTTGAATAAGTTGGCGTTCTTGATAGGTAAGGTATAACCCTTGCTGCTCTAAGGCTTGAGAAAAGGCTAAACCCCTTTCAATGTCTCGTAATAAGAGACGGAGCCATTGATTCAGTGCGATATTGGTGCAGTTTTGCAACAGAATTTGCAGACTATGTTTTAAGGGGACCGAGGCTTGTAATAATGTCGCGAGCTGTGAAAGTAAGGCACAGATCTCGGCATTTTTCGGCTTATTGCTCAGTTGCCAGTTTTGTTGCAAGGCAATGCTTTGCAAACCTCGCGCCATTAACTGCTGCCGTGCCTTTGCTTCGCTTTCTGCTACGATGAGTCCTTTTTGTTTTTGTTGTAACCGATTGATGGCTCGCCAGCGAAATAATTTTAATTTAGTCATGGGGCTGCCCTAATACTCGCTGAATTTCAGCCAAATCAGTTATGCCGTTTTTGATTTTTTCTAAGGCGCTTTGACGTAAATCATCGAAATCCATTTCATAGCCTTGCGGATGGTGTAGTTGAGGTTGTAGGAATTGATATACCCCGACACGCCCTTTGTAACCTTGATGACAGTCGCAAAAATGGTTGGGATTTCCACCGCACTTTAGACAACGTTTACGCACCAATCGTTGCGCAATAACGAGCAGCAAACTGCTGTCGATTTCATGGCGCTGAATACCCAACTGTTGCAAGCGGGAAATGGCGGAAGGAGCATCATTGGTGTGTAAGGTAGAAAGGACTAAGTGTCCTGTTTGTGCGGCGCGTAGTGCCATGGCAGCACTTTCTTCATCACGAATTTCACCTAGCATAATGATGTCGGGATCTTGGCGTAAGAAGGTGCGAAGGAGACGGCTGAAATCCAAGCCAATAGGATTATTTACTTGAGTTTGAATAATGCCTGGCAACTGAATTTCAATGGGATCCTCTGCCGTCATGATGTGTTTTTCCGGTGTATTTAAATACTGTAATGCCGTATACAAAGAAATACTTTTGCCGCTACCGGTCGGTCCGGTTACTAAAATCAATCCTTGGGGTTGGCTTAATGCATGACGGAAAAGTTGTTGCTGCGATTCGGTCATGCCCAATTCACTGAATTCCAACTGAACGGGGCGATTTTGCTGTAAACGCAACACGGCTTTTTCGCCAAATTGGGTCGCAAGGGTCGAAAGGCGAAAATCTAAAATATCAGAAAAGGTGGTTTTAAACTGAAAGCGGCCATCTTGTGGTAAACGTGTCTCGCTAATATCCAATTTCGCCAATAATTTCAGACGGGAAATTAAGCGGTTTGCCAAAGAACGTGAGATTTGTTCTTGTACTTGCAATACGCCATCAATACGAAAACGCACTTGTAATCCGTCGGCTTGCGGTTCCAAATGAATATCGGATGCTTTTTTCTGTGTAGCGTTTTCAAAAATCTGATTGAGTTGTTGAATGATCGGCTCATCAATTTGCTGGGTATCAGGCTGTTCTTGTAGTTCAGTTGAATAAAAGAGCGGTTGATTTTCCTCGACTTTTTCAGATTTTGTTAAATCCTGTAGTGCGCTTTTGAGTACATGGCTAGGCAATAACACAGGCTCAATGTGCTTTCCACTGAGAAAGGAAAAGGTTTCACAAGCGGCAAGATTGGTTAACGAATCCAATCCTAGCCACAGCGTTTGGACATCTTCTTTTAACGGTAACGCCAAATAACGTAAGAGGGCGGTTTGTTGTTGCTGATTTCTAAGCCAAAGCTCAGGCGTAATACAAAATTCTTCGCCCTGTTGATTGATGACCGAATAATGCCGTTCCATCAGATGTTGCATCCCCTTTATTGCCCTATTGGATTAGCACTTAAGAGCAAAAGCCAGCTGGGAAAATCTCTGCATTATTACCGCAGGAAGCCGTCCAGCTTACCCCCGTGGCAGCGGTGCCGGAGGCGCTGAGGGTGTAGCTAATATTTTCGAGACTGCTTTTCCCGGTTACAGTGATAGCGCCACTTTTTACCGCCGTGGATTTTACGTATTTTTGTTTTGTGGCATCGGTAACATCGGCTTGAATGCCATTTTGTCCTCCGCTGCAGTTGTCGGTTTTGCCGGTGTTATAAATACACAGTTCCACTTCGGCACGAAGCGGCGCAGAAGCCTGTAACAACTCAGAAATAGCCGCTTTTTTCGTGTAATTTTGGTAAGATGGCACGGCGACGGTTGCGAGAATTGCGACGATCGCAATCACAATCATCAATTCGATTAATGTAAACCCTTTTTTAACGGATTTCAGAGAGATAAAAACGGATTGAATTGTCATAAAAAATACCTTGTTCAATGAAAAATAATATGATTGATTTGAAGCGGAGGTATTTTGGCTTAGCGGAAAAACTGCGTGAAATGACACCGCACTTTTCCGGGATCTTGATCGCAAAATAAAAATCTTATGATGGAAAAACAGTTACACATTAAAGACGGATGGTTAGTCAACGAAAGGAGAGTGTTGTCACCGCATTTTGATCAACGCCCTGAGCCACAAGATATTTCCTTGCTGATTATCCATTATATCAGTTTGCCACCGGAGCAATTTGGCGGCGGGTATATTGATGATTTTTTTCAAGGAAAACTAGATCCGCAGGCACATCCTTATTTTCAAGAAATCAGTCCATTGCGGGTGTCAGCGCATTGTTTAATTGAGCGTACAGGACGAATTACTCAATATGTGAATTTTGCTGATCGTGCTTGGCATGCCGGTTTATCTTGTTTTGAAGGGCGGGATAAATGCAATGATTTTGCCATTGGTATCGAGTTGGAAGGTAGTAATGAACAGCCGTTTACTGATGCACAATATTTGGCATTACAAGCACTTACGCAGGAAATTATGCGGACATATCCGCATATTACCAAAGAGCGTATTGTGGGGCATTGTGATGTGTCACCGGGACGGAAAATCGATCCGGGACAATATTTCGATTGGCAACGGTATTTGCAGAAAATTTGAATTGAACAATAAATAGACAGCATAAGACGGCATTTTTCATTAACAGGGAAATGCCGTTTGTTTTTTATTATTTTATTGATAAATAAGGATAAATTTATTTATGGTTATTTAGTGAATTGAATTTCTCAAGGTTATTTTTAGTTATTCTGTGGTTGAAACACAATTTTATCCACAGAAATACTGAATAACTCACAGGAGGAGGAAAAATCGTAAAACCCGAAATAGAAAAAAGAAAACGTGCGCATTTGTTCTACATAACTTGTTGAAAAAATCGCAAAAAACGGATGAGGTATAAATCGGTGAAAATTTATGAGAAAAATTTAAACAAGCCAGCAAAAAATTGAGTAGGAATTGGTTTGGCAGGAAAATAAATGACAGTTTATTTCCTGTTTTCAGCCCACTATTCACAGGGTTATCCACATCATCAAAAAATCCGCTCAAGAACAACATGAAAATTTGACGCATTTTTTGACCGCACTTTATAACTTTTTAATCTACAGCATAACCTTTATTTCTTTTTCAATATCCAGAATTCTACGTAATATTGATGACCAATTAGTCACCCGTTTTATTTATAGGAGTTTTATATGTCACAATTTCCCATTCATACCATCGAAACCGCACCGGAAGCCGCAAAAGAAGCCCTAAAAGCTGTACAAAATGTTAACGGATTTATTCCAAATTTAATCGGCGTTCTTGCGAATGCACCGACAGCGCTAGAAACCTACCGTACGGTGGGTGGAATTAATGGACGGAACAGTTTAACTGCAGTAGAGAGAGAAGTGGTTCAAATTACGGCAGCAGTGGTCAATGGTTGCGGTTTCTGTGTGGCAGGGCATACTAAAATTGCCTTAAAACTATTGAAACTTGAAGAGGCCCTGGTTAACCAAATTCGTTCGACTGCGCGCATTCAACAAGATGCTAAACTGGATGCTCTTGCCCGTTTTACACTGACAGTCATCTTGCAAAAAGCAAAATTGACCCAAGCGCAACAGCAAGCCTTTTATGATGCAGGTTACACAAAGGAGAATGCCCTTGATGTGGTGTTAGGGGTAAGTTTAGCGACGTTATGTAATTATGCAAATAATCTTGCAGATACACCGATTAATCCGGAATTGCAGCCTTTTGCTTAAGGTTCTTTTTATATGTAAGGCAGCTCTTGTGGGCTGCCTTTTTTATGCCTTACTTTTGTTATAACTGATGATTTTTAAATATAGTCACTAATTCTTTTCTTTTTAAAACTCCCTTTGTTAGATTTTAAGCATTAGCAACGTATTAATAAACAAGGAGAAAAATATGCAACAGCGTGATCTTTATCCCCATGAAATCTTGCAAGATGTCATCGACAAAAGTTATGCAAAATCACTTGGCAGCGTAAAAACCTTGGCCATTCTTAGCTTTCTAGGGGGCGGTTATGTGAGTTTCGGTTATATGGCATATTTAAAAGTCGTCAGTGGCATACCGGCGGAATGGGCAGGCTTGGCAACCTTATTGGGGGCGGCTGTCTTTCCTATTTGCTTAATTTGTATTCTTATCGGAGGCGGCGAATTGGCCACAGGGAACATGATGATGATGGCTTTGGGGCGATTGAGCAAACAGGTAAGCTTTAAGAAATTATTACGTAACTGGGTAATTGTGAGTTTAGGTAACCTTGCCGGCGCATTATTTATGGCGTTTTTTCTTGGACATTATGTCGGGTTAGCTGAAGGTGCGGCAGCGAGTAAAACCATTGCTATTGCAGAAGCGAAAGTGAATATGGATTTCTTGCGCGCCTTTGTTTCAGCGATTGCCTGTAACTGGATGGTGTGTATGGGGATTTGGTTTTATTTTGGTGCAAAGCAAACATCTGGACGTATTCTTGCCATGTGGTTCCCTGTGATGATTTTTGTGTTGATTGGGCTACAGCATTTTGTGGCAAATATGTTTATTATTCCGGCAGGGATTTTTGCCGGAGCAAATGTAACATGGGGAGAATTTTTCTTAAATATGCTTCCTGTCTTCTTGGGTAATGTGACAGGTGGGGCGGCATTTGTCGGGGCTTCTTATCTTTACGCTTATCGTCATTTGCTCAAAGAGGATTATCAAATTTAGCGCATAAAAGTGTGGTGGCGTTTTTCTGCGTTTTGAATGAAAAATAGGGAATCATGTCGATTCCCTATTTCAGTCTTGAGTGTGATTCAGCGAGGTTTATTTAATTAACTCTACCGGTACTTTTACCACGAGTTTTTTGATTTTGGCGGATTGACCATTCACGTTACAACAAGGTTTATGCGGTTCATAAGGATAGAACACGGCAAACATATTTGGCACTAATGTAATCGTGCTTTTGTTGTCGATTTCTTGGGTAAGTTGGTAGTCGTCATCTTCGTGATAAGCTTCGTATTTGTTTAAGTCAGGATAGGTTGCGCCGACTTCGATGTTTTCTACGCCACGAATTAATACTTGAACGTCTAAATATTTGTGGTGCAGTTCTGCTTTTTTACTTGCGGCTTCTGCCAGTTCAGGTTCCATCACGTTCATATAAATTTGGTCAGTGATGTCATGACGACCAACCTCTAATTTTTCTAAGTCTAAACCTTTTAAATACTCACAGGTTTCGGCAATGACTTTCGGTAAGCCAAGTTTAAAATCCGCGCGGGTTAAATCTCCAATTAACATATTTTCTCCTTTTTTGTTTTAGAAACTGGAGTGATTTTATCATTAACCTTATTTTTCAGGTAGTCATAAATCGCAATTGCGCAAAAAAGTTACCCATCAAGGCAAAAGCCCTGTATAATGCCCGCGTTTTATTTTCTGAATTAGCGTGCGGCTAACAAAAGTGATTTTCCGCGTGGACGTCAAAAAAGTGCGGTCGGTTTTAAGATTATTTTTGCTAGTCGCAAATTGGAAAATAAAACATTGTGAATATTTATTTAAGAAGGAAAACATTGTGGATCCAATTGTTAAGCAGTTTAAATACGGTCAACATACCGTAACTTTAGAAACCGGCGCTATTGCACGTCAAGCCACCGCTGCCGTCATGGCAAGCATGGACGATACAACCGTATTCGTTGCCGTAGTTGCCAAAAAAGATGTGAAAGAAGGGCAAGATTTCTTCCCATTAACCGTTAACTATCAAGAGCGTACTTATGCCGCTGGTCGTATTCCGGGCGGTTTCTTCAAACGCGAGGGTCGTCCATCTGAAGGTGAAACCTTAATTGCCCGTTTAATCGACCGTCCGATTCGTCCGTTATTCCCAGAAGGTTTCTTTAATGAAATCCAAGTGGTTGCGACGGTTGTTTCTGTAAACCCACAAATCAGCCCGGATTTAGTCGCCATGATCGGTGCGTCTGCTGCGTTGTCTTTATCCGGTGTGCCATTTAATGGCCCAATCGGTGCGGCGCGTGTCGGTTTCATCAACGATCAATTCGTATTAAACCCAACCATTAACGAACAAAAACAAAGCCGTTTGGATTTAGTGGTTGCAGGTACTGACAAAGCCGTATTAATGGTGGAATCCGAAGCAGATATTCTCACTGAAGAACAAATGTTGGCGGCGGTGGTTTATGGTCACCAGCAACAACAAGTGGTGATTGAAGCCATTAAAGAATTGGTTGTTGAAGCCGGTAAACCACGTTGGGATTGGGTTGCACCTGAACCAAACACTGATTTAATCAATAAAGTGAAAGCGTTAGCTGAAGCGCGTTTAGGCGATGCGTATCGTATCACTGAAAAACAAGCGCGTTATGAGCAAATTGATGCGATTAAAGCTGACGTTGTTGCACAAATTACCGCGGAAGATGAAGAAGTCAGCGAAGGAAAAATTATTGATATTTTCACCGCACTTGAAAGCCAAATCGTGCGTGGACGTATTATCGCAGGTGAACCGCGTATTGATGGTCGTACCGTTGATACTGTGCGCGCATTAGATATTTGCACTGGTGTATTACCGCGTACCCACGGTTCTGCAATCTTTACTCGTGGTGAAACTCAAGCGTTGGCTGTTGCTACTTTAGGGACTGAACGCGATGCGCAAATCATTGATGAATTAACCGGTGAGCGTCAAGATCACTTCTTGTTCCACTATAACTTCCCTCCGTATTCCGTGGGTGAAACCGGTATGATTGGTTCACCAAAACGTCGTGAAATTGGTCACGGTCGTTTGGCGAAACGTGGTGTGGCAGCAGTGATGCCAACCTTAGCCGAATTCCCGTATGTGGTACGTGTAGTATCAGAAATCACCGAATCCAACGGTTCTTCTTCCATGGCTTCCGTGTGTGGTGCTTCTCTTGCGTTAATGGATGCCGGTGTGCCGATTAAAGCGGCTGTCGCAGGTATCGCGATGGGCTTGGTGAAAGAAGATGACAAATTTGTTGTGCTTTCCGATATTCTTGGTGATGAAGACCACTTAGGTGATATGGACTTTAAAGTGGCGGGTACTCGTCAAGGTGTGACCGCACTTCAAATGGATATCAAAATTGAAGGTATCACTGCTGAAATCATGCAAATTGCATTAAACCAAGCGAAAAGCGCACGTATGCATATTCTTGGTGTGATGGAGCAAGCTATTCCGGCGCCGCGTGCCGATATTTCTGATTTTGCACCACGTATCTACACCATGAAAATTGATCCGAAGAAAATCAAAGATGTGATCGGTAAGGGTGGTGCAGTGATTCGTGCATTGACCGAAGAAACCGGTACTTCAATTGATATTGATGATGACGGTACAGTGAAAATCGCTGCGGTAGATAAGAATGCCGTACAAGATGTGATGGCACGTATCGAAGACATCACTGCTGAAGTAGAAGCGGGTGCCATTTACAAAGGTAAAGTGACTCGTTTAGCCGATTTCGGTGCATTCGTTTCTATCGTAGGTAATAAGGAAGGCTTGGTTCACATTTCTCAAATTGCCGAAGAACGTGTGGAAAAAGTCAGTGATTATCTACAAGTAGGGCAAGAAGTGATGGTTAAAGTAGTGGAAATCGATCGTCAAGGTCGTATCCGTTTAACCATGAAAGAACTTGCGCCTAAACAAGACACTGTTCAAGAATCCTTTGATGACGTTATTGAACAGGAATAATTAAATTTAGGATTAATGTTACGGGACGGAATGTCCCGTAACATTTCTTTTTCAATAAGCAATACCTCTGCTTTAAGGCTTACAAAGAAATGACACAACGTAATGGGTTGTTTAATTTCGCGGTGTTTTTACCCATTTTATTTTTTACTTTTTTATTGTCGGGCTGTGTCGGCTTGAACAATAGTTTTGTGTCTAAAAATAAAGTGGTACTAGCTGATCAAAATCCAAGCCAGCATTTTGAACAGGAAGTAATGATTGTTCGGATTAGTCAGGTATTGCTCGTTGGAAAAATGAGTAATGAAGAACGTGCTTCTCTCCATTTTGAACGGGGAGTGCTTTACGATAGTTTGGGGCTTTGGGCTTTAGCGCGTTATGACTTTACTCAAGCTCTTGCATTGCAACCTAAAATGGCGGCAGTGTATAACTATCTAGGGCTTTATTTATTACTTGATGAAGACTATGACGGCGCATTAGAGGCCTTTAATACTGTTTTCAGCCTTGATCCTGACTATGAATATACCTTCCTTAATCGAGCATTAGACTTCTATTATGTGGGACGGTATAACCTCGCCGAGCAGGATTTCTTGGCATTTTATCAACGCAATAAATCAGATCCTTACCGTGTTTTATGGCTGTATTTGAATGAATTAAAATTCAAACCGGCCGAGGCACAAAAAAATCTGGCTCAACGTGCTGTTGGGCTTTCTCAGGATTATTGGGGTACCTACATTGTCCAATATTATTTGGGCAAATTATCAGTTCAGGATCTACAGGCTAAAGCACAGCAGTTTGCAACAAAAACCGCTACGCAATACGCAGAAGTTCTGACTGAAACCTACTTTTATCTAGCAAAACAAAAACTCAATATGGGACAGATTGATGAGGCAGAGACCTTATTCAAACTGGCTGTTGCAAATCAGGTGTATAACTTTGTGGAGTATCGTTTTGCGGTGTTTGAGCTATCGAAATTAGGACAACAGACTCAAGCAGAATAACGGTGAGCATGGCTCAACCGGCGATGCGTTGTAAGACGTAAAACGACACATTGTGATTAACCTGAAAGCGTCTATTGAGCTTTCCTTTTATACATTCGAGTATTTTTAATGACTGAAACTAAAATGACTTTCAAGGATTTAGGCTTGCCTGAATTCATCCTTAATGCGGTTTCCGATCTTGGCTTTGAAACACCATCTCCAATTCAACAAATTTGCATACCGCACTTATTAGAAGGCCGTGATGTACTGGGCATGGCACAAACCGGTAGTGGGAAAACAGCGGCTTTCTCTTTGCCTATTTTGGCGCAAATCGATCCGACCGAAAAACACCCACAATTATTAGTGATGGCGCCGACCCGTGAATTAGCTATTCAAGTTGCAGATGCATGTGAGCAATTCGTGAAATATGCCAAAGGTATCAATATTGTGACTTTGTACGGTGGTCAACGTTATGACATCCAATTACGTGCGTTAAAACAAGGAGCGCAAGTTGTGGTGGGGACACCGGGACGTATTTTGGACCACCTACGTCGTGGCACCTTAAGCCTTGCTGAACTTAAAGCCATTGTGTTAGACGAAGCGGATGAAATGTTGCGCATGGGCTTTATTGATGATGTGGAAACCGTGATGGCCGAATTACCGGAACATCACCAAACCGCACTTTTCTCTGCCACTATGCCGGAGCCGATTCGCCGAATCACCAAACGCTTTATGAAAGATCCGCAAGAAGTCAAAATTAAAGCGACCCAACAAAGTGCACCGGATATTGCGCAAAGTTGTTGGTATGTTCATGGCGTCCGCAAAAATGATGCCTTGTTGCGTTTCTTGGAAGTGGAAGATTTTGATGCGGCGATTATTTTCACCCGCACTAAAACCGGCACATTAGACGTAACGGAATTGTTGGAAAAACACGGTTTCCGTGCGGCAGCATTGAATGGCGATATGACACAACAATTACGTGAACAAACCTTAGATCGTTTGCGTAGTGGTAGCTTAGATATCGTAGTGGCGACAGACGTCGCGGCGCGTGGTATTGATATTGAGCGTATCAGTCTTGTAGTGAACTACGATATTCCACTGGATGCAGAATCTTATGTGCATCGTATTGGTCGTACCGGTCGTGCAGGACGTTCCGGTCGTGCGTTATTATTCGTGGAACCGCGTGAGCGTCGTTTGTTGCGCAATGTTGAACACCTTATCAAGAAAAATATTGAAGAGGTGGAATTGCCGAACCATGAAGTCTTACAAGCCTGTCGTCGTAAAAAATTCAAAGATAAAATTACCACGCAGTTGGAACACCATGATTTAGAGCTTTATCGTGAATTGTTGGAAGATATGTTTACTGCCGACCAATCACAAGAAGATATTGCCGCCGCTATGATGATGTTGCTACAAGGCAAGCAAAAACTGATTCTTCCACCAGATCCGGTGGTGGATAAAAAAGCACGTCGTGATCGTAATGAGCGCAGTGACCGTCGTGAGAATCCTCGTTCAGCAGAACGTCGTGGTGAACGTAAAGGCTATGGCAGTCCACAACCAATGGATTTATATCGTATTGAAGTGGGGCGCGGAGACGGTGTGGAAGTTCGTCATATTGTTGGCGCTATTGCGAATGAAGGTGATATTAATAGTCGCTACATCGGTCACATCAAGTTGTATGATGATTATTCCACCATTGAATTGCCACAAGGTATGCCGAAAGAATTGTTACAACAATTTGCGAAAACGCGAGTGTTGAATAAGCAAATGCGTATGTCTTTTATCGGTGAAGCCAAAGGCGAGCGTGGCGGTGATAATTTTGGCGGAAAACGCCGTGGCGGTCGTTTTGAAGACAAAGGTTTCAAAGGCGATCGTAAATTTAAAGAAAAATCTCACCGCACTTTTAAAGAGAAACGTGAGTTTAGAAAATAAGAAAGAAGACCGCACATAAAGTGCGGTCGTTTTTTGAGATAAATTGACGGCTTATCATGTGATAAGCCGTTTTTCTTATTCTTCCAAAATGACTTTGCCGATATAACCAAGGTTGCGATGTTGTTGTGCGTAGTCAATGCCATAGCCCACCACGAATTCATCAGGGATGGTGAAGCCAACCCAGTCTACCGGTACATTCACTTCACGACGGGATGGTTTGTCCAATAAAGTACAAATTGTCAACGAGGCAGGATCGCGTAAATTAAGAATCTCACGCACTTTTTCTAGTGTGTAGCCGGTATCAATAATATCTTCTACGATTAGCACGTCTTTACCACGGATATCGCTTTCAATATCTTTTGTAATGCGTACATCGTGGTTCGTTGTCATGCTGCTACCATAGCTTGATGTGGTCATAAATTCGATTTCTACCGGCAAATGTAATTCGCGTACTAAATCCGCCATAAACATAAAGGAACCACGCAACAAGCCTATTACTACGAGGCGATTAACTTTTTTTTGTTGATAGAATGCGGTGATTTCTTTGCCGAGTTCAGCAATACGGGAACGAACTTCTTGTTCGGAAATAAGAATATCGACGTGGTGTTTTTTCATTTTAAGGTTACCTTTGGCAGATGATGAGGGCGCTATTCTAACAAAAAAAAGACTGAAGTTTAAACTTCAGTCTTTTTAAGTACCCTAACGAATTTACTTTCTACTCTACCTGTTTGGCGTGCTATGCAGACTTCCAATAACAACCATTCATCTTCATTGCAATACTTAACAGATGCGGCTTATGTTAGCAGAGTTTTTATTATTGTCAATAAGAATTATTCTCATTTATTTTAATTTCCGGAAATTTTCATTTTTTCTAATAAAATGGAACCCGTCTGGATATTGGAGCGATGTTCAATATCATCGGCCACGGCAACAATATTACGTAATATGTCCGGTAATTGTCCTGCGATGGTGATTTCTGCAACCGGATATTGAATTTCACCGTTTTCCACCCAAAAACCGGCTGCACCTCGTGAATAATCACCAGTAACCAAATTCACACCTTGCCCCATCACTTCTGTTACGAGTAAACCGCGATTCATTTGGCGTAAAAGTGCGGTTAGTTTTCCTGATGAATTTGGTTTGATCAGCCAATTGTGAATGCCGCCAGCGTGTCCTGTGCTTTGCATGTCGAGCTTGCGTCCGCTGTAACTGGTAAGCAAATAAGTTTGTAAAATCCCGCTGCGAATAATCTCCATGTCCTGCGTTCTAACCCCTTCACTATCAAATGGGGTCGACGCTAATTGACCGATCAGATGCGGTCTTTCGGCAATCTCAAACCAGTCAGGCAATACTTGTTTCCCTAAGTGATCCAACAAAAAACTAGCTTTGCGGTATAAGCTGCCACCGCTGATGGCGGCTGCTAAATGGCTGATTAAGCCCGTTGCGACATCGTTTAAGAAAATGACGGGCGCTTCTTGTGTGGCAAGTTTTTGGGGTTGTAAGCGAGCAATCGCTTTTTGCGCTGCATTTTCACCGACCCAATGAGGTGGCGCTAATTGATTGATATTGCGTGCTACCGTGTATTCATAATCCCGTTCTAACTGCTCTTGATGTTCGGCAATGACGGAGCAGGAAAGCGAGTAGCGGCTAGATAAATAACTTTGCAACATGCCGTGGCTGTTGCCATAAACACGCACACCGGTATGGGCATTGAAAGACGCGCCCTCACTGTTCACGATGCGTTCATCGTGTTCTAATGCGGCTTTTTCGGTATCCAAAGCAAGTTGCACCGCTTTATCAACATCAATTTCAGCAGCGTGATACAAATCCAAATCCGGCGCATCAAATGCCATCAATTCTTTATCGGCTAAGCCTGCACAATCATCTGGTGAAGTGTATTTGGCAATAGCAAGAGCCGCCTCTACGGTGTTTTTAATGGCTTCCGGTGTTAAATCGGAGGTGGAAGCATTGCCTTTTTGCTGTCCTACATAGACGGAAATACCTAGTGCGCCATCGTTGTTAAATTCAACGTTTTCAATTTCCTGTAAACGGGTGGAGACGGAGAGTCCGCTAGATTTGGTCACCCCCACTTCGGCGGTTGCACCTGCTTTTTGGGCAATTTCAATGGCAAGGCTGACCGCATCGCGCAGTTGTTGTTCTTGTTGACGCAAAAGTGCGGTGGCATTTTCAAGTGTTTTTTGTGGCATTGTGCTTTTCTCAATAATGAAATTTCGCCAATTTTAGCGTATTTTTCTTTTTAAGGCGAACCACGGATTCTGTGCTAAAATGCACCGCACTTTTAAGTAGAACGATGGAAAAGAAGATGGCAAAACGTAAAAAAGAAGATTTTGACTGGCAGGACGAAGAGCAAGAAGAAATTATTTGGGTCAGCAAAAGTGAAATTAAACGGGATGCGGAAGCATTAAAAAAACTGGGTGAAAAACTGGTTGAGCTGACAAAGGCAAAATTAGATAAAATTCCTTTGGAAGACGCTTTATTGGAAGCGGTAAATTTAGCGCAACGTCTGCAAAAAGAAGCACGTCGCCGCCAACTGCAATATATCGGTAAATTATTGCGCGGGATGGATGTTGAGCCCATTCAGGCTGCGTTGGAAAAATTGGAAAACAAACATCAGAAACAACAAGCAATGTTGCATAAATTGGAGTTATTACGTGATGCGTTAGTGGCAAAAGGCGATGATGCATTAACGGATTTTCTAACGGATTATCCACATGCTGACCGACAACATCTGCGAAATTTGATTCGTACCGCGAGTAAGGAAAAAGAACAAAATAAACCGGCAAAAGCTTACCGTGAAATTTTCCAGTATTTGAAGGAAATTGTGTTGGAAGATTAACCTGATGTGAAATAATTCAGCCCCTTAATAAGCGATTTATTAAGGGGCTGTTTTTTATGGGTGAATTAATTTAGCCAGAAGAAGTAACCGAAGGTCGCGATAACAAAGATACACACGATATTCAACAGAATACCGGCTCTTACCATTTCACTTTGTTTCACTTCGCCGGTACCGAACACAATGGCATTCGGTGGTGTTGCCACCGGCAACATGAAGGCACAGGAAGCACCTAAACCGATGATTAAGGCTAAACCGATTTCCGGCATACCAAGAGATTGTGCGATAGAAATGAAAATCGGCACTAACAATGCCGCACTGGCAGTGTTGGAGGTGAATTCCGTTAAGAAAATAATGAACGCAGAAACCAATAAACCGATGAGATAGAAGTGACCACCTTCAATCAGGAATACGATGCCGTCAGCCAAAATTTTGCTTGCACCGGAATTTTTTAATACCGCACTTAAGGTTAAGCCGCCACCGAAGAGCATTAATACGCCCCAATCGGTGTTGTCTTGAATTTGCTTCCAGTTTGTTACGCCAGCAACACAAAGGATAACCGCGGCAGATAAAGCAATAACGCTATCGAAACTGGCAATTTTCCCCTCTAATCCTAATGCGCCTGCAAGAATCGGGTTGATTTGGCTACTGAAAACCCAGCTCAATGCAATAAAGACGAAAATCGCTAAGGTAATCCAACGTTGTTTATTCATTGGAATGGCTTCAAATTGTTGGTCAAAACGAATATTGAGTTTTGGTTTGAAGACAATATAAAGTGTTCCGATCATGATTGGCATTAAAATAATCATGATAGGCAAGCCATACCATAACCAATCAGCGAAGGTGAGGTGCAATTGCGTTGCAACGATGTTGTTTGGCGGGCTTCCCACTAAGGTTCCCATACCACCGATACTGGCGCTATACGCAATTCCTAAAAGCACAAACACATAGGTATTATGTTCTGAATTACGATCTAGCCGGCTTAGTACGCCCATGGCAAGGGGGAGCATCATGGCCGCTGTCGCTGTGTTACTTACCCACATGGACAAAAATGCGGTAACGGAGAATAAATACATGATCGCGACAAATAAATTGCCTTTTGCCAAAGCCATAATTTTGTTGGCGATCATTTTATCTAACTGTTGAATATGAAGTGCTGTCGCTAAAGCAAAGCCACCAAAGAATAAGAAGATATTCGGATCGGCAAAGGTAGCTAGCGCAGTACTTGTTTTCACTAATCCCAAGAAAATAGCGAGAAGTGGAACAATTAATGCTGTGATGGTGACGTGTAAGGCTTCTGTTAACCATAAAATGGCCACTAAAGCTAATAATGCCAACCCACTATTGGCGTTTTTATCAAAAGGTAGTGTATTGAGTAAGACAAAAAATAGAACGACGGCAAAGATAAAGATAATTGCACTCCTATAATTCTTACTTTGATTTTGAGTTGTGTCTTTCATAATTTTAATTCCTGTCAATAAAATCAAAGATCAACATATTACCAAAAATAGGCAATATGCTAAGGAAACTAACACTTTGTTAACAAAAAGCAATTAGTTTTTTATGGATTTGTGACATCGCGCAAAAAAAGTGCGGTGAAAATTTTCTATATTTTCACCGCACTTTTAGAAGAATAATGACGCAGCTAGAATTAGTCTTGCTCGAAATCTGCGAGGTCTAAGGCTTCTTGTGACAGAATAATGCCGGTGAGATCTGCATACACAAAGTCTTCCGGGAAGAAAGTTACGCCACCAAAGTTGACCGGAATATCGGTTTCGCCGTGGTTGTTTTCATCTGCGCCTACCGGAATTGGGGCTAACGCATGAATGCCGATGTCGATATTTTCCAGTTGTTGAATTTGACGAACCGCACCATAAAGGATGATGCCTTCCCAGTGATTATCTGCGGCTAATTGTGCGAGTTCCGCATCAATTAATGCACGGCGTACTGCGCCGCCGCCATCAACGACTAATACGCGTCCTTGACCGTTTTCTTCTAAAATTTCAGCTATTAACCCGTTATTTTCAAAACATTTTACGGTGGTGACTTTGCCATAAAAAGAACTTAGCCCGCCGAAACTTGAGAAAACAGGTTCGACAACATCGACTTGATCGAGATAAATATCGCAAAGTTCAGAAGTATCAATGTACATAAAAGACCCTATTTTTTTAAGATGAATACTGCGAGCTAGTATAGTCCGTTTCAGCCTAGAAGCAAGCCAAAACTAAATAGCCCATTGATAAGTAACGCAATCAGCGACATTTGCGCCAGCATCGGGCGTAAAGCCACCGGCTCTTTATGAGAGAAAACAAAACGGGCATGTTTGAACAAGAGCGGATAAGTGAGTAAAAAGGCGAAACTCACCGGATTACGCAAATTCATGAGGGCAAACAAAAGATAAAACAAGGCGGCGATAGAAAGCAGCAAGCAATGATAAATCCGCCCATTATGTGGCCCTAAGCGTACGGCAAGGGTGTTTTTGCCTGCTTTGCGATCTTGTTCAATATCACGCAAGTTATTGATATTTAAAACCGCTGTCGCAAGTAAACCGCTGGCAATGGCAGGAAGCAAAATAATGGCAGAGATATCATGTACTTGCAGATAATAGGTGCCGCCGATGCCCAATAACCCAAAGAAAATTAATACGGAAATATCGCCTAAGCCCAAATAGCCGTAAGGCTTGCTGCCCACGGTATAGGTGATAGCTGCCACAATGGCCAAGACGCCGAGCATGGAAAACGCAATTAAATCACTGACATTTTGGTAAGCAATACCGATTAAGAGAGCACCACAAAGGAAACTCAAGGCGATCATCACATAAAGCCCTTTTTTCAGTTGTGCCGCAGAAATCGCGCCTTGTTGAATGCCGCGTAATGGCCCGATACGTTCTGCCGTGTCGGAGCCTTTTTGGTGATCACCGTAATCATTGGCGAAGTTGGAAAGAATTTGCAGAAATAACGTGGTGAGTAAACATAACACCGTGATTCCCCAATGGAAGCTGCCTGCCCAATAGGCGAGCGCTGAACCGGTTAAAATGGTTGCCAAGGCTAACGGTAGGGTTTTGGGACGCGCTGTTTCAATCCACATTTTTATTGTATTTTTTGTCATAATGGCTACTCGAATAACGAAAAATAAGGCGATTTTTTACCGCACTTTTAGCTAAAATAGGCGTCATTCTACAAGGTTATTTTGCAGATTTTAACTGTTTTAAGGAAAATATGTCCGATTCTCTCACATTGCAGCCCGTGGCTGTGATTTACACGCCTTACAAAGAAAAGTTTTCCGTACCGCGTCAACCTAATTTGGTGCAGGATGGCACGGGTATTGTCGAATTGTTGCCGCCCTATAACCAAGCGGAAAGCGTCCGCGGTTTAGAACAATTCAGCCACCTTTGGCTAATTTTTCAATTTGATCAAATTCCGCAAGGCAAATGGCATCCTACCGTGCGCCCACCCCGTTTAGGTGGCAATCAACGGGTTGGCGTGTTTGCCTCGCGCTCGACACATCGCCCAAATCCCATTGGTTTATCCAAAGTGGAATTGCGCCAAGTAGAATGTAAAAACGGCAAGGTGTTGTTACATCTCGGCGCCGTGGATTTAGTGGACGGCACGCCTATTTTCGACATCAAACCTTATCTGGCCTACGCTGACAGTGAACCTGACGCGATTTCCGGCTTTGCCCAAAGCGAACCGAAACCGTTGCTGCACGTAGAATTTACTGCAGAAGCGGAAAGTGCGGTCAAAAAACACAGCAAAAATCGACCGCACTTACAACGTTTTATTACTGAGGTGATCCAACAAGATCCCCGCCCCGCCTATCAACAAGGTAAAACTACTGACCGCCTTTACGGCATTTCGTTGTATGACTTGAATGTGAAATGGCGGATTAAAGCGGGTACAGTAGATGTGGCGGAAATCGTGCAAATTGAAACCTTAGTAAATCATCAGGAAGATTAATCTGCGAACTTTTTGAAGTGTATTTCTGATGCGAAAATATTTTAAATTTTCACCGCACTTTTTTCACATGTCTATTCACTGAGTCCCGTCAAAATCGAACATTCCGGGCAGTCGTTGCCTTGGCAGTTGTCATGCCAGAGTTGAAGTTCAGCCACCATTTTTTGTAGTGCATGAATTTGTGCATTGAGGGTTTCGATATGTTTTGCCGTAAGTTGTTTCACTTCACGGCTGTTGCGATGCGGGTTATCTTGTAATTCAAGTAATTGAGCGATTTGTTGCAGGGAAAAGCCCACGTCTCGTGAGTGGCGGATAAAGCGTAAACGGGCAAGATCGTTTTCTTCATAGTAGCGATAACCTGAAAGGGTGCGTGTGCCGGCTTTGAGTAAGCCGCGTTTTTCATAATCGCGGATTTGTTTAGCAGATAAGCCGGTGAGTTTGGCTGCTTGACTGATATTCATAAAAAGTGTTTGACCTTAACCTAACGTTAAGGTTTATAGTAATCTCACCGACAAAAATCGGCAAGGTTTAACTTAACAAAGGAGCAAATGATGCAAAACGTAACCTTAAAAATTGATGGCATGACCTGTGGTGGTTGTGTGAAAAGCGTGACTCGCGTATTGAGCGAATTGGACGGTGTGGCGCAAGCAGACGTCAGTTTGGAAAAAGCGCAAGCGGTCGTGAGTTTTGATGCAAATAAAGTGCAGCCTGCCGCGTTGGTGGAAGCCGTGGAATATGCCGGGTTTGATGCGGAAGTGGTGTAAGTTTTGTTTATTGCGTATTTAATTGATGGCGGCGTCTCCTGATACCGTCTTTTGATTATTGCTTTGTTGTAAGCACGCGTCGGGAGACGCGCGCGCTCTAAGTCTTCTGACGTGCGCTATGAATAAGCACAAGCGTGGACGCTTGCGCTAGCCGTCTTTAAGATCGATGATAAAAAATATTTCCAAAACCCACCGCACTTTTCTGTGAAAGGACATAATAAAGAGGATGTTATGCAAAAAGTCTCCATTCAAATTGGGGGTATGACGTGCCAGTCGTGCGCCAGTCGGATTGAAAAGGTATTGAATAAAAAGGATTTTGTGCAGCAGGCGGGCGTGAATTTCGCCAGTGAAGAAGCGCAGATCACTTTTGATGAAAAGCAAACTTCCGTTGAACAGCTGATCCAAATTATTCAAAAGACCGGTTTCACGGCACAATTAAAGCAAGAACAGGCAGAATTGCCGCAAGAGCGAAACATTTCGTGGCGGTTGATTTTATTGTGGCTAATTAACGTGCCGTTTTTAATCGGTATGTTCGGCATGATGCTGGGGCGACATGATTGGATGTTACCGCCGATGTGGCAAATGGCATTAGCCACGATTGTGCAATTCGGCTTGGCGATTCCCTTCTACAAAAGTGCTTGGGGCAGTATTAAAGGCGGTTTGGCGAATATGGATGTATTGGTCAGTCTTGGCACGCTCACCATTTATTTTTATTCCGTCTTTATGCTGTTTTATCTGCCGCATATGAGCCATGCACACGGCTCGGCGAATATTTATTTTGAAGCCTCCGTCATGGTGTTGGGGTTTGTGAGTTTGGGAAAATTCTTAGAAGATCGTACCAAAAAGCACAGCCTAAATAGCCTAGGTTTATTATTGCAGCTGACACCAAAACAAGTGCACGTGCAACGCTACGGCGAATGGCAAACCGTGCCGTTAAATCAAATCCAAGTGGGCGAACGGTTACGCGCCAACCAAGGCGAACGCATTGCCGCCGATGGCGTGGTGGAAGAGGGGGCGGGTTGGTGTGATGAAAGCCATTTAACCGGTGAATCCGTGCCGGAAATGAAGAAATTGGGAAGCCAAGTGTTGGCAGGGGCGATGGTGACGGACGGCAGTTTGGTTTATCGCTCGCAACAGCTTGGTAGCCAAACGTTGCTCGGCGATATGATGAATGCCCTTTCTGAAGCGCAAGGTAGCAAAGCACCCATTGCCCGTTTTGCCGACAAAGTGGCGGCAGTGTTTGTGCCAACGGTAATAGGCATTTCCTTGCTGACGTTTTTACTTACTTGGTGGCTTCAACAAGATGTTGTCACGGCGTTGATTCATGGGGTTGCGGTATTGGTGATTGCCTGCCCTTGTGCCTTGGGCTTAGCAACGCCTGCGGCGATCATGGTGGGCATGGGCAAAGCCGTGAAACAGGGCATTTGGTTTAAAGATGCCGCCGCCATGGAAGAATCCGCCCATGTGAACGCGGTGGTGTTGGATAAAACCGGCACGCTCACAGAAGGCAAACCGCAAGTGGTTGCTTTTTGGCAGGCGCAAGGTGCGGTCTATTCTGAAGATGAAATTTATGCGTTGGCGGCCGCTATTGAACAGAACGCGACGCATCCGTTGGCAAAAGCCCTTGTGCAAGCCGCGATGGCAAAAAATGTGGCGTTGCCTGCGGTACAACATATTCAGGTAGATGTGGGGCAGGGGATTCAAGGGGAGATTGAACATATCGGCACAGTGAAAGTGGGGAAACCTGCCTATTGCGGTTTGACGTTACCAACCAATCTTGATCCGGTGTGGCAGATCGCCAGCATTGTGGCGGTCGCTGTAAATGACCAACCTATCGCCGCATTTGCCTTAGCAGACGCCTTAAAGGCGGACAGTCAAAAGGCAATTCAGCGTTTGCAGGCGCATAATATCGATGTGTATATCATGAGTGGCGATAATCCGAACGTGGTGCAATACATTGCCGATCAGCTTGGGATTCAACATGCGCAGGGCAATATGTCGCCACGCGATAAAGCAAGTGCGGTTAAACTTCTACAAGAAAATGGCAACGTGGTCGCCATGGTGGGGGATGGGGTGAATGACGCGCCGGCATTGGCTGCGGCGAATGTGAGTTTCGCCATGCACGATGGCGCGGATGTGGCGCAACACAGTGCGTCGGCAACCCTAATGCAGCATTCGGTCAATCAGTTGGTGGATGCTTTATTGATTTCCCGCGCGACCTTGAAAAACATTAAACAAAATTTGTTTTTTGCGTTTATTTATAATGTGTTAGGCATTCCGCTAGCCGCCTTGGGGTTGCTCAGCCCGGTGGTTGCCGGGGCGGCGATGGCGATGAGTTCGATTTCTGTGTTAAGCAATGCGTTACGCTTAAAGAAAGTAAAAATTGAATAGTCGTGGCAAAGAAAAGTGCGGTTAAAATTAACCGCACTTTTTTTTATTTGTTGGAATAAATCAATTCTGGAGATTGGTTGTCGTTGATGACGCTTTCGTTGACCACCACTTTTTCTAACCCTTCTAAAGAAGGTAAGTCGTACATGGTGTCGAGCAAGACGCCTTCGATGATGGAGCGTAAGCCGCGGGCACCGGTTTTACGGGCGAGGGCTTTTTTCGCCATGGCGATTAAGGCGTCTTTGGTAAATTCCAGTTCCACGTCTTCTAACCCAAATAACGCTTGATATTGTTTACACAAGGCGTTTTTCGGTTCGGTCAGAATGCGCACGAGGGCTTCTTCATCTAATTCGCTTAACGGCGCAACCACTGGCAGACGTCCGATAAATTCCGGGATTAAGCCGTATTTCATTAAATCGTCCGGTTCTACCTGTTTGAACAAATCCGTTAATGTAGCTTTGTCTTTTTCGCTCTTGATTTCGGCGCCGAAACCAATCGCAGTGGCAACGCTGGTGCGTTTTTCAATGACTTTATCTAAGCCGGCAAAAGCACCGCCGCAAATAAACAGAATTTTGGAGGTATCGATACGCAACATTTCCTGTTGTGGGTGCTTGCGCCCGCCTTGTGGTGGAATGGACGCAACCGTGCCTTCAATGAGTTTTAACAAGGCTTGTTGTACGCCCTCGCCGGAAACATCGCGGGTGATGGATGGATTCTCCGATTTGCGGGTGATTTTGTCGATTTCATCTATATAAATAATGCCTTGTTCCGCACGTTCGATGTCGTAATCACAGTTTTGTAGTAATTTTTGTAACACGTTTTCTACGTCTTCGCCCACGTAACCGGCTTCCGTCAAGGTGGTGGCATCCGCCATGGCGAAAGGCACGTTTAACATACGCGCCATGGTCTCTGCCAACAGGGTTTTACCGCTACCGGTCGGGCCGATAAGCAAAATGTTACTTTTACCTAATTCCACATCATTGGTTTGATGTTTGGTACGCAGGCGTTTGTAGTGGTTATACACCGCCACTGCCAACACTTTTTTCGCGTAATCTTGGCCGATAACATAATCGTCTAAATGGGCGCGGATTTTGTGCGGTGTGGGTAATTCCTGTTCTTTTTGCGCTTCTGCCTCTTCGCTTTCGGCTTCTTCGCCATGCTCTTCATTGAGCAACATATCGTGACACAATTCGATACATTCATTACAAATGTAACCGGAGGTGCCAGCGATGAGTTTATTGACTTCGTCTTGTTCTTTGCCACAGAAAGAACAATGTAATTCTTTATCTTTTGCCATGTTTATCTCTTAACGTTTGGTAAACACTTCATCGATTAAGCCGTAGTTTTTGGCTTCTTCTGCAGACATAAAGTTGTCGCGATCAGTGTCTTTCTCGATGGTTTCAATGGGTTGTCCGGTGTGGAATGCCAGGCGTTCGTTTAACGTACCTTTGATTTTCAAGATTTCTTGCGCATGAATTTGAATATCCGATGCTTGTCCGCGGAAACCGCCTAAGGGTTGGTGGATCATCACGCGAGCATGTGGCAAGGCACCACGTTTGCCCGGTGCGCCACCGGCTAATAAAAAGGCACCCATGGAACAGGCTTGTCCAACGCACAAGGTGCGCACATCGGGCTTGATGAATTGCATGGTGTCGTAAATTGCCATACCGGCAGTCACGGAACCGCCCGGTGAATTGATATATAAATTGATGTCTTTATCGGGATCTTCTGATTCTAGGAAAAGCAATTGTGCCACAATCAGATTGGCCATGTTGTCTTCCACTTCACCGCTTAGGAAAATCACGCGATCTTTCAGTAAGCGAGAATAAATGTCATAGGCGCGTTCGCCACGGGAAGTTTGGTCAACGACCATAGGAATTACACTCATATGTTCCTCAATTTAGTCAGGATAGGGTGAAAAGTGCGGTCAGAAAAAACGGAGTTTTTTGATATTGGACGAGCCAATGGCGCCGCAAGAACAAAATTCTTTCATAAAAAACGGCGGCTATTTTACCTGAAAAATTGGGTTTGCTGAATGACTATTCTGGCAAAAATAAAAATGCGGTCATTCGTTTGAAAAAATGACCGCACTTTTAGGCGTTGGAACCTGTTATTACGGTTCTTGTTTTGCCGGATCCTCTTTTAACGACTGATAGTCCACCAAGGCTCGCCAGTTAAAGACTTTGATTGTTTGCGGTTTCGGGTTGAAAAAATCTTCTTGGCTTAAATGACTTTCTTTAATGCCTAACCATTGGGCAAAACCGTGAATAAAATTAAAGGCGCTTTGCGGGTTTTTAACGAGGGTTCTTTTGGTATCGTCACTGGAAAAACGAATAAACGGCACTTCGTAACTTTGTTTGTATTCTTTGTTATTTAGCATAGACAGATTTTTTCCTGCGCCTAAATGCGCCAAGCCATGATCTGAGAAATAAATGACGGAATAGCTTTGTCCTTGGTCTTTTAGAATTTGATTCACTTCAGACAATAAACTGTCCGTTTGTTTTAACGTATCTAAATAACAAGACATTTCTCGGCTAATTAAATGGAATTTCGGTTCTTCGCCATTTAAATGGGCGCAAAAGGTCGCGTGCGAACCAATTAAATGTAAAACGATTAATTTGGTTTGATCTTTATCTTTCGCCAAAAGTTGTTTTAATGGCTCCAATAATGCCGTGTCCGAGATATTGTCCGAATCATACCCGCCTTTTTTGGTAAAGAACGATTCATCTGCTTGAATGCCGATACGTGATGCCATGGTGTCCCATTCGCCCACTTTGCCTTGGTTAGACAACCAATAAGTTTTGTAATGGGCAAGTTTGGCGAGTGAAATAATGTTATCGGTGTAAACCGTTTCTTCATTGTTATTAATGGAACGATACAGCGTGCGCTGTAAAGACGGTTGCGTATTTGGGCCAGCAGCCACATATAAATTGAAAATTAAGCCGTTCACTTGTTCTAAAAACGGCGTGGTTTTTTGTGGGTAGCCGTATAAAGAGGTGTAATCCCGTCGCATACTTTCGCCGATCACTAAGACATAGTTTTGATATTTTGGCTCCACGGAAAGGATTTGCCACTCCGGTGTTTTGGTCAAGGCATCATTTAATAATGCCCGTTGCGTTAAATAGGTGTTATTCACTTTGATAGCGTTGGAAAGAAAACTCACCGGATAAAATTTTGAGGCTTTAAAAAATTCGGAGAGCTTGAATTCTTTCTCGGGATCCGTATTTTTTACTTCTTTTGCAATGGGCTTATAAAGTGAAAAGGCGAGAAGAGCAAGGTAAACGGTAGCATAGATTTTCTTCTGAGATTTATTTGAGGTTTTATGTCGTTGAATCAATAAGATAACGATAAATAAAAGAAGATAGAAAAAGGTAAAAATATAAATAGAGAGCGGAATCGCTTTAAAAAAACCGATAGTTTCACTGAAATTGGTTTCATAAACCGAGGCAATTACCCCAATCGACACCGGACCATATAATAAGCCGGAAGGAAGATAGCCGAGAGAGAGGGCGAAAATAAAAAGAAAGCCAATTAAAAATAAGATCTTGCTGTGTTTCCGTAAGGTGAAAAGCAGCAAACCTAATGCAAAAATGCTCACCAGATTAGTCCGATAATTATCCAAAATGCCCAAAGCAATGTGGGAAAGAAAGGAAAAAATCAATAATAACAACGCAAAAGTGATGTCATTATTGATGAGATTGTGTTTTTTGAATTGACTCATTTTATGTGCCTCAGGTGTTTTTCATGTGCTTTTCTAAGGGTGGAAATTTTAGAACCTTTATTTCCTAAAATGAAGTATTTTCGTTTCAATACATTAAGTTATAACCATTCCTTATGGGGGATGCGATTTTTTTATTTGCATTTAAGGGGATTAATTTTAATAATGTGGCGATTTTTGAAAAGGTATTGATGCAGTAAGGCTCGAGAGAATTGGGCGTTACGCAAATAAAGGAAATTTTATGAATATTCAGCAGGTTATAAAAGAAAATCACTTGGAGTTGTTGTTCCAGCAAGGGTCATTTGGCATTGAAAAAGAAAGCCAACGCGTGCATGCGGACGGGGCGGTTGTGGTGACGGAGCACCCAAAATGCTTTGGTAATCGTTCTTATCATCCTTATATCCAAACGGATTTTGCGGAAAGTCAGCTTGAGTTAATCACCCCACCTAATAAAAAAATTGAAGATACGTTGCGTTGGTTATCTGCCATTCACGAAGTGGTGTTACGCTCTTTACCGGAAGATGAATATGTCTTTCCGTTGAGTATGCCGGCCGGCTTGCCACCGGAGGATCAAATTAAAGTGGCACAACTGGATAATCCGGTCGATGTGGCGTACCGCGAGCATTTAGTGAAATCTTACGGTAAAAGCAAGCAAATGGTGAGTGGTATTCACTACAACTTCCAGCTTGAGCCGGCGTTCATTCAACAGCTGTTTGCACGACAAAATGACTACCAAAGTGCGGTGGATTTTCAGAACGATTTATATTTGAAAATTGCCCGAAATTTCTTGCGTTATCAATGGATCCTCGTCTATTTATTAGCGGCCACGCCAACGGTTGACGCCAATTATTTTCGCCACGGTACGCCATTGAAAGCGGGGCAATATGTCCGTAGTTTACGTTCTGGCCAATATGGTTATGTGAATGACCCAAGTGTGAAAGTGTCTTATGACAGCTTGAACGATTATGTGACAACCTTGGAACATGCGGTGAGTAGCGGACAGCTTATTGCCGAAAAAGAATTTTATTCCAACGTGCGTTTGCGTGGCGCGAAACAGGCGCGTGAATTGCTACAAAACGGCATTCAATATTTGGAATTCCGCCTGTTCGACTTAAACCCGTTTGAGGCTTATGGTATCGCCTTAAATGATGCCAAATTTGTGCATTATTTTATTTTGTTGATGGCGTGGCTAGATGAAGAATCCTTAGCAAGTGCGGTGGAATTAGGTAAAGAAAAATTAGCCCAAGTGGCATGGGAAAATCCGCTCTCGGCAACGGCTTTCCAAGCGGAAGGGGAGCGTGTTTTACAGCAATTATTGACGATGTTGGCGGAAATTCACGCCGACGCAGAGATGGGCGAGATCGTCAAAGAGAAACTGGCACAGTTTGCTGATCCAAGCCAAACGCTTGGTGCGCGCTTAGTCAATGCCATCGAAGCACATGGCGGTTATCAAAAACTGGGCGCAGAACTGGCGATTCGTTACAAAAAACAAGCCTTTGAACGTTTTTATGCGTTGTCAGCTTTCGACAACATGGAGCTTTCCACCCAAGCGCTGATGTTTGATGCCATTCAAAAAGGCTTAAAAATGGAGATTTTAGACGAGCGCGATCAGTTTTTAAGCCTGCAATTCGGCGACCACTTGGAATATGTCAAAAACGGCAACATGACTTCCCATGACAGCTACATTTCACCGCTCATTATGGAAAATAAAGTGGTGACCAAAAAAGTCTTGGCGAAAGCTGGCTTTAATGTGCCGCAAAGTGTGGAATTTACCAGCGTAGAACAAGCCGTGGACAATTACGCTTTATTTGCAGGGCGCGCCGTGGTGATTAAACCGAAATCCACCAATTACGGTTTGGGTATCAGCATTTTCCAACAGGGCGTGCATGATCGTGAAGATTTTGCCAAAGCCATTGAAATTGCTTTCCGTGAAGACAAAGAAGTGATGGTAGAAGATTACCTCACCGGTACGGAATACCGTTTCTTCGTACTAGGTGATGAAACGCTTGCTGTGTTGTTACGCGTGCCGGCGAATGTGATTGGCGACGGCGTGCATACGGTGGCGGAATTAGTGGCACAGAAAAATGATCATCCGTTGCGTGGCGATGGCAGCCGTACGCCATTGAAGAAAATTGCGTTAGGCGACATCGAACAGTTACAGTTAAAAGAGCAGGGCTTAACCGTGGACAGCGTGCCGACGAAAGATCAGCTGGTGCAGTTACGTGCCAATTCCAACATCAGTACCGGTGGCGATTCCATTGATATGACCGACCAAATGCATCCAAGCTACAAAGCCTTGGCGGTTGGTATCACCAAAGCCATGGGCGCTGCGGTGTGTGGTGTGGATTTAATTATTCCCGATTTAACAAAACCGGCTGAGCCGCACCTGCAATCTTGGGGCGTCATTGAAGCCAACTTTAATCCAATGATGATGATGCACATCTTCCCGTACGCAGGACAATCCCGTCGGGTGACACAAAACGTACTGAACATGCTCTTCCCGGAGCTGAAATCATAGCCCTATAGCGTAAAAGGCGAATCTGAGGATTCGCCTTTTTGTTTGCTTGAAGTGCGGTTAGTTTTACAACCGTTTTTTGCCACATTTGATACTTTCGGTTATGGCAAAAGACACACGTTTCAATGCAATTTATGCTATATTGTACCTCACTTTTTGTGCATTTATTGAGGCTGAATTTTGACCGAACAAGTTACTCAAACCTTCACGTTGGAACCGCAGGATAACGAGCGTTTGCGTTCGTTGTGTGGCGCAGGGGACGAACACCTTTCTTTAGTCGAAAAATATTTCAATCTTTCCATTGCCCGCCGAGGTTTTACTTTTACATTACAACCGCAAGAGGAAAATCCATCGGCGCATGTTCAGCATATTCTGCAAAGTGCGGTGGATTTAATTCGCGATTTATATGCGCAAACCGCGCCGGTCCGTGGGCAGATAAAAGAGTTAGATTTGGAAGATGTGCACATCGCGTTGGTGGAAAGCCGTATTTTAGAACAAGATGCCGAACCAACCCGTTCCGAAAGCAAGGTGTACAGCACAACGATTAAAACCAAACGAGGCTTAATTAAACCGCGCGGGCCAAATCAAATTCAGTATTTGCACAATATTTTGCGTTATGACATCAGTTTCGGTGTTGGGCCTGCCGGGACGGGAAAAACCTTTTTAGCGGTCGCCGCCGCGGTAGAAGCCTTAGAACGGCAGGAAATTCGTCGCATATTATTGACCCGCCCTGCGGTGGAAGCCGGTGAAAAACTGGGTTTCTTACCGGGTGATTTAGGGCAAAAAATCGAGCCGTATTTGCGACCGCTCTATGATGCATTGTTTGAAATGCTAGGTTTTGAGCGCGTGCAAAAACTCATGGAGCGCAATGTCATTGAGATTGCGCCGTTGGCATATATGCGCGGCCGAACTTTAAACGACAGTTTTATTATTTTGGACGAAAGTCAAAATACCACCGTGGAACAAATGAAAATGTTTTTGACCCGTATTGGCTTTAATTCGAAAGCGGTGATTACCGGCGACATTACGCAAATCGACTTGCCTCGTTCACAAAAATCCGGTTTGCGACATGCCATTGAAGTGTTGTCCGGCGTGGAAGAATTAAGTTTTAATTACTTCGACAGCAAAGACATTGTGCGCCATCCGGTGGTGGCGAAAGTGGTGCAAGCGTATGACGCTTGGGATGCGCAGGAAGAAATCCGTCGCCGCGAATTGGCGGAGCAACGTAAAGCAGAACGTGAAGAAAAAACGGAGCGCCAAGAAAAAGCCGAGCGCGAAGAATAAACTGAGAGAGAAGAAAAAGTGCGGCCAGAAATGACAATGAATTTAGGAGAGCAACATGGGTAAGATGATCATTGATTTACAAATTGCTTGTGAACAAGAAAGCGGCTTGCCAACCGCAGAACAAATCGAACAATGGGCGACAGCCGCGGTACAACCGCAGAGTGACGAAGTGGAAATGACGGTGCGCATTGTGGATGAAGCGGAAAGCCATGAATTAAATCTGAATTATCGCGGCAAAGATCGCCCGACCAATGTGTTGTCTTTCCCTTTTGAATGCCCTGATGAAGTGGAACTGCCGTTACTCGGCGATTTGGTGATTTGCCGCCAAGTGGTAGAGCGTGAAGCGCAGGAACAAGACAAACCCGTCATGGCGCATTGGGCGCACATGGTGGTGCACGGCAGTTTGCATTTGCTTGGTTATGATCACATTGAAGATGATGAAGCGGAAGAAATGGAAAGCCTGGAAGCCCAAATCATGACGGGGCTGGGCTTTGCAGATCCGTATTTGAGCGAGAAATGAGCCGAGAACTCCTCATTTTAGTGGGCGAGGATGATTTTCTTGCCTACCAATTAAATCACAACCTTTTACTTAAAAGTGCGGTCTGGATTGGCGATGTTTCGCCGCACTTTGCCACCCCATCCTATTTCCCTTTTAATAAAACGAAAAATCTGCTCGGCAGTGAATTGCCTGCCATCATTTACGACGCACGACAAGGCATTCACTTGGATGCCCTCGCCATTGCGGCAGGTACGTTGCAGGACGGCGGCCTGCTATTATTTTTGTTAAATTATTGGTCGCATTTAGCTAATCAACCCGACAGCGACAGCCTGCGTTGGTCGGGCGAAAAACATGCCATAAACACACCGCACTTTATCGCCTTTTTACGGGAAAAAATCGCAAAATACGGTTTTCCTATTTATCAAAATACGCCGTTAACGCTTGCCTTGCCGACGCCTCAAAAAGATCGTTCAACACATTGTCAGCCAACCTTAGAACAAGCCCGTTTATTGCAACAAATGGCGGAAGCCGATGAGGAGATCCTGATCATCACGGCAAAACGTGGGCGCGGAAAATCGGCGTTGGCGGGGCTCTTTGCCAAACAGCAAGTGGCACAAAACCAGCCGGTGATTCTCACTGCACCGAATAAAAGTGCGGTCAATATTTTCAATGAATTTGCCGGGGCGGAAATCATCTTTATGCCGCCAGATGAACTCAGTCAAAACCTCAGCGAAACGCCACAGCAATTTGCCGATCATTGGTTGTTTGTGGACGAAGCAGCGATGATTCCGCTAGACATCTTATTTCGTCTAACTAAGGCTTTTAAACGTGTTGTGTTGACGACCACCATTCACAGCTACGAAGGCACGGGCAGAGGCTTCTTATTAAAATTCATGGCGAAAACCGACCGCACTTTGCGTCATTTGGAACTGTTTACGCCGTTACGTTGGCAGGCAGATGACAAACTGGAAGCGTTTATTGACGACCTGTTGCTGTGCGATTGCGAAGATCGTCTGCCACAACCGCCTTATGATTCTGTGCTTGCGGAGCAGATCCAAATTTCTCATTGTGAACGAATTCCTCATGATCAAATTGAATCTGTTTACGGCTTACTGACCTTGGCGCATTATCGAACCTCGCCTTTGGATTTACGCCGTTTATTGGATGCACCACAGCAGCAATTTTACCTCGCGCAAGTACAGGATTCCTTGCTTGGTTGCGTATGGGCGGTGCCGGAAGGCGGGTTGGCGGACAACACGTTAATTCGCCAAATTCGACGTGGAGAACGTCGCCCGCGTGGCAATTTAGTGGCGCAAATGCTGTGTTTCCAAGCCGGGTGGGAAGAGGCGTGTGAATTGCGCTCTCTGCGCATTTCCCGTATCACCGTGCAACCCAACTGGCAACAACAGGGGCTTGGACAACGTTTAATTGCGCAGGTGAAACAACAACAGATAAAACAACAGGGCGCAGTGGATTTTCTTTCCGTCAGTTTTGGTTACACGCCGGAACTGCTCGCATTCTGGCAAAAGTGCGGTTTTGTTTTGGTGCATTTTAGCGAAAGCAAAGAAGCCAGCAGCGGCTGTTATTCGGTGGTGGGGTTGTGTCCCTTGAGTGAGAAAGGGCGAGTATTCGTGCAACGGGCGGAAAAACAGTTTCAACGCAATTTGCCTCTTTCTTTACATCCGTTGGCGACACAGTTTGCTCGAACAGAAATAGATTGGACGCTGGATAGCTCAGATTGGCAATTATTAACCGATTTTGCCGATTTTTTCCTGCCGTTATCTTCTGCCTTGCCGTCCATTCGGCGTTTAATGAAATCGGCAGGCGAATTGCCTTTCCCGTTGTTCGCGGATTATTGCAAACAGCCGGAAAAAAGACCAAATAAAAAAACGTGGTTAGAAAATTGTCGCTTGGAAGTGAAGAAATGGTTGCAAAAAAATGCCGTCCTTTTATGATAACAATCTCTTAACAATTTAAAAGAAAAACGCAAAACCAAGGAGACAAAAATGAGCGAAGAAGGTAAAAAAAGTTGGGTGAAACGCGCGTGGGAAGCCTATTCTGATTTCTGTAAAGAAGCCGGTATCGATCAAGGCACTTGCCGTGGCTGCGTGCCGGTGGTGAAGTTTGACGAAGATGCCGAACCGAAAGACAAAAAAGAACAGAAAGAGGAAAGCGCTCACTAAGATTTGCATGCCTGGGGGAGGAATTCCCCTAAGCATGACACTGTTTTTTTATACAGACTTTTATTGGAAATCCCTCCTGTTTGAGCTAAACTAGCGACAATTTTTTTAATATATTGTCGTTTTATGCAAACTCCATTTTTTCACATCGAAATTCCAACCCAAGCACAAGATCATAAAATTTTAGCCAATATTCTGCCCGGCGCGGATAGCCTTGCCGTGAGTGAAATTGCGGCGCAGTTTAATGGGCTAACCGTCGTGGTGACGAACGACACCCGAAGTGCGGTGCGTTTAGAAAAAGAATTAGCGCAACTGAGCCCACTTAATGTCACCTTTTTTCCCGATTGGGAAACCTTGCCTTACGACAGTTTTTCGCCTCATCAAGATATTATTTCAGCACGCTTGAGTGCTTTATTTCACTTACAACAACGCAAACAAGGCATTTTCATTTTGCCGATTGCCACCTTAATGCAACGCGTTTGCCCGCCCTCTTATTTACAACATCGGGTGTTACTGATTAACAAAGGAGACCGTTTTGTCATTGAAACACTTCGTTTGCAATTGGAAAAATCGGGTTATCGCGCGGTGGAGCAAGTGTTGGAGCATGGTGAATATGCAGTGCGTGGTGCCTTGTTGGATCTTTTCCCAATGGGAAGTGCGGTGCCTTTTCGCTTAGATTTCTTTGATGATGAAATTGATTCCATTCGCATTTTTGACGTGGATACACAACGCACGTTGCAGGAAATCGATCAAATCAATTTATTACCAGCGCACGAATTTCCAACCGATAACCAAGGTATTGAATTTTTTCGTAGCCAATTCCGCGCAGCGTTTGGTGAAATTCGACGGGATCCGGAACATATTTATCAACAAATCAGCAAAGGCACGTTGGCGGCAGGGATTGAATATTGGCAGCCTTTATTCTTTGAAAAAATGGCGACCTTATTTGATTATTTCCCGGCGAATACGTTGTTTATTACCGGTGAGCAGAATCAAACGCAGGGCGAACGTTTTTACGCGGATGCAGAACAGCGTTTTGAGAGCCGCCGCGTCGATCCGATGCGTCCGTTATTGTCGCCCGATAAACTTTGGTTGCGCATTGACGAAGTGAATCGTCAGTTAAAAAATTACCCTGCCATTGCGTTAAAAACGGAAAAAGTGCGGTCGTCCGCACGGCAGAAAAATTTGGCCATTACGCCCTTACCGCCACTGACCATTCAATCGCAACAAAAAGAACCGTTACATCAGTTACGCCAATTTATTGAGCATTTTAAAGGCAATATTTTATTTATGGTGGAAACGGAAGGTCGCCGTGAAACCTTGTTAAGCCTGCTTTCTCCGCTAAAACTGAAACCAAAACAGATTCATAGCTTGGCACAAGCGACAGAAGAAAAATTTGCTTTAATGGTTAGCCCGTTGGAGCATGGTTTTATTATTGAGCAGGATGTGCCGCTTGCCATTATTTGTGAAGCGGAATTGCTTGGCGAACGCGTGCAACAACGGCAGTGGGATAAATCCCGCACGGTGAACCCTGATACCTTGATTCGTAACCTTGCCGAATTGCAAATCGGTCAGCCGGTCGTGCATTTGGATCATGGCGTGGGGCGCTACGGCGGTTTAGTGAGTTTAGAAAACGGTGGCATTAAAGCGGAATATTTGTTGCTCAATTATGCCAACGACTCAAAATTGTATGTGCCGGTGGCATCGTTACATTTAATCAGCCGTTATGTGGGCGGTGCCGATGAGACCGCGCCGTTGCACAAGTTAGGCTCCGAAGCCTGGGGCAGAGCGCGCAGTAAAGCGGCGGAGAAAATTCGTGATGTGGCAGCAGAGTTATTGGATGTGTATGCGCAACGTGAAGCGCAAAAAGGCTTTGCGTTCCAATATGATCGTGAGGAATTCCAACAATTCACCGCCACGTTCCCATTTGAAGAAACCCATGACCAACTTATGGCAATTAATGCTGTGATTTCCGACATGACATTGCCGAAAGCCATGGACCGTTTGGTATGTGGAGATGTGGGTTTTGGTAAAACGGAAGTGGCGATGCGTGCCGCCTTTTTAGCGGTGATGAACCACAAACAGGTTGCAGTGTTGGTGCCGACCACCTTGTTGGCGCAACAACATTTCGATAATTTCAAAGACCGCTTCGCCAATTTGCCGGTGAACGTGGAAATGTTGTCCCGCTTTAAAACGGCGAAAGAGCAGAAACAGGTGATTCAGGATTTAGCCGACGGTAAAGTGGATATTCTGATTGGCACCCATAAAATTATTCAAGGTGATGTGCAATTCCATGATCTGGGTTTGTTGATTATTGACGAAGAACACCGTTTTGGCGTGCGCCAAAAAGAAAAAATGAAACAGCTGCGCGCGAACATTGATATTCTCACCCTGACCGCAACACCGATTCCACGTACGTTAAATATGGCGATGAATGGCATTCGCGATCTTTCCATTATTTCTACGCCACCGGCACGCCGTTTAACCATTAAAACGTTTGTGCGTCAAACGGATGAGTTGGTGATTCGTGAAGCCATTTTGCGTGAAATTTTGCGTGGTGGGCAGGTGTATTATTTGCATAACGATGTAGCGAGCATTGAAAATACAGCAGAAAAACTGACCGCACTTGTACCGGAAGCGCGCGTGATTGTGGGACATGGGCAAATGCGCGAACGTGAATTGGAACGCGTGATGTCGGATTTTTATCATCAACGTTATAACGTGTTGGTGTGTTCTACGATTATTGAAACCGGTATCGATGTGCCGACGGCCAATACCATTATTATCGAGCGTGCCGACAATTTCGGTCTGGCACAGTTGCATCAGTTGCGCGGACGGGTTGGGCGTTCTCACCATCAAGCCTATGCTTATTTGCTCACACCGCCACCAAAACTGATGACGAAGGATGCGAAAAAACGCTTGGAAGCCCTGGAAAGCCTAGATAACCTCGGTGCCGGCTTTATTTTAGCCACCCACGATTTAGAAATTCGCGGCGCAGGGGAATTGCTAGGCAACGAGCAGAGCGGACAAATTGAAAGTATCGGTTTTTCTCTTTACATGGAATTATTGGAACGTGCGGTGAAAGCCTTAAAAGAAGGGCGCGAGCCGTCATTGGACGAACTGACGCAACAACAAACTGAGATTGATTTACGGATGCCATCGCTATTGCCGGAAGATTATTTGGGCGATGTGAATATGCGTTTGTCTTTTTATAAACGCATTGCCGGTGCGGAAAACACCGAAGCATTGGATGAATTAAAAGTGGAGCTTATCGACCGTTTCGGAACCTTGCCACAAGCCACGCGGAATATGTTACAAATTGCCCAATTACGACTGGATTTAAAACCGCTCAATGTCATTCGCTTGGATGCCTACGCGCAAGGCGGATTCATCGAATTTGCCCCAAGTGCTGATTTAGACCCGATGATCTTTTTACAGCTAATTCAAAGCAATCCAGCGGTTTATCGTTTTGACGGCCCACATAAATTTCGCTTTACCAAAGATTTAACGGATTACAAAGTGCGGTTAGAATTTGTGACGGATTTGGTCAAAGAATTAATTAAGAAAGAAGGGTGATAAATTCATCTCGATGAGTTCTTATTATTGGCAAAGCGAAGGTTGAGTTTTGCCAATTTAAGAAGTAAATCTAACGCGAGATAAATGCTAAGTAAAAGACATGTAAAAAGGCGCTAAGTTTTCACTTAGCGCCTTTTCTGAATATGGCGGAGGAATAGGGATTCGAACCCTAGGAGGGCGTAAACCCTCGCCGGTTTTCAAGACCGGTGCCTTCAACCACTCGACCATTCCTCCGTGTTTTGAGCGAGGTGAATAATACGGACTTTGCTATATCAAGTCAAGCAGTTAAATAAAAGATTCTATTTAACTGCTTTATTTTCAAACGACTAGTTTTCAGACTCGGCTTTTGTTGGTTCTGCGTAGACATGGCTGATTGCCGTATGATGTCCTGCAGCGCCTTTCCCGTAGAAATAATAGCGGGATTCTTGCCATTCTTGCACCGGATATATTGTGATTGGCTCATCCGAGGATTTCGCTAATGTCGCTTCCGCTTTAGTATGAGCTACCGCAGAGAAAGTTCCAACACGGCCATTGAACACATAAGTGCGGTCAATTTCGGCCATAAATTTCACATCATGCTCGGCTTTCGGTTCAAGCTGTTCTGCGATTGCCGCAGTTGGTTCTGACGTCACGTTATTGTTTAAACGTTCTAAAGACGCCTGAATTTTTTTCTCAACAGACTCATTTGCCGGTTGGGTAATAAATTCAGTTAACGGCTGAACTTCATTTTTTGATTTCTCAACAATCATATCTAATGCCGGAACCGTAATGCTTTTCTCGGTTTCTGCAGTTGATTGATTTTGTTGTTCAAGCAATTCATCAACAGATAAGAACGGTGTTTCTTTTGGTTGATTTACTTGCATCATATCGATCCAAACTTTACCGCTGGCTAACTCAGGAGAAGCGACCGCAGCAAATAATGGCATTGGTGATTTTTCCTGTTGGTTGCGACGACGGCGTTGATTATTCACGCGTAAATGGCGTGGTAAACGACGTTGACGGGAATTATCACGACTGCGTTCAGTTTCGTTTGGCATTTCAACTACTTCTGCTGACGTAACAGCTTCTTCGGCATCGCGCACAACATGTGTATTTTCAGCAAAGGAAATGTTTTCTGTTTGAGAAACCGGAAGCTCATTTGTTTCCTCATAAACACGGACTTTTTTGCGTAAGTCGCGACGTTGACGACGTTGTGCAGGTTCAGCCTTTTCTTCGGTAACCGGGGTAGAAGATTCAGGTTTAATGATTTCTTCAATCACCTCAGGTTTACGATTACGTTTAGCGTTGCGATCTTGGTGACGATTTCTCACTTCAGATTTATCCGCACTTTGTTCTTCAATAATGTTTTCCACGTTTTCGTTACGAACACGACGATTGTTGCGACGATCTTGATTGCGGCGATTACGGTTATTACCGTTTCTGTTATTCGAACGAGATTTTTTATTTTTCTCTTCCTGTTTTGGCTCAGAAGCAAATAAACCTTTTAACGCGGCGAATAAACGGCTTAACAAAGAAGGTGCTTTCGGCACTTTACGTTCAACCGGCTCCGGTGCAGGCATTGTAATGGCCAAAGAAACCGCCGCACTTTCCACCGCCGGTGTTTCTGCCGGTGTCGCTTCAATATTACGAGAAACCAACGATTCCTCAGCGGCAAAGGTTTCATCTTGATCTTGATGTAATTTTGCTAAATTGTAGCTTAACTCATTCACTTCTTCGCCATCACGAACACGGAACACGCTGAAATTCGGGGTTTCCATCGCTTCGTTTGGTACCACGATAATATCGACATCATGGCGTTTTTCGATGCTATGAATGGCTTTACGTTTTTCGTTTAATAAGTAAGAAGCGATTTGTACCGGAACGATGGTGTGAACCTGTTTGGTATTTTCTTTTAATGCTTCTTCTTCCAATAAACGCAAGATAGACAGTGAAAGTGATTCGTTATCACGGATTTTACCGGTCCCTTGGCAACGCGGGCAGACGTGATGAGAGGATTCACCTAATGACGGACTCAAACGTTGGCGTGACATTTCCAACAAACCGAAGCGGGAAATACGACTAATTTGAATACGCGCGCGATCTTGACGTACGGCATCGCGAATGCGGTTTTCCACTTCACGTTGATGGCGAACCGGTGTCATGTCGATGAAGTCGATAACGATCAAACCACCCAAGTCGCGTAAACGAAGTTGACGCGCAATTTCATCTGCGGCTTCAAGGTTAGTGTTTAATGCGGTTTCTTCGATATCGCCACCACGGGTAGAACGTGCGGAGTTAATATCAATGGCGGTTAAGGCTTCAGTGGCGTCAATGACGATAGAGCCACCGGAAGGTAAACGCACTTCACGTTGGAAAGCGGATTCAATTTGGGATTCGATTTGATAATGACTGAACAGCGGAACTTCGCCTTGATACAATTTCACTCGATTAATGAAATCCGGACGCACTAATTTGATGTGTGCTTTCGCTTTTTCATAGACTTTCGGGCTATCAATCAGAATTTCGCCGATATCACGACGCAAATAGTCGCGAATCGCACGCACGATAACATCACTTTCTTGGTGAATTAAGAACGGCGCAGGGCGGCTTTCTGAGGCTTGTTTGATCGCCTCCCAATGGTGCAATAGCACTTTTAAGTCCCATTGCAATTCTTCCGGTGATTTACCTACACCGGCGGTACGCACGATTAAACCGACACCTTCAGGCACATCCAAAGAACTCAAGGCATCTTTTAATTCCAAACGCTCATCACCCTCAATGCGACGAGAAATGCCCCCCGCACGGGGGTTGTTTGGCATGATCACCAAATAACTTCCCGCTAAGGAAACAAAGGTTGTCAACGCAGCACCTTTATTGCCGCGCTCTTCTTTGTTCACTTGAACAATAACTTCTTGTCCTTCAGAAATAATATCACGAATATTTGGGCGACCTTGATAGACATAATCCGCCGGGAAATATTCACGTGCAATTTCTTTTAACGGTAAAAAACCGTGACGTTCTGCGCCATAATCCACAAAAGCGGCTTCTAAACTCGGCTCAACGCGAGTGATTTTTCCTTTGTAAATATTGGCTTTTTTCTGTTCGTGACCAGGACTTTCAATGTCCAGGTCGAATAAGCGTTGTCCATCGACTAACGCAACGCGCAACTCTTCTTTTTGAGTTGCGTTAATTAACATTCTTTTCATTCGTTTTCTCTTTTATCGAAAGGGGTTTATGCCCTAAAAATACGTCATCAAAAATGACCGCACTTTGCTTAGTCGCCGACCTCGTGTCTGTCGCAGAATGTCCGTCTTCCCGACTGTCATCTGCTGGGTGCATTGGCAACCTTATTCACACTCATATCATCTTGATATGTGAATAAAAACAAAACCGGTTAAAAAATGGCTTGCAAGCTGTCGCTCATATTGATGGTTAAAAATCATTGCAATAACAACGTCTTATGCCGAATGCTGCATTGTATTCTATCAATGATAACCTGTTTATTTTAAAGCCTTTTTTATCACTCAAAAAGGCGCGTTATTATCGCTTGAATAGGGATTTTTAGCAAGGCGTTTCGCCCTTATGAGAAGATTCTTTGCGACATTCAAACTCATAACGCAATATGCTATGATGCGCGTCAATTTTTATGTAAAAGATCGTAATAAACACAAGATGAATGAAAAAATAGTTAACCCGAACGTGCAATTTCTCACTATAAGCGATGATGAAGCCGGTCAGCGATTGGATAATTTTCTCCTTGCGCGCTTAAAAGGCGTGCCTAAAAGTCTGATTTATCGTATTGTACGCAAAGGCGAAGTGCGGGTGAATAAAGGCAGAAGTAAGCCGGAGTATAAATTACAAGCCGAGGATGTGGTGCGAATTCCGCCGGTGCGTGTGGCAGAAAAAGCACAGGAAACCGTTTCTCATAAACTCACCAAAGTTGCCCAACTAGAACAACACATTATTTTTGAAGACAATTACTTATTGGTGCTTAATAAGCCTTCCGGCATTGCCGTACATGGGGGCAGTGGACTTGATTTTGGGGTGATTGAGGCATTACGCGCACTTCGTCCGGAGGCGCGTTTCTTGGAATTGGTTCATCGTTTGGATCGCGATACTTCGGGGATTTTATTGGTAGCGAAAAAGCGCTCTGCATTGCGTCATTTGCATGAACAGTTGCGTGAAAAAACGATTCAAAAAGAGTATTTAGCGCTTGTGCGTGGGCAGTGGCAATCACACTGTAAAGTGGTGCAGGCACCGCTGTTGAAAAATGAGTTGTCGAGCGGCGAGCGCATTGTGAAAGTCAGTGAACAAGGTAAACCGTCAGAAACCCGTTTTTCTGTGGAAGAGCGTTACGTAAATGCTACGTTGGTGAAAGCTTCGCCAGTCACGGGGCGAACCCATCAAATCCGCGTGCATACGCAATATGCCGGACATCCTATTGCTTTAGATAGCAAATATGGCGACAAAGTATTCGATCAACAAATGGCAGAATTGGGTTTGAATCGTTTATTCTTGCATGCTTATTCTATTCGTTTTGAACATCCGCACAGTGGTGAAACCTTACGTTTAACGGCACAGTTGGATGAGAAAATGAAAGGGATCTTAAAACGGTTGCGTGAGATGAAGTAAAGTACGGTGGATTTTCCGTGTATTTTGAAAATACTGAAAAAAACGACCGCACTTTGTACGACAGAAAACAAAAACGCCAAGCAAAAGCTTGGCGTTTTTATGTTTAAATTAAATATTTTGGTTGATAAATGCAGCCAATTGATTTTTTGGTAATGCACCCACTTGAGTGGCAACCGGTTTACCGTCTTTAAACAAGAGTAATGTTGGGATGCTGCGCACACCGAATTGCATTGGGGTAGCTTGGTTGTCATCGATATTGATTTTCACAATTTTTACTTTACCATCAAATTCAGCGGCCAAATCGTCAAGGATTGGGGCAATCATTTTGCAAGGGCCACACCATGGTGCCCAGAAATCTAATAATACCGGCACGTCTGAATTTAATACGTCTGCAACGAAAGTCGCATCGCTGGAATGTAATACTTCACTCATATTCTTTCCTTAATTTGTTAATGTATTGTTATTTAAAACTCGCGCATAATAACATAGCGCATAGGGAATAACATGTATTAGTTTAATCGCTAAAAGCTAAGAAGGCAAAACTACATTATTACAAGGCTTGTCTTTTCCGATGGTGTAAATGTTCGATAAGGTGACATCAGCAATGCTAGTGAGCGCTTCTTCCGTTAAAAACGCTTGGTGTCCCGTCAACAATACGTTGTGACAGGAAGATAAACGACGGAAAACATCATCTTGAATTACTTCGTTCGATTTATCTTCAAAGAATAAATCCCGTTCATTTTCATAAACATCCATGCCCAAAGCGCCGATTTTTCGTTGTTTTAACGCATCAATAGCTGCTTGCGTGTCAATGAGCGTGCCACGACTGGTGTTGATGATCATCACGCCATCTTTCATTTTGGCGAAGGCGTCACGGTTGAGCAGATGGTAGTTTTCCGGTGTCGCCGGGCAATGTAATGTAATCACATGAGCGCGATGATAAAGTTCATCCAAGGTGACATATTCCGCGCCTAACTCCTCTGCTAGTGGATTTTTAAACGGATCGTAGGCCAAAATCTGCATGCCAAAACCTTTGAGAATGCGAATGACGGCAAGGCCGATTTTCCCAGTACCGACCACGCCAACGGTTCGCCCATGCATGTTAAAACCAATCAAACCTTCCAGAGAAAAGTTGGCTTCACGAGTGCGCTGGTAAGCACGATGGATGCGGCGATTTAATGTCATCATCAACCCAACAGTATGTTCTGCCACGGCTTCCGGGGAATATGCCGGCACGCGAACGACCGTTAAGCCAAGTTCTTGTGCGGCTTTCAAGTCCACGTTGTTAAACCCGGCGCAACGTAAGGCAATAATTTTTACCCCAAGTGCGGAGAGTTTTTCCAACACTTTTCGGCTGCCGTCATCATTCACGAAAATACATACGGCTTCACAGTGTTCCGCCATTTTGGCTGTGCGTTCACTGAGCATAAAATCGTAAAATTCCAACTCTAAACCATACTTAGCGTTAATTAACTCTAAATATTTTCGGTCGTAACTTTTCGTACTATATACTGCAACTTTCATTTTGCCCTCCCAATACGTTAAGTTTATTTAAATTGTGCGAATGCCTGTGTTAAATCTGCTTTGATATCTTCTATATTTTCTAAGCCAACGGAAAAACGTAACAGATCATTCGTAATCCCACGTGCAATGCGCTCTGCTTCCGGAATATCCATGTGTGTTTGGGTCGCTGGATAGGTGATGAAACTTTCTGTGCCACCAAGGCTTTCGGCAAAGGTGATGAGTTTAATTGCTTTTAAGAACGTATTTACCCAGGTTTCATTTTGCAAGCGAAAAGACAACATGCCGCCTTTGTTTGGGTACAACACATCTTTTACTTGTGGCTGTTGACGTAAAAAGTCGGCAACGGCGGTCGCATTTTCTTGATGACGTTGCATGCGCAGAGCCAAGGTTTTCATACCACGAATGGTTAGCCAAGAGTCAAACGGTGATAACACAGGGCCGGCACCGTTCTGAATATAAAACAGTCGATCGCAAAGTTCTTTTCCTTTGGCTACGATTAAACCGACTAAAACGTCATTATGTCCTGCAAGGTATTTTGTGCCGCTGTGAACCACAATATCCGCACCATGTTCCATCGGGCGGAACAGCATCGGTGTTAAAAATGTATTATCAACGATCAGTAATAAATTGTGGCGTTTGGCAACCTGTGCAATGGCATCCACATCGCATTCTTCCATTAATGGATTGGAGGGGGTTTCAATAAAAATCGCTTTTGTATTCGGGGTAATTGCGGCTTCAATAGCTTGTACGGAAGCCGTGTTCACATAAACCGGTTTAACACCGTGGGTGTTTTTATAGCAAAAATCCAATAAGCGATAAGTACCGCCATAGACATCACTGGAAACAATCCATTCATCCGGTGCGGTAAATAACGACATCAATAATTGAATAGCCGCCATGCCGGAAGAGCAGGCAAATCCGCGTTCACCTTTTTCTAACTGGGCAATGGTTTCTTCGAGTACGGCACGCGTTGGATTTTTGGTTCGGGTATAGTCAAATCCGGTGCTTTCACCAATGCCGTGATGGCCGTAGGCGGTAGAAAGAAAAATCGGGGTGGAAACAGCGCCTGTACGTTCGTCAGTGCGATTTCCCGCTTGGGCTAATAAGGTCTCAATTGCATATTTTTGTGTCATAAATCTCTCCGAGAAAATAAAAAAATTTTGCACCGCACTTTAAGAAAAAGCGGATTTCATTTTGGCATAAAGTTCTTTTTGATAAAAGGAGATTTCTAACACCTTGATTACAAAAATTAAAATGAAATGCCGTTAAATTTTAATATTTTGCAGTTTTTTTCAACAAACTCACTGATTTCTGAAATTGTTTGTTGACAGTTTTAGAGAAGTCAGTAAAATGCAGCGCACTAACAGCAGATGCGGGAATAGCTCAGTTGGTAGAGCACGACCTTGCCAAGGTCGGGGTCGCGAGTTCGAGCCTCGTTTCCCGCTCCAAACTAACGGCGTGTTAGCAAAGCGGTTATGCACTGGATTGCAAATCCATGTAGCTCGGTTCGACTCCGGGACACGCCTCCATAACCATCCAACGCAGTTAGTGAATCACTCAGCCCGAGTGGTGGAATCGGTAGACACAAGGGATTTAAAATCCCTCGCCTTTCGAGGCGTGCCAGTTCAAGTCTGGCCTCGGGCACCATTTTATGGTAGAGAAAATAACAGTAAGAAACAGTCGCGAAAGCGGCTTTTTTTGTGCCCGAAATTTGTTACCGTTCTAATTGTTGTAAAAAAATTCCTAAAAAAAAAACCGCACTTTAAGTTTTTATTGATACTTAAAAGTGCGGTCTGTTTTTCAACTGTTTTTATTCAAATAATGCCTTATGTAGCAAACGAACAATGTCATCGGCTTTATCGCTATCTGCCAACAAGCAAATATTGTTAGTGCTGGCGCCGTAGCTGATCATGCGGATATTGTACGCATCCAACGTTTCAAAAATACGTTTGGCAACACCGGAAGCCGTGTGCAGTTCATTGCCGATTAAGGCGACCAAAGATAAGCCGGTATCCACTTTCACCGTACAGAATTGGCTTAATTCGTCTATTAACTCCTGAGAGAGTAAGCCGGTGCCGGAAGAGGCTGAACCCATTTTATCCAAGGTTAAGGCAACGCTCACTTCAGATGTTGTGATGGTGTCTACGGAGATTTTGTGTTTGGCTAAAATCGTGAAAATATTCGCTAAAAAACCTTGTGCATACAGCATATTTAAGCTGGAGAGTGTGAGCAAGGTTTGGTCACGACGCAAGGCAATTGCACGGAATGTCGGGCGAGGTTGCGGATTGCGGGTCACCCAAGTGCCTCCGTCTTGTGGTGCTTTACTGGAACCAACATAGACCGGAATATTGCTACGCACTGCAGGGAGTAAGGTTGCCGGGTGCAATACTTTGGCACCGAAGGTTGCCATTTCGGCAGCTTCGGAAAAACTCATGGTATCAATGCGTTGTGCGTTTGACACGATGCGAGGATCGGTGGTGTAAATGCCGGCAACATCGGTCCAAATTAACACATCTTGCGCATTGAGCACTTCAGCGAGTAAAGCGGCAGAGTAGTCGCTTCCGCCACGTCCTAAGGTGGTCGTTTTACCTTGTTCATCACGGCCGATAAAACCTTGGGTAATGACTAACTCACCGCGTTCGATTAACGGTTTCAATAGGTTATTGCAGTTTTGGCGCGTTTGTTCATCGTTTGGTGTGGCTTTGCCGAAATGGCTGTTTGTGGCAACAATGGTACGCACATCCAACCAAGTGGCTTCAATTTGTAATTCACGCAACACTTCCACAAAAATCAAGGAAGACATCATTTCACCGTGGCTGATTAATTCATCGGTTAATGCCAAGGAAGTGGCTAAATTAGCGGCTTCCGCCAATGAGGTGATATTGGCTAATAAGGCCTCTATTTTGGGGCGTACGCGACAGTCGTCTTTTAATTCTGTCAAAATGTTTTCTTGAATTTGACGCACTTCATTCAGCAATTTATTGCGTTCCGCTTCTTCACAACCGTTTGCTAAGGCGACCAATAAGTTGGTGATACCGGCGGAAGCTGAGAGAACAACAACGCGAGTATTGGGATCGGCGATCACGATGTTGGCGCAAGATTGCATGGCGGGGTAGTTGGCGACACTGGTGCCACCGAATTTAGCGACTGAAAGATAAGACATAAAAAACTCCGATAAATAAGTATGATTTGTGTGTTTACTCTACAAATACTGATTTACCGGAGTTTTGTCAAACAATTAATTTTAATTTTTAAATAATATTTAAAAAATGCCCTTTTTTTTAAGAACGGATCGAATAATCGCCTACGCACACCCATTTATAGGTGGTGAGTGCCTCTAATCCCATTGGGCCGCGAGCGTGTAATTTTTGTGTGCTTACCGCCACTTCTGCTCCTAGACCAAATTGTCCGCCGTCAGTAAAACGGGTGCTGGCATTGACATAAACCGCCGCTGAATCCACTTGCGCAATAAATTGCTGTGCCTGCTTTTGCGAAGAGGTCAAAATACTGTCGGAGTGTTGACTGCCATATTGACGAATATGTGCGACGGCTTGTGCTAAATCTTCCACGACAACCACATTTAAATCCAATGACAGCCATTCTTGTTTCAGCTCGGCTTCCACTAATGGCACCACATTGGCACCGGCTTTTTGCAATAAGAAAAGTGCGGTCGGATCTGCGTGTAATTTTACGTTTTTCTCTTTCAACGTTTCTGCCAGTTTAGGTAAAAAGTCATTTGCAATGCTACGTTGTACCAACAGCGTTTCCAAGGTGTTACAGGTGCTTGGGCGTTGTGTTTTTGCATTCAAAATCACCGGCAGTGCTTTTTCCAAATCGGCAGTTTCCTCAATGAACATATGGCAAACGCCGATACCACCGACAATCACCGGAATGGTTGAATGTTCTTTTGCCAATTGATGCAATGCTGCACCGCCACGAGGGATGATCATGTCGACATATTGGTCTAATTTCAGCAATTCCATGACCAGCGCACGATCGGGATCAGTAATGGCTTGAACCGTCGCTTTAGGTAAGCCGGCACGCGCTAAGGCGGTTTGCACCACGTCCACTAAGATTTTATTAGAATGTTGTGTTTCTTTGCCGCCGCGTAGAATGACGGCGTTGCCGGTTTTTAAGCAGAGACTTGCCACATCAATTGTCACATTCGGACGCGCTTCGTAGATCGTGCCGATAACTCCTAAAGGCACGCGAACACGTTCAATTTTGACGCCACTATCTAACACACCGCCGTCAATAAGTTGCCCAACGGGATCCGACAAAGAAATCACATGGCGCACGTCATTAGCGATGCCCTGTAAACGCTCAGGCGTTAACAATAAACGATCAATAATGGCGTCGGATAAACCGTTTTGTTTGGCGGCTTCAATGTCCTGTGCATTGGCGGCTAAGATACGAGCTTGTTCTTGTTCTAATTGCTCGGCGATAAACGCTAAGGCTTGATTTTTTTCGGGTTGGGAAAGTTGGGAAAGTACGAAAGCAGCCTCTTTCGCCTGTTTTCCCATTTCAATTAAATTGACGGACATCTTTTCTCCTATTTCGTTTTTTGCGGTAATTTGTCGTCTTTATGATGCGTTGAAATATCTTGTTCCTGATAATCGAAAATCGGCAGGCCCCATTCAAAGTAAATTGCCATTAAGCGGGTAATAAAGCCGACAATCAAGGTAATGATAATGACGATGTTTTGATCTACCTGTAGATGTTGTAGACCGATGTAAATAGCTGTCGCCAATAACGCCACGCTGGCGTATAGCTCTTTCTGGAACACGAGTGGAATACGATTACACAATAAATCACGCAACACCCCACCGAATGCGCCGGTAATAATGGCGGCAATTACGGCTATTGTCGTGCCGTGCCCCATATCTAACGCGATTTGGGCACCAATAATGGAAAACACAATAAGTCCGACGGCATCCAGCACCAAGAAAATGGTGTGAAAATAACGCATGAAATGGCGAATAAAAGGCGCGATAAACACCGTTAACACCGCAGCCGAGGCTACGATAATAAAATATTCAGGATGTTTTACCCACCCAAGCGGATAATGCCCTAAGAGCACATCGCGCACAGAGCCCCCACCGATAGCGGTCATGCTGGCAATAATAACGACGCCGAAAATATCCATTTTCTCTCGACCTGCGGCAAGGGCGCCGGTAATGGCTTCCGCGGTAATACCAATGATATAGAGAATGCTGAGCAGCATAAGGTTCCTTAAAGTGCGGTGAATTTTTGCGTTATTTTAGAGAGAGAAAGGGCAAAATACCATGTTTTAGATCATAACTTTATTTTGCCTTGTGAGAATTGAAAAAACGTTGTGTTTTTCAACCGCACTTTTGTCCTAGCTTTTGACCGTTTTGGGGAATTCTTGCATAATGCACGGCAATTTTTGTCTTTGTTTATCACAAGGAAATCGTATGTCCGAAGAACAACCTAAATTTTTAACCGCACTTTCGTCTTTCTTCCCCATTTTTTTGTTACTCGTTATTGATCTTTTTGCCTTTTGGTTGCAGCCGCAGCCCAATGTGATGTCGCATTTGGCGCTTGGTGTATTAACTGCACAGCTGATTTGTTTGCTTGCCTTTATTAAAGGTGAAATTTGCAATGGGCAACGTTCCCGTTTAGGGCGGGTAAACCTTTATTTTGGACTATTTTGGGTGGTGTGGCTGCTGTTCAGTTTAGGGACAAGCTATCACAATCTACTCATGGACTTGGTTTGCCTTTGTGGCTTGGCAATGACTATCATCACATGGAAGCAACCGTTTGAGGTTAAATTACGTCATTTCTTCTTAAAAATAGCCGGTTTCATCGGTATGTTGGGTGTCATTGGTTATTGCTTGATGCTGGTTGATGAAGAAAACTTCATTCAATTTAATCCTGTAGCCCAAATCCTGTTAGGGATTATTTTGGCGAATTTAGCTTTAGTGATTTCCCGCAATCGTCTGAAAGGATTTATTGCGTTGTTGATGTTGGCAGCGATTGCCTTTCTGGCACTGAATGCGCTGTTTGTATGTGCGAATTTATTCATTCTTTCTCAACAAAGTGCGGTGGTTTTTAGCAACGAATTTGCTTTATTGCTTTATCTCTTGTTGCATTTAGTGATGGCGGCTATGTTGGCAATCCATGTTTTCAAAAAATGGGCGTTGTCTTATAACAGTCTTCTTATTCTTTTACTTATGACGGCCAGTTTGCCGCTATGGGCGAGTTTTGCGTATTTGATGTAATGCGTTATTTAGGTAAGAAAAAACCTTCTCAATATTGAGGAGGTTTTTTTATGAAAGTCTATCTAAATGCGTTATTTTTCTGACCGCACTTAATTGATTACTCTTTAAAATCACGCATTAATTGTTCGGCTTTTTTCACCATTTCTCTGGAACCGATGAAAAGCGGAACGCGTTGATGTAACGCTGTCGGTTGAATATCCAAAATGCGATTATAACCGTCACTTGCCACGCCGCCGGCTTGTTCTGCTAAGAATGCCATTGGGTTGCCTTCATAGAGTAAACGCAATTTGCCGTTCGGGTAGTTTGTTGCGCTTGGATAAATATAGATGCCGCCTTTAAGCATGTTGCGGTGGAAGTCGGACACCAAAGAACCGATATAACGAGAAGTATAAGGACGTTGAGTTTCTTTATCTTCTTCTTGGCAATATTTCAGGTATTTTTTCACGCCCACCGGGAATTTGAGGTATTGCCCTTCGTTAATGGAATAAATTTTACCGGTTTTTGGAATTTGAATGTTTTCATGAGATAGGCAGAACACACCGAGTGATGGGTCGTAAGTAAAGCCGTTTACACCATTCCCCGTGGTATAAACCAACATGGTGGAGGAGCCATACACGATATAACCTGCAGCCACTTGGCGATTGCCCGGTTGCATGAAGTCTTCTAAGGTGACTGGCGTGCCTACCGGTGAAATGCGGCGATAAATGGAGAAAATGGTACCGACGGCAACGTTAACATCAATATTGGAGGAACCGTCCAATGGGTCGGTTAAAATGACGTATTTCGCGTTGCGACCACGCTCCGTATCAAAGGCAATGAAATTTTCCTCTTCTTCGGAAGCAAAACCGGCCACTTCTTCGCGGCTCATAAGGGCTTGTTTCATCGTGTTATGAGCGAATAAGTCTAATTTCATCTGCGCTTCGCCTTGCACATTTTCTACACCGGAATTACCGATAATATTGTTAGTTAAGCCGGCTTTGTTGATATCACGGTGAATCACTTTTGCCACTAAGCGAATGGAGGACAAAATGCCACTTAATTCCCCTTTAGCATTTGGGTATTCCGCTTGTTTTTCTACAATAAATTCGCCTAACGTTTTCATACTTTTTCCTTATTTGATGAATAAATTTACTCAAATCGTAACTTGGCTTATTATAACATCCTCATTTTCAGATGATTAAAAAGATTCCTATTTCTGTGATTCACAACACATTTTTCGCGTTTACATCAGAAATTGGAATGCATAAGGACTCCAAATGACAACCAAACATGTTCATATTTTAGGTATTTGCGGCACGTTTATGGGCGGTATTGCCATGATCGCCAAACAAATGGGCTACCACGTCACCGGCTCTGACACCAACGTTTACCCGCCGATGAGTACGTTCCTTGCGGAAAACAACATTGAAATCATACCGCACTTTGACCCAAGCCAACTGCAACCGGCACCGGATATGGTGATTGTGGGCAATGCCATGAAACGCGGCAATCCTTGTATTGAATATATGTTGGCAAATAACCTGCCTTATACCTCCGGGCCACAGTGGTTACATGATCATTTATTACGTGATCGTTGGGTTCTGGCCGTGTCAGGCACCCATGGAAAAACCACTACCACCGGGATGCTGACGTGGATTTTGGAACAAAATGGTTTGCAACCGGGCTTTTTAATCGGTGGTATTGCAGGCAATTTCGGGATTTCCGCGCGTTTAGGTAAGAGCCCGTATTTCGTGATTGAAGCGGATGAATATGACACGGCATTTTTTGACAAGCGTTCTAAATTTGTGCATTACAACCCGCGCACGTTGATTATTAATAATATTGGTTTTGATCACGCGGATATTTTTGATGACTTGAAAGCCATTCAACGCCAGTTCCACCACATGATTCGCACCATTCCAAACAATGGGCGAATTCTGTCTTTTGCAAACGAAGAAAGCGTGCAACAAACTTTATCAATGGGCTGTTGGTCTGAATGCCAATATGTCGGTCACGATCAGGAATGGTATGCGGAGCGCATTAAACACGATTGCACTGAATTTGCCGTGTTCCATAACGGTGAAAAAGTGGCTGAAGTACATTGGAATATTGTAGGCGAGCACAATATGCGGAACGGCTTAATGGCGATTGCGGCGGCGCATCATGCGGGCGTGAGTATTGAAAATGCCTGTGCGGCGCTGGGGGTATTTATTAACGCAAAACGCCGCTTGGAAGTGAAGGGTAATGTTCAGGGCGTGACGGTTTACGATGATTTCGCCCATCATCCTACAGAAATACAAGCTACATTGACCGCACTTCGCGATAAAGTAGGGCAAAATGAACGTATTTTGGCAGTGTTGGAACCGCGTTCTAACACCATGAAAATGGGCGTACATAAAGAGGAAATCGCGCCAGCCTTAGAAAAAGCGGATGCGGTATTTTTATTTCAACCGGACACCATTCCGTGGAAAGTGGCGGAAATCGCGGCGCATTTAACTCAGCCGGCGTATGACAGCGATAATTTGGATGACTTTGTTCATCTCATTGCAGCTGAAGCCAAACCAACGGATCATATTTTGGTAATGTCCAACGGCAGCTTTGGTGGCATCCATCAGAAACTGTTAGACGCATTACAAAAGAAATCGGTTTAAGCGATAAGAAAAAAGGCATTCGTAAAAACGAATGCCTTTCTTTTAGAATCTGGTTGCGGGGGCCGGATTTGAACCGACGACCTTCGGGTTATGAGCCCGACGAGCTACCAAGCTGCTCCACCCCGCGTTCGAGGGCGCTAAATATACCTGTTTAAAAATGAATTGCAAGTTTAAACATAAAAATAATGTGTGTTTGTTATAAAAATAGCCGATATGTTGTTTTTTTAAACATGAAATCTCTTTTCCGTCGGGCTAAATGTGAAAAAATATGTCGAAAATCTACCGCACTTTATTGTTATCGCCCACCCGAGGCGCATATTCATTCAGCATAAATTGGTGTAAAATTCGCCCTTCATTTATTTTGTTTATTTTCATTTAGGACTTTGTATGCGCCTTAATCAAACTTTTTGGTCTACATTTTTAACATTATCCGCCATTGTACTTTTGGCTTCTTGTTCCTCCAATGGCGGCAAAACGTCGCGTAATTCGGGGGCATCCGACATTGACCCACAGAAATTTGGTGCGGTTTATCAGGGCAGAAGTTATCAACAAGCGATTTTGGTGCCGGTCAATCAAGTTGAGAACAAAAGTGCGGTCATAAACCAAGGTGATTTTTTAGCGCAGTTATCCAATATTCATAGTTATTCCGGCAAATTAAGCAGTAACTTTGCACCAATTTACGACAAGGTTACTGCCTGGGTACTCGCCGGGGCAAACGTCAACGAATTAAATAATTTTGGGATTCATTCGCAAGTGATGAAAGGCTTTGACGGCTATCAAAACGTGTTAATGACGGGCTATTATTCCCCGGTGATTCATGCTCGCCGCACACAGCAAGGTAAATATAACCAACCGATTTATGCGCTTCCGACACAAAAACGTTTTTCCCGGGCTGAAATTTATGCCGGCGCATTGAAAGGCAAAGGATTAGAACTGGCGTATAGTGATTCTATGATTGATAACTTCTTGCTTGGCGTGCAGGGCAGTGGTTATGTCGATTTTGGTGAAGGCAATTTGAATTATTTTGCGTATGCCGGCCAAAATGGTTACCCGTATGCCGCCGTGGGGCGCTTATTGGTGGAAGATGGCGAGATTCCGAAAGAAAAAATGTCTATTCAGGCGATTCGTGATTGGGCGAATGCAAATCCGTCACGAGTTCAAGGTTTACTCGAGCGTAATCCGTCTTATGTCTTCTTTAAAAATGATCCGCACGGCAAAGTGAAAGGCGCGGCAGGTGTGCCGTTAGTGCCAATGGCTTCGGTGGCTTCTGACCGTGGTGTGATTCCGTTGGGTAGTGTCTTGTTGGTCGAAGTGCCGCAAATGGACAATAGCGGCAACTGGACGGGAGAACATAAACTGCATTTGATGGTGGCATTAGATGTGGGCGGTGCGGTAAACGGACACCATTTCGATTTATATCGTGGTATCGGTGAGCAGGCGGGTCATATTGCCGGCTTGTCAAAACATTATGGTCGCGTTTGGGTGTTGCACTAATGGCACGCGTGGATAATTACGAACAACGTTTCGGCGGTATCGGTCGTTTATATGGTACCGAGGCTTTAGCCCGTTTATGTCAAGCACATATTTGTGTTATTGGTATCGGTGGCGTGGGCTCTTGGGCGGTGGAAGCGCTTGCTCGCTCAGGCGTGGGAAAAATCACGATGATTGATATGGATGATATTTGTGTGACGAATATTAACCGCCAAATTCATGCCTTGACGGGCAATATTGGTCAGCTCAAAACAGAGGTCATGCAACAACGAGTAAAATTGATCAATCCCGAATGCGATGTCAATGTGATTGATGATTTTATTTCTGCGGAGAATTTATCCCAATATCTTCATGCAGGCTACGATTATGTCATTGATGCTATTGATAATGTCAAAACAAAAGCGGCGTTAATTGTCTACTGTAAACGCCATAAAATCAAAGTTATCACCGTGGGGGGCGCCGGTGGGCAAACAGATCCCAGTCAAATTCAAATTGCCGATTTAAGCCGCACCATTCAAGATCCACTGCTGGCAAAAGTGCGGTCGGTTTTACGCAAGGATTATCATTTCACGCAAAATCCAAAACGTAAATTTTCTATCGAGGCGGTCTTTTCTACCCAACCACTGATTTTTCCTCAAATGGGGGAAAACTGCTCTGCGTCTGCCACCATGAATTGTGCCAATGGGTTTGGTGCAGCAACGATGATTACGGCGACGTTTGGTTTTTTTGCAGTTTCTCGTGTCATTGATAAGTTATTACAGAAAAAGGATTGACTTATTTTTTTTTATAAAAAAAGATAGTCATCTAAATAAAAAAAGAGTAACCTAGCTGCGTTTTGTTCAACTTACCTATCTCATCATAGAAGGAAATACAATGACTCAATTAGTACAAGGTTTGAAAAAAACGGCGATTGCCGCAGCGATTCTTTCTTTCTCTGCAGTGGCTTCCGCTACGATTGTCACTTCCATTAAACCGCTTGGGTTTATTGCTAGCGCGATTGCAAATGGGGTAACAGATGTGGATGTATTAGTGCCGACAGGCGCTTCTCCACACGATTACAATTTGAAACCCTCCGATGCACAAAAATTAAAATCTGCTGAAATGGTGGTTTGGATTGGCGAAGACGTAGATCTATTTTTGGATAAATCTATTGATGATCTAGATTATAAAAAAGTCTTAACCATTAAAGACATTGCCGCGATTGAACCTTTCCTCATGAAAGGCGAGCATCACCATCATCACGGTGAAGGCGATGCCCATGAACACGGCCATGAAGGTCATCATCATGCGCACGAAGGGCATGACCACAAACATGCACACGGCGATCACGATCATAAACACGAGCACGCTGGACATGAACATGCACATGAAGGACATGAACATCATCATGACGATGATGCTTCGATTAACTGGCATGTATGGTATTCACCGGATATCAGTAAAGTTGTGGCACAACGTATTGCCGCAAAACTGGTAAAACAATATCCGGAGAAAAAAGCACTGATTGAAAAAAACGTCGAGGAATTTGACCGCACTTTGGCTGAAACCAGTGTGAAAATTAAAGCGCAATTAGAAAACGTAAAAGACAAAGGCTTCTATGTCTTCCACGATGCTTATGGCTATTTCAATCAAGCCTATGGTTTAAATCAAACCGGTTATTTCACCATTAATCCGTTGGTGGCGCCGGGAGCAAAAACCTTAGCAAAAATTAAAGAAGAAATTGCTGAACACAAAGTCAGTTGCTTATTTGCTGAACCTCAGTTCACACCAAAAGTGATTGAAAGTTTAAGCAAAGCGACACAAGTAAAAGTCGGACGCCTTGACCCGATGGGCGATAGCGTCAAAGCGGAAGGCAACCCTTATGCGGCTTTCTTGCAGTTTACCGCAGACAGCTATAGCCAATGTTTAGCGAAATAAACATATCAATAAAAGGCATGTGTTAAACATGCCTTTTTTGTTTTTATGGCTATTGAATAAAATAGTCCCCTGATTCAAAATAGGGGTGCTATTGTTTTTAGCGATTTATCAAACCCAAAGGAGAATTTCATGAAAAAAACATTAAAAATGACCGCACTTGCCGTGGTTTCTGCGTTTGTATTAGCCGGTTGTACTCATCAGGCGACACAAGGCGACGCTCAATTACAGCAACAAGCAGTGTTAGGCATTAACTGGATGCAAGAATCCGGTGAATACAATGCATTGGCGTATCAAGCTTTTAATACGGCAAAAGTCGCCTTTGATCACGCAAAAGTGAAAAAAGGCAAGAAAAAAGCGGTTGTAGTGGATTTGGATGAAACTATGATTGATAACAGCCCATATGCAGGTTGGCAAATCCAAAATAACAAACCATTTGATGGCAAAGATTGGACTCGTTGGGTTGATGCGAGAGAATCAGGCGCTATTGCCGGTGCGGTAGAATTTAATAATTACGTTAATTCACACAAAGGCAAAATGTTCTATGTGTCTAATCGTAAAGACAAAAATGAAAAAGCTGGCACCATTGATGACATGAAACGTTTAGGTTTTACGGGTGTTGATGAATCTTCTCTTTACCTCAAAAAAGATAAATCTGCCAAATCTGCTCGTTTTGCTGAAATCGAAAGCCAAGGTTATGACATCGTACTTTATGTCGGTGATAACTTAGATGATTTCGGTGATGCAACACACGGTAAATTAAATGCAGATCGTCGTGATTTTGTGGCGAAAAACCAAGCGAAATTCGGTAAAACTTACATTGTGTTACCTAACCCGAACTACGGTGGTTGGGAAGGCGGTTTAGCTAAAGATTATTTCAAAGGTGATTCCCAAAGCCAAGTGAAAGCCCGTTTAGATGCTATTAAAGCATGGAGCGGTAAATAATTTCCTTGCGAAAAAACGCCGATAAAAATGACCGCACTTGAAGTAAACCTCAAGTGCGGTTTTTTATTGTTTCATTTGATATAGAAAAAAGGATGAGGTGCGTCCTCATCCTTTTTATCTCCATCGGAGAGATTATTTTTTACTGATTTTGTTATCTAATGCGAATGCACCGGCGCCGGCAAATACAAAATATAAGAAGATAAAGCAGTATAAAAATGCGGTTTCACCGCCATTGGCCAATGGAAATAAGAAACCTTTAGGCGCATGGAACATGAAGTAAGCGACCGCCATTTGGCCACTTAGTAAGAAAGCGGAGACGCGAGTAAATAAACCTAAAATTAAGAGAATACCGAATATAAGTTCAATGATGCCGCCTACGCCCATTAATGAAGCCAATTCCACAGCGCCATTGCCGCCAGTCATGGAAACAGGGAATTCCCAGAATTTTGCTGTTGCGTGCAACACAAAAGCATAGCCTGAAACGATACGTAATAAACCTAAAAAGTAGTTGCTGTATTTGTTTAAAAACATTTTTCCTTTCCTTAAATAGAAGTAATCAAGATTGAGGTTGCATATGCTAACAATTAATCTCGAAGAAAAAAATGACTAAAAAAGAAAAGGATTTTTTCTTAATCGTTAATGAATGCTGTTTTTAGCCGCTTGGAGTGTTTGCAAAAATGTCTCACTTTCCATAAAACCGGTAATGCGCTGGGCTCCGATTTCTTTGCCTTCGGCATTAAAGAAAATCAATGTCGGCAAACCGGTTACCGATAACTGTTTCATTAAAGTGCGGTTATTTTCGCTGTTATTCGTCATATCGATTCTTAACAATAAAACGTCTTTTAACGCCGCCTGCACCTTTGAATCGGCAAAGGTTTTATGATCAAACTCTTTGCAGGCAATACACCAATCTGCATAGAGATCGATCATTGCCATGGCTTTGGGATTTTGTGCTAATGCTTGTTGAAGCTCGTCGTAGCTGTGCACTTGTTGAAATTCAAGTGAATTTTGAACCGCACTTTGGTTCTCTTTGGATTGCGTATTATTTTGCCATAACCATGTTTGTAACGGCTGAGCGAGTGCCATGGCTGCGATGAGGAATACAATACGGAAGAATAATCCGATGCCGTAGGTACGCATTTGCATGGCTAGCCAGACAAAGAAACTTACGCCGAGTAATGCCCATAAACGAGGTTCCCAAACGGCAGGAAGAATACGGGAAAGTAAAAACACCGGTAACGCTAACATGACAAAACCAAATGCGGTTTTTACGTTTTCCATCCAAGCGCCGGATTTTGGTAGGATTTTGTTGCCGAAGACGGTAATTAGAATGAGCGGTAAACCCATGCCGAGGGCTAATAAATACAAAGTTAACGCACCGATCACAAAATCCCCTGATTGCGCTACATACAGCAATGCGCCTGATAGCGGGGCTGAGGTGCAAGGCGAAGCCACTAAACCGGCGATTGCGCCCATGGCAAATACACCGAAAAAGGCACCGCTCTTTTGTTGTTGACTGAGCTGAGTCAGTTTAGTTTGCAGGGAGGAGGGCAGTTGTAAGGTAAATACACCAAACATTGAAAGCGCCAGCAAGGTGAAAACCAGCGACAATCCAATTAAAACATAAGGGCTTTGTAACGCCACTTGGAACGGTAAACCGATGAGTACGACCAATAAACCCAATAAAGTATAAGTTAATGCCATGCCTTGCACATACACGAAACTTAACGCCAAAGCTCGCCATGTGCTACTTTTTTCTGTGCGGCTACCAATCACGATGGCTGATAACAACGGTAGCATCGGGAGGACGCAAGGGGTAAAAGCCAACCCGATACCGAGGACAAAAAACCACAACATGGCATACTTGCTCTGAAATAGGCTGTCAGCAAGTTGATTTTGATGTGATGATAAAACATCTGAATTTCCTACCGCACTTTGCAATTCATCCGCTTTCAGTTGCGCGGTCATAGCCACTTGTGGAATTTCACCGAGTACAAACTGTTTGGTTTCCGGCGGATAACAAAAGCCTTGGGTACAACCTTGGTAGGTAACGTCTAAAAGATCTTGCGCACCTTTATTTGGCAGCGGTAACTTAAGGGCGAGTTGGCGCTTGAAAATATTTACTGTGCCGAAATAAGGATCTTGATACTGTTCCGCTGTAGTTAAAAATTGCGGTTGAACGTCAATTGGCTGACCGTTAAGTGAAAATTCCAGCTTGTCTTGGTAAAGATAGTAATTGTCGATAATTTGCCAATTCAACAAAATATTTTCATGCTGCTGTTCTGCATGTAGCTGAAATGCTTGATCCACCGGTAAAAATTTCGGTTTATTATTGAAGAGATCCGCAGCTTGTAGGCTCAATGTTGTGAGTAAACAGAACGCGAGAAGAAGATATTTTTTCATAAGATACAGTGATGATTTTCCATAAAATGGGGCACATTCTAGCACTACAGAAAACAAATTGCTGTAAAATATCGCACCTTATGGTCTGGTCGCGTTTTTTGTGAAATAAATTCACAGCGAGCCGACTTTATACGAAGTCATATTATTGAGGGAATAAAATGAATATCACCGTTTATTGTGGTGCGGCATTGGGAAATGTACCGGCATATCAGCAGGCAACAATTGAGTTGGGTAAATGGCTTGCACAACATCATCATCGATTGATTTATGGTGGTGGCAAAGCAGGACTCATGGGATTGTTGGCAGATACCGTATTATCTCATGGTGGGGAAGTGATAGGCGTGATTCCCGCATTTTTACGAGAAAGGGAAGTTGCGCACAGTGGCTGTACAGAAATTATCGTGGTCAATTCTATGGCGGAACGGAAAGCAAAGATGTTGGCATTTGCTGATGCTTGTATTGCGTTGCCTGGTGGACCGGGAACACTAGAAGAAATCTGTGAAGTGTATTCTTGGTCGCGTATTGGACAAAATCCGCATCCTTGTATTTTATTTAACCAAAATGGTTTTTATGAACCGCTCAGAAACATGTATCAAAGCATGGTAAGTGAGGGATTCTTGAGTCAAACACATTTTGACAAATTGTTATTCAGTACAGATCTTCTTGAAATAGAACAGTTTATTAAATCCTATCAAGCACCTGAAATAAGAACTTATTAGGTTTTTATTAAAGTGCGGTCGAAAATAACATTGTTTTTTATAAAAATTAATTAGGCATCTTGAGTGTTTTTCTAAGTTATTTTTGCTTATGTAAAGCTTGATTCAACACTTTTTTCTACCTCCTTATTTTTTTAATTAAAATAAGTTTGCTTGGGTGGCGTTTTTTGTGTAACATGGCGCGCATTGTTATTTTTCATCAAGAAATAAGGTTGTGTAAAATGAAAAAAGGGATTCATCCGGAAAATTATCGTACCGTTCTTTTTTATGATTCCAATGCTAAGCAAGGCTTTTTGATTCGCTCTTGTGCCAGAACCACAAACACCATGAAGTGGGAAGATGGCAAAGAATATCCGGTATTTATGTGTGATACGTCCTCGGCATCACATCCATTTTATACCGGTAAAGTTAGACAAGTTGCCAATGAAGGGCGTGCAAGCGATTTTGCTAATCGTTATGGCAAGTTCGGCATTTTCAAATCGAAATAAGGAATGTTTATGCAAGTTTTATCTTCATTAAAAACAGCAAAAACTCGCCATCCTGGTTGTAAAGTCGTGCGTCGTCATGGTGTCGTATATGTGATTTGTAAAGAAAACCCGCGTTTTAAAGCGCGTCAGGGTGGTAAGAAAAAACGTTGATTTCTCTCGTACTTTAGCTTTGTGTGTAACTTTAGCGAGTCCTTCAATAACATTGTTTATTGAAGGATTTTTTATTTGTCGAATCCTGTTGATTTTATGATATAGATCATAAAATCAAAGGCGAATAAATTCTCATTTAATTGTTTTTGTTGTTACAATAATGTTGCAATTATAAAATTCAGGTTATGTGTTGTCGAATAACTGAATACCGAAGTAATAACTAAGAAAATGAAGGATTTGCTAATGCAAACGCCACAAATTTTAATTGTTGAAGATGAAACGATTACCAGAAATACATTAAAAAGTATTTTTGAAGCCGAAGGATATGATGTTTTTGAAGCGGCTGACGGTTCCCAAATGCACCGAATTCTAGAAACAGAAGACATTAATTTGGTCATTATGGATATTAATTTGCCGGGGAAAAATGGTTTAATGCTTGCCCGCGAATTGCGTGAGAATGCAGACATCGCGCTGATGTTTTTAACCGGTCGGGATAATGAAGTGGATAAAATTCTCGGCTTGGAAATTGGGGCGGATGATTACATTACTAAACCGTTTAATCCACGTGAATTAACGATTCGTGCACGCAATTTATTACAGCGCACAATGCAGGAAAATCAGCGTGCTCATCAAATTGAACAATATAAATTTAATGGTTGGACATTAGATTTAAATAGCCGTACTTTGGTTACGCCGGAAGGCGAAGAGCGTAAGCTACCGCGCAGTGAATTTCGTGCTATGTTGCATTTCTGCGAAAATCCGGGAAAAATTCAAACCCGTGAAGAATTATTGAAAAAAATGACAGGACGCGAACTTAAGCCACAAGATCGCACGGTGGATGTTACGATTCGCCGTATTCGAAAACATTTTGAAGATCATCCTGATACCCCGGAAATTATCACGACCATTCACGGAGAAGGTTATCGCTTTTGTGGAGAGTTAGAATAAAGGGAATCAGCGCATTGGGCGCTGATTTTTTTTATTCCCAAAGAAAAAAGTGCGGTGGTTTTTTTGCCATTTCTACGTAAAGGAAATGACCGGATACATTTCACTCCTTAAGAGTATTAAAAATTAACAAGTCGCCTTTATTGCCAAACGGGAGACAAATTATCCTTATTGTGTGCTTTTGCTATCTTTGCGTGGATTCGGTAGAATGTGCGCCAATTTATGTTTAATTTCCAATAATATATGACCAAGAAAAAAGTAAAACCCGGTTCTAATACGATCGCATTAAATAAGCGCGCGAGACACGATTATTTTATTGAAGGTGAAATTGAGGCAGGTCTTGAATTGCAAGGCTGGGAAGTGAAATCTATGCGCGCCGGCAAAGCAAATTTAAGTGATAGTTATGTTATTTTTAAAAATGGTGAAGCTTTTTTATTTGGCGCGAGCATTCAACCTTTAAGTGTCGCATCAACCCATGTGGTGTGTGACCCAACTCGAACCCGTAAATTATTGCTGAAACAACGTGAATTGGATTCTTTATTCGGCAAAGCAAATCGTGATGGATTTACGTTAATTGCCCTTTCTTTATATTGGAAAGGTGCATGGGCAAAAGTCAAAATTGGTTTGGCGAAGGGTAAGAAACAACAGGATAAGCGGGAAGATATTAAAGAGCGCGAGTGGAAAGTGGCAAAAGAGCGAATCATGAAAAATGCACGAAAAGGCTAGTTTTTTCTGCGGTAATTCATAAAAAAGTGCGGTCAAAAATCTACGTGTTTTTTGACCGCACTTTTTTATATCTGATTAAGGCTTGTAGATGATTTCTACGCCTTCCTCATCTTCTTCTGACCAGTCATCCCAGTCGTCATCATCTTCATCATCAAAATCAGCATTTTCTAATTGCTCTTGATGGTAATCTTCCCATTTGAATTTCACTTCTTCATTTTCTACCGGTGTTTCTTCCGTTTCACGTGGATGCGCTTCTAGGAAGTCCATGATGTCGCGACACAATTGAGGTACATTTTTGCCAGCCGCAGCAGAGATCAAATAATAATCTTCTTCCCAGCCTAAGCGTTTCGCAATTTCTTCTGCACGTTCATGAGCTTCTTCGTCGCTCATCGTATCGATTTTGTTGAACACCAGCCAACGTGGTTTATCCGCTAAGGATTCACTGTATTGGAAAAGTTCAGATTCGATAATTGCTACGTTATCTGCAGGATCAGAATCGTCAATCGGATTGATATCCACTAAGTGAATTAATACGCGACAACGTTCTAAGTGTTTCAAGAAACGAATACCTAATCCGGCACCTTCTGATGCCCCCTCAATTAACCCGGGAATATCCGCGATAACAAAACTGCGATTGTCATCTACTTTCACCACACCGAGACTTGGCACTAAAGTGGTAAACGGATAATCAGCGACTTTCGGTTTAGCTGCAGAAACGGCGCGGATAAAAGTAGATTTGCCGGCATTTGGTAAACCGAGCATCCCAACATCGGCGAGCAACATTAATTCTAATAGTAAATCGCGTTTTTCACCCGGTGTTCCCATGGTTTTTTGGCGTGGAGCGCGGTTAATGGAGGATTTGAAACGAGTATTACCTAATCCATGATAACCACCTTTAGCAACTAATAATCTCATGCCATTTTTGGTTAAATCACCGATAATTTCTTGAGTGTCGTTATCAATAGCGCGCGTTCCCACCGGTACACGTAAAGTAATGTCTTTACCTCGATGTCCGGTACAGTTTGCACTGCGTCCGTTTTCCCCGCGTTCAGCGGCAAAGCGTTTTTCAAAACGGTAATCGATAAGCGTGTTGAGGTTTTCGTCAGCGATTAAATAAACATCACCACCGTCACCACCATCGCCCCCATCCGGACCGCCTTTGGGAATATATTTTTCACGACGGAAACTGGCACAGCCGTTGCCCCCGTCACCGGCTTCGACACGAATCAAAGCTTCATCAATAAATTTCATTCAACTTCTCCAAAATACTGAAAATTACTACCGCACTTTTGGGCGAGCAGGGAATAACTTGTGCCCGATGGCGGATAAAATTGCCCCGCATACTACAATAAACGCACCGATATAGCTAATAGTATTTAGTTCAGGGGCGGCAAAATCTGTTGGGTCGATATAGTGGGCAAGGTGCGCAAATAAAATAGTAAACAACGGAACCAAGGTAATGACCACGCTGACTTTTGACACTTCCCAACGATTTAATGCTTCAGCATAAGCACCATAACCAAATAGCGTATTTAAACAACAGTAAATTAAGCAACCAAGGCTGATAGGCGTTAAGCCTTGTACTTGTGAAAATTTAGCAAAAGGCGTAAAGACAAGGGCGCAACCAAAATAGATCATCAGCAAAATTTGTTGTGAGCTGAATTTTCTTAGCATGAGTTTTTGTGCCATGCCGTAAGCAACCCATATTAAAGACGCGCTAATGCTGAGAAAAACACCGGTGGAGTAGATATTTAACCCTGTGAAGATTTCTAAGCGATCATTAAAAAAGAAACCTAAGCCGATGGTTAATAAGATCAAACCGATTTTTTGGTGTAACCCTAATTTTTCTTTAAAAATCACAACACCGCAAATGAGCATACCAAAAGAGGACAAATGGATAAAAATTTGTGCAACGGAAGGCTCAATATAATTGAGTGAGTTATTAAATAAGAAAAAATTACCGGCTAATCCGAGTACGCCAAGCATAACTAACGTACTGTAATAACCCAGTTTTGATATGTTGGGCAATGCTTTTTTGTAACCAAGGAGTAAGAGGATAACAACACTGGCAACGATAAAGCGATACCAAACAATGGTTTCCACATTCATAGTGGAAACAACTTGCTTTAATGCAATAGGCAAAGAGCCCCACGCCATGGCGGTGATCAGGGCAAAAAGAAAACCTAACATAGGTTGTTGTTTCATGATTTTACCTATAAAAAAGCCCTGCATTGAGCAGGGCGTTTTATTCTTTTTATAAAATTATTCAGTAACAATACTTACGTATTTACGGCTTTTCTCGCCTTTTACTTCAAATTTTACTTTACCATCGGCTGTCGCGAATAAGGTGTGGTCACGTCCCATTCCAACGTTGTTGCCCGCGTGGAATTTAGTACCACGTTGACGAACGATGATGCTACCTGCTAATACAGATTCACCACCGAAACGTTTAACACCAAGACGTTTAGCTTCAGAATCACGACCGTTACGAGTTGAACCACCAGCTTTTTTAGTTGCCATCTACTTGATCTCCTCTGAAATTATGCTTGAATCCCAGTGATTTTCACTTCTGTGAACCACTGACGATGACCTTGTTGTTTACGGCTGTGTTTGCGACGACGGAATTTAACGATTTTAATTTTATCGCCACGACCTTGTGCAACTACTTCAGCCACTACTTTTGCACCAGCAACTACTGGGGCACCGATTTTAACATCTTCACCATTAACGACCATCAACACTGAATCGAATTCAACTGTTGCGCCAGTTGCAAGTTCAAGTTTTTCTAAACGAACGACTTGACCTTCGCTTACTCGGTGTTGTTTACCGCCACTTTGGAAAACTGCGTACATAAATACTCCGCTATAATTGTGCTCTAATGTTGTTTCATTTCGCACATAAAATTCATATAAATAGGGCGCAAATTCTACGTAAAAATTTAGGGGATAGCAAGAACTTATTTACGATAAAATAAAAAAATTGGCAATTTAGGTAGTTTAATTTCAGAAAGGGGGAAAAATCGGGTAGAATCAACTGTACTTTCGTTTTCAATTTCATCTACTTCCCCTAATTTTAAGTGGCCTAATTATAGAAATGAATACAACAAATTTTATGGATATGAATGCAATCCAGGCATTAAGCCAAGCGGATATGCAAAAAGTGAACGAATCGATTTTAGCCCAACTTAACTCAGATGTGGTGCTGATTAATCAATTAGGATTCTACATTGTGCAAGGCGGTGGCAAGCGCATTCGTCCCTTAATTACCGTGTTGGCAGCAAGAGCCTTAGGTTTTGAAGGGCAAAAAGCTATTACGTGTGCCACCTTTGTCGAATTTATTCATACAGCGTCTTTGTTGCATGATGATGTTGTGGATGAATCGGATATGCGTCGTGGGCGTGCTACGGCAAATGCAGAATTTGGTAATGCCGCAAGCGTGTTGGTGGGGGATTTCATTTATACCCGTGCGTTCCAATTGGTTGCTCAGCTGGAATCTTTAAAAATTTTGCGCATTATGGCGGATGCCACCAATGTGTTGGCAGAAGGCGAAGTGCAACAATTAATGAATGTGAACGATCCGCAAACCAGTGAAGAAAATTATATGCGGGTGATTTACAGCAAAACCGCTCGTTTATTTGAGGTGGCGGCGCAAGCTGCCGCAATCATTGCCGATGCGGATGACGAGCAGGAAAAAGCATTACAGAATTACGGTCGTTATCTCGGCACAGCATTCCAGTTAGTGGATGACGTGTTGGATTACAGCGCGAATGCCAAGGCCTTAGGGAAAAATGTGGGCGATGATTTAGCCGAAGGCAAACCGACCCTTCCTTTATTACATGCGATGCACCACGGCAATGAACAACAGGCTGCGTTAATTCGCGAAGCCATCGAACAAGGTGGGAAACGTGAGGCCATTGATGAGGTGTTAGCTATTATGGCAGAACATAAATCCCTTGATTACGCGATGGATCGCGCTAAACAAGAAGCACAAAAAGCCGTTGATGCGATTCAGATTCTGCCGGAAAGCGAGTATAAACAAGCGTTGATTTCCTTAGCGTATTTATCCGTGGATAGAGCATATTAATGAAAAAGCGACTCCTAACATGTTTGTTGTGCTTTTTTAACCAGTCAGTTTTATCAGCCGATTTTTCCTGCGCAGAACCAAATGGCGCATCTAAAATGGTGACGTTTTTCAACCAAATTGATAAGCATCACATGGAAAGCGGTTTGCTACCGCCCAACGAAAAACTCGTTCGAACCGATAATTCACAGATGTGGGAATATACAAATAAGGCGAATACAAAGACTGTACTTGAAGTAAAGTCTGCCGATACGCCAAAGTTTTTTGTGTTTTCACTTTATAATCCAAAAGGTTCAACAATATTTGTTTATAAATGTATCGAAATTCTTCAAGCTAAATAGTCATGACAGAACAACAATCTCAAAGTGCGGTCGGTTTTCAACATAAAACACGCAAACAAAAACCACGCAAAGATCCAAATGCACCTTTTATTCGTGAAAAATTGGAATTGCCTGAAGGGCACAATAAACTGCTTTTGCACTCCTGTTGTGCGCCTTGCTCGGGTGAGGTGATGGAAGCCATTTTGGCGTCCGGTATTGAATTTACGATTTATTTCTACAACCCGAACATTCACCCGTTAAAAGAATATTTGATTCGCAAAGAAGAAAATATTCGTTTTGCGCAAAAATTTGGTATTCCATTTATTGATGCCGACTATGATCGTCAAGAATGGTTTGACCGTGCCAAAGGCATGGAATGGGAGCCGGAACGCGGCATTCGTTGTACCATGTGTTTTGATATGCGTTTTGAAAAAGCGGCTGAATATGCTCATGAGCACGGTTTCCCGGTATTCACCAGTTGCCTTGGCATTTCTCGCTGGAAAGACATGGAGCAAATTAACGGTTGCGGTCATCGTGCGGCAGAAAAATATGACGATGTGATTTATTGGGATTATAACTGGCGCAAAGAAGGAGGCTCACAACGTATGATTGAAATCAGTAAACGCGAGCGTTTTTATCAGCAAGAATATTGCGGTTGTGTTTATTCGTTGCGTGACAGCAATAAGTGGCGCGAACAAACCGGTCGCCAAAAGATTGAAATCGGTAAACTTTATTATTCCCCCAATCAGTAAGTCATTCCATGTATTGATGAATGGCAGATAAATTTCAGGTTAAGCTTACTTGTCTACGGTGTTTTATCTGCCTTTTCCTTTCTTCTTTTCTCTGCAATTTTATGTCGTTTAAGACAAATTCAGACCGCTCTTTTCCTTTTTTTGACATGTTTTGGTAAAGCATTATTTCTACCTACAACAGGTAAAATTCTTGAGAAAATCTGCTTTTTTACTAGCGAGAAAAAGCGCAACTCGGTAGAATAGCCAGTCAATTTTTATGAACCATTAGAGTAAATTTTAGCCAGTATGACGCAAAAACTACATATTAAAACTTGGGGCTGTCAGATGAACGAGTACGATTCATCTAAGATGGCGGATTTATTACACAGCACACACGGTTTGGAACTTACCGAGGTGCCGGAAGAAGCGGATGTTTTATTATTAAATACCTGTTCCATTCGTGAAAAAGCACAGGAAAAAGTCTTTCATCAATTAGGGCGTTGGAAAGAATTAAAGAAAAATAACCCTAATTTATTGATTGGCGTGGGCGGCTGTGTGGCATCGCAGGAAGGCGAACACATTCGCACCCGAGCGCCTTATGTGGACATTGTTTTCGGGCCGCAAACATTGCATCGTTTGCCTGAAATGATCAACCAAATTCGTGGCGGGAAAAGCTCCGTTGTAGATATTAGTTTCCCGGAAATTGAAAAATTTGACTGTTTGCCGGAGCCTCGTGCAGAGGGACCAACCGCATTCGTTTCTATTATGGAAGGCTGTAATAAATATTGTACTTATTGTGTGGTGCCTTATACCCGTGGTGAGGAAGTAAGCCGCCCGGTAGATGATATTTTATTTGAAATTGCACAGTTAGCCGCACAGGGCGTGCGTGAAGTGAACTTGCTTGGTCAAAACGTGAATGCTTATCGTGGCCCGACGTTTGACGGTGAAATTTGTACCTTTGCGGAATTATTGCGTTTAGTCGCTGCCATTGACGGTATTGACCGTTTACGTTTTACCACGAGTCATCCGATCGAATTCACCGATGATATTATCGACGTGTATCGTGATACACCGGAGCTGGTGAGTTTCCTTCATTTGCCGGTGCAATCCGGTTCAGACCGCGTTTTAACCATGATGAAACGCGGACATACAGCGCTTGAATACAAATCCATTATTCGCAAACTAAAAGCGGTACGTCCGAATATTCAAATCAGCTCTGATTTCATCGTGGGGTTCCCGGGTGAAACCAATGAAGATTTCGAGCAGACTATGAATTTGATTGCTCAAGTGAATTTCGACATGAGTTTCAGCTTTATTTATTCTGCCCGTCCTGGTACACCGGCGGCAGATTACCCAGATGATGTGACTGAAGACGAGAAAAAACAACGTTTGTATTTGTTGCAACAACGCATCAACAATCAAGCGGCTCAATTCAGTCGCGCGATGTTAGGTACGGAGCAACGCGTGTTGGTAGAAGGCCCATCGAAGAAAGATATTATGGAATTAACCGGTCGTACGGAAACCAACCGTATTGTGAATTTCCAGGGGTCGCCGGAAATGATCGGAAAATTTGTTGATATTAAAATCACCGATGTATTCACAAACTCCCTACGTGGTGAAGTGGTACGCACCGAAGACCAAATGGGCTTGCGTGTGTTGCAATCGCCACAAATGGTAATTAACCGCACCCGTAAAGAAGATGAACTGGGTGTAGGCCGTTACACTGGCTAATTTATTTGAGCGGAATGAAAAAACCTCGCGATGTTTGCGAGGTTTTTTATTACGACTATTTTTGCTTTTCGAGGAAAATTAAATATTCCTCTAACATTTCGATGGCTTCCAAGCAACGGGCGCGACGTTGTTCTAGTTGTTCCAGTTTTAATCGGTTAAATGGAAGTCCCTCTCTCTGCGCTTCACTTAAACTGTCTTGCTCGTGCTGAATTTTTTCATTAAAAGACGCTAAATATTCATAATATTTTGCCAAGCGTTCGCGTGGTGGCAAACTGTGTACGGGATGCTGACGTTTATTTTGCGGTTTATTTTCTTCTTTATCTTTAACCGGAAAGAGCTGAGCATTTTGCTGTTGACGCATTAAGGCATCAGAAAGTGCGGTGCATTGTGCGGATAGTTTTTGCGTATAAAACTGCCAGACTTCAATGTTATCGCTTTCAATCTGTTCAAGCTGCACGAGAGTGAGCTCTATTTGCTCAAAATAAAATGCCGTTTTTTGCCAATTTTCCGTAAACAGATTGGGTGAAAATTTTGCATAAACAATCTCTTCTTTTTGCGTGGCATAACGTGCAAAGAAATGTTGAAGGCTTTGTTTTAAGCGTTGCGTGGAAATGTTGTTCATAGACATAAGGAAGCAAAAGTGCGGTGGAAAATTTATGTGTTTTTCCGACCGCACTTTTAGGATTAGAGAGTCATTGCTGCAAGCCAGCCAAAGGCTAACAACGGAATGTTATAGTGAATGAAGGTAGGTACAACAGAATCCCAAATGTGGTCGTGTTTACCGTCCATATTCAAACCGGATGTTGGTCCTAAGGTTGAGTCGGAAGCCGGTGAGCCCGCATCACCTAATGCTGCCGCAACGCCCACGATAGACACTGTAGCAAGTGGGGAGAAGCCGAAAGATAAACAAAGCGGTACATAAATCGAGGTGATGATTGGCACGGTAGAGAAGGAAGAACCGATCCCCATGGTGATCAACAAGCCGACGAATAACATTAAGAACGCTGCAAGTCCTTTACTTTGTAAGCCTTGCCCTAAGGTTTGCACTAAGTCAGTTACACCGGTAGTTGTGTTAATCACATTGGCGAAACCGGAAGCAGCGATCATCACGAAACCGATCATGGCCATTAGGCGTAAGCCTTGTTGGAAAATATCGTTACTTTCTTTTAGCTTAAAGATACCGAACACGGCAAAAATGACTAAACCGACTAAACCACCGATGATCGTAGAGCTTGTGACTAATTGTGTGGTGAAGGTCGCCACAATCGCAACAAGGCTTGCGGTGATTTGTTTTGGTGTAATGTTAGCAATGTGCTGCTCAATGTCTTGCGTTGTTGGTTCTGCTGTGGTGACGGCATATTCACGCGGTTTGCGATAAGTGATAAATACGGCAGTCAATAAACCTAAAATCATCCCGGTTACCGGAATCATCATAGCGAGGGAGACTTCACCTACCGTTGTTTGTAAGCCTAATGAAGCACCGACATTATTAATATTTTTCACCAAAACGCTTTCGATAAAGATTTTACCGAAACCCACCGGTAATAACATATAGGTGGCGGTTAAACCGAAAGTGAGGACGCAAGCTACGGCGCGACGGTCAATTTTCAGTTTGTTGAACACAGCAAGTAGTGGTGGAACAACAATTGGAATAAATGCAATGTGCACCGGTAACAGGTTTTGAGATGAAATCGAGAACAAGACCAAAATCCCCAATAAGGCATATTTGAACATGGCAATCCCATTAGCAGAGGGGGTTTTGTTCATGCGGGTAATCACTTTATAGGCAAGTAAATCAGTGATGCCGGATTTGGAGATGGCAATGGCAAAGGCACCGAGCATGGCATAGTTCATTGCCACTTCAGCACCGCCACCAAGGCCGCCGGTAAAGGCTTCAATGGTTTTTGTTAGGCCTAAATCGCCGATTAAACCTGCGGTGAGGGCAGAAATAACCAAGGCAACGACCACGTTAATTCGCAACAAGCTGAGAATCAGCAAGACTGCGATGGAAATAACAACTGGATTGGTTAGCATTTTTTTGTCCTTATGAGTTAAGTTATTGATAATTTACTAGAGAAATAAAATTTGTCTAATAAAATCATCGGCTAATTTCTGAGGAATTTATTTTTGCTGTAAAAAACAAACCCCTCGAAAGTCAACTTCCGAGGGGCTTTAAAGGATAGCGTTTTATTCGTACCTGCTCGGAAGTCATCTTCCAAGCACACCAAATACCTGAAAGATCATTCAGTTACGTGGTGATGATGGTGACGACGAATAAAGCGCATTTTGGAATCTCCTATGTGAATTGCTTTTTAAACTACTGGAAAATATTTTTTATCGCAAGTGTTTTTTCAAAAAAATGTAAAGTGCGGTCGATATTTTTGATGTTTTTTAATTTTCCGCTATGACATGCGGAAATCCGCCCAAGTGTTTTAAATGATTCACCATATAACAAAACAGCTCTGCTGTGCGTTCCGTATCATATAACGCAGAATGAGCTTGTTGGCTGTCAAAAGGAATTTTGGCCGCTTGGCAGGCTTTTACTAATACGGTTTGTCCGAACATAAAACCGCTTAATGTGGCGGTGTCAAAAGTGGAAAACGGATGGAATGGGTTGCGCTTGGCATTCATACGTTGCGCCGCTGCCATCACAAATCCATGATCGAATGACGCATTATGTGCGACGATGATTGAACGTTGGCAGTCAGCGTCTTTTTGTGCCTTACGTACCATTTTAAACATCTCGCTAATAGCGATATTTTCACTCACGGCTCCACGTAATGGGTTGTCGATGTCGATACCGTTAAATTTGATGGACTCAGGATCGATATTGGCGCCTTCAAAGGGGTGAATGTGAAAATGACATTTTTGGTCCGGCACTAAGTTGCCGGCGTCGTCCATTTTTAGGGTAATGGCTGCCAATTCTAATAGTGCATCGGTTTTGGCGTTTAAGCCGGCGGTTTCCACATCGATTACCACCGGTAAATAACCGCGAAATCTGTGTTTTAATAAGTTGTAATTAATTGTTTCTTGGGCTTCAGACATAACTCATCCTAAAAATAAAACGTGGATTATCGTTTATAATCCACGTTAAAAAACACTTGAATTTTTTACCGCACTTTAGAGGGTAACTTAGTTGCCTAAGCCGGCTTGTGCGCTTTGATTTTCGATGAATTCAATTTTGTAACCGTCCGGATCTTCCACGAAAGCAATCACAGTTTTACCACCTTTTACCGGGCCCGGTTCGCGAGTAACATTCCCGCCCGCCTTGCGCACCGCTTCACAGGTCGCATAAATATCATCTACACCAATAGCGATATGGCCGTAAGCATTACCTAAATCATATTTCTCTACGCCCCAGTTATAGGTTAATTCCAATACGGACGCTTTGTCTTCATCATCGTAACCTAAAAATGCCAGAGAATATTGGTATTCCGGATTTTCACTGGTACGCAATAAACGCATGCCCAATACATCTTGATAAAACTGAATAGAACGTTGTAAGTCGCCGACGCGTAACATGGTATGTAAAATTCGCATGATATTCTCCATTAAATAAAATCTCAGCAATTATGCCACAGAATCATGGCGTTTTCTTTGGAAAATAAAAAGGATTAAGCTCGATTGAACTTAATCCTTCAAAATAAATTTAAAAAACGCAGTAAAATCTCACCGCACTTTTCAGTTTTAGAATGTGTAGTTTACACTTAAACGAACGTCACGACCCGGCTCAGGCAAGGTGGATACGCCTGCGCGTTGGCTGTGGCTGCGATAGTATTTGTTGAATGCATTGTTCAACGCAAGGTTGATATTTACGCTTTCAACCGGTTTCCATGTGATATAGAAATCGTTGACGCCATAGCCCGGGCGTTTTGTGGTGGTTGCACCACCGCCACGGTTTTGGGTGGTTGAATCGTAGCTGGTATGTTGTACAAAGCGGCCTTTCCAACCGATTTCAACGTCAGGTTGTTCGAAGTGGTAAGACACGCCGGTGGTCCAAGTACGACCGATTGGAATGGCGGTTACTGTGCTATCCACGGTTCTGCCGTTTAATTCCGGTTTACTGTAAGCCACGCCTGCACGCAAGGTTAAGCCTTCGTATTTATAGGCTGCACCTAATTCATAACCATGATTTCTTAATTTGCCTGCATTTTGGATTTCATAATAACCCGGTCTGATTTGAGTAAAGGCGTGCGTATCTTGGATTGTTTGCCAGAAATAACTTCCGTTCAAAGAAAGGCTGTCGGCTAATTTATAGTTAAAGCCCACTTCCGCGTTGCGCGATCTTTCCGGTTTAATGTTATTGGCAATGGAATACACTGCTGTTTTTCCTCGAGTCGATCCTGAAGAAAGCATGACTTCAAAGAAACGAGGACTTCGGGTAGCGTAGTTTAAGCTGGTATTTAAACTCAAATCATTGCTCACTTCATAAATTAAGCCGACACTTGGGTTTAGGTTTCCTTTATTGGATTTTGAGCCGTCCATTGCACGGAATGAGAAATGATCATAACGTAAGCCGGTGGTTAAGGTGAACGCGCCTAAGCCCCAGATACCTTCCGTATAAATACCCACATCACGTTTCTTTTGGGTCTTCATTTGGACGCCGTTTTGAACGGTAAGTGAGTTAGGCTTACCTTCTTGATCGCGGTAATTGATACCGTATTTGATTAAGTGAGATTCACCAATAGGTGAGTCCAAGTTTACGTTGGCACCATTGGCAATTAAACGAGTTCTGGAATGTTCACTTGGCTCTTCACGGCTAATTACACTACGCCATACATTAGCCTTAGCATTGCTGATAAAGCCCATGTTTTTACCTGTCCATTCAATTTTGCTGGTATCGTTCGTGGTGATGCGATAGCTAGGGGCGTTATTTGCCGTATTCGGAATTTTGTTGCCATTGCGATCTAAAACATACCAAGTATTCCCTTCTTGGCTTAACGTATAGCCGTTTGCACGCTGTTCTCCTGTTAGAGTTGGACGGCCGTTTTGCTCTCTGGCGGTTAACCAATCTTGCGAAAAGTCAAACTCTTCACGAAGTGCGCGAACGCCGTAATGACGCTCTTGACGGTGGCTTAATTCGATACGTTGATCTTCAGTAATATCAACCCCAACTTTGGCGAGTAAACCACGTTGATGTAATGAACTGTTTTGAACTTTTGTACCACCTTCCAAATTACGGAAATTATGGCCGCCTTTATAGTCGCTTTCATTTACCCAATTGCCGGAAAGCAATACATCCATCGCTTGGGCGCGTGAATAAACGGTTGCGCCTTTGCTCCAGCCTTTGTTTGAGCTGACGCCGGCATTTAGTTTAAAACCAATGTCTTGACCTTCTTTCAGAAGATCTTTTGCGCTCACAGTTTCTGCCACGATAGCACCACTGGTTGCACCAATGCCGGCACTGGCTGACCCAGTCCCTTTTTGCACGCTCACTTTCTTGAATAGTGCCGGGTCAAACATGAAACGGCCTTGGTGGTGGAAAAGTTGGGCGTCGGTATAAGCATCATCTACTTTCACATCCACTTGATCTTGCCCCATCCCGCGAATGGTAAACCACTGTGATGTGCCGCGACCGCCACCGAAGTTAATTGCCGGTTCGTCTTTTAATAAACCTTTTAATTCGGTTTCCGTGCTGCGATTAATCGATTCAGTTGTAATCACATTGGTTTTACTTTTGGCACCGGTATTTTCAGACACCACGTTAATGATCTCTAAATTTTCTGCATAAACTGCAGTGGTAACTAACATTGCGAGGGGAAGCAATGAAAAATGTTTGCGCATAAATGCTCCTCTAAAGGTTGATGAAAGGTGAAATTTACAGCGTGGCAATCTAACGTATTTGCTCAATTTATGCAAATGATAATTATTATTAATAATAAATTATTTCTAATGGCGTTTTATGGATTAAAATGTATTTGGTTTTTGTTAAAAGAGACGGAAACCGGAAGCACTATTGGTATGAGGAAAGAATGAACGTGAGAAGGAAAATATCGCAAAATCTCACCGCACTTTTGCTTTTTCTCCTAAAAATTGACTAAAATTCTTTAACTTTTCACCGGGGATTGAAAGGAAACGAAAATATGAATAGAACAGGGTTATTCAACTTATCTTGGGAACGTTATCTTAATTTATTGTTTCTCTTGTTAACGGTCGGTTTTCTTAGTAGCGGCGTCGTCACATTCATTGCCGCTAACTGGGATTATCTTTCCGATTTAACGAAGATTTATGGATTGCAAACGTTGTTCGTTTTTTCCGTGATGACAGGCGGTTATTTTTTTATGCGCGAAAGTCGTCAGTTAGCAGCGGAGAAATTAAAACTTGTTTCGGTTGCCTTATTCTTTAGTGCTGCCGTGCTGATTGGCGCTATCTTGGCACTCGCTGGGCAAACATATCAAACGGGCGCGAATACATGGGAATTGTTTGCTATTTGGTCGGTGTGCCAAATTCCATGGTTACTTTTGTTGCCTAATGTTGCTTCTGCCTTATTGCTGATTATCACAGCAAATTTAGCTTTGTATTTACTTCAGATCGATAATTATGACTATGTTGCTGTTTATGGCGTATTTCTCAATGGTGTTGGCCTGGTATTCAGTGAGGTTTTTACACGACGATTGCATGATGAACGTTGGCGAATCTTACCCAAAATCTTGCTTGGTTTTGTGATCATACATCTCTTCGGCATTCGTTTTATGGCCTATGGCACGATTTTTGATACCGATTTTGGTTGGTTTTCGGTGCTAAATTTCTTGATCGTGAGTGTGCCTTCTGCTGCATTATTTTATTTTTATAAGCAATATCGTTTTGATTTCACCAATTTAATTGCAAGTGCATTGGGGATAATTGTTGCCTTTAGCATGTTGCTCTTTTCTCATATCAATTCTGCGGATTCTGTTTTTTCAAGTGGCTTGCTGATTTTTGTGTTGACGATCTTAGCAATGAAATATCTGTACAAGCTTTATCAAGCCCGTTATCCGCAACAGACGAAAATGCCTTGGGCATTGTCCGTTCTGTTTATTTTTGCCATTCTCATCGGTATGGTCACCGCCATTATTTGGGCGGCGTTTATTCTTGATATATCTGACCCGTTGCTCGCTGTACTTGCCTTGGCAATTGCAATGTTGCTTACTGCATTGGGATTACATCGAGCTTATCCGCAAGCGAGTAATGAAATGTCGCTGGTGGTTGGTATTTGTTTTTTGATGGGATACGGCTTGCTTGGCGGTTATTTATGGTTTGACCATTTGGAGCGTGATCCTAGCGAAACAACGCAGATTTTTGTGCCGTTGTTGTTTTCTTGTGTGGTCGGTGTTTTTTATTTCGTTCGCAAAGAAGTTTGGCTACAAACTTTAACGGTAGTGAGTATCTTAAGCATGTGGCACCTCAGTTACGTGGAGGACATTGCATCCGGTGCCTTGTCTTTGCCTTATCTTTCCATGTTGTGCTGTGTTTGTGTTTTTGTAGGGCAGTTCTTGTGGATGATAAAACATCAGCAGAGCGAGGCAGTGACACCGCTTGCTTGGGGGCTTTTATTTTTTAGTATTGGCTCTTGGAGCTATTCCGCATCCCAAACCTTCTTTCCTTGGTTTCATCATTTCAGCGAGGTCGCCGACGAGTTACCGTCCATTGATACGTTCTCAGACTTTTTCAGCGTCATTACCTATGGCATTTTTTCACGAGCTACGTTGACATTTTCATGGTGGGTGCCGTTTTTTGTTTGTCTTACACCTTTCTGTGTTTATTGGATTATCAGCTTCTTTTTTAAATCTGCGCTGGCGGAAAAGTGGTTTATTGCCATTGTTTTAATGCTCTTTACGATTGGATTTGTGGCTCAACCGTCTATTTTGTTTTTTGTTGCCCTGTGGTTGATTGCCTATGTTTCGGCAAGCCGAACTTTATTTTTTATCGCCTTATTGGCGCTCATCACGAATTTGGCACTTTACTATTACATGCTCTTTATCCCATTGCTTTATAAGTCGTTTTTACTCTTATGCTTTGGCGCATTATTTTCCTTTGTCGTATTTTTCTTGCATAGGAAATCTAAAGTGACGACACAAAGTGCGGTGGATTTTTCCGGTGTTTCTAAATGCAAGCCGTTAATGGCGTTGCTTATCGCGTTATTGATGTTATTGCCGTTAAATTACAAGATATGGCAATTTGAAAACGTGTTAGCGACCGGCAAACCGGTTGTGCTAAAAATTGTGCCGGTGGATCCACGTTCGTTAATGCAAGGGGATTACATGTCGTTGAATTACGCCATTTTGCAGGATATTGCAGCGCAACTTAATGATGAGCCTGACCAGCTAAATGATGAACAAACCAACGAAGAGGACACTTGGCAGATAACAAGAAAACCACAGCCTAAACGAATTTATGCCTTAATTCATCAAAATGAGCAGGGTGTTGCTACCTTGTGTCGCGTGGAAAAAACTAAACCGACGGATTTCACAGGCTGCGAACCAAACCTGTATTTACCGATTAATAACACAGGCTGGTCGCCGGCATTGCCAAGTCAGGAATATTTCTTTGCAGAGGGGAAAGGGCAATATTATGCTCAGGCAGAGTATGCTGAATATCGTTTTAAAGACGGTATTTTATTGCTTGCCCGTTTGTTGGATCAGGATTTAAAACCTTTATAAAAACGAGAATAAGAGCGTCGATAGATAATAAAAAAGTGCGGTGGATTTTTAAAACGTTTTACGTCCATCGCTCTTTTTTATTTTGAGCTTGCGCTTATTTCATCGCAATCATGGAACCGAAGTTAAAGCATTGGAACCAAAGCTCCACATGAGAAAAGCCGACATTTTTTAATCGCGCTTTATGGGTTTCAATGCTGTCTGTGCGCATCACATTTTCAAGTGCGGTGCGTTTTTGGCTCACTTCTAATTCGCTGTAACCGTTAGCGCGTTTAAATTGATGGTGGAGATCAATTAGTAAGTCGTTAGTTTGCTCGTCTTCAAAGCGGAATTTTTCTGACAGCACCAATACGCCGTTTGGATTTAATCCTTGATGAATTTTTTCCAACAACGCCACGCGATCTTGTGGCGGTAGAAATTGCAGGGTGAAATTCAAAATCACCATCGATGCATTTTTGATCTCAATGTGGCGAATGTCGTCACAGAGAATCTCAACCGGAATATCACTGTGGTAGGCGGCAATGTGTTGGCGACAACGTTCCACCATCGGTTGGGAATTGTCCACCCCGATAATTTTCACATTCGGTTGGTTAATATGACGACGAGCGGAAAGGGTCGCCGCCCCACGGGAACAACCTAAATCATAAACATTGCTGTTTGCCGTCACAAAACGTTCGGCAAGCATGCCGATAGCTGTGATGATGTTGGAATAGCCCGGCACAGAGCGTTGGATCATGTCAGGAAATACTTCCGCAACGCTTTCGTCAAAGGTAAAATCGCCCAATTTTTCAATGGGTGCAGAGAATAGGGTATCTTTCATGTTTTTTGCGATGCAATGATTTGAAATAAAAAGTGCGGTTATTTTAGAGAAAGTTTTTAACGGCGCAAATAAATTTCGCTTTCCAATTCAAAAGCCCAGGCAATTTCCGTATAATCGCACGGTTAATTTCTCTTTAATGATCCAGAATATAATAAGGAATAAAAAATGATGCGTTCACATTATTGCGGTGCGTTAAACCGCGCAAATATCGGTCAGGAAGTAACATTAAGCGGTTGGGTTCATCGCCGCCGCGATTTAGGTGGGTTGATCTTTATTGATATGCGCGATCGTGATGGCATCGTGCAAGTGTGTTTCGACCCGAAATACCAAGACGCCTTGACCGCGGCTGCTGGTTTGCGTAACGAATTTTGTATTCAAATCAAAGGTGAAGTAATTGCTCGCCCGGACAACCAAATCAATAAAAACATGGCGACCGGTGAAGTGGAAGTATTGGCAAAAGCATTGAAAATTTACAATGCTTCCGATGTGTTGCCGTTAGACTTCAACCAAAACAACACAGAAGAACAACGCTTAAAATACCGTTATTTGGATTTACGCCGTCCGGAAATGGCACAACGTTTGAAAACTCGTGCAAAAATCACCAGCTTTGTGCGTCGTTTTATGGATGACAACGGTTTCTTAGATATTGAAACCCCAATGCTAACCAAAGCCACACCGGAAGGCGCGCGCGACTATTTAGTGCCAAGCCGTGTGCATAAAGGCAAATTCTATGCATTGCCACAGTCACCACAGCTTTTCAAACAGTTGCTCATGATGTCCGGTTTTGATCGTTATTATCAAATCGTGAAATGTTTCCGTGATGAAGATTTGCGTGCGGATCGTCAACCGGAATTTACCCAAATCGATGTGGAAACCTCTTTCCTGACAGCGCCTGAAGTGCGTGAGATTATGGAACGTATGGTGCATGGTTTATGGCAAAACATCATTGGTGTGGATTTAGGCAAATTCCCGGTGATGACTTGGCACGAAGCGATGAATCGTTTTGGTTCCGATAAGCCGGATTTGCGTAACCCACTTGAATTAGTGGATGTGGCAGACCTCGTTAAAGAGGTAGATTTCAAAGTGTTCCAAGGCCCCGCCAATGATCCGAACGGTCGTGTGGCGGTCATTCGCGTACCAAATGGCAGCGAAATTACGCGTAAACAAATTGATGAATACACCCAATTTGTTGGTATCTACGGCGCGAAAGGTTTGGCTTGGGCGAAAGTGAATGATATCAATGCCGGTCTTGAAAGTGTTCAAAGTCCGATTGCGAAATTCTTAACTGAAGATGTATGGAAAGCGTTAGCAGAACGAGTGAAAGCACAAAATGGTGATATCTTGTTCTTTGGCGCAGACAAATGGCAAACCACCACCGATGCCATGGGCGCATTGCGTTTGAAACTGGGCCGTGACCTCGGCTTAACCCGTTTAGACGAATGGCAACCGCTTTGGGTCATTGATTTCCCAATGTTTGAACGTGATGACGAAGGCAACTTGGCGGCAATGCATCACCCATTCACATCGCCGCGTGATTTCACACCGGAACAATTGGAAGCCGAACCAACAACTGCCGTGGCGAATGCTTACGATATGGTGATCAATGGTTATGAAGTGGGTGGCGGTTCTGTGCGTATTTTCGATCCGAAAATGCAACAAACCGTCTTCCGTATTCTTGGCATTAACGAACAAGAACAGCGCGAAAAATTTGGCTTCTTGTTGGATGCATTGAAATTCGGCACACCACCACACGCAGGTTTGGCGTTCGGTTTAGACCGTTTAACCATGCTTTTAACGGGTACCGAAAATATCCGTGATGTGATTGCGTTCCCGAAAACCACGGCAGCGGCATGCTTAATGACCGAAGCACCAAGTTTTGCGAATCCGCAGGCGTTAGCTGAGCTGAGTATTCAGGTTGTAAAAGCTGAGTAAATTTGAAATTTGAATAATAGAGTGCGGTCAATTTCGACCGCATTTTTTGTTAGAGAGAAAATATGAACATTGAATACAAAATCAGAAATATTTCTACGGTAATTTTAGTTATTGCAACAGCAATTTTTATTAATCTTATTTATTCACAAATTGCTGGAATAACTTCTTCTGTATGGAGAGTTTATGGTTACTATTCTTTAGCAGACTTTATTTTTCCAGTATGTCTGTTTATTTCAGCCTTTTCTATAATGAGGGGGCATAATTGGGGAAAATGGTTATATGCTGGGTATACCATGACAGGGATTTTTTTTAGCATTGGGGTTAGTTTAGAGCATAATCTAATGCAGTATACTTTTATGCGACCAGAAATGTTATCTTCAGTTGTATTCGTTATACTTTTCATTTTTTTCTTAATTTCGATTAAAGTTCTTTTTTCAAAAGAAGCTAGTCGTTTTTTTGGTGATAAAAGTCTTAATGTTAATGAAATTGGTAAAAGGCCCTTGTTGCTAACAATAGCTTCTATTTGTAGTTTTATTTTGGCTATTTATTGGGGAGCCAGTGTTTTAAGCGAACATTACATTATTGACGGATTTTTCTTTTTAAGACCCTTTTCTTTTTTCTTTGGTGTTTTTAGTTCTTATGTCTTAATGCTAGTACTTTCCATTGGTTTTTTCTTAGGGAAAAAATGGGCTAGAACATTATATATGGTTAGGGGAATAGCATTTTTTTTCTGGCTGCTAATGGATTTTCTAGAATTAGCTAAAAATAATCCATTTAATGAAATTCAAGATCAATTTGATTTGCTTTTATCTCATTTTATAGTGCTTTTCATATATTTATATGTGTTATATAACAAGAAAAGTAATGAGTATTTTCATTAAACATGAAATCTGCCATGTTGTATTACAAGCATGTGTAGATACCTAAAAGTCTATTTTAATGGCTTCCAAAAAGAAAGTGCGGTCAAAAACTCAATGGATTTTGACCGCACTTTCTTTTTTAGATAAAAAATTTTATCTACTAAAATAAATTGCTTTTTTGGTGTGATAACTTGCCTTATCTCTCTGGTTTGAAGTTATTAACTAAAATTTTCAATAAATCAAAATTTTATTCTTTTATTTCTTTTTGAATAGAATTTTATTTTCTTTACTGGGTTGTGAAATTCTATTATAAATGAGTCCTTTCCCGCATTTATGGTCAATTTATAAGAGAGAATTTTATGAGTGAAGTTTCAAATTCAGTAGAAAAATCCACATGGGCGACTAAATTCGCTGCATTAGGTCCGGGCATCGTTATGGCATCGGCTGCCGTTGGTGGTTCGCATATTATCGCTTCCACCCAAGCGGGTGCGATTTATGGCTGGGAGTTAGTGAGCATCGTAATTCTTGCGAATTTATTCAAATATCCTTTCTTCCGTTTCGGTGTGCAATATACCTTAGATACCGGCAATACCTTGTTGGAAGGTTACCGCCAAAAAGGTAAATTTTATTTGTGGCTATTCCTTGCATTAAATATTTTTGCCACCGTGATTAACACAGCCGCGGTAGGTTTGTTAACCGCAGCCATTTTAACTTTTGTGATCCCTATTCCATTGCCAATGCCGGTCCTCAGTTTATTGGTGATCAGTGTCACAACTGGTATTTTACTGTTAGGGAAATACCGCTTATTAGACAGCTTATCCAAAATCATCATGATCGCGTTAACCGTGACAACAGTCAGTGCCGTGGTGATTGCGTTTATGCGTAATGGCATGCAAGGTGTCGCACCTGCAGATTTCGTTGCGCCTTCCCCGTGGGAATTAAGCAAATTGGCCTTTTTGGTCGCATTAATGGGCTGGATGCCGGCACCAATTGAAATTTCTGCTATTAACTCCATGTGGGTGGTGGCAAAACGTCGCTTGACCAAAGTGTCTTATCAAGACGGCTTGTTTGACTTCAACGTTGGTTACATCGGCACGGCGATTTTAGCGGTCGTATTCTTGGCGCTTGGCGCATTGGTACAATTCGGTTCACCTGAAACCGTAGAAATGGTGGGCGGTAAATATATTGCACAATTAATCAATATGTATGCCAGTACCATCGGTGAATGGGCGCGTTTATTGATTGCAGTGATTGCCTTCATGTGTATGTTCGGCACAACCATTACCGTTATCGACGGCTATTCCCGTACCAACGTCGAATCCTTGCGTTTATTGCTTGGTAAACGCGAAAGCACGGTAAGAACCTTGAATATTGCCATGGTGCTTGCCGCCGCTTCCGGTTTGGCGATTATTTTCTACTTTAATAACGCCGTTGGTCCGATGTTGAAATTCGCGATGATTGCCTCCTTTGTTTCTGCGCCGGTCTTCGCATGGTTGAACTTGTCCTTAACCATGAAAGCGAAACACAGCGTGAAAGGCGGATTATTGTGGTTGTCCTTTATCGGGTTATTCTACTTAACCGCGTTTGCTGCACTCTTTATTGCACAGCAAGCCGGCTGGTTAGGCTAAAAATTTCTCTAAAAACGACCGCACTTTAAGGGGTTCTTTAAAGTGCGGTTCTTTTTTACGTTGTTTTGCGTGAAAATACATGGCGAACTTTTTATTTGCGTGGATATCCAATTGAAATACAAAAACAACCAATCTGTCCTTGTTGTCATTTATGCCAAAGAGAGTGGCAGAGTGCTCATGCTACAACGCCGAGACGATGCAGATTTCTGGCAATCGGTCACCGGTTCTTTGGAAGAACATGAAATGCCGTATGAGGCAGCAGTACGTGAAATTTGGGAAGAAGTGCGGTTAAAAACGCCGTCAAAAAGCACCGCACTTTTGGATTGTCATGAAAGCGTAGCGTTTGAAATTTTTCCGCATTTCCGCTATAAATACGCACCGAATGTTACCCACTGCCGAGAGCATTGGTTTTTGTTGGCTGTGGAGCAGGAATTTACTCCTGAATTAACCGAACATCTCGCTTTTCAATGGGTTTCGCCGGCACAAGCGATTCAAATGACGAAATCCCCTAATAACGCGGAAGCGATAAGAAAATATTTATTTGATTTGACAAAATAGAAGGAAAACAACATGGCAGGCCATAGTAAGTGGGCAAATATTAAACACCGTAAAGCGGCACAAGATGCGCAGCGTGGCAAAATTTTTACTAAATTAATTCGTGAATTGGTGACCGCCGCGAAAATCGGTGGCGGTGATGTGAGTGCTAACCCGCGTTTACGTGCAGCGGTGGATAAAGCCTTAAGCAATAACATGACCCGCGATACCATTAACCGTGCCATTGAGCGTGGTGTCGGTGGTGGCGATGATACTAATATGGAAACCAAAATCTATGAAGGTTATGGTCCGGGCGGTACGGCTGTCATGGTGGAATGTTTGAGCGATAACGCCAACCGTACCATTTCCCAAGTTCGTCCAAGTTTTACCAAATGTGGCGGCAACTTAGGCACGGAAGGCTCTGTTGGTTATTTGTTCAGTAAAAAAGGATTGATTTTAGTTCTCCAAGCGGATGAAGATGCGTTAATGGAAGCGGCAATCGAAGCGGGTGCAGATGATGTTCAACCACAAGATGACGGTTCTTTCGAAATTTATACCGCTTGGGAAGAATTAGGCGCGGTGCGTGACGGTATTGAAGCCGCCGGTTTTAAAATTGAAAGCGCTGAAGTGACAATGATTCCATCAACAACCGTAGATTTGGATGCGGAAAATGCACCGAAACTATTGCGTTTAATTGATATGTTGGAAGACTGTGATGACGTACAAAACGTTTATCACAACGGTGAAATCAGCGATGAAGTCGCTGCAATGCTATAAGGAGCATTTATGAAATTTGTTAAAGTATTATCCGCTGTTGCAACGGTTGCTATTTTGAGCGCTTGCTCTAATGCAACGGCAAAGATGGAAGATAAAGGACCTGCGCTTAGCATTACGGATAAAACCGTGGTGTATTCTTGCAACAAGAAAACTGTGACTGCCGTGTACCAATTTGAAGGTCAAGAGCCAACAGGTGCAATGGTGATGGTAGGCAATAAAGTGATTGCAAAAGACTTTGCTCGTGATGCCGCTCAAAAAGATTTTACCGCATTTACTTCCGGCAACTATGTATGGAATGTGGACAGCGGTTTAACCTTGGATAAATTTGATTCTGTCGTGCCGGTAAATCTTTTACAAAAAGGCAAAAAATCCGACAAGATTATTGTGAAAAACTGTGATGTGAACGCGAAAGCGACCGCAAAAGCAAATCAATAAACTTTCACTTCAAATAAAAACGGCTAGGTCTTCTAGCCGTTTGTTTTATACCTGATTATGACAATTATTTTAGGCATTGACCCCGGTTCTCGCGTGACCGGTTATGGCGTTATCCGACAAACCGGGCGACAATTGGAATACCTTGGCAGTGGTGCCATTCGCACTCAAGTAGATGATTTGCCAACCCGTTTAAAACGTATTTATGCCGGTGTGACTGAAATCATCACGCAATTTCAACCGGATATGTTTGCGATTGAACAAGTGTTTATGGCAAAAAATGCGGATTCAGCACTGAAACTCGGGCAAGCTCGTGGCACGGCGATTGTTGCAGCGGTGAATCATGATTTGCCGGTGTTTGAATATGCAGCACGCCTAATCAAACAAACGGTGGTCGGTATTGGTTCGGCAGATAAAATTCAAGTGCAGGATATGGTGACTCGTATTCTTAAACTTTCCGATAAGCCACAAGCCGATGCGGCGGATGCTTTAGCGATCGCCATTACGCATGCCCATTCCATACAGCACTCTTTCCATGTGGCAGATGCCGCGGGTCAAAATGAAACGCAGGAAAAATTGACCGCACTTTTACGTACTCGATATAGTCGAGGCCGTTTCCGTTTAAAAATTTAACTGGATATTTATCCAGTTTTATTTTATGCTACGCACAATTTTTTACAGTTAACGAGAATTGCTATGATTGGTCACCTCACCGGTATTTTAATGGAAAAACAGCCGCCGGAAATTTTGTTGGATGTGCAAGGTGTCGGCTATGAATTGTTGTTGCCGATGACAAGTTTTTATCATCTTCCGGAAGTTGGCAAACAAACCAGCTTATTTACCCATTTGGTCGTTCGTGAAGATGCTCATTTACTCTTTGGATTTGCACAAAAAACAGACCGCACTTTATTTCGTGAATTGATTAAAACCAATGGTGTTGGGCCAAAATTGGCGTTGGCGATTTTATCAGCTATGTCGGTGGATGAGTTTGCTTATGCCATTGAACGTGAAGAACTGTCAAAATTAGTGAAGATTCCCGGTGTTGGTAAAAAAACCGCAGAAAGACTCTTGGTTGAACTCAAAGGTAAATTTAAAGGCGTAAAAAATAACGACTTCTTTATGCAAGCGGATCATTTGCCAAGTCTTAGCATGGAAACCATCGCAACCGCCGAGCCTTCTAATGAGGCTGTGGCAGCATTGATCGCTTTGGGTTATAAGCCTGTCGATGCAGAGAAAATGGTGAAAAAAGTGTCTAAACCGGCGCTTTCCAGTGAACAGTTAATTCGTGAAGCTTTAAAAGCCGCACTGTAATTTGAGATAGACAAGATGATTGAAGCAGACAGAATTATTAGTGCCACGGTAAAATTAGACGAAGATGTCATTGATCGTGCCATTCGTCCAAAATTGCTAGCGGATTATGTGGGACAACCACAAGTTTGCGAACAAATGGAAATTTTCATCAAAGCGGCACAATTACGTCAGGATGCATTGGATCATTTGTTGATTTTTGGCCCGCCGGGATTGGGAAAAACCACACTGGCTAATATTGTCGCCAATGAAATGGGCGTGAATATTCGCACGACATCCGGTCCGGTATTAGAAAAAGCAGGCGATTTAGCCGCAATGCTGACAAATCTTGAACCTCATGATGTGTTGTTTATTGATGAAATTCATCGCCTTTCACCCGCCATCGAAGAAGTCCTTTACCCGGCAATGGAAGATTATCAGCTGGACATCATGATTGGCGAAGGCCCAGCTGCCCGTTCAATTAAATTGGATTTACCGCCTTTTACGCTTATCGGTGCGACGACTCGAGCGGGTTCTTTAACCTCCCCATTACGTGATCGTTTTGGCATTGTGCAACGTCTAGAGTTTTATTCCGTGCCGGATTTAACGTCTATTGTGTCAAGAAGTGCGGTCTGTTTGCAGCTTAAAATTGATGATTCGGCAGCCTATGAGATAGCTCGCCGTTCTCGCGGAACACCGCGAATTGCGAATCGCTTATTACGTCGTGTTCGAGATTATGCCGATGTGCGTAATAACGGCGTGATTACCGAAACGATTGCTAAAGCGGCGCTGTCTATGTTGGATATTGATGATGCCGGTTTTGATTATTTGGACAGGAAGTTGCTGACGGCTGTGTTAGAGCGCTTTGATGGTGGTCCGGTGGGATTAGACAATTTAGCGGCAGCCATTGGCGAGGAGCGGGATACCATTGAAGATGTGTTGGAGCCTTATTTAATTCAGCAGGGATTCTTACAACGAACACCGCGAGGAAGAATAGCAACCTCAACGACGTATCGCCATTTTGGCATTGAAAAACTTTCCCGAGAAGACTAAAAAATAAAAGGCTTATTGATTTTCAATAAGCCTTTTATTTTTATCTTGTGATTATTGTTGCTGTTGTTTCATGCTGTTGAGTTTCGCTAATGCTACATCGCAACTTTTGATCTGTGTCGCCAATTCCATTTCAAGAATTTGCTGTTTGCTTTGATTGAGTTTGCTTCGAATCTTGTTTACTTGAGTATGTGTGCCGGGTTGTTTTTCTGCTTCAGCAATCAGGTTTTCAGTTTCGTTGAATAAATCCTTGCATTGCTGTGGCATTTCTGATGATTTCTTTGCGCTATTTTCAGCGGCATTTACTACATTTGAAAAACTCATCACGGCGGTAGCCATGCAAAGTGCGGTCAAAATTCGTGTTGTTTTTGTTGCCATTTGAAATACCCTTGAACCATTCAAGTAAAAACTAATATGAATAAACTGGCAGGGAAACTATCAAAATGTTGGTTAAAAGTCCAGAATTTCTTTCTAAATTTGTGATCTGGCGAATTTTGATTTGATAAATGTTGCAAGTTTGTTTAGAAAACATATAATTTGACGCAGATCAATTTTGCTTGAAATGCTTATTTTTAGTTATTGTTGATTTAGTTCGAAAAATGTGAGCTAGGCAACATTTCTACTATTCTTTATCCCTATGTTTAGTAGTAGAATGTACCACTCATTTGGGTTATCTGTGTAATAATCGACTTAAACAACTGCAACTAGCGGTCATTATAAAGATAATCTTACATGAAAAATTCAAAAGATATTTTGAGTTTGTGGGGTGATTACGAAGTAATCATAGAATTTAAAAACTTGTAGCTTTTACAAGGAGCCGAGATGTTAGACGTTGTTGAACTCTCAAGATTACAGTTTGCTTTAACCGCGCTGTATCACTTCATTTTTGTACCGCTGACACTTGGATTGTCTTTTGTGCTTGTCATCATGGAAACAATCTATGTCGCAACGGGTAAAGAAGTATATAAAGATATGACAAAATTTTGGGGTAAGTTATTTGGTATTAACTTTGCCCTAGGCGTAACGACCGGTATCATTATGGAATTCCAATTTGGTACAAACTGGTCTTACTATTCTCACTATGTGGGTGATATTTTTGGTGCGCCATTGGCGATCGAGGCCTTACTCGCATTTTTCTTAGAATCCACCTTTGTTGGTCTGTTCTTCTTCGGTTGGGATCGTTTAACCAAGGGAAAACATTTATTAGCAACCTATTGTGTGGCATTCGGTTCAAATCTTTCTGCCATGTGGATTTTGGTGGCAAACGGTTGGATGCAGTCTCCTGTGGGTTCTGAATTTAATTTTGAAACCGTTCGTATGGAAATGACCAGCTTCTTGGATTTATGGTTGAATCCGATAGCACAAAGTAAATTCTTACACACATTAACAGCGGGTTATACAACCGGTGCAATGTTTGTATTAGGTATCAGCGCATTCTATTTATTAAAAGGCCGCGATATCGGTTTTGCTAAACGTTCATTCTCTGTAGCGGCAACCTTTGGTTTTATCGCTGCATCAGCTGTATTAATTATGGGTGATGAATCAGGTTATGATATCGGTAAAGCACAACCTGTGAAATTAGCAGCAATGGAAGCTGAGTTTGATACTCATTCTGCGCCAGCGCCATTCCATCCAGTTGCGATTCCAAATACCGCTGAAATGAAAAATGATTTTGCGATTGAAATCCCTTATTTAGGTGGTTTAATTGCAACGCGTTCTTTAGAGACTGAAATTGTTGGTTTGAAAGATATTCAAGCGAAAAATGAAGGTCGTGTTCGTAACGGTATGGTTGCCTATGATTTATTCACACAATTAAAAGCAGAGAAAAAATCAGCAGGCCAAGTAAATCCTGAAACTAAAGCAAAATTTGATGAAGTTAAAGGTGATTTAGGTTTCGGTTTATTATTAAAACGTTACACAGATAAAGTTATTGATGCAACAGAGGAACAAATTAAACAAGCAGCGCGCGACACTATTCCGAACGTAGGTCCTAACTTCTGGGCATTCCGTGGTATGTTAGCTGCAGGTGGTTTAATTATTTTACTGACCTTTGGTGCATTTGTTCAAAATTTACGTAACAAAGTGACTTCTTCTCGCTTATTACTTAAAGCATTGCTTTGGGGTATCCCATTGCCAATCTTAGCGATTGAATTTGGTTGGTTCTTAGCTGAATTTGGTCGTCAACCATGGGCGATTTATGAAGTATTACCGGTAGGTGTGTCTGCCTCTAACTTGAGTGTAGGTGACTTATGGTTCTCTATCGGTTTAATTTGTGTACTTTACTTCTTCTTCATCATTGCGGAAATGTATTTGATGTTTAAATATGCACATTTAGGTCCAAGTGCATTGAAAACCGGCAAATACTATTTTGAGCAATCATCTAAATAAGCAGGAGATGGATTATGCTTGATTATGAAATTTTACGTATTATTTGGTGGGTGCTAGTTGTTGTATTGCTTATCGGTTTCTCTGTAACAGATGGATTCGATATGGGCGTGACCGCACTTTTACCCGTCGCAGGTAAGAAAGAAGTAGAAAGACGTATTATGATTAACTCTATTGCGCCACACTGGGATGGTAACCAAGTTTGGTTATTAACTGCTGGCGGTGCAATTTTCGCGGCATGGCCGATTGTTTATTCTGTAGCGTTTTCAGGCTTCTATATTGCCTTATTCCTAGTATTAGCTGCGTTATTCTTCCGTCCAATTGGTTTTGAATATCGTGCTAAAATTGATAATCCAACATGGCGCGCTGTGTGGGATTGGGGCTTGTTTGCCGGTGGTTTTGTACCTGCATTAGTATTCGGTGTGGCATTTGGTAATTTATTACAAGGTGTACCATTTGAATTGAATGATCTTTCACAAGCAACTTACACAGGTTCTTTCTTTGCATTATTAAATCCATTCGCATTACTTTGCGGTGTATTGAGTCTTGCGATGTTAGTAACGCACGGCGCAAACTGGTTACAAATGAAAACTACGGCAGCACTACGCGATCGTGCAAGAGCAATTACGCAAGTGGGTGCATTAGTTACATTAATTACTTTTGTACTTGCGGGCGTGTGGCTTTCTTTCAAAGAAGGTTATGTTGTTACTAGCGTGTTAGATCACTTTGCGCCATCTTCACCTGCAGTAGGTAAAGAGGTGGCTGTTGAAGTTGGTGCATGGTTTAAGAACTTTAATGAGACTCCAGCTTTATGGGTATTCCCAGCATTGGCTGTTGTGGGTGCATTATTGAATGTGATTGCATCTAAAGCAAATCGTTGTGGTTTTGCCTTCTTCTTCTCTGTATTAACAATGGCGGGTGTGATTATTACTGCGGCAGTATCAATGTTCCCATTTGTAATGCCTTCAAGTACTCACCCAGCACAAAGCTTGTTAATGTGGGATGCGACTTCAAGTGAATTAACATTAACCTTAATGTTCTACCTTGCATTAGTATTCGTCACCATCTCATTGCTTTACACCATTTGGTCATACTACAAAATGTTTGGTCGTTTGGATGAAAGCTTTGTTGAAGAGAATAAAAACTCATTATACTAGGGAGAATAATATGTTATATGCAATTTGGGTCGTAGGCGTTTTATTCGCTGTAGGCGTGAGTGCAAAGATTACAATGAACAAAGAACGTTCAGGTAAATTTGACGAGTAATTGAATGATTAATTCATTGTATCAATTAGTAAATAAGGGTTCATTACGAACCCTTTCATTTATTTTAGCGCTGACTTTAACAGCGTTTTTCTTTTTTAACATTAACCAATTTTCAACGCAATTAAGAGCGGTCGAATTTTATTATGTTTTTATTTTGATCTGGAGCGTTGGGATTTTATGGATTCATGGTTTGGGCTTTGAGATCAGAGCAACGCTATGGCGTCTGATTTTTATGCCATGGATTGGTTATCTCGCAGCAATTATAAGTTTGTTGCATAATCTATTAACTTAAAATCAAAGAGTTAATTTTTTAATAAGTGCAATTTCAAGCTTGCTAATCATTTTGCAGCACTCTAAAATAACCGACCTCCTGCTTTCTAAATTTCATTAAATGGAGAAGAAAAGTTGGAACAGAACGTTTTTCATTATTCTGCTCGTGTTTATTACGAAGATACAGATGCAGGTGGTGTGGTTTATCATGCACGCTATTTACATTTTTTTGAGCGGGCAAGGACAGAATATTTAAGAACATTTAATTTTTCCCAACAAGAATTGTTAGCAGAAAATAAAGGGGCTTTTGTCGTTAAATCAATGAATATTGATTACTGTTTTCCGGCAAAATTAGATGACTTGCTACAAATAGAAACGCTTGTCACAGAAATAAAAGGTGCGTCCATTATTTTCTCTCAAATTATTAAACGGAATGAATTAACGTTGTGTCGGGCTACCGTAAAGGTAGCCTATGTTGATCTTGGTAAAATGAAACCGGTGGCAATTCCATCGCAAATCAAGGCAACACTAGTCAATTAACTATTAGTGAGTTGTTTTCGGAGTATGCAATGACCTCAGAATTAAACTTTTTAGATCTCTTTTTAAAAGCCAGTATTGTGGTTCAATTAGTAATTCTCATTTTAGTGAGTTTTTCTATTATTTCTTGGGCGATTATTATTCAACGTAGCCGAGTATTAACGAAGGCATTAAAAGAGTCTATGGCATTTGAAGACCGTTTTTGGTCCGGTGAGGATTTAAATAAATTATATGAAGGGCTATCTAATCGTCGTGATGGCTTAACAGGTAGTGAACAGATTTTTTATGTTGGTTTTAAAGAGTTTACTCGTTTGAAACAAGCAAACCCGGATGCACCGGAGGCGATCATTAAAGGTAGTACCCGTGCAATGAATTTATCTATGAATCGTGAAATTGAAGATATTGAAACTCGCGTTCCATTCTTAGCGACCGTAGCATCCATTAGTCCATATATCGGTCTTTTTGGTACGGTTTGGGGAATCATGCACGCTTTCATGTCCTTGAGTGGAGCAAAACAAGCTACATTACAAATGGTTGCGCCGGGGATTGCGGAAGCGCTAATTGCGACAGCAATCGGCTTATTTGCGGCAATTCCGGCGGTAATGGCTTATAACCGTTTAAGTTTACGCGTGAATAAACTTGAACAAAATTATGGTAATTTTATTGATGAATTTACCACAATCTTGCATCGCCAGGTTTTTGGTAAAAATCACCATAGTTAATTAATCATATTTTCAGCCGCACTTTGTGTTAAAAGTGCGGTCACTATTTTAGATGTTTTTTCGATTATAAGTTTAGAAGGTTGATATGTCTTATCGTCGTCAGCGCCGCGATATCAAATCTGAAATCAATATTGTTCCGTTTTTGGACGTGCTTTTAGTATTGGTTTTGATTTTTATGGCTACTGCGCCAATCATTAGCCAGAGCGTAGAGGTTGAATTGCCGGATGCCGTGCAAAGCCAAAACGTGTCTGCAGAAGACAGAACGCCGGTTATTTTAGAAGTTTCCGGTGTTGGTCAATATGCGATTTCAATTGGAGGAAATCGTACGGAAAATTTAACTGAAGATATGGTTACCCAGTTATCTAAACAAGAGTTTGATAAAGATAACAATACAATGTTCTTAGTTGGTGGCGCGAAAGATGTACCTTATGAAGAAGTGATTAAAGCACTTAATTTGCTTCATCTCGCCGGAATTAAGTCAGTTGGGTTAATGACAAATCCAATTTAATGAGATAGGTAACCATTGTGCAGAAAAAGCGACAAAAAGGTGATGTTGATGCAGTTGTGATTTCGGTCATAATGCACTTGATTTTGTTTGGTTTGCTTATCCTCAGTTCTTTGTACCACAATATTGATATTATGGGTGGTGGTGAAGGCGATGATGGCGAAGTGATTGGTGCTGTGATGGTGGATACCGGTTCTGCGGCTCAGGAGTGGGGACGAATTCAGCAGCAGAAAAAAGGCCAAGCTGACAAACAAAAGAAACAAGAATTGGAAGATAAAAAACAAGAAGAACAGCAACGTCAACAAGAGCTCGAGAAGAAAAAAGAGCAAGAAAAACAAAAACAACTTGCTGAGCAAAAGAAACAGCAAGAGGAAAAAGCTCGTTTAGAGGCATTAGAGAAACAAAAAGAAGCTGAAGAGGCGAAAGCTAAGCAAGCTGCAGAAGCCGCTAAATTGAAAGCTGACGCAGAAGCTAAGCGTTTAGCCGCTGCAGCTAAACAAGCGGAAGAAGAGGCAAAAGCAAAAGCCGCAGCAGCAGAAAAAGCAAAACAAGAAGCTAAAGCCAAAGCAGAAGCTGAAGCGAAGGCAAAAGCAGACGCTGAAGCCAAAGCAAAAGCTGAAGCGGATGCTAAAGCCAAGGCTAAGGCAGAAGCAGATGCTAAAGCTAAAGCAGAGGCAAAAGCCAAAGCTGATGCTAAGGCAAAAGCGGATGCAGCGAAGCGTAAGGCTGATCAAAATGCATTAGATGATTTCTTTAATGGCGGTGATCTTGGTGGCGGAAGTGCAATCAAAGGTGGAAATGCGAATAAACAAGGTAGTCAAGGTGCCGGAGCATCAATGGGGGCTGGCGATGGCGGTAAAACAGGTTCTGCATATGCGGGCGTTGTTTACTCTTCGATAAAACCTTATTTCCGTGGAGATACACGCTTTATAGGTAAAGTTTGCGATATTAAGATGGAAATTGCCAGTGATGGAACTATTTTATCGTATGAGAAAAAATCCGGGCCTAATGATTTGTGTGCAGCTGCATTAAATGCGATTGAGCAAGCTAAAAAAATGCGTAGAGCACCTACTCCGGAAGAGTATGAAATGTTTAAGAGCTTTACTCTTGGGTTTGACCCAAGAAAAGTGCGGTAATTTTTCACCGCACTTTGAACAATAGGAGAAAAAATGAAAAGAGTTATTCGAGTATTTAGCTTATTTATTATGCTATTAGGATTGACTTCACTAGCTCGTGCAGAGGTTCGCATCGTTATTGATGAGGTTATGGATTCTGCACGACCTATTGCTGTTGTTCCGTTTAAGTGGAATGGTCCAGGCAGTGCGCCGGCAGATATTGCAGATATCATTGCATCAGACTTACGTAATAGCGGAAAATTTAATCCACTTTCTGTCAGTAAAATGCCTCAGCAGCCGACTACAGCTGCAGAAGTTAACCCTAGTGCATGGTCTGCATTGGGTATTGAGGCAGTAATTGTTGGACAAGTAACTCCGTCTAATGGTGGTTTTGATATTGCTTACCAATTAGTCGATACCATGGGAAGTGCGGGTTCGATTTTGTCTCAAAACCAATATACGGTGACTCAAAAATGGGTTCGTTATGGTGCACATACTGTGAGTGATGAAACCTTTGAGAAACTAACAGGGATTCGTGGTGCATTTCGGACTCGTATTGCTTATGTCGTGCAAAAAAATGGCGGTTCACAACCTTATGAGGTCCGCGTAGCCGACTATGATGGTTTTAACCAATTTATTATTAATAAGAGCTCTCAGCCTTTTATGTCTCCGGCATGGTCTCCTGATGGCAAAAAATTAGCGTATGTTTCTTTTGAAAATAAAAAAGCGCAAATTATTCTGCAAGATCTTAGCTCAATGGCACGTAAAGTAATCGCTTCATTCCCAGGGCATAACGGTGCTCCGGCTTTCTCGCCAGATGGTTCAAGATTAGCATTTGCCTCTTCAAAAGATGGCGTATTGAATATTTATGTAATAAATTTGGGTAGTGGACAGGTTTCTCAGTTAACCAGTGGTTCAGGTAATAACACGGAGCCTTCTTGGTCGCCTGATGGGCAGTCAATTGTGTTCACATCCGATAGAGGCGGCTCTCCGCAAGTTTATCGCATGAGTGCATCCGGTGGCGGAGCATCTCTTGTTGGTGGACGTGGTAGTGGTCAAATCAGCTCAGATGGTAGTACGTTAGTAATGATCGATGGAAGTAATAACATTGTGAAACAAGATTTGGTTTCAGGTGGTTCTGAGGTACTAAGTTCAACTTTCTTAGATGAAAGTCCGAGTATTTCACCAAATGGTATTATGATTATTTATAGCTCTACCCAAGGTCTGGGAAAGGTGCTACAATTAGTGTCCACAGACGGACGCTTTAAGGCACGTTTACCAGGGAATGATGGACAAGTTAAATTTCCAGCTTGGTCACCATACTTAACTAAATAAACAAGGAGAAATCAATGAATAAATTTACTAAAGCATTGTTAGTTGCTGGTTCAGTAGCTGTATTAGCTGCTTGTGGATCATCAAAAAATGAAAGCGCAAACGGCCAAACTTTTGGTGGTTACTCTGTTCAAGACTTACAACAACGCTACAACACTGTATATTTCGGTTTCGACAAATACAATGTTGAAGGTGAATATGCTCAAATCTTAGATGCTCACGCTGCATACTTAAATGCAACTCCAGCAACTAATGTACGTATTGAAGGTAATACTGATGAACGCGGTACTCCAGAATACAACATGGCATTAGGTGAACGTCGTGCTCACGCAGTACAAAGTTTCTTAACTGCTAAAGGTGTACAAGCAGGTCAAATCTCTACTGTTTCTTACGGTGAAGAAAAACCAGCAGTATTAGGTCATGACGAAGCAGCTTACGCAAAAAACCGTCGTGCTGTATTAGCATACTAATTTTTGCTATTTCAAATAAAAAACCGGGTATTAGCCCGGTTTTTTATTTTTTGTTTTACTGTGTGCTTCTTAATTAGATGCATACATATTTTATTATTTTTATTTTGATGCATATTCAAGCGAATAAATAAAAAAATAAAATTTTTTATTGATTATTGAAATAAAACCAGTATTATAACCCACCGTTGTTGGGTCGTTAGCTCAGTCGGTAGAGCAGCGGACTTTTAATCCGTTGGTCGAAGGTTCGAATCCTTCACGACCCACCATTCAAAAAATACCCCTTTCTCAAGGGTCGTTAGCTCAGTCGGTAGAGCAGCGGACTTTTAATCCGTTGGTCGAAGGTTCGAATCCTTCACGACCCACCAATTTAAAGCTGTATTTCCCAAATATGGGTCGTTAGCTTAGTCTGGTAGAGCAGTGGACTCTTAATCCATTGGTCATAGGTTCGAATCCTATACGACCCACCAATAAAACCCTTTATATATCATACAATTAAAAACACTTAGGCAATTTTTAAATGTGACATATTTTGAGCGTGTGTCGTAAATGTGACGTGTTTTTTGTCAATTTTCTTCCAAATTAATTTTACTTTGCGATCTTCTTCGCAAAATTTCTCTATCTGCATGTTTTAGCCTTTCTTATTCCCTTAAAGTGCGGCTCAAAAAAAGGAACGTTTATGCAAAAAGGGTTTACTTTGCTGGAAATGTTAATCGCGCTTTTCATTCTTAGTCTATTGTTGATGCTTGCTTTGCCCGCATGGCAGCAGCATTCACAGCAGAACGTCTTGCAAAAAGAGCAGCAAAAACTTTATGCGTTTTTACGTCAAATTCAAGCTCGTGTAGAAAACTCCTCCGATATCTGGTTTATCATGGCAAGCCGTGATCTGTCAGGTAAACGTTGGTGTTTAACGGCGCAGATTAAAAATCATCACCTATGTGACTGTTTAGCTCCTCAAGGTTGTCCTCAGTATGTTTCTGCGCATTTTTATTATCCGGCTGCGGACACAATGTTGATTAGTAAACGTTATTATCCTCTAGAACTTACGCGTTTAAGCGGTATTCGTAATACGGCTTCTACTGCTTGTTTTGTCCTACAAGCGAATTCTCAGCGTACTTTATTTTCGTTTTTTAATGTGGGTAGTCTGAAATTAAAAGATAACCAGTCGTTGAGTGCATGTGTGAATGATGAAGAATAAGTTTTTTTATGACGTAGTGTATTCTCGTGGGCAAACGCTTGTTGCACTTATGATTTCAGTGGCGCTTTCAAGTTTTTTACTGCTTGTTATTATGCAGTTTTATAGCCAGCATCAGCAACAGAACCGTGGAATGTTACTTCGTTTGCAATTACAAACTGAGTTACAACGTGTAATCCAATTAATAGGCAAAGATTTGGCAAGAAGCGGCTTTCGTGCGGTAAGTGATAAATTGACGAAAAATAATTTGGCGTTATTTGAACTGGGAAATATTCCCTCATCGGTTTTTATCACTCAAATGAATAGCGAGAGAAATAACAGCTGTGTGCTGTTTTTTTATGATTTGGATTCAAATGGGTGTATTGGTACTGGTTATCAAGAGGATGCTTGTATCTTAAATAAACGTAATGCTACAAAGGAAATTGAACGGGAATTATTTGGTTACCGACTTCATCAAAAAATGTTGGAAACACGTTTAACTTACAAAAACACAGTAAAACAAAATTGCAATCGAGAGGAATGTCAACGCTATACCCAGCAGTCCGCTTGTAATCATGGCGGTTGGGTGGATTTATTAGACGATAAGGTATATGAAATTTCCCATTTGAGCTTTGATTGGTTAGCAGAAAAACAGGGCGTTGAAATACGTTTAGCAGGGCATTTCAAAACGAATAAAAAGATTAAATATGAAACCTCTCTCGTTGTGCCTTTATTAAATGGAGCTAAAGAATGAGAAAACTCCATCGAGGCATGATGACGTTGAGTTTGTTGCTTTTGCTGAGTTCATTTTTACTTTTAACGCTACTTTTTAACGATGACTTATTCCGCCTTTATTCTTCTATTGCAGCTCAGCGACACGTATATGTGACTCAGCAAATAAAATTGCAAACGCTAAGCCAAGCGACAAAAAAAGAGAAATGTCAGCAAGTTCCGTTAAATGAAAACGGCGATACCTTTCTCTTGACATTTCGGTTGGAGAACAATCCATTCGATGATGGTTTAAGCCATTATGCGTGGTGTCGACGGGATAAGTTATTTCAAAAACAACCGGTGCGAAACCAATATGAAAAATTGTTTGACCAGTTTATTTCCGAAGAAGGGCTTGCGCTTTTTCGTTCACAATTGCCGTCGCCTCCGCTCATGTTAGGCTCATCGTCGCCTGTGGCATTGTATTGGTTCACGGCAGAAGAAACTGAATGGGAAATTAACAAAAACGTGAATGCGGTGATTGTCGCCGAAGGCGATTTACACATTCGAGGACAAGGTAAAATTAGTGGTTCGATTATTACCAAAGGGCGATTGACGTTAGATGAAAATATTAAAGTGACTTATTCCAAAAGTACGGTTACTCAGATCGTGCAACAATACAGTCGTTGGCGCTTAGCAGAGAAGAGTTGGTATGATTTTGTCGTTCCCAAAAATTAATCACAAAGGCATGAGCTTGGTGTCCTTGTTGGTGACCTTATCTGTATTCAGCGGGCTTTTCCTCACGTTTAACCAATGGGGAAATGTGCAACGCAAAAGTGCGGTGGAAATTTATCAACGTTTTCAAGCCCTCCAACTTGCCGAAAATCAACGACAACGCCAGTTTCTTGGTCTCTCTTGCGAAAGCAGTATTCACCAAAATCACATTCATTTTCATATTACGTGCACGCAAAATCAGGTTACGGTGAAATATCCTCGGGGTGAAATTCGTTTATAATAGCGCAAGTTATATTTGAGCGAATTTCCGGAGGCGGCGTGTTTACTGTTTATCATTCGAATCAACTTGAGGTGCAAAAGGACATTCTCGTTGAATTAATTCAACGTCAACCGCTGAGCAACCCATTACAGCCGGAAACGGTGCTGGTACAAAGTCCGGGCATGGCACAATGGTTACAGTTACAAATCGCAGAGCAAAAAGGCATTGCAGCAAATTTTGCGTTTCCGATGCCCGCCAGTTTTATTTGGCAGCTGTATGCAGAAAACTTGCCCGATGTGGCGCAAAGCAATCAATTTAATAAAAACGCCATGATGTGGCGTTTAATGCGCTTAATTCCTCAATATTTACAGCAAGAGGCTTTCCATCCTTTACGCCATTATCTGGCGCATTCTGTGCAATCGGAGCAATTTAAACTCTATCAACTTGCTGGGAAAATCGCTGATTTATTCGATCAATATTTGGTTTATCGCCCGAACTGGATCGCTGCTTGGGAGACACATCGTGATGCGGAGATTCGTCATCAAATTGAAACCCAATTAAATCTTAATCACGATCGTTTATCGGCACAGATTGAACAAAATATCGCATGGCAGGCGAGCCTATGGCGGGCGTTGGTGCAGGCGGTCAAAACGGAAACCGGATTAGATTGGGTGCAACATCGAGCGCATTTACACCAATTATTGTTAGAAAAACTCCGTGAAAATCGACAGCTCTTTTTGCCGGAACGCCTTTTCATTTTCGGTATTCCGGCCTTGCCGAAAGCGTATTTAGAAATTTTTCAAGCTATTAGCGCATATTGTGATGTGCATTTGTTCTTCAATAATCCTTGTCAGGAATATTGGGGAGACATTGTGGATCCCTCATTTGTCGAAAAATTAGCATTGCGTACTCGTACCGATTATTTCAATCAAGCGAATAAACCGTTGTTATCCGCAGAACAAATTGCGCAGGCTGAGCGCCAATGGGAGGTGACTTACGCACAGGAAAAATTGCAAGTCGGCAATCCTTTGTTGGCTTCATGGGGAAAATTGGGACGCGATTTTTCTTATTTATTAACGCAGTTGGAACCGAATGAGATTTCTGCCTATGCGGAGATTGAACCGCGGAATTTATTGAGTCAAATTCAACATCAGATTTTGCACCTTATGCCGAGTGGCAGTGAGCCGTTAAACTATCAAGAAAATGACCGCACTTTAACCTTCCATTCTTGCCACAGCACGATGCGGGAAGTGGAAGTCTTGCAGGATTATCTGCTGCATTTATTGCAAGAAAATCCCCATTTGACTCCAAAAGACATCATCGTGATGGTGGCGGATATTGATAAATACACGCCTTATATTCGCGCGGTTTTCAGGCAACATGCTACGCCGCAAACTGCCATTCCATTTTCGATTTCGGATAACAAATTATCGGAAAATGATGTGATTATTGCCGGGTTCCTCTCTTTATTGCAGCTCAAAGAAAGCATTTTTAGTGCAGAAGATGTGTTAGCGCTGTTAGATGTGCCGGCAATACGCCAACGCTTTAATATTGAATTGCAGGATTTGGCGCAAATTCGAGATTGGGTGAAAAATGCCGGCGTGCGTTTTGGTTTAGAGAAACAACCTGCAGAACCTCATGGTGAGACTCAAAACAACTACAATTCTTGGCAAGCCGGCTTAGAACGCATGTTGTTGGGGTATGCCTTACGGGAAGAAAATGGTATTTGGCAAGACAGCCTTGGATTGGACAACAGTTTCGGCTTAAAAGGTCAGCTGGCAGGGCAGTTGGCTGAATTTATTGCCGCATTGTCAGATTGGTTCAAAACGTTGCAACAACGTTATTCCGTGGCGCAATGGCAACAACATTTGTTGACCTTAACGGATCGTTTCTTTGCCGTGACTACGGAAACCGAAGAAACCTTATTTTATATTAAAGACGTGATTCAGCAATTTGCAGAACAGTTACAGGATGTGCATTTTGACGAGCGCTTGGCGGTTGATGTTGTGGCAGATGTCATGATTGGTGCGTTAGAAGAAAACCCGAATCACTACCGTTTTTTAGCCGGCAAAGTGAATTTCTGCACGTTGTTGCCGATGCGTTCTATTCCATTTAAAGTGGTCTGCCTGCTCGGGATGAATGACGGTGAATACCCACGTCAACAGCCGCCAAATAGTTTTGACTTAATGCAGTATCACCGCATTAAAGGCGATCGTGCGCGCCGTGATGATGATCGTTACTTGTTCCTTGAGGCTTTGCTGTCTGCGCAGGAATATTTGTATATCAGCTACATCGGACGTTCTATTTCAGATAATCAAGAGCGTGAGCCCTCCGTATTGGTGAGCCAATTGTTGGATTACATCGTGGAAAATCTGCCGAATGAAGGCAAGGATTGGCGGGCATTGCTGGTGCAACAACACGGCATGACGGCATTTAGTCGAAAAAACTTTGAAAAAAACGACCGCACTTTTAGCCCTTCTTTTGCGCAACAATGGTTGCCTTTGGTGAATTCACAATCCAATCAAGCATTGTCGGATTTTATTCAACCAGCGATAGCGCAGGAGGATTTCGAGCAAGAAACGGAGATTGAATTTTCTCGTTTGGTGGCATTTGTAAAAAATCCGGTGAAATTTTTCTTTGAGCGCCGGCTCGGTGTGAATTTTTCCGAGCAAGAAGAAAGTATCGCCGACAGTGAAAATTTCGTTTTGAATAATGGCTTAGAGAAATACCTGATTCATGCGGATTTGGTTGATGTTGATGAATACCAAATCGACGCGTTTTTTGATCATTTGAAGGTGAAAGGCGTATTGCCAAGAGGTGAATTTGCGACACTCTACGCCAATAAATTATTGGATGAAGTGGGAGAATTTAAACAATATATTGCCGATTATGTGGAACAAACGCCACAAAACCGTTTTGTACAAATGACCTTGCCGACAGCATTCGGTAATATCACCTTATCAGGCAATATCTCCCATTTATATGGTGACCCGTTACAGCGTGTGACTTGGCGCATGGCCACCGTCAAAGACAAAGATCGTATTGAAGCGTGGCTGTATCATTTATTGTTGTGTGCAACGCAGCCACAGCCGACGGAATCCCTTTTCCAAGGCAAGGACAAACGCGAGATTTTTCAAGTGGTGTCTCAGCAGGATGCCCTTGCGCAACTGCAAATTTATGTCGAAAGCTATTTAGCAGGGCAGGCACAATTACAGTTGATTCCAACACAGGGCATTGAGGCATACCGAAAACAGATTGCTAACGAAGATGAAGTAGATGTTGATAAGTGTTTAGCACAGTTAATAAAAATTGCTGAAGGTGATGATCATTCCCGTGGCGATTTATATTGGCAACGTGTGTTGGTACAAACGCAGGAATTAGATTTGAATTGGATAAATCAGCAGGTGAAAGCGTGGTTTGTGCCGATGTTGCAAGCGATTAAAACGGAAAAATAACCTTATAAATAGACCGCCATGACCACGGCATTTTCCCGTTTTCCATCAGGCGTCGGGTAATAGTTTTTACGGATATCCACTTGATTAAAGCCCAGCGAATCATAAAGCGCTTGGGCTTTTTTATTGGATTCACGTACTTCTAGCCACAATGTCAAAATGCCTTTTTGTCTGAGTTGGGTGATGAGCTCGTTTAAGAGCTGTCGTCCGAGTCCCAAGCCTTGTTTTTTCGGATCGATAGCAATATTAAACAGGGTGGCTTCATCTAACACCGTCTGACAAATGGCAAATCCGTAAATCTGATGGCCTTCGGCGATCTTTAAATTGAGATAACGCTCGCCTTGGTTATTTTTCAGCGTACCTAAACTCCAAGGCACGGCGTGAGCCGCCTGCTCAATGGCATAAAGTGCGTCAAAATCTTGTGCTTCAATGGGCGAAATGCTTATCACGACAGATCCTTGTTATTCGGCATTGATGGAAGGGGATTGCTGAATGGTTTGCCAAAGTTGGCGTTTTGCCTGCGGATGTTGTTTAAATTCCTCAAGATCACCAGACTGCCACACATTTAACGGTTGTGGGAGAGGTAAAGTGCGGTCATTTTCCAAGGTGTTTTGAGAAAGCAACCAATAACTGACTTTATGGTTAACTTGCAAATAAGCAAGCTGTTCAAAGGTGATGTTTAATACTTGCTCGCTATCCAGGTTCAGGCTGCGTAACACATCCTGCACAACAGGCTGTTGCAATAGATTTTGCTGACTGATGATAATCAAACGAATAGGCTCGGCGACAGTGATATTCATTGCGCCTTTCAATGCTTCCGGGCGCACTAACTGCCATTGGCTAATGCCCATTTGTTGCAGTAATACATCTCGACGGGAGTAAGGTTGGCGCGTTTCTTGCATATCTAAAATCAATTCAATCCAGTATAATGGGCGCCCATTTTAACCAATAAGGCAGAGGATTAATAGCGTGATTTGTGCAGAAAGCGAAGTGTTGGAGCGGCATTTAGATTTTTTAACGGGGAAATCATTATTGCTTACCGGCGCGGTGAACGATGAGTTTCTTTCCCATTTACGACGCCAAGGTTTTAACGCCCGCGCTTGGAGTTGGTATTTTGATTACGCCAACCGAGAAAATCAAAAGCAACAAAGTGCGGTGGATTTTTCCCTCGAATTTCAACGCCAAGCCGATTTGATCCTGTTTTATTGGACGAAGAACAAGCAGGAATGCCATTTCCAATTAATGCAAATGCTTGCCAAAAGCCCGGTGGGACAAGAAATACTCATTGTCGGCGAAAATCGTAGCGGCGTACGTTCCGCCGAAAATAGGCTTGCGGACTTCGGCGATATTCACAAAATCGACTCTGCCCGTCGTTGTAGTCTTTATCATTTTCAGTTAAAAAATCCACCGCACTTTGAGCTGAATTCCTTCTGGAAATCCTACCAACACCCACAACTTGCCGATGTCACCGTGTATGCGTTGCCTGGCGTCTTCAGCGCCGCTGAACTGGATGGCGGCACTGCATTATTGTTGTCCACGTTAAAAAATGTGTCGGGCGATGTACTGGATATCGGTTGTGGCGCTGGTGTGATTGGCAGTTACATTCAAAAACATCATCCGAAAACCAAGCTTGTAATGACGGATATTCACGCCATGGCGCTTGAATCGGCACAGCGAACGTTGCGAGAAAATCAGTTGCAAGGCACGGTGCTGGCAAGCGATGTGTTTTCTCATGTGGAAGGAAAATTTGACCTGATCATTTCCAACCCACCATTTCATGATGGCATTGATACGGCTTATACTGCCGTTAACGAATTGATTAAACAAGCAAAATGGCATCTTAAAGCCGGTGGTGAATTGCGCATTGTGGCGAATGCCTTTTTGCCTTATGCCGACTGGATGGATCAACATTTCGGCAGCCATGAGGTATTGGCGAAAAATAACAAATTTAAGGTATATTCAGTGCGCGGATAAGTGAATAGTGCGTTATTAACACCATTGCGAACGCACCGTTTGTATTTTTGCCGGTATTGCTTGGTTTCTCCGCCACTCGTAAGTTTGGGGGTAACCCATTCCTTGGTGCGGCAGGTTTCTTAGGGATTCCGTCGATTAAACCGGACAGCCTTGCCATGTACAGCATTGGCATGGCCGTTTCCTTTATTGTGGCATTCAGCCTTTCCACGATTTTAGTGAAACGGGCGCAAGCCAAAGCATAGTTTGCCAACCTTGAGAAAGCACGAATTTGTGAAAGCGGATTCGTGCTTTTTCTTTTGTTCAAATGTAAAAATGCCTTTAAAAACGACCGCACTTTTTTACAAATTTTTCGTGCATTTCTACATAAACGCAAACGTTTGCGTTATAATACGCCACCTCAAATTTACTTCATAAATCAAAGGAAATTATTCATGCAATCAACTCGTCCCATTCGCCAAGCATTGCTTAGCGTGTCCGATAAATCCGGTATTGTGGAATTTGCCCAAGGCCTCGTAAAACGCGGTGTTAAGCTGCTTTCCACCGGCGGTACGGCAAAACTGTTAGAACAAAACGGCTTGCCGGTAACCGAAGTGTCCGATTACACCGGTTTTCCGGAAATGATGGACGGTCGCGTGAAAACCTTACACCCGAAAGTGCACGGTGGGATTTTAGGTCGTCGTGGTACGGATGATGCGATCATGCAGCAACACGGCATTGAAGGCATTGATATGGTGGTGGTGAATTTATATCCTTTCGCCGCAACCGTGGCAAAACCAAATTGCACGTTAGAAGATGCCGTGGAAAATATTGATATCGGCGGCCCAACCATGGTGCGCTCTGCCGCGAAAAACCATAAAGATGTGGCGATTGTCGTGAACAATCAGGATTTTGATGCCATTCTTGCCGAAATGGATCAACATCAAAACAGCTTAACCCTGGAAACCCGTTTTGATCTTGCTATCAAAGCATTTGAACACACCGCGCAATACGATTCCATGATCGCGAACTATTTCGGTCAGTTGGTGAAACCTTATCATGTTGCCGCTGAAGAAGATGCGGAGGCGAAGTGCGGTCAATTCCCACGGACTTTAAATTTGAACTTCGTGCGTAAACAAACCATGCGTTACGGCGAAAATGCCCATCAAAATGCCGCGTTTTATGTGGATCTCAATGTAAAAGAAGCGAGTGTGGCGACGGCAAACCAACTGCAAGGTAAAGCCTTGTCTTACAATAATATTGCCGACACCGACGCAGCCCTTGAATGTGTAAAAGAATTTGATGAGCCGGCCTGCGTGATTGTGAAACACGCCAATCCGTGCGGCGTGGCCTTAGGCAAAGACATTTTAGACGCCTACAATCGCGCCTATCAAACAGACCCAACCTCAGCCTTTGGTGGCATCATTGCGTTTAACCGTGAATTAGACGAAAAAACGGCAAATGAAATTGTAGAACGTCAATTTGTGGAAGTGATTATCGCACCGAAAGTGTCTGCAGAAGCTGTTGAAGTGGTGAAACGTAAGAAAAATGTCCGTTTGCTTGAATGTGGAGAATGGCAAGCCCGTACCCAACGTTTAGATTTCAAACGCGTGAATGGCGGCTTGTTGGTGCAAGAGGCGGATTTAGGCATGGTGGGCTTGGATGACTTAAAAGTGGTCAGTAAACGTCAACCAACCGAACAAGAATTGAAAGATTTATTATTCTGCTGGAAAGTGGCGAAATTTGTGAAATCGAATGCCATTGTTTACGCCAAAGATAACCAAACCATTGGCATTGGTGCAGGTCAAATGAGTCGCGTGTATTCGGCCAAAATTGCCGGGATTAAAGCGCAAGATGAAGGCTTGGAAGTAGCCGGTTGTGTGATGGCATCCGATGCGTTCTTCCCATTCCGTGATGGCATTGATGCGGCGGCGAAAGTAGGCATTCAATGTGTCATTCATCCGGGCGGCTCAATGCGCGATCAGGAAGTGATTGATGCGGCAGATGAACATAATATGGTGATGGTATTGACCGGAATGCGGCATTTCCGTCATTAATTTATGTCGTTACTTCGCTCAATGAGCGACTTACTTTTTTACTTATCCCCCCTCTTTCGTAAAGAGGGGGCTGGGGGGGGAGATTTAAACGATGCTAAATGTACTATGAGGTTGAAATAACCTCTGCCAAATCTCCCCTACCCCTCTTTGCTAAAGAGGGGATTAAATTCAAAAAGACACAAGGACTACAACATGAATATCCTCATCATCGGAAATGGCGGTCGTGAACACGCCCTTGCTTGGAAAGCGGCGCAATCTCCATTAGCAGATAAAATTTTCGTTGCACCGGGCAATGCGGGAACAGCGTTAGAACAAAAGGTCGAGAACGTGAATATCAGTGCAACGGATGTTCCTGCGTTGGTTAAATTTGCCCAAGATAACCACATTGGTTTAACGATCGTGGGGCCTGAAGCACCGCTTGTGATTGGCGTGGTGGATGCGTTTCGTGCAGCGGGATTGAAAATTTTTGGTCCAACGCAAGCGGCAGCGCAATTGGAAGGTTCAAAAGCTTTTACTAAAGATTTCTTAGCCCGTCATAAAATCCCAACGGCAGAATATCAAAACTTCACTGAGGTCGAACCGGCATTGTCTTATTTGCGTGAAAAAGGTGCACCAATTGTCGTTAAAGCGGATGGCTTGGCGGCAGGCAAAGGCGTGATTGTGGCGATGACGTTGCAAGAAGCGGAAGACGCGGTGCGCGATATGTTGTCCGGCAATGCCTTTGGTGAAGCAGGCAGTCGAGTGGTCATTGAAGAATTTTTAGATGGCGAAGAGGCGAGCTTTATCGTCATGGTGGATGGCAAAAACGTCGAACCTATGGCGACCAGCCAAGACCATAAACGTGTGGGTGAAAAAGACACGGGCTTGAACACCGGCGGCATGGGGGCTTATTCTCCTGCGCCAGTAGTGACACCGGAAATTCATGATCGCGTGATGCGTGAAGTGATCTATCCGACAGTCAACGGCATGGCGGCAGAGGGCAATGTTTACACCGGTTTCTTGTATGCCGGTTTGATGATCATGCCAAATGGCCAGCCAAAAGTGATCGAATTTAACTGCCGCTTCGGTGATCCGGAAACCCAACCGATTATGTTGCGTTTGGAATCGGATTTGGTGGAACTTTGTCTTAAAGCCTGTGATGGCAACTTGGACGAAGTGAAATCCCAATGGAACCCGAAGGCTTCTTTAGGTATTGTCTTAGCAGCAGAAGGTTATCCGGGGGATTATCGCAAAGGCGCTGAAATCAGCGGCTTGCCACAAAATGCGGTCAAAAATGAGAAAGTTTTTTTGGCAGGCGTAGAAGCGAAAGCGGGCAAGTTAGTTACCAATGGCGGTCGCGTACTTTGTGCAACGGCATTGGGTGAAAGCGTATTTGAGGCTCAACAGAAAGCACTAAAACTGGCTGAACAAATTCAATGGAATGGTCGTTTTTATCGCCGTGATATCGGCTACCGCGCCGTGGCTCGTGAGCAGAAAAAATAGCGGAAAAATTGTTCGCAAGTTCATCTGCGTACTTGCGAACGCTAAACGGGATTGTCGGCAAAGGCGGCGTTAAAAATCCAATGGATTTTTTGACCGCACTTTTATGAATAGTTTTCATTGATTTGATGAAAATTTAGGACTTAACTTTTAATTAAATTTCAATCCATAAACAGTTAAACTATACCACTCAAAATTACATAACGAGGAAAACACAATGTTTAAAAAGAGCATGAACATCGCTGATTACGATCCGGTTTTATGGCAAGCCATTCAAGATGAGAATCGTCGTCAAGAAGAACATATTGAATTAATCGCTTCTGAAAACTATGCCAGCCCGCGCGTAATGCAAGCGCAAGGTTCTCAATTCACCAATAAATATGCGGAAGGCTATCCGGGTAAACGCTATTATGGTGGTTGTGAGTACGCTGACATTGTGGAACAGTTGGCGATTGATCGTGCGAAAGAATTATTTGGCGCAGATTATGTGAACGTGCAACCGCACTCCGGTTCACAAGCGAATGCGGCCGTTTATATGGCATTATTAAATCCGGGCGATACCATTTTAGGTATGAGCTTGGCACACGGTGGCCACTTAACTCACGGTGCTTCTGTGAGCTTCTCCGGTAAAATTTATCATGCAGAGCAATATGGCATTACCGATGAAGGTTTGATTGACTACGATGCTTTGCGTAAACAAGCGCATGAAGTGAAACCAAAAATGATTGTGGGCGGTTTCTCTGCTTATTCTCAAGTGGTTGATTGGAAAAAAATGCGTGAAATCGCAGATGAAGTAGGTGCTTATTTATTTGTCGATATGGCTCACGTTGCCGGTTTAATTGCGGCGGGCGTATATCCGAATCCACTTCCGTATGCCCATGTTGTTACAACAACAACCCATAAAACCTTAGGTGGTCCACGTGGTGGTTTAATTTTATCTGCCAGCGGCGATGAAGAGATGTATAAAAAACTTCAATCTGCTGTTTTCCCGGCAGGTCAAGGTGGTCCATTAGTTCACATTATTGCGGCAAAAGCAGTGTGCTTCAAAGAAGCATTAGAGCCGGAATACAAAATCTACCAACAAAATGTCTTGAAAAATGCGAAAGCCATGGTGGAGGTATTTAAACAACGAGGTTACAAAGTGGTTTCAAACAGTACCGAAAACCACTTGTTCTTGGTGGATTTAGTTCAACAAGGTTTAACCGGTAAAGCAGCGGATGCAGCACTTGGTAAAGCAAACATTACCGTGAATAAAAACTCGGTACCGAATGATCCACAAAAACCATTTGTGACTTCCGGTATTCGTGTGGGTACACCTTCCGTCACCCGTCGTGGTTTTAACGAGCAAGACTGTCGTGAACTTGCCGGCTGGATGTGTGATGTGTTAGACGCACTCGGTAAAGACAATGAAGAACAAGTGATTGCGGCGACAAAAGAAAAAGTATTGGCAATCTGTAAACGTCTTCCGGTTTACGCCTAATATTTAAGGCTTTTATCTTTAAGCGGCGACTTTCGCCGCTTTTTTATTGCTTAAAGAGCGGTCGAAAAATAAAAGGTTTTTTCTGATGTATTATAGAAATGCGATAAGTGTGGAAAATAAAAAAGGTCGTTAAAAAACGACCTTTTTTGTTTTATTGATTTTTATGGTAACTCTTCAATATCATCTTTATTCACTTTAGGTTGAACCATGTGTTCACGGGTTAAACCTAAGTCATAGGCGATAGCAATCGCAATGAAGATGGAAGAATAGGTACCAAATCCGATCCCGATGAGCAAGGCTAGCGAGAAGCTGTGAATTGTCGGACCGCCGAAGATGAAGAGGGCGATAACGACAATTAACGTGGTGAGCGATGTCATAATGGTACGGGATAGGGTTTGGGTTAAGGAAATATCGATGATGTCGATGGCTGAAATCCGTCTGATTTTACGGAAGTTTTCACGCACACGGTCGAATACCACGATACTGTCGTTTAACGAGTAACCTACCACGGAAAGGATCGCCGCAATAAAGGTTAAATCCATTTCGATTTGTAAGTAAGAGAAGGCACCGAGGGTGACAATCACGTCGTGCGCTAAAGAAAGCACACCACCGGTTGCTAAACGCCATTCAAAACGCATGCCCACATAAAGCAAGAGCATAATGAGGGTGGCTAAGGTGGCGTAAATTGCCCCTTGGGTTAATTCCTCACCTACGTTAGGTCCGACAAACTCAATGGAACGAATTTGAATATCACTATCCAATGTGTTCAGCATTTTTTTGACGTGATCGCCGATTTGCGCATCATCGGTTGCCGGTAGGCGAATCATCACATCGCGCACACCGCCGGTGGTTTGCACGAGTGGACTCTCAATGCCGTTTTGTACTAACGTAGAACGGATTTTTTCCAAATCTGCCGGTTGAGAGAAGTGGGTATCAACCACCACGCCACCGGTGAAATCTAAGCCCCAGTTGAAACCTTTGGTAAATACAAAGAATAAGGAAACCGCGATAATCACAACGGAAGCAAGGTAGCCCCATAGACGAAATTTCATGAATTCCACTAAACGGAAAGGGAGTTTAATGCCTTGAATTTCTTTAATTGGCTGACTTCTATTTTCTAAATTCACAATATATTTCCTCACCGTTAAATTGATAATTTATCAATTCGTTTGCCGCCGTATAAGAAATTCACGATTGCGCGTGTTCCGGTGATTGCGGTAAACATGGAGATAGCAATCCCTAAAGATAAGGTGATTGCGAAGCCTTTGATCGGCCCCGTCCCTACAGCGTAGAGTGCTACCGCAGTCAAAATGGTGGTTAAGTTCGCATCAAAGATAGAACTGAATGCACCGCTATAACCTTCGCTAATAGCTTGCTGAACAGGGCGACCGTTGCGAATTTCTTCTTTTATCCGCTCAAAGATCAATACGTTTGCGTCCACGGACATCCCAACCGCCAATACGATACCGGCAATCCCCGGCATAGTGAGTGTGGCGCCCGGTAATAAGGACATTAAACCGACTAATAAAACGATGTTGGCGATCAAAGCGACATTGGCAATAAGACCGAATTTACGATAGTAAATGACCATAAAGGCGACGACGATCATTAAGCCCCAAAAACTTGCTTGCAAACCTTGTTCGACGTTTTGCGCACCAAGAGATGGGCCAATGGTGCGTTCTTCCACGATTTGAATCGGCGCAATTAACGCACCGGAACGAAGTAACACCGCAAGGTTTTGTGCTTCTGCCGGAGAGTCTATACCGGTAATTTGGAATTGACTACCGAAACGACCTTGAATGGTGGCAACGTTAATCACTTCTTCGTGTTTTTGTAAAATGGTTTTGCCATTTTCGTCTTTTTTGCCACTGTCTTTATATTCCACATACAACGTCGCCATTGGTTTTTGGATGTTGGCGCGGGTAGTTTGCGACATGATTTCGCCGCCTTCGCTATCCAAGGTGACGCTCACTTGCGGTCTAGAGGTATTTTGATCCACACCGGAACTGGCGTTCGTAATGTGTTCACCACCTAATACGGCACGTTTATATAGCACGATAGGGCGATTGTTTCTGTCATATTTCACTTCAGAATCAGAAGTCACCATGCCGCGAGCGGCTGCCTCTAAGTTTGCATTACCATTGACTAAGCGGAATTCAAGGGTCGCCGTAGCACCCAGAATTTCTTTCGCGCGAGCCGTGTCTTGCACCCCCGGCAATTCAACCACGATACGTTCTGCACCTTGGCGTTGAATTACGGCTTCTGCGACACCAAGTTCGGTGACACGTTTACGCAAAATACTTAAGTTTTGTTCAATCGCACTTTCGCGAGCTTCGTTTAATGCCGCATCAGATAACGCCAAAGACAGGGTATTATCAGAAATCGCACGAATGTCTAAGGTCGGATGCTGTTTGCGCAAATAACGCTGTACATCAGATAACTGTTCCGGATTAACCAAACTTACGATTGTGGAAAAATTCTCCGCTGACTTAATAGCGCTGTATTGATATTTTTCTTTGCGCAATTCGGTACGTAAGGAATCTTGTAATTGCTCTTGACGTTTGGTGAGCGCAGAGTTCATATCCACTTCCATCAGGAAGCGTACACCACCACGCAAATCTAAACCCCATTTCATCGGATTGCCGCCAATACTGCTTAGCCATTTTGGTGTTGCCGGTGCAAGGTTTAGGGCGATAGAGTAGTTATTGCCTAATTTTTCAGTGATCTTATCTTTGGCGAGTAATTGGTTATCGGTATTGTTAAAACGTACAAGAATAGAGCCGTTTTCTAACACGATGGATTTAGTTGCCAGATTATTTTCTTTTAGGACAGTTTGAACTTCGCTTAGCACGCTGGAATTAGCTTCCTGGCCACGAGTTCCTGAGATTTGTACGGCAGGATCTTCACCGTAAAGATTTGGAAGAGCGTATAAAATACCAATGGCGACCAAAAAGATCACCATTAGATTCTTCCATAAAGGGTAACGATTTAACATAGATTTCCTGTTCCCTTGAGGAATGTAAGATTAAAGGGTTTTAATTGTGCCTTTCGGTAATACCGCTGCGATGTAGTTGCGGTTGATGGTCACTTCAGTGCTGTCGTTTAACGCGATAACGATGCTGTCGCTGTTTTCAACTACTTTGGTGATTTTACCAATGATACCGCCGGCGGTTAATACTTCGGTGCCTTTGGTTAATTCGGACATTAATTTTTTGTGTTCTTTATTTCTTTTCGCTTGCGGACGATAAATCATGAAATAGAAAATCAATCCGAAGATGATAAAAATAAATAACATTGACATTGGGCTGCCTTGTTGAGCTTCCATTCAAATTTCCTTTTAGTTAATGAAAAGAGAAGACGCTATGGAGCGTCCGTAAACTGATAAAAATCGGCTGTTAAAATACCATAAATTCGCTGAAATGTGAAAATGATATTGTAAAAATGACGGCAAAAACGACCGCACTTTTGAAGGCTGAAAATAGGGAGGTTACTTGTTTATTTTGGTGATTTTAATGGTACGTTGAGATTGACTTATTACGGTAAAAGATAACTGCTGAGCTTCGCAAAATAAACGAAAATCTTCGATGTCACTTTCCGCAGCAAGCCACACCGTCAATACATCATTTGGGGCTAATGTGTTGACGGCATTTTTCGTCATCAATAACGGCAGAGGACAACGATACTCACGAGTATCAAGTTGATATTCCATAATTTAAATCAACGATAGCTTAGGCTTGTACGCGACGACGAGCGCTCATTATGTCACCGATTTCGCGTAATTCCGATTCTGACAAATGTTGTTTACCCAGCTCAAATAATGGCTCTTCCAAGGCGATATGTTTGTCGTAACCTGAGACCACATTGTTGATCAACGCCATATCGACATTCTCCCGTTCGCCATTCAACAAGGCTTGCAACTGTTCAGATAATTTCGCCCAGTTATCATGTAAGGTCACGTGCTGTCTTTCTAATTCATCAATGTCTTTTTGCGCTTCCGGCACATATTTTACCAACAATGGGAAAAAATCTTTTTCCTCATCATCATGGTGCAACGGGGCTGACTGATTGAAATAATTGAGAATTTGCTGAACGTCATTTTTCACCGCCTGATTACAACCGTTTTTTGCCAAATAATCGGGCAAAATAGTTAGCTGACGACAAAAACGTTTCACTTTGCTATGACAGGCATACAACATTTCAATGGGTTCATTCCAACTGGCGAATTTTTGAGGTTCAAGGATTTGCATAGAAACTCCTGTGAGAGGTAAAAGTGCGGTGGAAAAAACACGTAAATTTTTCACCGCACTTTTTACGGATGATTTTTAGCTGATTATTTTTCTGTTTCTGCAAGTTGTAACGGCGGAACAGGCTTGCCGATTCTCGCATAAAAGTCCACCACAAAATCATCGAAGCGATCTTCTTCAATGGCTTGGCGGATTTCCGCCATTAAACGTTGGTAATAACGCAAGTTGTGGATGGTGTTTAAGCGCGCCCCGAGGATTTCACCGCATTTATCCAAATGATACAAATAAGCCTTGGTGTAATGCTTACAGGTATAGCAATCACAGTGCGGATCTAACGGGCTGGTATCGTCTTTGTATTTGGCGTTGCGGATTTTCACAATGCCATCAGTGACGAATAAATGACCGTTACGTGCATTACGGGTTGGCATGACACAGTCGAACATATCGATGCCGCGGCGTACGCCTTCCACTAAGTCTTCAGGTTTGCCCACGCCCATTAAATAGCGTGGTTTGTCGGCAGGGATTTGCGGGCAAATGTATTCCAAAATGCGGTGCATATCTTCTTTCGGCTCGCCTACGGCTAAACCGCCCACGGCATAACCGTCGAAACCGATGTTCACCAAACCTTCCAGGGACACTTTGCGTAATTCTTCAAATGTACCACCTTGGATAATACCAAATAGTGCGTTTTTGTTACCTAATTCATCAAAACGGTTGCGGCTGCGTTGTGCCCAACGTAAAGACATTTCCATGGATTTTTTAGCGTAGTCAAACGTTGCCGGGTAAGGCGTACATTCATCGAAAATCATCACAATGTCAGAGCCCAAATCATATTGGATTTCCATGGATTTTTCCGGTGATAAGAAAATGCGTTCACCGTTGATTGGGTTTTGGAATTTCACGCCTTCTTCAGTGATTTTGCGCAACTTGCCTAGACTGAAAACTTGGAAACCGCCGGAGTCCGTGAGGATAGGACGATGCCATTGCATAAAATCGTGCAAATCGCCGTGTTTACGCATGATTTCTTGCCCCGGGCGAAGCCATAAATGGAACGTGTTTCCAAGGAGAATTTCTGCGCCGGTGGCGCGTACTTCTTCCGGTGTCATGCCTTTTACTGTGCCGTAAGTACCGACAGGCATAAACGCTGGGGTTTCAACCGTAAATGTACCTTGTGGTCGTTCAAATACCAAGCGACCACGACGGGCGTTGCCACTGGTTTTATCTAATTCATACTTCATTTTATTTCCTCAACGAATAAACAGTTCGAAGGTTTTAGTCAATAAAAAAGCCTGAGTAACAGGCTTAAGTTGTAGGATTTTAGGTGGAGAACCTAAATAAGTCAATTTCTATTCCATTCCCTTCACATGGGGATTTTTGCTGATAAACATGGCATCGCCATAACTGAAAAAACGATAGCGATTTTCCACCGCACTTTTATACGCATTCATCGTATGGCTAAATCCGGCAAACGCAGAAACCAGCATAATCAACGTGCTTTCCGGCAAATGGAAGTTAGTAATTAAACAATCCACCACGCGGAATTTTTTGCCCGGATAAATGAAAATAGACGTATCGGAAAAATACGGTTCAATTAACACATCACGTTGTTTTTCTTCCGCCGCTAATGCTGCACTTTCAATGGAACGCACGGAAGTTGTGCCCACGGCAATCACGCGTTTGCCGGCTTTCTTGGTGGCGAAAATGGCATCGCAAACCTCTTGAGACACTTCCACGTATTCTGCGTGCATGACATGATCTTCAATGTTTTCAACTCGCACTGGTTGGAAGGTTCCCGCGCCCACATGCAAGGTTACAAAGGCGAAATTGACGCCTTTCTCTTTGAGTTTGGCTAGAAGTTCATCATCAAAATGCAAACCGGCTGTCGGTGCGGCAACCGCCCCCGGCACTTTGTTATAGACGGTCTGATAACGCTCTTGATCCGCTTCTTCGTCAGGACGATCAATATAAGGCGGTAAAGGCATATGCCCGATTTGTTGTAAAACGTCAAAAAGTGCGGTCTGTTTTTCGGCGATTTCAATTTCAAATAAACTGCCTTGGCGACCAACCATCAGGGCTTTTACACCGTTGCCTTCGCCTAATTTATCTTCCCCTAAAATCAATTCAGCCCCTTCTTTCGGCGCTTTAGAGGCGCGAACATGGGCAAGAAAACGAGATTCGCTTAATACGCGTTCCACCAAGACTTCAATTTTTCCGCCACTGATTTTGCGCCCGAACATCCGCGCAGGAATAACACGGGTATTATTGAAGATCATCAAATCGCCCGGATGAATCAACTCCAACACATCGGCAAAAGTGCGGTGGAAAATGTCCCCGTTTTCGCCATTCAACTGTAATAAACGGCTGGCAGTTCGTTCTGTTTTAGGATAACGGGCAATCAACTCATCAGGTAAATCAAAATAAAAATCGGCAACACGCATAATGGAAAATCTGGTTTGAAAAAGAGGGCGGTAGTCTAGTGCGAATTGGGGAGAATCTCAAGGAAATAAAAGAAATCACGCTAATTTCTTTTGGTGAATATATAGGAGAAAGCTCTTTGTAAGAGCTAATTCATCCTTTAATCTATGTTTTGCCTTTTTCAAAGCAAAAAAAAGCCCTTTCAAGGGGGTAAGGGCTAAAAGTATTTGGAGTCATATTTTTTTAGGGTACGAGTTGCATTATATGCTTCCAAATTAATAATGCAACATTTATTTAACAATAAATTAACTTTTCTTTTCATGCGGGTTGCGAGTGTTGGTATCAACCAAATTTCGCATGAGCAACGCATAGTCCAAATGAATGTCTTGTGGCACATCTAAAAAGACAAAATGCCCGTCGCCCAAGGCTGCATCGACCTCGGCATTTTTACGGTTGAGCATTTTGTTGATTTTAAACACGATATTGCCTTGCGGTGTCATCATTTCCACTTCATCGCCAAGTAAGAATTTATTCTTCACAGCCACTTCCGCCATGCCAAGTTCATTACGTTTGCCGGTGAATTCGCCGACAAATTGTTGGCGATCGGAAATGGAGTAGCCGTAGTCATAATTTTGGTATTCATCATGGGTGTGGCGACGTAGGAAACCTTCGGTATAACCACGGTGGGCAAGGGACTCTAAGGTGTCCATTAAGCTTTCATCAAACGGTTTACCGGCGGCCGCATCGTCAATGGCTTTGCGATATACCTGAGCAGTGCGGGCGCAGTAATAGAAGGATTTGGTACGACCTTCGATCTTTAAGGAATGTACCCCAAGTGCGGTGAGTTTTTCCACATGTTGTACAGCGCGTAAATCTTTCGAGTTCATGAAGTAAGTGCCGTGTTCGTCTTCAAAAGCGGTCATTTGCTCATCAGGATTTTGCGCTTCGGTGTAAAGGAAAACTTTATCGGTCACGGCGCCTTCACCCAAGGTTGGGGCGACATTTTTCACCTCAATCTGTTGGCTCGGGTCGAATTTCGGCACGATATTGCCCACGTCATCTACTTTTCCTTCTTCCATTTTGTATTCCCAACGACAGGCATTCGTGCAGGTGCCTTGGTTTGGATCTCGTTTGTTGATATAGCCGGAAAGGAGGCAGCGGCCGGAATACGCCATGCAAAGTGCGCCGTGTACGAAAATTTCCAGTTCAATATCCGGCACTTGTTGGCGGATTTCGGCGATTTCATCAAGAGAAAGCTCACGCGACAAAATCACGCGGGTCAACCCCATTTGTTTCCAGAATTTCACAGTTGCCCAGTTCACTGCATTGGCTTGCACGGAAAGGTGAATATCAATGTCAGGGAAGTGTTCACGTACCAGCATAATCAAACCGGGATCGGACATGATCAGTGCATCCGGGCCCATGTCGATCACCGGTTGTAAATCTTTAATAAAAGTTTTGAGCTTGGAATTGTGCGGCGCAATGTTCACCACGACATAGAACTTTTTGCCGAGCGCATGGGCTTCATCGATGCCGATTTTTAAATTAGCGTGATTAAATTCATTATTGCGTACGCGCAAGCTGTAACGCGGTTGACCGGCATACACGGCGTCTGCGCCATAAGCAAAGGCATAACGCATATTTTTTAAGGAGCCGGCAGGGGAGAGTAATTCGGGTTTAAATGAGGTTGTCATAGTTGTCTCTTATGGTCTGATGTCAAGTCAGGAATTTGCACAAGGCAAATCGTAAAGACGGGTATTTTAGGCCGATTTTGCTTTTTGTAAAGGATAAGTGCGGTGGAAAAATAAAATGTTTTTTAGTCGAAACCGAATGAAAAAAGTGGGCATATAGCCCACTTTCTTGTGAGGGTATTTAGTCGTTACTTTCTGACTGAGAAGAATCCATCATTAGTTCGTGTTGCTTCAGAAGTTCTTCTACGGTTTTTCCGTTAATTAGAAAACGGTTATTGTCCCTTTCTAATGTCAGAACATAGTTATCGCCTTCTTCGATAAATATCGGAAATAGTCGTTCTTCCGGTTTAAGCTCAGCCAATAAGGCTTGCCAAAATGGTGAGGCTCTTTTGATTTTTAAACTTTCTTCATCAGAAGTCTCCGCGAGGCCTTTGTTTAGAACAATATTGGTTGTGCTTTGCATATTTTCGATGAACATGTCTGCGATGGACTGTTTATCTTTAGTTGTTTTTAAAGCGCCTTTAAGATGAATACTCACCGGATAGGCTTTTGTGGTTGGATAGGTATTTAAATTGAAGGTGAGGGTTGTGTTATCACTGGCTAAGTCTAGGGCTTTCCATTGATTTCCAAGGAGTTTTTGTGTGGTTTCCGGTGTGAAATAAGCTGAACACAATGATGCAGTCAACCCAAAGCAAAACTGATTTTCTGCAAATTGAGCAACATTATTCACGGTGAGCGGTAGATTGAACGCAAGATCTTCCATTTGCGCTTGTGCTTCAGACAACGCCAGTTTTTTTAGTGAAAGCGTGGAATTTCCACGATATTGGTTGTTTTCCTCTGAGCCTTGATGTTTTAACGCTAATGTTTCCAAGGAGACATTTTGGTAATTAAATGCTTGTAATGAGATTTCTGCATTGCTGCTTCCAGCCATTGTGTTTGCCCATTGTTTCTTCAGCTTTAATAAGGTCTTGTTATCTTCTTTGGGGGCATTTTTGATGGAGAGGGCATCTAAATAGAGCGGAATAAATGCCAATTTGTTTTCCAAGTTATAGCCATCAAGTTGATAGACGATTTGAGCTCCTTTGGCTTCCCATTGTTTGTTTTGATCTTCCGGCGTCTGTTTGATGTCGGCAACATTTAATTGCAAAGCCAGATTGGCTTTAGTGAGATCTGCATTTGCCATCGTTAAATTGAGTTTTGCCTCATTTAAATTAAAGTAAGGCTTTTGATTTTTAGGCGCATCCACGGATTTGACGGAAAGGGTTCCGTTAAATGTGTGATTTTGCGTGAGGACGGCGGATAAAAAATTGGCTACATGTTTAATGTTTTGCTCACCGTTTAGCTGTTTCTTAAATTCATTGGCAAAATCCACCGCACTTGTTACACCGTGCTGTTGTAGATTCAGCGTTATGCCGTTAATCACGGTTTGGCTTTCTTCTGTCGTACGTTCTTTGTTGGCAATGCGTAAGGTGTCGCTACTCAATTGGGTGGAAAGATCGCGCAAGTCTGTATCAGCCGATTTTGTGACACCGAATTGATAACGGGTATTTTTCAGTTGGATTTTGGTGTTTTCGCCATTTAACAAATCCCATTCGGCGTTTTTAGCATTGAGTTCAAGGGTTGAAATGTCGTATTGGTTTTCACCAACAGGCACAAATTTAATCTGGGCACCAATTTGTTCTAATTTGCTGTTTTTATCATAGTTAAAGCCGCTTAAGTTGGCATTAAGCGCTACGTTTTTTGTGCCTGCATTAAAGTCTAGACTGACTGAAAGCGCTTGCGTTTTGTTCGTAAAATCACGGAAGTCGGTAAGTATGTTTGATTGCAGATAATCGCCAACCGGTGAAAATTTGCTGTTAATGGTGTTTTTATCAATGGTGATATTGAGATCTTTGTTTAATTGACGCACCAATTGTTCGGAAAGTTTCGATTCTGCCGTAATGAAAAAAGGCAATGCCGTCAGTTTGGTAGAAATAATATTGGTTTTTTGACCATCATTATTTTCTAAACTAAAGGTAAGCTCACGACTGAAAAAGTTCTTGGCACTTTCCGTCACATTGAGGCTGAGTTGATTATCTAAAGAATAAGGGAATTTTTGTAAAACCTGATCCACTTGCTGATTGGTATAAAACTGCGCGCCCCCACCAAGTGTAATAATCATGGCAGCAAGGGTTAAAGTGGCTTTTCTTTTTTTACTCATGTGATTCTCAAGCTTAGGTTAAGGTTGTTTCGATGACGATACGGAACGCCAACGTTAAAAATGCCGTAAATAATAACCGCACTTTACTCTCTTGAATATAAAGTGCGGTTAAAATTTTAATTATTTTTGATTTTTATTGGTTTTTTAACAGGAAAACGCCTTGCTCGGAAAGATGTACATAGGCTTCTTGCGATGCCGGGTTGAACTGTTCCGGGCGGCAGTTAATCAACAAATCTTGACCATGCCATACCGCCACAACTTCCCAATGGTTACCCATGTACACCGCACTTTTAATTGTGCAACGTTGCGCTTCTGTGCCGGTTTCATGCAGATAAACGGCTTCCGGGCGAACGCCTGCCAAACAATCACCGTCCGGTAAATTGAATTGGGCTGCATTGTTTAAGGCAAGTTCATAGCCATGAATGTTAACGGTATTTCCTTGCAATTTCGCCGGGAAAATACTGGATTCGCCCATGAAGTTAGCCAAGAATAAGGAGTTCGGGCGTTGATACAGATCTTTCGCCGGTGCTTTTTGCATGATTTTCCCTTTATTCATCACGATAACTTCATCAGATACCGCAAAGGCTTCTGTTTGGTCGTGGGTCACGTATAGAGACGTGATGCCTAGGCTTTGTTGTAATTCACGGATTTTTTCCCGCATCGCACGACGTAAGTTAGCATCGAGGTTACTTAACGGTTCATCGAACAGTAACACTTTCGGTTTGAGAACAAGCGCACGAGCAAGCGCCACACGTTGTTGTTGACCACCGGAGATTTGATCCACATAACGATCTTCAAACCCGGCCAAATCCACCAATTCCAAGGCTTCTTTAACGCGCTGTTTACGCTCTTCCTTGCTCACGTTTTGCATGCGTAAGCCGTAGCCGACGTTATCACCGATACTCATGTGCGGGAATAACGCGTAGGATTGGAACACGATACAAATATCACGGTTTTGAATAGACGATTTGGTCACGTCTTCTCCGTCAATGAAAATTTGTCCGGAGGTTGGGTTTTCAAGACCGGCAACTAAACGCAAAATGGTTGTTTTACCGCAACCGGATGGACCAAGCAACGTCACCATGGTGCCGCGTTTAATGGTTAAATCCAAATCATCAATTACCACAGATTTGCCAAAGGCTTTTGTGACATTTTTTAATACCAAGAAATCATTACTCATATTTTTTACCTACAACTTAATTCATTTTTTTCGCTTTGGAACGGGAAATGCGGGTGTCACCGACAATCCAGTCGAAGAATAAAATAATCGCCATCATCACCACGATTAAGATAGAACCGTATGCAATGGCAATCCCATACTCACCGTCTTCGACACGGTTTAGGATGTATGCGGTTGCTACACGGGTATCCGCAGTCACCAAGAAGATGATTGCACTTACTGTTGTCATGGCACGCACGAAACTGGTGACAAGTGCAGAAAGCAAGGCCGGTTTTAATAATGGTAACACGATATACCACAGGGTTTTCCATGAGCTACCTTTCAGAGAAAGGGAGGCTTCGTCCAGCGATTTATCTAATTGTCCCAAGCCTGCAATCGCCGCACGCATACCAATTGGCAAATCACGCATCACCATGGAAATCACCACGATAATACTGGTGCCGGTGATGTACATTGGCGCATTGTTAAAGGCAAGAATGTAAGAGACCCCCGCCACGGTGCCCGGTACGGCAAAACAAAGCATGGTTAAGAACTCAAGGGATTTTTTCCCTTGGAAGTCTTTACGCACTACGATATAGGCAATTAATAAACCAAAAATAGCAGTGAGTGGGGCGGCGATACCGGCGTAAATTAAGGTATTAATTAAGGAAGGCCACGCGCCGTCACTTAATCCTTGTCCGAACAGCATGGCGTAGTTCTTCAAGGTTAAGGTATAGTCCACACCCCAGTTGACGGTGAAGCTTCCGTAGAAAATACTGCCGTAAAGTGACAAGTTGAAGATAACCCAAGAGCCGAGCATGAAAATAATCGTGTATTTCAAGCCGGCAGGGAGTTCTTGTACATCGCCGCGATAAGATTTACCGGAAACGGTCACATAAGAGCGGTTACCAATCCATAAATATTGAATGATAAAAATCGCCAAGGAGAAGATTAACAACATGGAGCCAAGGGTACTGGCGGAGGCGTAATCTAATTGTGAACCGGCAATGTAGAAGTAAATTTGCGTTGCAATAACGTCGAAGCTACCACCCAACACCAACGGGTTACTAAAGTCTGCGAGCGATTGGATGAACACGATGAGGAACGAGTTAGCCAAGGCCGGGCGCAGTAACGGGAAAATGATGTTATAGAAGGTTTGATAACGGTTAGCACGCAACGTGTAAGACGCTTCTTCAATAGACGGATGCACGGATTTTAATGCGCCATCTAAAATCATGAAGGAAATTGGCGCAAATGCCAAAATCTGTGCAATGGCGATACCGTTAAAACCGTATAACCAGTTGTGATTGGTAAAACCGAAATTGGTGGATAAAAACTCGGTCACATAACCGGAGCGACCCAGCATTAAGGTAACCCCTAACCCGACGACAAACGGTGGCGTAACAATCGGCAAAATAGAGAAGATTTTACCGATAAATGCAGTTCGGCGTGCGATACGGGTCGTGTAAAGAGCAAAGGCTAAACCGAACACCGTAGAAACGATACCCACGAAGCCGGATAAAAACAAGGAGTTACTGATGACGCGCACAATGTAGCTTTGCGTCAAAATACGCATCACTTGTTGTGGTGCAAAGGTGTCCCCGTCGTAGAACATGGAGACAAAAATCGCCAATGTTGGGTAAACGATGAAGAAGAAAATCAGCAAAATAATGCAAAGCAAGGAGGCGATAATAAATTTGTCGCCTTGCATGACCTTTAACTTAGCAAAAGAGAGCGTAGCAAGTGCGGTGAAACCAATGAGTAAAACGATTACCGAATAGCCCATGCTGATTTTCAGCACGCTGGCGCTGATAAAAGTAAACAGCGTAGCAAGTGCTAATAAGTAAAGTTCCGCTTTGGCTTGCGTATTGGTTGGTAATTTTAGCCACGGCAATAAACCGTATAAAATTACCGGCAAGAACCAAAAGGCGGTAATGTTAAAAGACGACCAACCCATGGCATCATAGAATTCGTCGGCAGTACTGTCGAACAAGCCGTAATCTAGAGCGTGGGAAGGTAAAACCAAGTATGCAATTAAGGATAAAATGATCCAAAAATGAGCAGAATGTGTTATTGGAAGTTTATTTGCGTTCATACAACCTCGCATTAGTAGAAAAGTGAAGCAATGCAACAGCGCATTGCTTCTTTAATTTCACTATGGTTATTTGGCTAATTTGACATCATCGACCCATTTGGTGATGAGGCGTTTACGTAAATCGGTGGCGCCGTATTTGTCAAAATCATAGTTAATCAGGTTAACGGATTTAAAATCTAACGCATAAGGCGATTGTTGTGCCGTGGTATTGGTTAAAATGGAATAGGCTTCGCCTTTTTGCCATGTTAATTCTTGCGCTTCTTTAGATAGTGCCCAATCCACGAAAAGTTTGGCATTTTCAAGATTGCGTGCGCCTTTGATCACGCTGACACCACCAATTTCATAGCCTGTACCTTCGCAAGGTACCACTAATTCAACCGGAGCACCTTTGGCTTTTTCTAACGAATATTCGTGTAAAAAGCCGATGCCGATTGCTGTTTCGCCACGGGCGGTATTGCGAGTTGCTGTGTTACCGGATTTGGTATATTGCGAAACGTTTTTGTTTAACGCTTTCAAGTATTTGAAGGCTTCCTCTTCGCCCCAAAGCTGAATATAAGTGGCTAATTGAGTATAGCCTGTACCGGAACTTTGCGGATCCGCCGCTTGAATTTCATTGCGATACATAGGATCAGCTAAATCTTTCCAACATTTTGGTATTGGCAAATTGAGTTTTTGTAAACGTTCAGGGTTCACACCAAAACCTAACACACCAAGATAGATAGCAGAGGAATAGTTGCCTTTCGTTTTAGCCGGATCACGGAATTGTTCAACAATTTGTGGCAGGTTTGGTGATTTATACGGTTCTAACAAGCCCATTTCACCCGCTTGGGAATGCGGATCCATTGTACCGCCATACCAAACGTCACCTTGAGGGTTATCTTTTTCCGCATCGATTTTGGCTAAGATAGTGCCCGTGCCGCCACGAATAAAACTGGTTTTTACATCATATTTTTTCTCGAATGCCATGGCTTCTTGCTCGCACATGGTGTTTTGCGCACTGCAATAAATAACCAAGCGACCTTTTGCCGCAGCATTGCCACTTAATAACATCCCACCGAGTACAACGCCTGAAAGAGCTAACGCAATTTTTGAGAGTTTCATTTCAACACTCCTGTGTTTTTGATTTCGAGGTAACGCACTTTTGTTGATGTGCGTTCTGATGATAGTGATAGGCTCGCGTCGTAATGACACGAGCCATCAATATAAGAAAAGTGCGGTGAGAAAAATACAAGAATTTTCGACCGCACTTTAGCGTGTTATTTCGCTAATTTAACGTCTTGAACCCATTTTTCAATTAAGGCTTTGCGTTGTTCGGCCGCGCCGTATTTTTCAAAGTCATAATTGATAAGGTTCAATTTGTTTGGATCAAATGCTGTTGGAGATTGTTCCGCCGTTGTGTTAGTTAAGATTTGTAAAGATTCACCTTGTTTCCATGCCAATTCTTGACCTTCTTTAGATAGCGCCCAATCCACGAATAATTTCGCGTTGTCGATATTGCGTGCACCTTTTAAGATGCTCACGCCACCTAATTCATAGCCGGTGCCTTCACATGGCACCACGAGTTCCAATGGTGCGCCATTGCGTTTTTCAAGTGCGTAATCGTGTAAGAAACCGATACCAACAACCGCTTCACCGCGAGCCGCGTTACGGGATGGGGTGACGCCGGATTTGGTGTATTGGGAAACGTTTGGATGTAAAGCTTTTAAGAAATCAAAGGCTTTGTCTTCGCCCCAAAGTTGTACGAACGTGGCAAGCGCAGTATAGGCTGTACCGGCACTTTGAGGGTCAGCAATTTGTACTTCGCCTTTCAAACGTGGATCCGTTAAGTCTTTCCAGCATTTCGGCACTTCTTTGATGCCTAATTTTTCCAGACGTTCTGTGTTCACGCCGAAACCTAAAATCCCCATGTAAATGGCGGATACATAGTTGCCTTTGGTTTTTGCCGGATCACGGAAACGTTCTACGATTTCATCAATGTGTTTAGATTTGTAAGGTTCGATTAAGCCTAATTCAGCCGCTTGTGCTTGTGGGTCGAATGTACCGCCGAACCACACGTCTGCTTGCGGGTTATTTTTTTCCGCTTCTACTTTGGCAAAGGTGCTGCCTGAGCCGTTACGAATAAAGGAGGTTTTGACATCATATTTTTCACCGAATGCCTTGGTGGTGGTTTCACATAAAATGTTCGTCGCACTACAATACACGACTAAACGACCTTTTGCCGTTGCAGCTTGTGATGCGAGTAATCCACCGGCTAAAAGTGCGGTTGAAATTGCAAGAGAAAGTGATTTTAGTTTCATGTTGTACCTCTTTATTGTTCATAAAATGAAAATGTAATATGAAATGCGCTCAAGCAAGTGCTTTCAAGATTTTCATGTTACATAAAATACCCCTCAATTAATGTGAGAAGTCTCACAAAACGAAGAATTTTATGAGCGAATATGTTGCGTAAAAAATTAGTTGTAGAAAAATTGTTTGTAAATGGATCTATTTATGTCAAAAAAACGCTTTTTTCTTTATAATTTCGCTAATTTATTTACTCAATGAGAGAAAGGGAAACGGTATGTCAGAGCATCAAGCATCATCTTGTATTATTATCGCCATTGCAGGCGCTTCGGCTTCAGGAAAAAGTTCTATTGCCTCTACGGTGCACAAAGAGCTTTGTCATGAATTAGGCTGTGAAGAAATCGGTATTATTGCAGAAGATAGTTATTACAAAGACCAAAGCCACTTAGAGATGTCTGAACGGGTCAAAACCAATTATGACCACCCAAATTCTATGGACCGTGATTTGCTCATTGCCCATTTGAAAGCCTTAAAAGCCGGCAACGCCGTTGATATTCCCGTGTATAGTTATGTGGAGCATACCCGAACCGATGAGGTGACCCATTTCACGCCAAAACGTATTGTGATTTTAGAGGGGATTTTATTACTCACAGACGAGCGTGTACGCCAGTTGGCAGATATTTCCGTATTTGTGGATACGCCGTTAGATATTTGCTTTATTCGTCGTTTACAGCGTGATATGGAAGAACGTGGTCGTACCCTTCAATCCGTCATTGATCAATATCGTGCCACCGTGCGCCCGATGTTCCTGCAATTTATCGAGCCTTCCAAACAACACGCCGATATTGTGATTCCGCGTGGTGGTAAAAATCGTATTGCCATCAATATGTTAAAAGCCCAAATTATGCAGCTATTAAGTAAAAAATAGGAACGGATCATGAGATTGTGTGATACTGACATTGAACGTTATTTAGACGAAGGTTTGATTTCTCTTAACCCGCGCCCGTCAAATGACAAGATTAACGGCGCTACTATTGATGTCCGCTTGGGTAATTCTTTCCGTGTGTTCCGTGAACATTCCGCACCTTACATTGATTTAAGCGGTCCGAAAGAAGAAGTGTCGGCGCAGTTGGAATTGGTGATGAGCGATGAAATTATTATCGGTGATGATGAAGCCTTCTTTTTACACCCCGGTGTGCTTGCTCTTGCCACCACTTTGGAATCGGTAAAACTGCCGGCCAATATTATCGGTTGGCTGGATGGACGTTCTTCTTTGGCGCGTTTAGGTTTAATGGTGCATGTGACCGCACATCGCATTGACCCGGGTTGGGAGGGCAAAATTGTGTTGGAATTTTACAATTCCGGCAAGCTGCCGTTGGCGTTGCGCCCAAATATGATTATTGGTGCATTGAGTTTTGAAGTGTTAAGTGGCCCAGCTGCACGCCCTTACAGCAGTCGCAAAGATGCTAAATATAAAAACCAGCAAAATGCTGTTGCCAGCCGTATTGACGAGGACAAATAAATGAAAAAGATCGCAATCATTACTTTGGTCGTGATATTGGCGATCTTTGCATTTTTTTATGTCCAAATTCAGAAGTTGGAAACCAAGGTCACCGCTAAACTGGCGCAACATGAAACCACTTTCCAAGAGTTTAATATTGGCGTTTTTCCGCAGCCTTATTTGGCTTTTGAAAGTGTTAAACACAACCAAATTAGCATTGAAAAACTGACAGGCAAATTTCCCTTATCGGCAATGTTTTTTGGTGATGTCAAATTGCAGGAAGTCGACATTCAAAATGTTAAGCTCTCTGAAAACGCGCAAAACTCGGCAAATATTCAAATGCGTTTCTCTGATTTTTCCCTTGATAACATTACTCCTGACAATATCGCGTTGAGTGGTGATAGTCAGATTGTGGTGGAATTAGCAAAACCACTGTACGGTAACAATAGAATTTTTAATTTTCGCTTTATCAAAGGCGGAATTGAGCGCAGTAATGAGAGAAAACTTGCAGCCTATTTTGATCATGTTGTTTTAAATGAAGAGAAGGTGGGCTTTGTTAAAACGGAGTTGGATTTATCCCAATACACCAAACATCTCACTGCAGATATTGATTCCGGCTGCCTACCGAATTTGCCTTGTACTGCGCACTTGGATTATGTAAGCGAGCCGGAACAAAGTGCGGTCGCTTTTTCCGCTAAAAATTATCCTATTGAACGTTTGTTGACGTGGCTGACTTTCCCGAAAACCATTACCGGTTCCGCCGATGTAGAGATTGCCGTGCAGTTTGCCCATTCTCAAATCATTAACGGTGAATTCTTTTTCGATGCTAAAAACGGCGAATTATTGGGTTTGAATCTGTTGGACTTAGCAGGACAGTATTTACCGATCAATTGGAATGACGCAGAACTTAAAGAGAAAGTCAGCTTAAACACCAAATATGACCAAGCAACCAGCCTTTTCCGACTCAATGGGCATCAACTGGATATTGAAAAAATGTCGTTAAAAACTACCGCTCTTTTAGGAGAGGGAACTGGTGTTGTAGATTTGCAATCAATGCAATGTAACGTTGATTTAAATCTGCATCCGACTGATGAAAAATATGCGGAGTTCACTTTGCCAATTCGTTTTTTTGATAGCTGCTATTCACCGCAATATGAAGTGCAATTTGATAAAAACTTGCGCAGTAAAATTAAAGATCTTATTAAACGTAAATTAAAACAATAACGATGGTTGCTTTAAGAATTGTTCGACGCCTCAAATTTTTCCGCGTCGTTTTGTTGGCTTTTGCCGCTTTTGTATTTAACACCACCGAGTTTTTACCGGTGGCTTTACTTTCAGACATTGCTCACAGTTTTCAAATCCCCGTGGCGCAAACCGGGCTGATGATTACCATTTATGCTTGGATTGTCTCTCTCATGTCGTTGCCGTTTATGTTGATGACGGCAAAATTAGAACGGCGTAGCCTGTTAATTAAATTATTCATTATTTTTGTTGCCAGCCATATTTTGTCGGTATTGGCGTGGGATTTTTGGGTGTTGTTGCTTTCCCGTATCGGCATTGCGTTTACTCACGCAATTTTCTGGTCGATTACCACATCCTTGGCTGTGCGTGTGGCGCCGAAAGACAAAAAAGCACAGGCCATCGGGCTATTGGCGATGGGCAGTGCGTTGGCGATGGTGTTAGGTTTGCCGCTCGGACGGGTTATCGGACAGTTTTTAGGTTGGCGAGAAGCCTTTGGCATTATTGCTTTTCTTGCGTTTTGTATCCTCTTATTGCTTTATCGATTCCTACCGCACTTGGCTAGTCGCAACGCCGGTTCACTAAGTAGCGTGCCTTCTTTATTTAAGCGCCCGTTATTAGTGGGATTCTATGCATTAACTATACTTATTATCTCAGCGCATTTTACCGCTTATAGTTATATTGAGCCCTTCATCATTCGCGTTGGAGGAATGAGTGATGGTGTGGCTACCGCAATTTTATTGATTTTTGGGTTGTCAGGGGTAACCGCAAGCCTTCTCTTTAACCGCTTTCACCGTTTTGCGCCGGCCAAATTCTTGTTGACGTCTATGGCTATTTTAGTATTTTCTTTGATTTTGTTATTACCATTCAGTCATAGCGAATTTTCCATGTATTTACTGGCATTCGTATGGGGTGTTGGTATTTCGGGCATTGGACTGAGTTTGCAGGTGCGAGTACTACAACTGGCACCGGATGCGACGGATGTAGCCATGGCCATTTATTCGGGGCTATACAATATTGGTATAGGAGGAGGCGCGTTGTTTGGTAATCAAGTGATGCAACATTTTGGTTTAGCCAATATCGGTTTTTCCGGAGCGGCCTTTGCAGCGATGGGGCTACTGCTGTTTATTTATATTCATTTTCGCTATGGAAAAGCCAATAGCGGAAATAATCTCTAATTCGCTATGGAAAAGCCAATAGCGGAAATAATCTCTAATAAAAAGAAGGAAATTTTATGAAAAAATGGCTCTTGCAATTTGTTCAACTTGCGAAACAAGCCTTGGTTCGACACCCGGTTGAGCTTTTATTGGTGGCAATTTGTGGTGCAATCCCGATTTTTGCCCCTGAACCCAAGGCGATGATGGAGCGTTATGCCGACTTTTTGCTATGGGCGCCAATGGCGTTTATGTTGGTTAATTTGACCCATGGAAATAAATATTATCGTTTGAGTATTTTTATTCCTATCGCGTTTGGAGTGTTGGCGACATTGGTTGATCTTAACGATTTCACACAAAGTGCGCGTTTCGGTATTTTAAACCTTGCCGTATTAGTAATTTTCTTGTGTAAAAACGTGGCAAAAAACAACCGCACTTTTATGAGTATCTTGCTCAATAATATGCTCAATGCTGTGATTGCCACATTGTTTGCGCTGATCATCGGTGGAATAGGCAACGGATTGGCAGCAGCCATTCAAGCATTATTCCATGTGGATATGTATGCCTTGTCGATGTATTCTCGGATTTGGTTAGTGACGTGGTGGTGGATTTTCCCACTGGCATATTTAAGTTTGTCGCAACGAGAAAATCTCTTTAGCGGGCGTTTTAATGAATTAAGCAAGATTCTGCTAAACTGGATTTTATCCCCTGCGTTGGTGATTTATACTCTGATTATTTACGCTTATGCAGTGTCGATTTTGATCCAAGGTAAAATGCCGGAAGGCATGATCGCCAATGTGGCATTTCCTTATTTGATGATTGGCATTGTGCTTTATACCTTGCAAATCCTGTTGGATAACGAAAAATGGCAGAAGTTTTATCGTCTGTTGCCGTGGCTCAATTTATTGCCGTTGGTGATGTTGTGGTATGCCATGTCTATTCGCATTCAGTATTATGGCTTGACCCAAGATCGCGTGTATTTACTCATGGGGGCTATGATTCTTGTATTATGGAACTTCATTTTGCTCGTGCCGAAAATCAGACAATATCGTCTTCTTGCCGGCGTGCTGTTGCTAGCGTTATTAAGTAATGTTTTTGTGATTGACGCAAACCAAATCGCTTACCAAGATCAATTGGCTCGTTTTGATAATTTTGTAAAAACTCAACAATTATTAGATAGCAATGGCAAATTAACTGAAGAGCACATTAAACAATGGACAGCGACTCGAGGAAATGATGCTAAATTGTCTGACGAATTTAGCAATAGAACCTATGCTGTGTTATTAGGGGCAGATAAACAATGGGTTGAGGAATTTAAACAGCATTATGGTATACCGAAAGAAAAATCGCTTTATGAATGGTTGCCTGAATCAAATGGTTATCAAGAGGAATTAGTGCCTTATTTTGAGATTGAAAATAAACAAGAGCAGTTTATGGATATTCAGAATTACAACCGTTTCCTGTGGCTTAATGGCGAAGTAGCAGATCGTCGATTTACCATTAGTGAGCTTAATTCAAAAGAAGAGGATTGTCAGATTGGATTGGAAGCGGTTTTAGATTCGCACGGCAAATTAAATGGTGCTTATGTCAAATGCGGAGATTTCTTGCGCAACAATAACCCGCCGGATTTTTTGTTAAAAATACAACGAAAAGAGGGTGGAGAATACGTTACATGGAATCTTGATGCCTATTTGCGTGATTTGTTTGCCCGACACAATTTGGATATTCACAAAAAATACACTAAAAATGAGTTGGCCATCTTAACAAAAGACGCCAAACCTTATGTGGTGCTAGGTGACGTAGTGGTCTTTTTTGATTATTTAACTATTGAATATGACGAAAGAGGTGACTACAAAGGTTATGCCGCACAACGGCTATCCATTAACGGCGTATTCTATAAATAGAAGATAAAAAAGTGCGGTGATTTTTCACCGCACTTTTTGTTTATCGTTTTGCTTTCTTAATAAACTTCATCAAACGTTTACGTTTACGTAATTGATTCGGCGTGAGTTTATTTCGTTTGCCGGCAAATGGGTTGTTCCCCTCTTGGAATTGCAGACGAATCGGCGAGCCGATAATTTTCAGACTACGGCGGAAATGGTTGGATAAATAACGTTTGTAAGAATCCGGTAGTTTATCCACTTGGTTACCATGAATCACAATGATTGGCGGATTGTAGCCACCCGGGTGGGCATATTTCAGTTTCACGCGGCGACCGCTAACCATCGGTGGCTGATGCTCATCCACTGCAATTTGCAGAATGCGGGTAAGCATGGATGTGGTCATTTTCTGCGTGGCGCATTCATAAGCTTCTTTGACAGATTCAAATAAATTGCCGACACCGCTGCCATGCAAGGCTGAAATAAAATGTACGCGGGCAAAGTCAATAAAATCCAAACGGCGATCAAGTTCCGATTTCACGCGATCTTTCACCTCTTGATTCAATCCGTCCCATTTATTCACCACGATAACCAAGGAACGGCCGGAATTTAAGATAAAGCCAAGCAGTGATAAATCTTGGTCGGAAATATTTTCCCGGGCATCAATGGTGAGCAACACCACATTGGCGTCTTGAATGGCTTGTAGCGTTTTGATGACGGAGAATTTTTCTACCGCTAAATGCACTTTACCGCGTTTGCGTACTCCCGCCGTGTCGATTAACGTGTAATTTTGTCCATCGCGTTCCATTGGAATGTAAATACTGTCGCGGGTGGTGCCTGGCATATCGTAAACCACCACGCGATCTTCACCTAAAATGCGGTTAGTCAAAGTGGATTTGCCGACGTTCGGGCGACCCACAATGGCGATTTTAATGTTTTGGTTATCCGGCGTTTGTTCTTGCGCCAGTTCTTCATCTAAAAGTGCGGTGTCTTCTTCGTTTGAAAAATCGAAATCTTCGTCCCATTCGTCAAATTCAGCGACCTCGGAAGAAACATCTGTGATTTCGACCGCACTTTCTTCTGTTTTTTCTGCTTCTGCCATTTGTTCTGCTAATGGGGTAAGCACTTGTTCCATTAAGCTGGCGATACCACGGCCTTGAGAAGCCGCAATTTGGGCGATTTCACCTAAGCCTAATTGATAAAACTCGGCACAGTGGGAGTCAGCGTCAATGCCGTCCACTTTGTTGGCAACCACCACGGTGGTTTTGTTTTGACGTTGGCGCAAATAGTTTGCAATGCCGATATCCGCTGACGTTAAGCCGGCACGGGCATCTACTAAGAATAAAACGATGTCTGCTTCTTCAATGGCAAGCAACGATTGCTCCGCCATTTTTTCTTCTACGCCTTCTTCCGTGCCGTCGATACCGCCGGTGTCAATGACAATAAAATCATATCCGGCAAGATGCGCTTGGCCATATTTACGGTCGCGCGTCAGACCAGGAAAATCAGCGACTAAAGCATCACGGGTACGGGTTAGGCGATTGAATAAGGTGGATTTGCCCACGTTTGGACGACCCACCAAGGCAACTACGGGAGTTGTCATAAAAACCTCTTATAAATGAATGTGCCACGGGATCATTGATATCGGCACTTGAAAAATGGCTGGCATTATAGCGGATTTTGGCAGTGATGAGAAATGACAAGGGTTGGACGAAACAATTTATTTCTAAAAATCACTTTAAAATTTTTGCGTTGGTATTATATTAAAATAGACGAAAATTTGTACTGTTCATCTTCACGATTCATCAAGTTACCCTAAGCTGCTCAGAATTTAGCGAAAAATTAAACCGAATAATATGATTTAAAAATTAAAGAAATAAGGATAACTATGGCAAAAAGAAATTATTACGAGATATTGGGCGTAGATAAAAACGCCGATCTCGACACAATAAAAAAAGCGTACCGCAAATTGGTGCGCAAATATCACCCGGATGTTAGCAAAGAACCTGATGCGGTGCAGAAAACTGCCGAAGTGAATGAAGCTTATGAAACACTGAAAGACACACAAAAACGGACAGAATATGATGAAATGTTGGCTAATCCATTTGACGGTACAAGCCAAACGCGAGGCAACCCATTTGAGGGGGCTTACGGCGACACCAATGGTTTCCGTCATTATGAATTCCATTCCGGTGATGATGAGCCATTCGGGCAAGGAGATTTTCATTTCGAAGATTTATTCTCTGCCTTTGGGCGTCGAGGACAACAATCACATACTCGCCAAACAGGGCCAATGAAAGGCGAAGATCAGCATGCTGAGCTCAGTATTGATATTGCCGCCGCTTATGACGGCACTGAGCGTTCTGTGACTCTAAATGTGCCGACTATTGATGAATATGGCAGAATTACTCAACAAAACAAAACATTAAACGTAAAAATTCCGAAAGGTATTACGGAAGGACAACAAATCCGTTTGGCGCGCCAAGGTTTGCCGGGCATTAATGGAGGAGAAAACGGTGATTTATATTTGAAAATTCGCTTCCATGAACGCCCCGATCTTTATGTGAAAAATAAAAAAGACGTTTGTCAAACTATCGATGTATTCCCATGGCTGGCGGCATTGGGTGGCAAAATTCAGGTTGTAACCCTTGGCGGACGTCTGCAACTCAACTTGCCGGCTAACAGCCAAAATGGCAAAAGCATTCGTTTGAAAGGCAAAGGTATTCCGGCTAAAGAACCGGGTGATTTATATTTGAATATTCGCATTTTGGTGCCACCGGTTGAGGATGACGCCGGCCGTGCCGCATGGGAGCAAATTGCTACACATTTCGCCAGCAAACAGGCATAAAATAGAACAAGGAATTGAAATGATGAATCAAGATATTGATATCAAATTGAGCTTTAATGAAATGTTGAAAGTCTGTTCTGATGATCGTCAGTGGTTACTGGAACTGATTGAAGAAGGCGTGATTTCAGTGGATGGGCGACCCGAGCAGGCGATTTTCAGCGGTTTCCAAATGGCCCGCGTGCGTCAGGCTTGCCGTTTGCGGCATGATTTTGATGCCAGTGTACCTGCGCTAAGTTTGATTATGCGTCTATTGGACGAAGTAGAAGAATTACGTAAACAGAATCGTCCTTTTTCCTTACTGGATGAGGTGAAAATAGGCTAAAAGTGCAGCCATTTTTGATGATATCTTTATGTTGTTAATGAAATAATTTACCCGTATGTGATGTGTAGATTTTATTGTTAGAAACTTGAAAAGGAGAAATGCTATGTTAAAAAACATTGAAAAAGCCACAGTACTAAAACTTAATGATCTATTGACATATCAGGACGGACAGGTCATCAGTAAAACCTTCTCGCAAAATCCGGCGGTGGGATTGACTATGTTTTGTTTACCGAAAGGCGAAGAAATCAGTGCGCATAAATCACGTGGTGATGCTTTAGTTACTATACTGGAAGGCAAGGCCCGAATTACGATTGACACCACTGATTATGATGTCAATGCCGGCGAAAGTATTGTCCTTCCGGCGGACATTCCTCATGCGCTATATGCATTGGAAAATTTTAAAATGTTTTTGACTGTGGTATTTCCGAAAGAAGGAAGATAGTTAGAAGAGAAAGGAGGCGCTTGGGGAAAGCGCCTTTATTTTTATGTTTTGAATAGTTGCGCATTTGCTAGAATTAAGAAAGGTAGTTTAGTGAAAAAGTGTTCATTACTTATGCGATATAGAAACTCGTTACACATGACAAAAAGTAGTGAGGAACAATAAAAAATAAATTTCTGGCATCATTTTATTCTTTATATGACGAAGAGAATGTACTTTTAAAGATGAGTACGAGAGGAATAATGTAACTGATGAACTTCAAAGAAGTGGCGGAACGGACGGGACTCGAACCCGCGACCCCCTGCGTGACAGGCAGGTATTCTAACCAGCTGAACTACCGCTCCGAATTAGAATAGATAAAATTGGCGGAATGGACGGGACTCGAACCCGCGACCCCCTGCGTGACAGGCAGGTATTCTAACCAGCTGAACTACCACTCCGCACAGGTGAGGTGCATAATAATGGCGACGGAGCATTCCGTCAACTTTTTTTTTCTCTTTTGGGCTCACTTGTTTAATCGGTGAACGATTTGTTTAGTGCAAGGTTTCTTCTTGAGATTGGCGCGTCCACAAGCAATTATCTTTGCTTTTTTTATTGATTAATTTGAGGTATTCCAAATGCGCTTGCAGCTCCTCTTCAGTGGGGGTAAGTAAGCGTAAATTGTGTGAAAAAGCCACCGCACTTTGTATTTGCTGTTCGTTAACCTGTTGAATAATCTCCGATTCGTTTTCATCAAAAAGGCTGGTTTGCCCGCCGGTCATGGCAAGGTAAACGTCTGCTAGAATTTCCGCATCCAGTAACGCGCCGTGCAAGGTTCGTTTACTGTTATCAATGCCTAAACGGCTACATAGTGCATCCAAGTTATTTTTTTTGCCCGGATACATTTGACGCGCCATCGTGAGCGTATCAGTCACTTGGCAAATATCGTTGGTTTTTATCGGTAAGTTGAGTTTGGCAAATTCATAATCCATGAATCCCACGTCGAAGGGGGCGTTGTGAATTAACAACTCTGCACCTTTAATATACTCAATAAATTCATTGGCAATTTGACTGAAATCCGGTTTATCCGCAAGCATTTCATCGGTGATGCCGTGTACTTTAATTGCTTCAGGGTCAACGGGGCGATTGGGTTTGATGTAAATGTGAAAATTATTGCCGGTGTAGCGACGATTGATCATTTCCACCGCACCGATTTCAATAATGCAATGACCTTCATAATGGGCGCCCAGCTGGTTCATACCGGTGGTTTCCGTATCCAGTACAATCTGGCGATTTGGATTAATTTGAATACTCATAACTTGACTTTTTATCCGCAAAAATTTCGGGTATTATCGCCCCATTTAAAATAAATTAGTAGTCAATATGCGCAAACAAATTGAAATTTTTACCGATGGATCTTGCCTTGGCAATCCCGGCCCGGGTGGCATTGGCATCCTATTACGTTATAAACAACATGAAAAACAGTTGTCCAAAGGTTTCTTGTTAACGACCAATAATCGCATGGAATTGTTGGCTGTGGTGGAAGCGTTAAATAGCTTGAAAGAACCTTGCGACATCCATTTATATAGCGATAGTCAATACATGAAAAATGGCATTACACAATGGATATTCAATTGGAAGAAAAACAATTGGAAGGCGAGTAGTGGCAAACCGGTCAAAAATCAAGACTTATGGATCGCGTTAGATCAGGCTATTGCCCGGCATCATGTGGATTGGCGCTGGGTAAAAGGGCACGCGGGACATCGTGAAAATGAAATTTGCGATCAACTGGCAAAGCAAGGCGCCGAAAATCCGACATTTAATGATGAGGGCTATCAGCCGGAAGCGTAAATCTTCTTAAAAATAGACCGCACTTTATACGATGAAATATAAAGTGCGGTTTGTTTTTTATGCGTTTTTCATTTTTTGTTGTTATTACCGCGAAATTAGTGTGCGATGGCTAAAAATTCCTCAAAAAACGTTGGGAACGTTTTTGCCGTACAGTCCGGATCCAAAATGGTGATGGGCGTGTCGGATAACGCCACCAAGGCGAAACACATTGCTATGCGGTGATCGTTATAGGTTTCGATTTCTGCGGCCTTAAAATCTGTTAATTTTAAGGGTTGAATACGAATAAAATCCTCGCCTTCTTCCACGTCAGCGCCCACTTTGCGTAGTTCGGTTGCCATGGCGGTTAGGCGATCGGTTTCTTTCACTCGCCAGTTATAAATGTTACGAATCACGGTTTCCCCTTCGGCAAACAACGCGGTCGTGGCAATGGTCATGGCCGCATCAGGAATATGGTTCATGTCCATATCCACGCCGTGTAACGGAGCTTGTTCCGCTTCAATGAAATCCTCGCCCCAGGTGATTTTTGCCCCCATTTTTTCTAACACATCCGCAAATAAACGGTCGCCTTGGATACTGTTTTTGCCGATGCCCGTGACTTTCACTTTGCCTTTAATGGCACCTGCCGCCAAGAAATAGGACGCCGAGGAGGCATCACCTTCCACCAAAAAGGTGCCGGGGGATTGGTAAGATTGTTTGCCTTTCACGAGAAAACGTTGATAGTTTTGATTTTCAACTTCCACGCCGAAGATTTTCATCATGTTAAGGGTGATGTCGATGTAGGGTTTGGAAACTAATTCACCAATAATTTCAATTTCACTGTCGCCTTCTGCAAGGGGGGCTGCCATTAAAAGTGCGGTCAAAAATTGTGATGAAATGGAGCCGTCGATTTTAATCGTGCCACCACGCAAACCGGTGTTACGAATGGCAATTGGCGGATAGCCCTCGTTTTCTAAATAACGAATGTCTGCGCCTGCCTGCAACAATGCATCTACTAAGTGCTGAATCGGGCGCTCTTTCATGCGCGGTTCGCCGGTTAATATCACTTCATTTTGTGGGGAAGCGCCTTCACGCGCTAAACAAAGTGCTGCTGCCAACGGACGCATGGCGGTGCCGGCATTGCCTAAAAATAACGCTAAGCCGTCATGCCATTGAAAGGCGCCACCTAAGCCCTGTACCTCGCAGATGGATTTATCGTCAGATAGCGAATATTGCACGCCGAGGTGTTTTAAGGCGTTAAGCATGTGGCGGATATCGTCGCTGTCTAGCAAATTAGTGACGTTAGTCGTGCCGTGCGCTAATGCTGCCAACAATAAGGCGCGGTTGGACAGGCTTTTCGAACCGGGTAGGTTGATCGTGCCTTCCACATGGTGGATAGGGTTAAGGGTAATGGAAGTGGCGTGTTGCATAAATCGTCCGTTATAAGCCCAAAATGTCGCTAAGTTCGGTTAAAAAACGCTGATTTTCTTCCGGCAAGCCGATGCTGATACGCAAATGGTTCGGCAATCCGTAACCGGCAAGCGGACGTACGATGACGCCTTTGCGTAACAGTGCTTGATAAATCGGTGCGGCAGGTTGCTGCAAATCCAACATCACGAAGTTGCCCTTGGACGGCACATAACGCAAGCCTTTTTCATCAAAGAAGTTTTGCAATAATTGCAAGCCGATTCGATTATTTTCCGCCACTTTGGCGACAAATTCATCGTCTTGAATGGCAGCAGTTGCTGCGGCAAGGGCAAGACTGTTGCAGTTAAAGGGTTGGCGTACACGATTTAACAAGCCCGCAATTTCTGTTGAGGAAATGGCGTAACCGATGCGCAAACCGGCTAAGCCGTAGGCTTTGGATAGGGTGCGGCACACGATCAGGTTCGGATATTTTGCCAACAAGCCGAAAGAATCCACGCGTTCATTCGGTTCGGTAAATTCCACATAGGCTTCATCCAACGCGACAATCACTTGCGGTGGCACTTGGGCTAAAAAGTCGGCAATTTCCACCGCACTTGAGAAACTACCCGTTGGGTTATTGGGATTAGCGATGTAGATTAATTTGGTGTTGGGCGTGATCGCTTTCAGAAAAGCAGGCAAATCGTTGCCATAATTTTTCGCCGGAATTTCTACCCGTCTGGCATTCAAGGCTTGACTAATTAATGGGTAAACAATGAAGCCATATTGGGAATAAATCACTTCGTCTTGCTCAGAAGCAAAAGTATGCGCAATGAGTTCGATTAAATCGTTGGAGCCGTTACCAAGCGTGATTTGTTCAGGCTGTAAGCCGAATTTTTTGGCTACCGCTTGTTTGAAATAAAATCCGTTGGAATCAGGGTAAAGATGAAGATTGTCTAATTGTGCCTGAATCGCTTTTTTAGCACTGGGCGGTAAACCGAACGGATTTTCGTTCGAAGCGAGTTTGATGATATTTTTAATGCCTAATTCACGTTCTAATTCTTCAATGGGCTTGCCGGCTTGGTAAGGTGAAAGTGCTTTTACGCCCGCATTGGCACGATCAAGATATTGCATAAGATGCTCCGAGTAAGAATGAAAGGAAAGAAAAGTGCGGTAGATTTTTACGATAAGTTTCGACCGCACTTTTAAGAGGGCTATGCGTTTTCTTTGGCAAATTTTTGCATGAATTGGATCAATGCTTGTACCCCTTCAATCGGCATGGCGTTATAAATAGACGCGCGCATACCGCCTAACACTTTGTGTCCTTTTAACGCTTGTAATCCTGCTGCGGTGGCTTCTGCAACGAATTTTGCATTCAATTCGTCATTGCCCGTGGTGAAGGTCACGTTCATTAAAGAGCGGTTGGCTTTTGCCACGTTATTTTGGTAGAAATCGCTACCGTCTAAATAATCGTAAAGCAATTTAGCTTTGGCAAGGTTACGTTGTTCGATTTCCGGCAAACCACCGATAGACAATAAATGTTTGAACACTAAAGCACATAAATACCACGCGAACGTTGGTGGCGTATTGATCATGGAATCGCTGTTTTTCTGTGTTTCATAATTCCAAATCGATGGTGTGGCTTTGCGTGCTTTGCCAATTAAATCATCACGCACGATAACAATGGTGATCCCTGCCGGGCCAAGGTTTTTTTGCGCGCCGGCGTAAATTAAACCGAATTTGCTGATATCTATTTTGCGGGAAAGAATGGTAGAGGATAAGTCGCCCACTAATACGGCGTTGCCGACGTTCGGCACATCAAAAATTTCCACGCCACTAATGGTTTCGTTCGGGCAGTAGTGAACGTAATCGTATTGTTCGGCAATATCGCTAAAATCGAGAGATTTGACTTTGAGTTCATCGCCTGCTTCTAAAATGTTGATTTCATCAATTTCACCGAAAGAACGGGCTTCTTTCGCTGCGGTAGCAGACCAGTGTCCGCTGTTTAAATACAACGCTTTGCCGTTTTCACGCAATAAATTCATTGGAATGGCGGCAAATTGACCGCGCGCGCCGCCTTGTAAAAATAGTACTTGGTAGTTTTCAGGAATGTTATAGAGTTTACGAAAATCCGCTTGGGATTGGGCGATTAATTCCATGAACAATTTGCCGCGGTGGCTCACTTCCATGACGGAGGTGCCTTGGCCTTGCCAATTTAATAATTCTTGTTGTGCTTGTTCTAAAACTGCTTTAGGCATCATTGCCGGACCGGCACTGAAATTAAATACGTTTGCCATGGGATTTCCTCTGATTTAGTGAAAAATTTACTTCAGTTTTATCACCTCACCGTTTTCTAATCAATGATTTTTACGGAAATTTTTTGAATTTATCGGGAGGGGAAATAATCCCCTTTTAAAACGGGGAATTTTTTGACGAAATCCACAAAAAAGGCTACATTATCGCCAATTCATTTTTACTATAAGGGAGCAAATCAATGGAAAACGTCAACAAGTCTTTTCAGGATGTTTTGGAGTATGTGCGTATGTATCGCTTGAAAAATAAACTATTACGCGATATGGACGATAACAATCGTAAGATTCGTGATAATCAAAAACGGGTGCTGTTGCTAGAAAACTTAGATCAATATATTCGTGATGATATGTCGATTCGAGATGTACGTACTATTATTGAAAGCATGCGGGATGATTACGAAAATCGTGTTGACGACTACATTATTCGCAACGCCGAATTATCTAAACAACGCCGCGAAATCAGTAGCAAAATGAAAAATCAAATTAATCCTCCCTGTGAATTTGCTAAAAAATCGTAAACCTTACTATTTAATTCAAAGAAACGCTGACTGAGTTCAGCGTTTTTTGTTGGTTTTATCGAGAAAACAAGATAAAAAACAGACCGCACTTTAATTTCAAAAGTTAAAGTGCGGTCTTTTTTTTAGGTGTTTTTAACCCACGACAAACGGCAGATAGCCGGCGCGGATAGCGAATGGGATAGAGGTAATGACCACGCCAAGGACTAAAACAATGAGTAGCGTGGCTTTACCGCCCCACACCTTATATGGCAAATTCGGGTGAATGCGGCGCGCTTTCCATACCAGCGAAACCGGAAGAACGACGGCGTAGAACGCAAACATTTGACCGGCATAGCCTAACGCTAAAATGAAGCCTTGTGGGTAGAATAAGGCGAAGACGATTGGTGGGATGAACGTCATTAATCCCAAGGAAAAACGCCCAGCATTAATATTAAAAGAACGTTTTAATAAGTCTTCAATACATTCTAGTAAGCCAAGCCCTACACCCAAGAATGAGGTGATTAACGCCAAGGTGGAGAAAATTTTTACGGCATTTGCCATCATACTGCTTTGTGTAATGGTTAACGTGGCAGTCACTAAGCCGTTCAGCGTGGCATCTTGTTGCAAGATTTGTAGAAACTCATTTTGTGTGAGCAAACCATGGGTGGAGAGTTGCCATAAAATGTAGGCGAATAAGGTGATACCGGAACCCACTAAAATGGATATACGCAAGGCTTTGACGTTGCCGCCGAGGTATTTGTTTAAGCTTGGAATAGATCCGTGGAAACCAAACGCGGTGAAAAATACCGGGCTGGCGGAAATGATCAGCGCATTATCAATGGGCATCGCCATCAAGTTGTCGAGTTTAATTTCCGGCAACATCAAACTTAACACCATCACGAATGTGGCAATCATCACAAAGAACAACACACGGTTAATTTTATCTACGCTGTGCGTACCGATAATGATAAACGCGCCAAAGAAAAGGGTGAAAATCAATACGGCGACTTTGCCGGTGGTATCACGATTAACGATGATTGGTAGCGTATCGGTCAACAAAGAACCGCCACCGCTGATGTAGGCGGCAATGAGTGCGTACAAAAAGACAATTAATACGGCGGTGGAAACAATCCGTCCCGCGTGACCGAAATATTGCTCTGCCAGCGTGCCGATGCCGGCGTCACTTGGTGCGGTTTGGTAAAGCTCAACGAACAGCAACGCACTGAAGGTTAAAAGCGCCCAAAGCCCGAGCAGAAGAAATAAGGTAGCGCCAAAGCCAATGCCGGCGGAGGTTAACGGCATGGCTAACATGCCTGCGCCAATCATGGTACCAGCCACAAGCAGCGTACTTCCCACTGTTTTATTCATAGATGTTCCTTATTATGTATTTAAAAATTTACACTGATTGTATTGTAAATTTTACATTGTGTAAAATAAAGAATGTGATATGACTCACAAAATGTTAATTTTCTCTGAAATTTATGGGGAGGATTGAGTATATTTACCTTCTGATGATTTGTTGCTTTAAGGTGTTTTATGTTTATTTTCAAACTCTTTATACTCATACGTTAACATCACGCTACAACATCATGGCGTTTTACTATTTATATCGCTCTTTAAGGTGCGGTAAAAACACGCGAATTTTTTATTGGCTTAGATTGAATGGCAGGTTGTTTCAATATTTCCCGATTTGTTGTTATTTGCCGGTTGATTGCCGGCAATGTGCCATATAACAGATATGCGAACAACACCACAATATGTCCTTTTTCTTTTGGTTTGTTTTATGTGTTATAAGAAAACTCTTGCAGATTAGGAGTTTTGTAATAAATTGTTTACAGTTGAACTGCAAGAAAGTAGCAGTTATTTCGAAGTCAGGATGTTCATAATAGTGAGGTATTTACCTGTTTTTTGGTGCAAAGCGATGCACCGCTCAACCTCAATTCATTATTTGATACGTAAGAAGAATTAGATACCAAGAAATATTAATTTGGCTTGATAGAAAGAGGTAGCAATAATACTGTACATTGATTGCAAAATGAGTAACATAGGCTTTCGCCCTTTGGGGATGAGATTTATGAAATAGTATTTTTTGTTGTATTTTTTGCTTGTAATCCATCCGGATCGTTAGGTGTTTTCTAGTTAATATCCGATATTTTTACTTGGTTAATAGGCTTTTATATATTTTTGGGGTAAAATTCAGCATAGTTAACACTTTGATAATTTAGCGATTTTCAACTTGAGGACAAGTGTATGTTAAGCACTCTTTTAAGAACCGGCGATATTAAAGATTACACCGCGCTAGGGCAAGACGGGCAGGCCGTCTATTCCGTGGCGTCGCAACTGCGCGATACGATTCGGTTAAAGCGCGGACGCGTGTTTTCCGATTATTTGGCGATTCCGCAGCGCAATGACCAAGGCAGCAAAATCGATTGGTATGTGCCTTTCGAATCGGAACGCGCCGACGGTAAATATATGATCATTCCTTGGTCGTCCGCCACGGAACAAGAACGCCAACAAGCCTTGAGCGAATTAAAAGTGTTTGAACGCAACATGGCGGATTTAGGCTTGGAAATGAGTAAACAAGCCAACTTAAAAGGCGACCAACTGCTATTTTCCCGCTTATTATGGGCGGAACCGAACAATCCCGATTCTGCCGAAAACCTCAAAGCCTTGCGCTTTCCGAATCCCGAACACGTCTATTTGGTGAATAATCGCCCGGTCATTACCTTTTGGGGCTTTATTGAAAAGAACACTAATTTACACGGCGATCCTTTCTTAAGTTTAAAACCTGCCGCGCCGTTGGTGGCCGCCGCACCGATTCCTGAAGCCGCGCCTGCTGCACCGAAGAAAAAATTATCGTGGTTGTGGTGGTTGCTGCCGTTGTTATTGTTGCTTGCGTTGTTATTGTGTTATTGGTTAGGTTATTTTAATTCCTCTAGCAAGAAGATTGAATTAGATCCACTAGCGAAGCATGAAGTACAAAAAACAGAGAAAAAATCCACCGCACTTTCAGAAGATAAAAAACTGGAAGAGAAAAAAGCCCCGGTAGTTGATGATAAAAAAGAGCGAATTTTTAATGTCAATGGCGCATCGTATCGCTATGTAAATGGCCAATGGATTGATTCAAACGGCGCGGTGGTTTCTGATAACGGTTTGGTGAGCAAATTAGAGCAAGCCGCCGAAGTAAATGCGACCGACAACATCACGGCAACCGACAACACCGCTTTGCAAACCGACGCTAACGTGGATAATAAAACGGCGTTAACCAACCCGCAGGATCCGAATGCCTTAGGCAAAGACGAGGCAGCGAAAAACGAGATGAATCCGAATGAGCAGGCATTGCCGCCGGTCGATCCGAATTTGAACGGCAAAGACAAAAACGGCGTTGAGCCGAATCAGCCGGCCGATAAAGATAACAAAGTCAATCCGAATGATCCGAAAGCCAATGATCCAAAGGCTAACGACCCGAAAGCCAATGATCCAAAAGCGAGCGATCCGAAAGCCAATGACCCGACGGCCAATACTACCACGCAGCAAAAACTGCAAATTCCGGAAAAAAGCCTACAAGAAGGCAAAGTGGATTTCTTAAACGGCGCGTGGAATGCGGGCGGCGGTATTCAAGATAAAACCACCGGTAAACCGATGCGCTTGAGCTATAACTTTGACGACAAAGGTAAAGGTCAAGTCACGTTGCAACGTGGCGACGGCGTGAAATGTGTGGGCGATGTGAACGCTAACGTAAGCGGCGGCGGGTTAACCATCTCCAACAAAAACGTGGCGAGCTGTAGCGACGGCACCACTTATCAACTGCCGGAAATCAACTGTAAACCGAATAGCGCGTCGGCGGATTGTAACGGTTCTTACGGCGATAACCGCTTCCCGATTACCATTAAGAAATAAGTTTTAACGAGATGAAAGAGAGATAGCACATGTTTCCCGAGTTACATAATTTTGGTAAAGAACTTTCGTTAGTCATGAATAGCGGCGTGCAATTCATTGATTTTGCCTTGACGATTAATTGGAAAGACAAAGAATGGCGCGAGAAAGGCAACGGCAATTTTGTTTCTTCTGCGGTGAACGGGCCGTTACGCCGTTTAATCGCCGATAAAAACGGCGAGGGGTTTTGCGATCCGAGCCGTCCCGGCATTTTAGTGCGTACCGAGCAGGAAATCAGCGTCGAACAATCCTTTAAACTGTTTGACGGCGTGTGGTTGCCGATTCCTGTGTTAAGAACCGTGCCGCCGGATCGTTTTGACGAAGGCCCGTATAACTGGGCGCGGGTGCGAATCGTCGAATTGGCGGAAGGCGCCGATCCGGAAGGGCACACCCACCGCGTGACGTTTGCCTTTGATACCAAAATTTTCCCTAACAGCCAAGACACCGCGTATTTGGCGCCGACCAGTGAAGACGTGCGTTCCGGCGTGTTATTCGGCTTGGCGCATCAATCGGATCAAATGTCGTGGTTCTTGGATTTTAACTGGGTTAATAACTGGTTGTTGGAATTATTTAAAGAACTCGCGCCGGAGCCGAAACGCCTGAAAATTCACCCGGAAGATTTGCTACAGGAAGTGGAACGCAAAGCGCATCAAGGGCATTATTTGAATATTTTGGCGATCTTGGGCGCCGAAGTGGCGTTGCCGAGAATTAAAGTGGTTTCCAATAAAACCGATGACATCGTGAAAGCGATTCCGGTGGACATGGTGTTAGATGTGGGCAATTCACGCACGTGCGGTATTTTGATCGAAGATCACGTGCAGGAAAAAGACGGCCTGAAAAAACGTTATGAATTGGAGTTGCGCGATTTAACCAATCCGGAACGTGTTTACACTGAGCCGTTTGAAAGTCGTGTTGAATTTGCGCAGGCCTTTTTTGGCAAAGATCATTGGTCGCTACAAAGTGGACGTCGTGATGCTTTCCAATGGCCAACCATTGCACGTGTAGGTAAAGAAGCAGGGCGTTTGGCAAGTCGTCGTAACGGTAATGAAGGTTCTACCGGGTTATCAAGCCCGAAACGCTATTTGTGGGATTTGGACAAATACGAACAAATGTGGCGTTTCAATTCTGCTTATGTAAAAACTGATCACGAGCCTTACGCCACTGCCGAGCCACTTTCCGGATTAATCAACGAATACGGCGAAGCCTTACATATTTTGCGTGATGATGTTGAAGAAGAATTCGAGCGTAAAATGCCGGTGTTCCAACCGAAATATTCCCGTAGTTCTTTGATGACATTTATGTTGTCAGAGGTGCTAATGCACGCATTAATGCAAATTAACAGTCCGGCACAACGTGCTAAATTAGAGCATTCCCGTACGCCGCGCTTCTTACGTTCTATTATTCTGACCATTCCACCTGCAATGCCGAAACCTGAACGGGAAATTTTTAAAAATGCTATGTATCAAGCTATTGGCTTGGTTTGGAAGAGCTTGGGATGGGATAAATCGGACGATAACGTTGATTTCTCTACCGAAGAAGGGCGTGAAAAATACTGGCCGATGTTGCCGGAAGTGCATATCCAATGGGACGAAGCCACTTGCGGGCAAATCGTGTATTTATTTAACGAAACGCAAAACAATTACGGCGGACGCCCGGAAGAATTTTTCGCCGCCTTGGCGCGCCCCGACAAAAACGGTAAAGAAAACGCCATCACTATTGCCAGTGTCGATATTGGCGGCGGCACCACGGATTTGGTGATCAATAAATATAAAATGGATTACGGCGAAAACAGCAATACCAATAGCAGTAATGCTTATATCGAGCCGGAACAACTGTTCCGAGATGGTTTCAAGGTGGCCGGGGATGACATTTTGTTGGACATTATTCGCAATATTGTTGTTCCTGCGCTCAGTAATGGCCTAAAACAAGAGGGTTTACGCGATCCTGAACCTATTTTGGCACAATATATCGGCTCCCAAACCTTAAAAGTGCAAGATGCATTATTACGTCAACAACTGACCTTGCAAGTGTTTAGTCCGATCGGTTTGCGTATTTTAAAAGAATATGAAGAATTTGATCCGTTTAGCACAGAAAATAGCTTAGCCGGTGCAACTTTCCGTAGTCTACTGGCTCAAGTAGATGAGCCGACAGAAAGTGTGTTGAATTATATTAATACACCAATTGCCCGTGAATTAGGTAATCCAGACTTCAATATCTTAGACCTGCCGATTCATGTGGATTTAGGCGCTATTCATAAGTTATTCATTCGTGGGTATTTTGATATTTGTAAAACCTTTAATGCCTTATGTGAAATTATCAATTTATACCAATGTGACGTGTTATTGTTAACCGGCCGTCCTTCCCGTCTTCCAGGGGTGCAAAGTTTCTTTCGTAGCCGCTTGCCATTGCCTGTGGGACGAATTATGCCGTTGCATCATTATCGCACCGGTAACTGGTACCCGTTCCATAAACAAGGACGCATTGATGATCCAAAAACTACAGCGGCAGTAGGCGCTATGCTGTGTTTCTTAAGTAATAATATGCGTTTGCCGAATTTCTATTTCCGTGCGGCATCCATGCATTCTTATTCTACTATTCGCTATATCGGTTTGTTGGATAACAACAATGTGATTAAAGACAGTAACTTATATTATTCTGAAATTGATTTAGATAATGAAGATTATGATTTCCCGGATACGGAATTTGAAGTACGTGGTGCAATGCGTATCGGTTTCCGTCAGCTAAACGTAGAACGTTGGGTAGCGTCACCGATTTATTTGTTGACCATTGAAAACGATGAAATTAAGCGACGTTTAGCCATTGATGGTACGGTTTTAAAAGTGGTGCTTGGCGTGAAAAACAAGAGCAGTTTAAGCAATAGCCAAGAAAGTGCGGAGAATTTTTACATTAAATCTGTTTCCGCCTCTGATGGACGTTCCTGCCGCCGTAATGAAGATATTAAATTGACCTTAAATACAATGGTTGATGCGGGTTTAGGCGAAACTCAATATTGGTTAGATAGTGGATGTGTGAAAAGATGAGTGTAGAAAATCAATTAGCGCAAGCATGGCAAAATATTTTTGATGGTTCCCAACAAGCGATTGATTGGGTTAGTCAAGTTCGCCCGAATGTCGCCCGTTTAAATAATGAAGCCGATGGACTCATTTTGGAATTACGCCGCTTGCGTAATACCGCAAAACGTCTTGGTGCAGTGTCCGAGCGTCCGATGACAACAGGCTTTTTTGGGCTATCCCAAGCAGGTAAATCCTTTTTAATTTCAGCGTTGGCGGCTGATGCTAACGGCAATTTAGAAACGCTTTTTGATGGTCGTAAATTAGACTTTATTAAGCACGTTAACCCACCGGGTGGCGGTAAAGAAGCCACTGGTTTGGTGACCCGTTTTAGTCGTACGGCAAAAGGTGGTATTCAAGGCTATCCGCTTGAACTTCGATTGTTCCATGAAATTGAAATTGCCAAGCTGTTGGTAAATTCTTACTTTAACGATTTTGATAAGGAAAAAGTTGATTACAAACTGGATCAACAAAACGTCAATGCATTATTAAGACGTATGACGGCAAAAATGTCAGCGCAGCGTGTGGCCGGTGTAACGGAAGATGATGTGGTGGATTTGCAAGATTACGCCACGGAAAGCTTCGGAAAATCCTTAGCCATGTTGCAAGGGGGGTATTGGGCGAAGGCTACTTTAATTGCCCCTTATTTGAGCATTAATGATCGCGCCCAGTTGTTCTCTATTTTATGGGGAGAAGAAGCGGATTTAAGTGCGATTTATGTTCAATTTGCACAAACTTTGGCTGCTTTAGGCAATGCAGATCGTGTTTATGCGCCGCTAAGTGCTGTGGTAAAAGAAGTTAACGGCGAGCTATCCCAAGCGGATAGTATTATGAACGTGGATATGTTAGAGCGATTGAATACGGATAAAGACGAATTACTTGAGGTGCGCCCTTATTTTTCGGAAGACAATATTGGCGAACCGGTAAAAATTTCTCTCGCACAATTGACCGCACTTACGGCTGAACTTGTGTTTCCGCTGATGAACCCAACCCGCGTGCCGGCAGTGGAAAGTGTGGATTTATTAGACTTCCCGGGCTATCGCGGCCGTTTGGCGATTTCAAGCCTTAAAGAAATTCAGGAAGGCAATCCGGTTTCCCAGTTAATTTTGCGCGGCAAAGTGGCGTATTTGTTTGAGCGTTACACTGACAGCCAGGAAATGAATTTATTGATCGTGTGTACGCCATCCGATAAACAATCCGATGTTAACAGCGTAGGCCCTGTGCTTGAACGCTGGATTAATAAAACTCAAGGTGATACGCCGGAGGCCCGCTCACAACGGAAACCGGGTTTGTTATGGGCGATTACCATGTTTGATAAACGAATTAGCGCTGATCTGTCCAAAGATGAAAATATGTTGAAAATCAGTTGGGGGTCCGGCGGGTTGTTGAAACAAACTATTTTGGAGCGTTTTGGTAATTATCCATGGTTAAATGATTGGTCGAACGGCAGACCGTTTAACAATACCTTCTTAGTGCGTAAACCGGGCTTTAAAGTCTCTTTCCTAGATGTGGAAGACGGGCAGGAATTGCGTGTGCGTCCAAATGAAAGTGCGCAATTGGATTTGTTACGTCGCACATTTGCCGACGATCCGGATATTCAAAAACACATTGCCAATCCTCAAGAGGCTTGGGACGGCATGATGTTATTAAATGACGGCGGGATGCAACGGATCAGCGATTATTTAAAAACAGTGGCGATGCCGCAAGTGAAGCAAAAGCGTATTGCAGAACAGTTAAATCATGCGATTCAACATATCATCGAAAACCGTTTTGCCAGTTGGTATCAAAGCGATGGTGCGGAAGAAGTGCAGCGTAAACAACAGTTAGCTAAATTGGTCATTGGCGAATTACAAAAAAGCGCATTAATTGTGGGTGAGTTTTTACGTAGCCTTCAATTACCGGAAGAAACCATTCATTCTTTATATTTTGCCGACAATGACGATGATTTGTTATCGCCTTCTGCCAAAGATTCCGATGAGGCAAATAAATCCAATGCATTCGCTTCCGGTTTTGGCTTCGATGACGGCTTTGATTTGTTTGATGAGCCACAAAGTGCGGTCAAAAATCCCAACGTTTCGGAAGAGAAATTGCCGGAATCCCGTTTTGCCCAAGCGGTGTTTAAAGCGTGGATTGAACATTTACGGGGTATTTCTATGGATCCGCGCAATACACGATTTTATCCGTTCTCGGCACAATGTATTGAAGGCATTGTGGGCGAATTGATTACCGGTGCAAACCGTCTTAATTTATTAAATCGCTTAACCAAAGTGATTAATCGTAACGAAGTGGGCGCCAGTAAGCGTGATCAAATCGTGGAACGTCAAGTATTCTCCGTGACCACTGAAATTGCCGATTTCCTTGCTTGGCTTGGATTTGATCAAATGCCTGTGGCGGAGCGCCCGGCAAGTCATGTGCGTGATGGGCAGATTTTTGAAATCGCTGAAGTGGAAAAAATCAATAATTTACCAAAATTGAGTAATTACACCGGAGATTACACCAAAAATTATCTCGCTGACTGGTTTATTGCCTTTATGGAATTCGCTCAAAGTAATGCAGGGCACAGTGCCGGACGTGAAATTGACGCAGTACAAAATGCGCGTTTAGGTGAAATTTTAAATGTCTTTAGAAACTCAGCGGTGGCGGAATAAACCGAAGGATAAGTTATGTTAAGAATTGAATTGAAAGCTGTACGTCCCGGATATGCGGAATTCATCGCAGGTAACTGGAAAGGTGGCGTTGAAAATATTGAAATCAGTGTGCAAAGGAGTCAGGACTCCTACTATTTTGCCGAAGGACAGCATTGGAATATTGAACCCGTTTGGTTGAAAGTCAGTGAGCAATTAACCTTACAAGATAACGTGCTAAGCGGCATACTTGGCCCTTGGTTAATTGATGCCTTGGTACAACAAAGCAGCACCATGCAATATCGTATGATGGTACGCGATGCCAATACAAAAGATATGGGTGTGTTAAAACTTTCCAATGACGTGTTAGCGTCTTCTGCCAGCGGCAATACAGCACGTGCAGATGATGTGCGCTCTATTGATAACACCGTGAATCATGTAGATGACCAAGTTTTGGTGAATATTCCCGATCCTGAGCCTGAACCGATTATTGACGAGATCAGATTGCCGCCGGAGGAAGAAATTATTATTGAACCGGTGGTGGAAGAACTGAAGGTTGTGCCTCCGCCTCAACCGGCTCCGAAAAAGAAAAGCAAACTTGGTTTGATTATTTTATTGCTTCTTTTATTGGGCATTGCCGGTGTAGCAGCTTATTACTTCTTGAATAAAAATAAAACGGAAGAAAAAGCGCAGTCCGCCGATGAATGTAGTTTAAGTCAAAATAAAAATGATGAATTAGCCTTTATTCAAAATTGTCTAAAAACCAAACCTGACAGCCAGCGCATTTTGGCCGTGATTAATCAGGCCAAAGCAGAAAACAAATGTGCTATCGCACAGCGTTTATATGCGAATCAGGCTCAGAGCGGAAATGCCGACATTGCTTTGGCATACGCGAAAGAATATGAAGAAAATGCCAACAGCAGTTGTTTCAAAGCCGACAAAGGCACGGCCATTTATTGGTATGAAACCGCATTGGAGGCTAACCCGAATTTAGCCGAGGCCAAACAACGTTTAGCGGAATTGAAAAAATGATGAAGTCTTTTAAAGTCACCTCAATTGTTTTATTAATGGGATTTATGGCAAATGCCGCATTGGCGGATGAGCCGTTAAAACAGGAAGGTAAGAAAACACTTTATCAACGGGTGTTAAGTACGCCAAGTTGCCAATTGGTCGATAACGCGGGTGCAACGGCAGGTAAAAAACAGCCTGCTTTTTCCCGTTTTTATGTGTATCAGCGCCAAACTGCGAATGGTAAAGAATGGTTAAAAGTAGGGCCGGACAGCTTTGGTAAAACCATCGGTTGGTTAGATGCGGATTGTACAGTTGCATGGAATATGCAGATGACTTTGGCTTTTACCAACCCGATTGAACGCCAGCCTTTATTGTTCTTTAAGAGCAAGGAGGACATTGAAACCGTGGTGAATGCCGATGATGCGAAGAAAATTTTGGAGCCAATTCGTGCAGACTTAGCCAATAATAAAACACCACCACAAATTGTTGCGCAAGAGCCAAAAGAGTTTATTGATTTTCAAAAGAATTTCTATCTTCTTCCAATTCTACAAGGTGAAGAAGTCATGAACTCACAAGGTTTCTATGAACGTATTTTGGAAGTGGCGTCTGTGAGTAAAACGGCTCCGGTGATTCAACAGAAAACACAATCAAAAATAGATCCAAACGCCAATAAATCTGATCCACAAGTGTTGACCGGATTTAGTGCTGCTGTGGTGTTTGTGGTGGATGCCAGTATTTCCATGGACCCTTATATCAATCGTACCCGTGATGTAATTAAACAAGTTTCCGAACAAATTGAAAAAGAGAATTTAGGCAAACAGGTTAAATTTGGTTTGGTCGGGTTCCGTTCCAGTACCAAGGCAGTACCGGGATTGGAATACGTCTCTAAAATGTTTGTTGACCCAAGTACGGTGAAAGATACGCAAGATTTCTTGCAAAAAGCGGTTGAATTAAAACAGGCGAAAGTATCCAGTAAAGAGTTTAGCGAAGATTCATTTGCCGGTATTTCACAAGCATTAAATGAAATTAACTGGAACAATTTTGGTGGTCGCTACATTGTGTTGGTGACCGATGCGGGGGCATTAGACGGTAATAATCCATTATCCTCCACCGGAATGGATGCAAAACAATTGCGCTTAGAAGCACAACATCGTGGCGTGGCGATTTATACCTTGCACTTAAAAACTCCGGCTGGGGTAAAAAATCACGAACAGGCGAAAACCCAATACAGCGATTTATCTTTCAATAACTACTTGAACAAGCCCTTGTATTATGCGGTGAATGCCGGTGATGTGAATGAGTTTGGTGAAAAAGTCGGTGCTTTGGCTCGTGCCTTGACATCGCAAGTGAAATTGGCATACCAAGGGGAAAATGCTGCAGGTACGATCGTTGATGAGCCTAAGCAAGAAAAAGCCAAAACTGAAATTGAACAGGATGCGGAATTATTGGGCAAAGCAATGCAGTTGGCTTATTTAGGTGATAAAAATGGTGCCAAAGCCCCACCGGTATTTAAAGCCTGGATTAGCGATAAAGATTTCCTTAAACCAACCATTCCGACGGCAGAAGCCCGCGTATTGATGACTAAAGCGCAATTAAGCGATTTAAGTGATGTGGTGAAAAAAATTGCCGATGCCGCGAATGAAGGGTTAATTTCACCGGATTCGATGTTTGCCCAATTACGTTCTGTTGCCGCGGCAATGGGACAAGACCCGAATAAATTAAAACAAGAAAACTCCACCAAACTGGGCGAGTTAGGCTTGTTAGGGGAGTATTTGGATGGCATTCCGTATAAAAGCCAAGTCACCGGATTGGACGAACAAATTTGGAAAGGCATGAGTGCCTTAGAGCAAGAAAAATTTATTCGTGACTTAAACAGCAAGTTACGTCATTACCGCGTGTTTAACGAGGACCAATCCCGCTGGATTTCTTTATCGGAAGGCAGCGATCCGCGCGATTACGTTTATCCTGTACCGCTTGAGGCGTTACCATAATTTATTCATTTACATAACAGGAAAAGTGCGGTGTTATTTATTGAAGAAATGGCGATTCGGCGTGGCCAAGGTAGCCAACAATTCAATGTGTTGCTGCCTAAACTTGAATTGCAAGATGGCGAGATTTTAGCCATTCAAGGTGCCAGTGGTTGTGGCAAAAGTACCTTATTGGAAATGATCGGGTTAATTTTGCAGCCCGATCGTTTGGTTCGCTATCAATTAGGTGATGCCGGTGATGTAATGGATTTGCAACCGTTAATTTTACAAAAAAATCAGACCGCACTTTCTAAGCTACGGGCAGGAAAGTTAGGTTTCATGTTGCAAACGGGAGGCTTGTTGCCTTTTCTGTCGGTACAACAGAATATTGAATTGCCTTGTTCAATGTTAAATAGCGCCATGGATAAAGACTGGTTTTTGTATTTAACGGATGCCTTAAATATTCAATCGTTGCTTACTAAATACCCGCGTCTGCTTTCTATTGGAGAGCGGCAGCGGGTTTCTTTTATTCGTTCGGTGATTCACAAACCAAGCCTGTTATTGGCTGATGAGCCTACCGCCGCGCTTGATCCGAATAATGCACAAACCTTATTTTCATTAATGATTAAATTGGCGGAAGAGCAAAAAATTACGGCGCTTTTAGTTACCCATGATTGGGATTTGGTGGAAAATAATCATTTGCCAAGTCTGTATGCAGATTTATCCACACCGGCGCAAGCGGTGTTTTTACCGAAGGAAACGCATCATGCAGCAAGTTAATCTGTCTTATATGTTCCTAGGCAAATTAGCGTTGCGGGATTTGTATTACGATCGCAAAGTGTCTTTTTGCATCATTGCGTCTCTTATTGCGGTAATTGCGCCGTTATTGTTGCTTTTCAGCTTGAAATTCGGCGTAGTTTCCCAGTTACGCCATCAGTTAATTAATGACCCGCGCAATCTTGAAATTAAAATTATCGGCAATCTCAATTTAGATAAGAACTGGTTTGATTGGTTACAACAACAGCCGGAAACCCGTTTTGTGGCGCCGTTGACCCGTTCTTTAAATACTATTGCCGATTTGTCTGCCAATCAAAATGGTGGTAAGAAATTTGTACAGGATGTGGAAGTGATTCCGACAGCCGTTAACGATCCTTTAACGGAACAAGCACTAAGTAAACCCAATGGTGTGCTATTAAGTACCTTAACCGCAGAGAAATTAAATGTAAAACAAGGCGATAAAATCAATTTGGTGGTCACACGTTCGCAAAATAATCAGGTGGAAAAAGCCATTAGCGAATTGGTGGTGGAAGGTATTGTGCCTGAAACCCGTTTTGCCCGTTCGGGTGCCTTTGTGCAGTTGGACACCTTATTGGCAATGGAGGATTTTCGGGATGGTTACCAAACCGCTATTTTTGCCAATCAACAGGATCCTGACCGTCCGCAACAGCGGGAACACTTCGCCCGCGCCCGCATTTATGCTAATAGCTTAGATGATGTAGCGCCTTTGGCGTTAAAATTACGGCAGAAAAATATTGAAACCTCAACAGAAGCCAAAGCTATTGAAAACGTCAAAGCCATTGACGGTGTGCTCAACGTGATTTTTATGGTCATTGCAGCGACAGCGGTGTTGGGTTGTGTATTATCGCTGATAGGTGCGTTCTTAGCCAATATCGATCGTAAGCGGAAAGAAATTGCACTGCTACGTCTATTCGGTTTTCAAAGCGGCGCGGTGATGTTATATTTAATTATGCAGGCTCTGTGTTTGAGCTGTTTCGCTTTTGTATTGTCATATTTCTTGTTCTTATCGGGCAGTCAGGTATTTAATTTCGTATTAGGTCAGAATTTATCCAACGATATTTTTATCAGTAGCTTGAATTTTATTCATTTATTCATCGCTTTTGCGATCGCGTTATGCCTTGCTGCTATTGTGGCCGGAATCGGCGCGCGACAAGCGGTGAAAATTCAACCGGCAGAGAGTTTACGAGATGTCTAGAACAACCCCAAAAATGCAACAATCACGGCGTAGGACAAAAATAGCTATTTTTGTTACCGCACTTTTGACGGAATTAGTGGCGCAGTCTGCTTATGGCACTCCATGGGAAGAGAAATTCTATAATCCGAAACCTTTGGAAGGGGATGTAATTTTACCCATGCCTTGTGATGGTAATATGGTTTTTCGAATGGTAAAAACGGAAACTCATTCACCTTTGGAAGAAAAAAGCATCCTTCTGGGCAGTGACAATTCTGCCGACCAAATTGCTGAACATTCAACCCCAAATGCTATTGCCGGCAGTTTTGACGACAAGTCTCAGGGGCGATATTTTTTAATGGCTAAATATGAAGTGTCACAGTTGCAATATCAATCGGTAATGAACGAACAATGCCCATCAGTCAACATGAAAGGACGTTTACCAATAACAGAAGTAAGTTGGTTTGATGCTCTGGAATTTACCCGCAAATATAATGAATGGTTGCTAAAAAATGCGGCAGATAAATTACCAACTGAGGACGGCACAAAAGGGTTTGTTCGTTTGCCGACTAATGCCGAATGGGAGTATGCGGCGCGCGGTGGTGCTGCGGTGTCTTCCTCCGAATTTCGTGAACCGCTTTTTCCAATGAAAGATGGTGCGGAGAAATATGTGTGGAGCAACAAAAATGCGAATGGTAAGATTCAGCTTACTGGACAGTTGGAAGGCAATCCGTTAGGCCTATTTGACACTTTGGGTAATGCGGCAGAAATGATGTTTGATGCTTTCAAACTCAATCGTTTAGATCATTACCATGGGCAAAGTGGTGGTGTCACCGTACGTGGTGGCAGTTATTTAAATTCAGCAGAAAGTTTAACCAATGCTTATCGCATTGAGCGTTCTTTATATAATAACAGTAATGTGGATAAAGCCAAAGATATCGGTTTTCGTGTGGCGATGGTGGCGCCGGTACTGACCTCTGCACAACGAATTAAAGACTTGAAAGAAGAATGGGCTAAGCTAGGCCGTGATGATAACAAAGATGATAAACACGGCGCAGGTTCTAATGTGGTTGGGCAATTGGAAAAATTGGCACAAGATGTGCAAAATCAAACTATTGCCAAGGAACAGTTGGAAAAAGAACTGAAAAAATTGAATGATACTTTGCGTCAAGCCAACCAAGCTCGTGACGAACAGCGAGATTCAGCTATTCAAGCTTCATTGCGTTTGGGCGGTTTCTTGTGTAGTAATATGGTTGATTTGGATAATACCTACCAAAATGCGTTGAATTTGGTAGAAAATATTAAACAAACCTGTGATGGTGCGCCGAAAGAAGGCTTGTGTACCGAAGAGCAAATCAATAATCTCAGTGAGAAAAAATTAAAAGCAGAGAATGCGTTGAAGTTTACCTTAAAATATTACGCCGATACCTTAGTTGATAATGCAACTTTATATAATGTGGCAATGATCGAGAAACAAGTAGAGGTGACCAAACAACGTTTACAAAATCGTGAAAAAAATAATGCTGCACAGTTTATTCAATCTTATTGGGAACAATTATCCCAATATAATAAAGACGGAAAAGTTGACCGTGATACTTGGTTAAAACGCTGCCGTCAAGTAAAATGACCCACCTTACCAAAGTAAAAAAAGGAAGCCCCTATGTTTAATTTTCAATCTAAAAAATCTATTGTTGGTGTTTTGACTTTATCCACAACATTGGCTTTGGCCGGTTGTGAAAGTATGTCCAACTCCGGTTCTTCTAATGTAGACAGCCGTTTAACCTCAGGCAATCAAGCTGAGTTTTTTAGTAAATCGGGATTAACTGCCTGTGCAGCCGGTGCGGCGGCAGGTGTTGGGGCTTGTTTATTAAGCGGAACCAATAATGCAGCACTATGTTCTGCGGTAGCTGCAGTAGCTGGTTGTGGTATCCTCATGGGCGGTAACTATTATTTGGAACAACAGCGTACCAATTATGCTAATAAAGAAGAGCGTTTAAATGCTTATTTAAAAGATTTAAATAAAAACACTCAAGAAGCCAGAACTCTGGCAAATTCAGCGAAAACCGTGTTGACCCAAAACCAAAAAACGTTGGCTAATTTGAATCGTAAATTAAAGGATAACAGCATTCAAAAAGATGAAGCCAAACGTCAGTTGAAAGAGATTGATAGTAACATTGCTTACTTAAATGACAAATTGAAAAAAATGAAAGAAAGCGAGAGAGATTGGAAAGATGTAGCGCAAAAAGAGCGTGGTAGCGGTATGAATGTAGCAAAATTAGATTCTCAAATCGCCCAATATCAAAAACAAATTGCAGCCTTGGAAAAACAGATCGCTGTTGTATCGCAGCAACGTAATGCGTTAAATGTTGGTTAAGGAGATTCTATGAAAACATTGTTAAAAACCACCGCACTTTTAGGTGCTGCTGTGTTGCTTTCTGCCTGCACCAACACGCCGGAAGAGTGCGATCCGAGTGTTGAACTCAATATGTTCAGCAAAGCGGCCTGCCAGTTTTCCGGAAGTTATGACAAGCGTATTGAACAAAAAGAAAAATTGGTGTTAGACGCGAAGACAGAAAATGCCAAATTTAATAAAATTTATGCCGATATTAAAGCGCAACAAAAATCTGTTAACCAATCTATTGCACAGAAAAAAGCGCAACAGGCTAAACTCGATCAGTCTGTGGGCAAACTCACAGCCGAGTTAAAACAAAAAGCCAAAGGCAGACAAGATTTGCAGGCGGAAATTGCCGAAGTAGAGAAACAAATGAAAGCCGTCAATAACAGCGGCGGTTCTGAAATGGAAAAACAAGCGGAATTAGAACAATTACAACGCAAGTTATCTAATCTACAAAAAGCATTAGGCTTATAATGCGAATACTGAGGGCTACCAACGATGTTGGTGGCCCTCTTTTTACTTTTTGTGATCCTCAAAGTGCGGTGATTTTTGGGGATGTTTTTTAAGGAATACTATGCAACGTCTGGCACGAGTTGGTTTGGATCAATACAACCGGGAAGCGATCGAGTTATTTCACCATTACGATGACATCGTAGCGGTATTAAATCGCTATTTGCCACCTAGCACGGCAAACATATTGGCGCGCCCTGAAGTGAAGGACAATATGGTGGAATGGTATTCCGAATTGCAAGGGCAACCACAATTATTAGACGTCCATTCAAGCCACTATGCAGAAGCCAACGCGCTTGTTGTGCAACGCTTAGCTTCCATTGATGCCTTAGTGTTCGAGTTATTGCAAAAAGAGGCGATTGAACCTGCTATTGCCGCGTATTTAAAACAATTCACTCATATCGTAAAACAGCACGATATTCAAATTTATAGTATCAACCAACAACCTGTGATCACCGGCTGGGGACTGAAAAAAGATGTCACTGCTGAGCAGACACCGCCAGTGACAGAAGTAAAAACACCCCGTCGTTGGTTATTGCCACTGCTACTTTTCACCTTTGCTATTTTAGGACTCCTGGGATGGTTGTTTTTAACGCCATCTGTTCCTGAAACTGTAAAAATTGAGCCAATTGTGCCGAAAAATTGCCGAAAAGTGGAGGAGCCAGCCGATATTCCACAGTTAGCGATTATTTTTAATAACGCTACCGGCATGAAATATACTCTGTTGGAAAGTAAAGAGGCAATCAATGCATTTGATGAAAAATTACAACAACAAATCCTGCCGCAAGCCGACATTGATTATATGGATCGTCAACCGAATCGCTCTGTAGCCGCCAAGGAGGCAGTGACGCATTTGATTAATGACGTTCCGAATGCCGTAGATATCGGTTTGATTGAACTACAAAGTTGTGTCAGTAAATCGGCTGATGTATCGGCTGCGATTAATCATGGCATTTTTACTGGTACACAACGTACGGAATTAAAAAATAAAGTACAAAATATGACGGTGCGTGAGCATCGAGTGCCGGGTACACCCATTTATGAGGGTATTGAAAAAGCCTTAACATTGCTTGATGGTAAAAAACGCGAAGCCTTGATTGTGTTGATTACTGAAGGTAACGGTGATTGCACTGAGCGAAAAATCTGCGCATTAATGGAAAATGTGGCAAAAGAGCGGCCAAAATTGAAAGTGAATATTGTGAGTATCAATTCCCCTTGGAATGCCACAGACTGCTTGGCAAAGGCTACAGGCGGGCAGATTTTTGACCATGACATGACCAGCCAAGAAAAATTAACCGATGCGATTAAACAAGCCATGAAGCCGGTACAACAAGAAATTTGCGAATAAAGTGCGGTCGTTTTTCGCCGCGTTTTTGAAGTTGGAGAGATTATGCAACGCTTAGCAAGAGTAAATTTAGATCAACAAAATAGCGCAGCCGTGGAGTTGTTTGGGCATTACAACGAGATCACGGCAATTTTGCTTCGTCATTTGCCGCCGAGCACAGCCAGTATGTTGGCGCGTCCTGAGGTGCATGGCGAGGTAGTGGAGTGGTATTCCGAGTTGCAAGGACAACCATATTTGTTAGGTAATTCCGAACGGGATCAACAGGCTCGAAAACAGGCTGAGACCTTTATTTCACATCGTCTGGCTACGGTCGATAAACTGCGTGCGGAGTTGGTGCAAAAGGGAAGTATTAACGCAGAGCAAGCGACTTTATTGGAGCGGGTGGTTGACGCAGCGCAGCATGATTCCATTCAAATTTATATCGTTAACAAACAGCCCGTGATGACCGGTTGGGGCTTGGGGGAAAAGCCGATTCCTGTTCCGCCACCTGTTGTGCCTGCACCAAGTAAATCCCTCGGGTGGCTGTGGTTGTTACCATTATTATTGCTATTACTAGGTGGTTTGGCGTGGTGGTTGTTCTTCCGCCCTGAGCCGGTTCAATCTCAACCAATGGAGCCTGTGAAAGTTGAAATTTCCAAACCGGAGCCACCAAAAGAAGAACCGAAACCGGAACCGCCAAAAGAGGAACTGAAGCCCGAGCCACAGCGGCTTGAGTTTATTCCTGAGCCGGAAGAACCATCGAAAGTAGAAGAACCACCGAAAGTGGAGGAACCACCAAAAGTGGAGGAACCTCCAAAGGTTGAGGATCCTCCGAAAGTGGAAGAACCTCCTAAACAGGAAAAACCAAAATATTGCACTAAAACTATTACGCCGGCTCAACGTCCGCAAATGGTAATTGTATTTGATGATTCCTTATCTATGTTGGCTAGTTTAAATGAAAGCAGTGCAGTAATTAACGCATTTTGGGATCGTTGGAATAATAATGAGATAATCTCGGAAGAGGAAAAAGTACATATGTTCCGTGAACCACGTCGTCTTACTACAGCAAAAAAAGCGGCTACAGATATTATTGATAAGATTGATCCTAATATTGATATTGGATTGGTAAGTTTAAGAAGATGCCCTGGAGCCAGAAATCATGGTATGTTCGGTCCGAGTAAGCGTAAAGCACTAAAAGCTCAAATTAGAGGATTGTTTCCGAAAGAGGGCGAGGAGAATATAGGTACGGCGCTTCATAGCGGTTTGCGACAAGCCGCAGCCATGGTAGATGGCGTTAAACGTGATGCTTTTATTTTAGTGTTGAGCGATGGTGAGGAAAGTTGTGATAAAGGTAATACTAATGTGTGTGCTATAGCACAAGAATTAGCCAAACAAAAACCAAAACTGAAAATTAATGTCGTCGATATTGGTGGTGCGAAAGCCGCAAACTGTTTGGCAACGGAGACCAAAGGCAAAGTGTTTACCGCTAACAGTAAAGCACAAGTTACTAATATGATTAACCAAGCCATTAAACCAATGGTGGAAAAAGAAGAGTGTAAATAATGTGATAAGGTGCGGTCATATTTCATCGTATTTTTGAGGTTGGAGAGATTATGCAACGCTTAGCAAGAGTTAATTTAGATCAACAAAATAGCGCAGCCGTGGAGTTGTTTGGCCATTATGATGAGGTCACGACAATTTTACTTCGTCATCTTCCACCAAGCACAGCCACTATGTTGGCGCGACCTGACGTGCATGGCGATGTAGTGGAGTGGTATTCCGAGTTACAAGGACAACCATATTTGTTAGGTAACTCCGAACGGGAACAGCAGGCTAGAAAACAGGCTGAGGGCTTGATTTCACAGCGTTTGGCTACGGTAGATAAACTGCGTGCGGAGTTGTTGCAAAAGGGCAGCATCAGTGCAGAACAAGCGACTTTATTGGAGCGCATGGTTGATGCGGCACAGCATGATTCCATCCAAATTTATATCGTCAACAAACAACCCGTGATTACCGGTTGGGGCTTGGGTAAAAAGCCGATTCCAGTCCCACCACCAGTTGTGCCTGTACCAAGTAAATCCCTCGGGTGGCTGTGGTTGTTACCATTATTATTGCTATTACTAGGTGGTTTGGCGTGGTGGTTGTTCTTCCGCCCTGAGCCGGTTCAATCTCAACCAATGGAGCCTGTGAAAGTTGAAATTTCCAAACCGGAGCCACCAAAAGAAGAACCGAAACCGGAACCGCCAAAAGAGGAACCGAAGCCCGAGCCACAGCGGCTTGAGTTTATTCCGGAGCCGGAAGAGCCAAAAGTAGAGGAACCGCCAAAAGTAGAGGAACCTCCAAAAGTGGAAGAACCGCCAAAAGTCGAAGAACCACCGAAGGTTGAGGAGCCGTTGAAAGTGGAGGAGCCACCTAAACCGGAAAAACCGAAATATTGCACTAAAACCATCCCCCCGGCTCAACGTCCGCAAATGGTGATTGTATTTGATGATTCCTTGTCGATGTTGTTTTCATTGTTGGAAAGTCCGGCGTCTATTCAACGTTTTATTAATTCGCCGTTTCCCACAGACGCAGAGTTTGATTATATGCGTCGTGAGCCAAATCGTATTAGTACGGCGAAGAAATCTGCTGCTGCAATTATTGATAAGATTGACCCCAATATTGATATTGGCTTGGTAAGCTTAAAAATGTGTCCTGGGGCTCGAAATCATGGCATGTTTGGGCCCGATAAACGGAAAGCTTTAAAAGCCCAAATCAATGCACTGCAACCGAAAGACAGTGATCAGGGCACCGGCACGGCACTCTATAGTGGTTTACAACAAGCAGCATCAATGGTTGATGGTATTAAACGTGAGGCGTTTATTTTAGTGTTAAGTGATGGTGATGATTTTTGTAACGGAATAAAACATGACGTATGTGGTCTTGGCCGTCAAATTGCAAAAAATAAACCAAAGCTGAAAATCAACGTAGTGGATATTGGGGGAACAAAAGCTGCAAATTGTTTGGCCACAGCGACTAAAGGTAAAGTGTTTACTGCTAACAGCAAGGCGCAAGTTACCAGCATGATCAACCAAGCTATTAAGCCGATGGTGGAAAAAGAAGAGTGTAAATAATGTGATAAAGTGCGGTCGTTTTTTACCGCATTTTTGACGTCGGAGAGATTATGCAACGTCTTGCGCGAGTCAATTTGGAACAGCAAAATCTGGCTGCTGTAGAGTTATTTAGCCATTATGATGAAATTGTCAGTCTGTTAAATCGGTATTTACCGCCTAGTACTGCGTTTATATTTGCACGTCCTGAAGTTAATGGCAATGTGGTGGAATGGTATTCCGATTTGCAAGGACAACCCTATTTGTTAGGCCATACTGAATGGGAACAAGTAGCTCGCAAAAATGCGGAAACATTGATTTCTCAACGTTTGGAGGCGGTAGATAAATTACGTGTGGATTTGCTACAAAAAGGCACGATTACTTTCGAACAATCGGCTTTATTGGAAAGCTTGGTCAAGGCCGTGCAACATGATTCTGTCCAAATTTATGTTGTGAACAAGCAACCGGTGATTACCGGTTGGGGCTTAGGTAAAAAGCCAATGCCGGCGGTATCATCTACGCCAAAGGTGAAAAAGTCTCGTTGGTGGCTGTGGTTGTTACTATTATTGCTGTTAGGTGGATTAGCATGGTGGTTCTATTTCTATCCGGCGCCTATTAAGGCCGAAGCGGTGGCGCCGGTAAAAATTGAAATTGCCAAACCGGAGCAAAAACCGGAATCGCTGAAAGAAGAACCAAAAAACGAGCCAGTAAAAGAAGAGCCACAGACCGAACCTGTAAAGGAAAAAATAGAAGAAGAGAAAAAAACGCCTAAACCAATAATTGATAATAGTATAGCGGAAAAAGTTAGAGCCTCCGGCGGTAATCCAAACGGTGATTTCCGTGCTTCTTTGGTATGGCATAACGGTGAAGACTTGGATTTACAATTAAATACGTTAAACGCTCACGCCAATAAATGTTCTAACGGTTATGCTGTGCTTGACGTGGATATGAATGGCGTGGGTTGCGGTAGCAACAAGCGGAATTTTACCTCACCGGTGTAAAATATTGTGGCAAAGCATCGTAACCAAATGCCAAACGGTAGTTATGTTTTTACCGTAGAACAATTTGGTGCGCACCAAGTTCCGGGCGGTTATATGTGTAAAATGCTTGATAGCGGCTATGGATTTGAGCTACAAATTAAGCTCAATGACCGAATGCGAACCTATGCTTATCGTAAGCCGATCCGGGATTGCCAACGCAAAATCAAAATGCTGGAAGTGATAAAAAAAGGTGATGATTTCCGTGTAGTTTATGTGAATCCGGATTTGAAATTGATTGCTGATGTGATCGTGCCTAACGGATAAATAGGGGAAATAAAAAAGTGCGGTTAAAAATTTATTTGTTTTTTCACCGCACTTTTTGTTTTATCACAGAGAGAAATTAGTCAATACCAAATTGTTCATGCACGAAAGCTTGGAAGTCGGTACACCCGCCAATGTGTTTTTCATCAATTAAAATTTGCGGTACAGTTTGTACCGGTTTGCCGATGATTTTCGCAATGTCTTCTTTTGTCATGCCCTGTTCAATGATATCGATGTAACGATAATCAAAATTTTCCACGGTATTTTTCAATTTTTCGGCTAAGTTTTTAGCGCGTACGCAATACGGGCAACTTAAACGTCCATAAATAGTAACAAACATAATTTTTCCTTGTTGTGATGAATCAGTAGTGTGATTCTACGACCTCTCTAAAAAAGAATAAAGGGGTTTTGGGGAGGGCGTGTAATTAGTGTAAGATAGGTGCAAATTTGATGTTTGTTACAGTAAGGAAGGTTTATGTCTGAGAAAAAACTCACTTCTTCGACTTTAGATTGTATTTTAGCCCATCGTTCAATTCGTCGTTTTACGGATGAACCCGTATCTGACAAGGTGATTGAACAGCTTGTAAATGCGGCGCGTTTTGCCTCTACATCTAACCATTTGCAATGTGTTTCTATTGTGCGTATCACTGATCCGGCGATTCGTGATCAAATGATGGCATACAGTTCTAATCAGGAATATGTGAAATCCGCACCGGAGTTTTGGGTGTTCTGTGTTGATTTCCATAAACATAAACAAATTTGTCCAACAGCGCAGTTAGATTATGCAGAAGTCTTGCTCATCGGCGCAGTTGATACCGGTATCATGTCGCAAAATGTATTGTTGGCGGCGGAAAGCCTAGGGCTTGGCGGTGTGTATATTGGTTCTTTGCGTAATGAAATGGAAGCGGTTGGCAAATTGTTAAATCTACCGGAACATTGTTTACCGATGGTGGGGATGTGTTTGGGGTATCCCGATCAGGATCCGCCGACCAAACCACGCCTGCCGAAAGAAACCTTGTTCTTTGAAAACGCCTATCAGCCGTTGGATACCACTAAACTTGACGAATATAACGCTACCGTTGCTGAATATTATCGTCAGCGTAGCAACATTGACATGGATTGGTCACGTAATGTGATTAAGAGTTTGGATAAACCGATTCGCCCGAAAGTGTTGGCTTATTTGCAACAACAAGGTTTCATTAAAAAGTAATTTTGTATGAAATTGTTAATGTTGTGTCGTGAGCCGCGCTTGTATAGTTGTCAGCGGCTAAAACGTGCGGCGGAAGACAACGGGCATCAAATGGATATTTTGGATCCGAATCGTTGCTTGATAAAACTCCGTAAAAATCCACCGCACTTTGCATTGTATTATCAGGCAGAGCCTGAAAGTGAAGCACAATTATTGCCGCAATATGATGCGGTATTGCCTCGTTTTGGCACAACCAGTATGCTCATGGGCTGTCGCGTGTTGCACTATTTTCAGGCGTTGGGTATTCCTTGCTTGAATCATGTGGATGCATTTCGTAATGCTCGAGATAAATGGTTGAGCCTGCAGATGTTGTTACAACATGGCATCGCTGTACCGGATTCTTTATTGGCAGGCATGGAAGTGGATGCTAATCATGCGGTGCAACACATCGGCGCACCAACAATTTTGAAAACCCTAACCGGATCGCAAGGCATTGGCGTGATTTTGGCAGAGCGGGCACAAAGTGCGGTCAGTATTTTGGACACATTAAAGCAATCGGATGTGCCCGTGTTGTTACAAGAATTTGTGGCGGAGTCCAACGGCACCGATTTACGCTGTTTTGTGATTGGTGGACGCGTGGTTGCCGCTATGCAACGTGTCGGGCAGAACGGAGAATTTCGCGCAAATTGTCACCGTGGCGCCACTGCGGAAAAAGTGATACTGACCGAACAGGAAAAGCAAATTGCTTTAAATGCCACGAAAGCGTTGGGCTTGGATGTTGCCGGCGTGGATTTAATTCGTTCTGTGAATGGTCCGTTGGTGCTGGAAGTGAATGCTAGCCCGGGGCTTGAAATGATTGAGAAGACCAGCGGCATTAATATCGCCTTGCAAATGATTTTATATTTAGAACAGAAAACCCGTAATCAAGTTGGAGTAATAAAATGATTATTTATTTACATGGTTTTGATTCCAGCAGCCCCGGTAATTATGAAAAAGTCATGCAGTTAAAATTTATTGATGGTGACGTACGTTTTATTAATTACAGTACGTTGCACCCGCGTCATGACATGACTTTCTTGCTGAATGAGGTGCATAAACTGGTGTCTGAATCGAAAGATGAGAACCCGTTGATTTGCGGCGTTGGGTTGGGTGGCTACTGGGCGGAGCGTATCGGCTTCTTGTGCGGCATTAAACAGGCGATTTTCAACCCGAATTTATTTCCACAAGAAAATATGACAGGTAAGATTGACCGCCCAGAAGAATACGAAGACATCGCCACCAAATGCGTGGAAAATTTCCGTATGAAGAATAAAGGTCGCTGTCTGGTTTTTTTATCGATTGAGGACGGCGTGTTGGATTCCAAACGTAGCGCAGATGTTTTGTCTCCGTATTACGATATTGTGTGGGATGAAAATGAAAGCCATAAATTCAAGCAAATTTCTCATCATTTACAGCAAATCAAAGCATTTAAAGACGCGTAAGGTTTTGAGGAAAAAAGAAGGGTAGCATTTCGCTACCCTTTGTTTTTTGTATTCTAGCCGAATTCCGGATTCTTGTTATTTAACGGGAAATTTGGCGGTAATTGCGGACTGGCATCTTCTTCACTCAACGGGGCTATTTCCGGCTGTGTTTTAAATTCTTCTGCCGGAGTGGCATTTTTTTCTTTGCCTAATAATTGCGGCTGTAATTTTATAAAATTACTGTTTGGCGATAACCAAATGCCGGCAAATAAGCGGCTAAATTCCGGCTCAAATTCATGATCCAAGATTGAGTCGTTTAACATGAAATAACCTCTATCGGGCAACGCAATGTAACGTAATACATCGTTTGGTGAGAAATCCGGGAAAATAGCCTGCATGTCTTTTAGCCATGCGTCACTTTTCGCTTTATCCGCTTTTAGAAATTCCATTTCTTTAATTAAGCTAATCGCAAAATTCTTGCCTTCAACGGGTTTTTCATATTTGAAAGAAAGCATGATAGGTAATTGATTTTCCTGATATGCACCGTCTTCGGTCGCCAAATCAATGGAATAAACCAAGAACGGCCCCCAATTATAGTCGGCAGTGCCCACATTGACCCAATGGGCAGAAAGTGCGGTAGGAAATAAGCTTAAAATAAACAGCAGCGATTTTAATTTCATAAACAATCCGTCATAAAAATTTATGTGGGCGATTATAGCAAAAAAGACGGGAAATTGATCCCGTCTTCTTTACTCATAACTTAATTTAACGCATCACGTTATTTTAAGCTGCCTACCATATCTTCCGGACGCACCCATTTGTCGAAATCTTCCGCAGAAACTAAGCCAAGATTAATGGCTTCTTCGCGTAAGGTGGTACCGTTTTTGTGTGCGGTTTTCGCAATTTTCGCCGCATTTTCATAACCGATATGGGTATTAAGTGCTGTGACCAACATCAATGAATTTTCAAGTTGTTGTTTAATGCGAGGGAAGTTCGGTTCGATACCGGTCGCGCAGTGTTCATCTAAAGAAACACAGGCATCTGCCAACAATTGGGCGGATTGTAAGAAGTTCGCAATCATTACCGGATTGAACACGTTCAATTGGAAGTGACCTTGAGAGCCGACGAACGCGATAGTGGTGTCGTTACCAAACACTTGTGCGCATACCATGGTCATGGCTTCACATTGGGTTGGGTTGACTTTACCCGGCATGATGGAAGAACCCGGTTCATTTTCCGGAATTAAGATTTCACCGATACCGGAGCGCGGGCCGGACGCCAATAAACGGATGTCGTTAGCAATTTTGAACAAGCTCATAGCAAGTTGACGTAATGCACCGTGAGTTTCCACGATAGCATCATGTGCTGCCAAGGCTTCAAATTTGTTTTCTGCGGTGATGAACGGAAGACCGGTGAATTTAGCAATGTATTCAGCCACTTTCACATCATAGCCTTTCGGTGTATTCAAACCGGTACCCACAGCCGTGCCGCCAAGAGCTAATTGGCGTAAGTGCGGTAGGGTATTTTTCAATGCAAGTAAACCGAAGTGTAATTGCGCGGCATAGGCAGAGAATTCTTGACCGAGTGTGAGCGGTGTGGCATCCATTAAGTGCGTACGACCGATTTTAACTACATCTTTAAAGGCTTCAGATTTTGCTGCAAAGGTTTTTTGTAAACGTTCTACGGCAGGAATAGTGATTTCGACAACTTTTTTGTATGCGGCAATATGCATTGCGGTTGGGAAGGTATCGTTGGAAGATTGGGATTTGTTCACATCATCATTCGGGTGAATAATGGATTTTTCGCCCAATTTGCCACCGTGTAAAACGTGAGCGCGGTTTGCCACCACTTCGTTCACGTTCATGTTGGATTGTGTACCGGAACCGGTTTGCCAAATCACCAACGGGAATTGATCGTCTAATTTATTTGCTAAAATTTCATCGCAAGCTTGTGCGATTAAATCACGTTTTTCAGCAGGTAACACGCCTAAATCATGGTTGGCGAATGCAGCCGCTTTTTTCAAATAACCAAAGGCTTCGATGACTTCATGTGGCATAGATGCCGCAGGACCGATTTTGAAATTGTTGCGGGAACGTTCGGTTTGAGCAGCCCAGTATTTGTCTGCCGGCACTTGAACTTCGCCCATGGTGTCTTTTTCAATACGAAATGCCATTGTAATTACCTCTTATTGATTATTAATGAAAAGTCTGTTGGATTCTAACACCGGCAAGCCAATCTATGAACTGAAATTACAAACAGAAAATCGGTTTTGTGACTTAGATCATAAAGTTCGGTCCGTTGGCGGCGAAAGGGTTCGGAAATTAACATTTTATATTTTAGCCGATTTCCGCTAAAATCTTGCAATTCATTTTTCCTAATTTGGACGTGTTATTTATGCCGAAAAACGCGCAATTTTACCTGCTTTCCGACAGCTCTTCTGCGCGGTCAAATTTGTCTGCAGTGGAAAGCCTTGCTTGCGATTTAGCGGCATCCGCTTGGCGTTTAGGAAAACGTGTTTTATTGGTGTGTGAAAGTGAAGCTCAGGCGCTCAATATTGATGAGGCATTGTGGCAAAGAGAACCTGACGAGTTTGTTCCGCACAACCTTTCCGGCGAAGCCACCACGTATGCCACGCCTATTGAAATTAGTTGGACGGGCAAACGCAATGCACAAAGCCGTGATTTGCTGATTAATCTGCAACCGCAACTGCCGGAATACATTAATAGCTTTAACCAAATTATCGACTTTGTTCCTGTGGAAGAGCAGCCAAAAGCCTTGGCGCGTGAGCGTTATAAACAACTGAGACAGTTAGGCTGGGCGTTGAGTACGGAGCAGGTATAACGATATAAAAAAACGCCCCTCTTTAGAAAAGAGGAACTGGGGGAGATTTGATAACAAGCGTGAATTTCTTTATGAGGTTGATATAACTTCTGCCGAATCTCCCCTAACCCCTCTTTGCCAAAGAGGGGGATGGTTACAAAAAACACTTAAAAAACTGACCGCACTTTTATGAACGACATTACTTTCTACCAACGCTTTGAAGCCGATATTCTCGCCGGGCGCAAAACCATCACCATTCGTGATAAATCCGAAAGCCATTTTAAAGCGGGCGATATTCTGCGAGTGGGGCGGTTTGAAGATAATCAATATTTCTGCACTGTTGAAGTGTTAAGTGTGTCGCCAATTACCCTTGATGAACTGACAGAACAACATGCGAAGCAGGAGAATATGGGATTGGATGAGTTGAAAGAAGTGATTCGGAGTATTTATCCGAGTGAAGGGCTGCTTTATGTAGTTACGTTTGGTTTGATAGAGGGGAAATATGAGAACTTACAATAAAACAAAAGATTTATTAAATCCCATCTTAAATATACTTAAAACAAATCCAAATTTAGATAAATCTTCTATTATTAGTAAATTAGCTGAATATTTTAATTTAGATAATGATTTCCTGAATCGTAGATATGAAGTAAGTAATGCTAAGATTTTTGAAAATACTGTTTTGTGGAAATTAAATGATTTAGATAAGTCAGGTTTGATATCTTTTGAGAAGGTAAAAGATAAAAGATTATATTTTGTCTCTGATTTAGGTATTCAGCTTTTATATGCCTCTAGTGATGATATTTTAAAATATATTAGAGAAAACTACTTAAGAAAGTTTGATACTTCATCGGAGCAAGAAAAAGAAGAAATTACGCAACAAATTGTTGAGCTTGAGGTGAATCCACTTGAACAGTTAGAAAAGTCTTATTTAGCTATTAGAAAAGAGATTTATAATGAGATTCTCGAAGTGCTTTTAAGCAAATCTCCAGTAGCTTTTGAAAAAATTGTTATCGAACTGTTTCAAAAAATGGGGTATGGGGATGGTGAGATTACACAATTAAGTCGAGATGGTGGAATTGATGGGATTATAAAAAGTGATGTTCTAGGATTTGAACAAATTTATGTACAAGCAAAACGTTATCAAAAAGATGTATCAATAGGGCAACCTGATATTCAACGATTTATAGGAACATTGCTTGGTTTACAAGGAAATGCAACAAAAGGTATTTTTGTGACTACTGCAAAATTCTCAAATGAGGCTGTAAAATATGTTCAAAATTTTTCAAAAGCAAAAATTGTTTTGATTAATGGAGATTTATTGGCTAAATATATTTATGAATATGAATTAGGTGTTCAGCCACAAAAAATTTTTAGCATTAAGAAATTAGATAGTGATTTTTGGGAAAGCTTTTCATAGTATTTTTATAAATGGTCCAATAAATAAGTTGAATCTTACTAAAAGAGAATAAATAAATGACACAAAAATTCGAAATGGCAGACCGTTTTAATCCGTCTGCGGTAGAACAAGCCCTTTATCAACATTGGGAAGAGAGCGGTTATTTTAAACCGTCTGAAAATGAAAATGCGCCGAGCTATTGCATTGCGATTCCGCCACCGAACGTCACAGGTTCTTTACACATGGGGCACGCTTTCCAACAAACCTTAATGGATACTTTAATCCGTTTTAACCGTATGGAAGGGCATAACACCTTATGGCAAGCGGGGACAGACCACGCGGGTATCGCAACCCAAATGGTGGTGGAGCGTAAAATCGCCGCAGAAGAAGGTAAAACCCGCCACGATTATGGCCGCGAAGCGTTCATCAACAAAATTTGGGATTGGAAAGCCTATTCAGGCGGCACAATCAGCCAACAAATGCGCCGTTTAGGTAACTCCATCGACTGGGAACGTGAGCGCTTCACCATGGACGACGGTTTATCCAATGCGGTAAAAGAAGTGTTTGTTCGCTTGCATGAAGAAGGTTTGATTTACCGTGGCAAACGCTTAGTAAACTGGGATCCAAAACTTCACACCGCGATTTCTGATTTAGAAGTGGAAAACAAAGAGAGCAAAGGTTCCCTTTGGCATTTCCGTTATCCGTTAGCCAACGGTGCGAAAACGGCAGATGGTAAAGAGTATTTAGTCGTAGCAACCACGCGTCCGGAAACCATGTTGGGCGATACGGCGGTTGCGGTTCATCCGGAAGATGAGCGTTATCAATCTCTAATTGGTAAAACGGTCGTTCTGCCACTGGCTAACCGTGAAATTCCGATTATTGCCGATGAATATGTGGATCGTGAATTCGGTACCGGTGTAGTGAAAATCACCCCTGCGCACGACTTTAATGACTATGAAGTGGGTGATCGTCATAAATTGCCAATGGTTAATATCTTTACTCTAAATGCCCATATTCGTAATGAGGCAGAAGTTTTAACTTATCAAGAAAAACCAAAAGAAAATGTAACTTATTCGAATGGTGAAAAAATATATAGTTCACCAAGTTTTTACGCTGTCAGTTCCTCTGAAGGATATGTTATGCCAGCCGATTATCGTGGCTTAGAGCGTTTCGCTGCACGTAAGAAAATCGTGGCAGATTTTGAAGCGCTTGGTTTATTAGATGAAATTAAACCGCATGATTTAAAAGTGCCTTATGGCGACCGTGGCGGCGTGCCGATTGAGCCGATGTTAACCGACCAATGGTATGTGAGCGTGAAACCGCTTGCTGATGTAGCAATCAAAGCGGTGGAAGACGGCGAAATCCAATTCGTACCGAAACAATACGAAAACCTTTATTTCTCTTGGATGCGCGATATTCAAGATTGGTGTATCTCTCGCCAACTTTGGTGGGGACACCGTATTCCAGCGTGGTATGACGCGGAAGGCAACGTGTATGTCGCGCGCAACGAAGCTGAAGTGCGGTCAAAATATAACTTAGATTCTGCGGTTGAACTCAAACAAGATGAAGACGTATTAGACACGTGGTTCTCATCAGGCTTGTGGACGTTCTCTACCTTAGGTTGGCCGGAGCAAACCAAAGAACTCAAAATGTTCCACCCTACGGATGTGTTAATCACCGGCTTCGACATCATCTTCTTCTGGGTTGCGCGTATGATTATGTTTACGATGCACTTCATAAAAGATGAAAATGGCAAACCACAAGTGCCGTTTAAAACGGTTTACGTAACAGGCTTGATCCGTGATGAACAAGGTCAAAAAATGTCGAAATCGAAAGGTAACGTGCTCGATCCAATCGATATGATTGATGGCATCAGCCTTGAAGATTTACTTGAAAAACGCACCGGCAACATGATGCAGCCGCAATTGGCAGAGAAAATCGCCAAAGCGACCCGTAAAGAATTTGCTGAGGGTATTGCCGCTCACGGTACGGATGCATTGCGTTTCACATTAGCTGCGTTGGCTTCAAATGGTCGCGATATCAACTGGGATATGAAACGCCTAGAAGGCTACCGTAACTTCTGTAATAAATTGTGGAACGCAAGCCGCTTCGTTCTCACCAATGACAAATTAGATTTAAGCCAAGGCGAAATTGAATTCTCCGTGGCAGACCGTTGGATTCAATCCGAATTCAATCGCACAGTAGAAACGTTCCGCAGCGCATTAAGCCAATATCGTTTCGACCTTTGTGCCAATGCGATTTATGAATTCACTTGGAACCAATTCTGCGACTGGTATTTGGAACTCACCAAACCGGTATTTGCCAACGGCAACGCAGCGCAAATTCGTGCAGCAAGCCAAACTTTGGTTCATGTGTTGGAAAAATTGTTGCGTTTAGCACACCCGCTCATGCCATTTATTACTGAAGAAATTTGGCAAAAAGTGAAAGGATTCATGGGTATCACCGCCGACAGCATCATGTTGCAACCTTTCCCACGAGTGGAAGAGAGCGCTTTTGATACTGAGGCTGAAACAGAGATCAACTGGCTCAAAGAGGTGATTGTTGCCGTGCGTAACATCCGTGCCGAGAGCAACATCGCACCAAGTAAAGGCCTCGATCTGTTATTCCGTAATATTCCAGCCGATGAGCAAAAAATACTGGAAAAACAGACCGCACTTTTACAAGCCATGGCGAAATTAGATAGCGTCAGCGTGCTTAAAGAGGGTGAACAAGCGCCGTTAGCTGTGGCGAAGTTAGTCGGCAACACCGAAATCCTCGTGCCGATGGCAGGTTTCATCAATAAAGAAGCCGAGCTTGCTCGTTTAACTAAAGAGATTGAAAAATATCAAAACGAAGTTAAACGCATCGAAAGCAAACTCAGCAACGAAGCTTTCGTCGCCAAAGCCCCAGAAGCGGTTATCGCCAAAGAACGCGAAAAACAAGCCGAATACCAATCCGGATTAGAAAAAATTCGTGAGCAGTATAAGGCGATTGAGGCGTTGTAACAAAACATAAAAAGTAGGCATCATGCCTACTTTTTTTCAGGAAAAATATGAACATAATTAGTGTTTCTGCTGGAATTATTTTGAATGATAGAAAAGAAATTCTTCTAACTGAAAGAATATCAACAGATAAGATTTTTTCAGGATGGGAATTTCCGGGTGGAAAGTTAGAAAAAGATGAAAATGCCGAACAGGCTCTTATCAGAGAATTAAAAGAAGAGTTAAATGTTCTTGTTAAAGTTGAATCTTACTGTTTAGATGCTATACATCATTATCCTAATATATCTGTTAATTTAACTGCTTTTTATTGCCGTATTGTTTCTGGTGAACCTAATTTAATAGTTCATAATGGTCTGAAATGGGTAAAATATAATGAGTTATTAAGTTATCAGCTATTGCCAGCTGATATTCCAATAGCAAAGAAAATTATTGAGGATTTTAAAAATGCTAAGAATTGATACTGTATTAACAAATCAAGAGTTAATGGATGTATTTAAATGTGGGAATGCTGGTGGAATGCGTCGTTCTAAGAAAACTAATTCTTTAGTTCTTATTTTTGATCATACTAAACACCTTTATGACGACGTATGGAAAGGTGATACGTTACATTATACAGGAATGGGAGCGGAAGGTGAACAACAGCTTGATTTTCAACAAAATAAAACTCTAGTAGAATCAAGAACAAATGGAGTTAAGGTCCACCTTTTTGAGGTATTTGAGCCTAAAAAATATAGCTATATTGGTGAAGTTTATTTGGCAGATGAACCTTACCAAGAAAAACAAAAAGATAAGAATGGATTGTTGCGAAATGTTTGGATTTTTCCATTAAAAAGAAAGTAAAAATTGTTTTATTACAGTTTTTATAATGAGGTTTTGGTTATTTATAGTAAAAGTGCGGTGAATTTCCACCGCACTTTTTTAACTTATCTTTTTCATCTGCATTTCCAATCCCATTAAAATTGGCTCCACAATTTCATCAGGCAATCCATGGGTATTTATTTCACTGACTCTTCGATATAGCGCACTGATCTCATGCAAAACGTCTTCAACTGTTTCCTTTGACAAGCCTGCGAGTTTAGCGGTGTTGAAAATGTGGCGGGGTTGTATTTTATCCCATAAATAATGTTTATTTTTGCCGTGCCACGCCATTGCCATTTTGACTTTTTGTTTTTGTAGTCCGTTGTGGTTGATGAGCGGATAGGCGGACATCACGTCATAAAAAGGCGTTAGACGATAGCGATTCTCTTGTTCCAAAAATAGACTGAAATTTTTGCCATGGCCGTCAATGGCACAAAGCAGCCAGAAAATAATTTGCGCTTTAAAAAACTGCTTGCGATCTGCTTGGGCGTTGGATGAACCCTTGAGAAGCGACATAATTTGAAGAATGCTCGGCCCGCCGTCATTTTCATATTTTCGCGCAGGGGCAATGTTGAGTGCTTGGCACATATCCTCCTGTGGTAAACGAATTAGCCAACTTCTATTTTCAGACCAACGGCGATCGAAGCGCTCCACAATCAGCACTTTCATTTCACCGAAATACTGAATTTGGCTTCGAGGAACCGGCAAACCGAAGGCTTTCATAATATTCAAGCAAAGCCATTCATTTTCACAGCTACCGGAAAGATCAAGTTGCCCTTGTGCCACCATACCAATCGGGAGTTTAAAAATATGGCTGGTCGCGGTGGAATGCAAAGGGCGCTGCCATTGATTTTGATAATAAAGCAGCGCTGTTTTTTCCTGAGCGCCGGCTAAAGAAATTCGGAAATCCTCGCTTTCTTCCATACCAAGAGGAAAAGTGCGGTAGTTTTTCAGCACGTTTTCCACCTCTTTGTCATTTAACGGTTCTGCATAAATTTGACGTACCGACCGGTTCTCACCCTGATAAAGCTGAATTGCGCCGATACAATCCTGTCCAATCGCCGAAAGTAAATCAAATGGGGATTTTGTTGAGGTTTGAAAACGTTGCTGAATGCGTGAACGGATCTGCTCATTGTCCGGGAGGAGATTATCGAAGAAATTGTAAACGGAATCTCCTCGATAAATTTTGTGCGACAAGGGCAGTGACAATGAAATAGGGCGCGAGCGAACAGATTCAAGCCATTTTTCCGCATACTGAAATTCGGTTGCGCCACTGGTGAGTTTTCGCCATTCACCGACTAACAAGCCATTCATGGCGACGTTTAGAATCGAGTTACTCATCACCATGCCTCATCGTCATCGTATGTTGCTGTTGGCTCCTTAATTGAGAGAGCGGTATTAGATGACTTTTTGCGTGGTTGCACAATAAGCTCTAGTTCTAGTCCTGCCAGAATTTTAAATAGCGTTTCTAATTTAGTACGCTCCGGCTCATTCTCAAACGCTGAAATTCGGGCTTGGGTCGTTCCGGCGAGTTTAGCAACATCAGTTTGTGACAGATCGCCTTGATAGCGAAATTCCCGAATTACATGAGAAAGCATTTTTGCGGTGGTGATAACCATTGTGACTCCTCATACGCTATAGCGTATAGAAATTATTTTATACGCTATGAAGTATAAAGCTTTTTTATATCTTGTAAAGTATAATTTATGTTTTATATCCTATGCGATATAATCTGTAAACGATTAAAATTTCCACCGCACTTTTTTCTCAGCTATTTTTCTCCTTTGACTGTTTCAACCCAACGCTCAATTAAGCGTTTGCTTTCTGCGTCGGCGCCAAAGCGGATGAAGTCAATATCCAATAATTTTAATTTGCTTGGATCGCTGGCTTTTGGGGACGCTTTCGCATGGATGTTGGCGGGGATTTGGTAAGAGTCGGACTCACGCCATGGGATTTCTTGCGCTTCGGTGTCGAGAACGAAGTCCACGAAGTGTTTGGCATTTTCTAGATTACGTGCGCCTTTGATGATGCTTACCGACCCTAACGTGTAGCCCACGCCTTCACAAGGTAAAATGCCTTTTACCGGTGCGCCTTTGTCTTTTTCACGCACATAGCCGTGCATAAAGGCAATATCAACGCCCACTTCGCCGGTGGCTAAGTTGCCGGTGGCTAAGCCGCTTTTGGAATATTGCGCCACGTTCGCATTGAGTTTTTTCAAGTAATCAAATGCTTTTTCTTCGCCCCAAAGCTGCACTAATGTCGTCAGAAAAGAATAGCCCGTGCCGGATACGCGGGGATCGGCATATTGAATTTGATTTTTGAATTCCGGTTTGAGCAAATCGGCAAAGCATTTTGGTTCCGGAATATTGAGCTGTTTTAATTTTTCCGTATTCACGCCAATGGCGACTTCCATTAAATAAATGATCGATGTGTAATCACCTCGTTCATCCATTAATTTCTTAAATTGCGGCATGATATTTTTTTGTAATGGTGAGCGGTATGTCGCGAGCAAACCTTGATCGGCGGCTTGTAAGTGCGGTTCAAATGTGCCACCAAACCACACATCTGCTTGTGGATTTTCTTTTTCTGCTTTGATTTTACCGAGTACGGTGCCAGTACTGTTTCGTACAAATTGGGCATCGACGTTGTATTTTTCGGCAAAGCGTTTCGTAACTTTTTCGCAGGTGACATTTTGTACGCTGCAATAAATGGTCAGTTTGCCTTCCGCTTGGGCGTTTTGTGTATAAAACAGCATTGGAAGTAAGCAAAGTGCGGTTGTTTTTAAGGATGTTTTTAGTGGTGAATAATTTTTAGAAAGCTTGGTCATTGATTTAATCCTTGGTGAGATTGAAAAACAAAACCAGCTAACAACTAAACGGGGAAATAGGCTGAAAGAAGCCATGGAAGCAGAGTGAAGTGCATTAGTTTCCTACGTCAGTGCTAACTGTATCAGGTTCACGGGTATTTCTCAGCTCCGTTATTTAAGCCAACGGAGCACCCCGACTAACGCGCATTACTATAGGTGTTTGTTATTGATTTGTAAATAAAAGTGAAAAATATTTCTTTTTTGGACCGCACTTTAGCGGCGGCTCCCAAAAGGCGGTTTGGCAAACCAGACCAAAATAAATAATGCCAAAAACAGCACGGCGGATAACCAAAAAATCTCGTTGGCGCCGATGATAAAACCTTGCGATGTAATGTTGCGGGCAAGCAGGGAAGAAGTTTGTTCTTCACCCAGACCGAAACGCTCCATCATCTGGTAATACTGTTGTGCAGTAGGGTTATACGGCGTAATGGCTTCAGTCAGCTGTGAGTGGTGAACGGCTTCACGGTTATACCACAAGAATGTAGTAAGGGAAGTACCGATGGATCCGGCAAGGGTACGCAAAAAGTTAAACAAGCTTGAGGCGGATGCCATTTTGTGTGCCGGTAAATCGGACAGCGTAATAGTCGTAAGTGGCATGAAAAAACAGGCGACGGCTAACCCTTGCACCATTTGCGGCAGTGCTACATCGGCAAAACTCATTCCCGGCTCAAAGGTAACGGCACGCCAATAAAAGGTAATGGCATAGACCACAAAGCTGACGGTGACCAAAATACGCATATCGATTTTATGTCCAAACTTACCGATAAGAGGGGATAACAAAATCGGGAATAGTCCTACGGGGGCGGATGCTAAACCTGCCCAAGTGGCGGTGTAGCCAAAAACCTGTTGCAGCAACAAGGGAATTAACACCACTGAGCCGAGGTAAATTAAAAATGCCAAGCTGGTGGACAAACAGCCCACAGTGAAATTGCGTTGCTTGAATAGGGAAATATCTACTACCGGGTTGTCATCCGTCAGTTCCCAAATGACAAGTGCGGTTAAGGTTACCGCGGAAATAACGGCAAGAATGATGATTTCAGTGGAGTTGAACCAATCCTGCTCACGCCCTTGATCTAGCATTAATTGCAAGCAGCCTACACCCAAAACCAATAAGACTAATCCCACCGTATCAATCGGTTGGTGCTGAATTTTACTTTCTCGTGGCATTAATATTTTCCAACTGGTACTGATAATGAACAGTCCAACGGGCACATTAATAAAGAAGATCCACCCCCAATGTAAATTATCACTGATCCAACCGCCGAGAATGGGACCGAAAATCGGTGCAACTACTATGGTCATTGCCCAAAATGCCAATGCCATGCCCCGTTTTTCCAGAGGATAGTTATTGAGTAGCAAACTCTGAGACAGCGGAATAATCGGACCTGCCGCCAAGCCTTGGAAAATACGGCATAAAATTAACATTTCCAAACTATGAGAAATGCCGCATAGCCAAGAGGCTAAAACAAAAAGTGCGGTGGAAATGAGGAATAATTTTACTTCCCCGAAACGTTTGGCAAGCCAGCCGGTAATGGGAATAGAAATGGCATTGGCGACGCCGAAAGAGGTAATCACCCAAGTGCCTTGGCTGAACGATGAGCCGAGATCGCCCGAAATCGTGGGGATCGCCACGTTTGCAATGGTGGAATCCAATACTTGCATGAACGTGGCAAGAGACAGCGCTAACGTAATGATGCCAAGGGCAGCACCTTCAATGGGTTTTTGCATGATGGGCAAGCCTTAGTTTGTGTTATCGCGAATAATTTTTTCGATGAGATTTTCCACCGCACTTTGATCATAATTCAACGTATTGGTGGAATAGAGCGGCGCAGTACGTTTTTGTTGCGACAACATTTCACCACGGGTATCTGAAATATTCACTTCAACCAAGGTAGATAAGCCCATACGCAAAGGGTAGTTAGCAATTTGTTGTGCATCTAGGCTAATACGAACTGGCACGCGTTGCACCACTTTGATCCAGTTACCGGTGGCATTTTGGGCAGGGAGCAAAGAAAATGCGCTGCCGGTACCCATTTCGATACCTTCTACTTTGCCGTCAAATTTCACGTCATGACCGTATAAATCAAAGGATAATTTCACCGGTTGACCGATGCGCATGTCTTTTAATTGCGTTTCCTTGAAATTGGCATCTACCCACATTTGTTCGTTGGAAACAATCGCCATTAGCGCGCTACCCACGGCAACTTTTTGTCCCACTTGCGCGCTTCGGCGCGCCACATAGCCATCGACCGGGCTGGTGATTTTGGTGCGTTGTAAATTGAGCCATGCCTGTTTGACCGAACTGATGGCTTTTTGAATTTCCGGCTGTTCTTTCAGCGGCACATTCATTAATAAAGATTTATTGGCAGCAAGTTGGTTTTTCACGGCTTTTAAGTTAGCTTCCGCTGTCATTACTGCTTCTCTCGCGTGTTGTAGCGATTCTTTATCAATCGCTCCGCTTTTCCCTAACAGTTCACGGCGCGCTAAATCGCCTTGTGCTTTCGTCAACGCCGTTTGGTTGGCTTGAACCGTTGCTTCCAGTTGTTTAACGGTATAGCCCAGCTGGGAAATTTGGCGTACTGCACTTGCTAAGGTACTTTGCGCTTGATTGAAACTCAGTTGATAATCAGTGTCATCCAACTCAAGTAATACATCTCCCGCGTGCACAAAATCCATGTTTTCTGCATTAATTTGTCGCACATTTCCAGCAATTTGCGAGGAAATCATGACTTGATTGCCACTCACGTAAGCGTCTTCGGTGGTTTGGTAATTTTTAATAAAAAAGAACCAATATAATCCGGTGAGAACGGTGATAAGAATGAGGATAACGAAGAAAATACTTAGGGCTTTTTTCCGTGTGTTTTTTTGCGTGGAAATTGTTTCTTGAGTTGTGTCTGTCATTTATATTCCTTTTTGATAGCTTTTAAAAATTGTTTTTTGATTTTTTAATTTTTATTATCTATCAATTCTATTCGGTGTAACAATTGGCGCTATTATGTGCTTTTTTCTATACTTACGCCAACAAAAACGAACGGTTTGAGGTTTAAATCGTTCATCTTTTATAAATTAACAAAGTATAGGAGAACACATTATGTCAAAAACAATGATTGGTTTAGATACTGCAAAATCTGAAGTCTTAGCGACAAAATTAAATGAATTATTGGCCACTTACCAAGTGTTTTATACCAACGTACGTGGATATCACTGGAATATCAAAGACGTGAATTTCTTTGAATTACATGCAAAATTTGAAGAAATTTATACTGATCTTGTGGAAAAAGTGGATGAAGTCGCAGAACGTATTTTGACCTTAGGTTATACGCCGAACAACGCATTTAGCCAATATTTGAGCCATTCCCGTATTAAAGAAGAAATTGCAGTGAGCAGTGCGGCAGCTTGTTTAAGAGGCACTTTAGAAGGTTTCAAAGTGTTGCTGACACAACAACGTGAAATTCTCGCGTTGGCTGGGGATGCCGATGACGAAGGCACCGCTTCACAAATGAGTGATTACATTAAAGAGCAAGAAAAATTAGTTTGGATGTTCCAAGCCGCTTGCCAAACTTGTGCAAACTAAAACATAGCCTGCATAAAAGAAAATCCTGCTTAAGCTTGATGTTTAAGCAGGATTTTTTATAGCAAGTGCGGTGATTTTTTATGGTGTTTTATAAAACATCTGTAAAACCTACCGCACTTTTTTATTTAATCACTACGCCGACAATGCTGCGTGTGTCTTCACGGACTTCGGTTAACTGTACACGCAAGATATCGCCGATTTTGTATTGACGCTGATCTTTCACATAAAAAGCAATTTCATCGGTATTAATGGCGACCTCGTCTTTATTGTCGTGTAAGGTTGATGCCGGAATAAACATGGATGCACCATTTTCCAGAAGTAACACGCGTAAACCACCGCGGCTCACATCTTGCACTTCCGCTTCAAATTCCGGTTTTTCAGCGACTTTATCCGCCAAATAACGGCAATATAACCAGTCTGCAATATCACGTTCCACCAAACGATTTTGGCGACGGGCTTCTTGTAAACGCGCGAGTACGCTTTCTTCCGGTTTCGCAAAATCTCGGCCCGCTAAATGGGCTTTGATTAAGCGATGGTTCACCATATCTGAATATTTTCGAATTGGCGACGTCCACGTGGCGTAGCCGTTTAAGCCCAGGCCAAAGTGCGGTGCCAATTCCGCTTTAAATTCTGCAAAAGTGAGGAAACGACGCAAACGGAATTCCAAATAATCCCCTTCAATCGGTTCAATATCATGGCGCATTTGGCAGTAACCTTTTAAGGTTGCCAAATTTTCTGGTGCATAACGACTTTGTAATTCCGCTTTGTTTTCATCATTGGCTAAATTAGCTAACAAGAAATTGTGGGCGTTTTCCAAGAATTTTTTATCGAATCCGCTGTGTGTGTTGAAAATGCCGCATTGCAGGTTTTCATGTAAAAATTGGGCAGCGCAGATATTCGCGATAATCATGGATTCTTCCACGATTTGGTTGGCAATACGACGGTATTCCGCTTTAATTTCTTGCACTTTGCCGTTTTCTGCCAGCACGAAAGAATAATCCGGTTTTTCTTTAAAAAGCAGGGCGTGAGTTTTGCGCCATTGCGTTCTGGTCAGGGTAAATTGGTGCAACCAGTGAATTTGCTGTGCCGTTTCCGGATTTTCCGGCTGCCAAGCATTGTCTTTGCCTTCTAAGTAATCGGAAACTTGGTTATACGTCAATTTATCTTTTGATTGCACATCGGCTAACACAAATTTTGCTGGCGCGCTGATGTTGCCCTGTAAGTCCGTTTGAATGTAGCAAACCAATGCCAGACGGGTTTCGTGGGGTTTTAAGGAACAAAGCTCATCGGAAAGTTCGCGCGGCAACATCGGAATATTGAAGCCGGGCAGATAATTGGTAAAACAACGTTGTTTGGCGTCTTTTTCGATTTGTGAATTTAAACTGATGTAAGCCGTTGGGTCGGCAATGGCCACCACTAATTGCCAGCCGGTTTGTTCACTGTTTGAGGTGATAGGCTCAATATACAAGGCATCGTCCATGTCCTGTGTTGTTTCAGAGTCGATGGTGACGAAGTGAAGTGCGGTCAGATTTTCGCGCGTTTCTTGATCTTGTATTTCATACTGATCTTGTCCTTGCACCGGTTCACGCGGTTGTTCGTGACGCGCAAGTGTCACCCACCAAGGTGCCAGTTCATCTTCGGCGTGGCAAATAAATTGAGTGATTTGCGCATAGAAAAAACGATCGTCACGCAAAGGGTGTGTTTTTAAGGTTGCCACAACCCAATCGCCTTCCTGTAATTCTTCTTTGACAGCTTTGCTTTGCGCGGCGCCAATGGGCTGATTGATGTTAGGGTGATCAACAAGCACCTGCAATTTCTTGTTTTTATTGAATCGCACTTTCGCGATAAAACGGGTAAGCATCGGCTCGATTAAGGCCTCCGGTTCGGCTTGTTCTTTATCGCCTTGTTTTTCGATCGTGGCACTGATCTTATCGCCGTGCATGACTTTTTTCATGGCAGGTGGCGTGATAAAGTAGCTTTTTTTATCACATTCTAAAAAACCATAGGCTTTATCGGAGCCTTTTACTGTGCCTTCTACACGTTCTTTGCTGTCATGAATTTGTTGTTTGAGTTGTGCGAGTAATGGGTTGTCTTGGAACATAATTATTTTTATCGTAGGGCAGACTGGAGCCTGCCGAAATCATCATAAAATGGCGGAGTGAACTCCGCTTTACAAATAGAAAAGGCAGGTTAAAAAACCTGCCGATAAATAAAGGAAGAAAAAATTATTCTTCGCCTAGTTCGCCCATGGCGGTGATGCTGAAGCCTGCATCAACATGGACGATTTCACCGGTGATCCCGGAGGCTAAATCAGAGCATAAGAACGCTGCGGAGTTGCCTACATCTTCGATAGTCACGGTACGGCGTAATGCAGCGGTTTTCTCGAAGGTTGCCAACATTTTCTTGAAGTTTTTAATGCCGGAAGCCGCTAAGGTACGAATCGGGCCTGCAGAAATGGCGTTCACACGAATGCCGTCTTTGCCTAAATCAGCTGCCATCACACGGGTTGCCGCTTCAAGAGAGGCTTTGGCTAAACACATCACGTTGTAGTTTGGAATGGCACGTTCTGCACCTAAGTAAGAAAGGGTTAATAATGCTGCGTTAGGATTCAAATATGGACGTGCCGCTTGCGCCATTGCCACGAAGCTGTATGCGCTGATGTCGTGGGCAATGCGATAACCTTCGCGGGTTGCCGCATTCACATAGTCGCCGTCTAATTGATCGCCCGGTGCGAATGCGATAGCGTGTACGAAACCATCGAATTTATTCCAATGTTTGCTTAATTCTGCGAAACAGTTTTGAATGCTTTCATCAGTAGCAACGTCTAATGGAAGAACGATGTTTGCGCCGAATTCTTTGGCAAATTCTTCAACACGCGGTTGTAATTTTTCATTTAAATAAGTGAACGCTAATTCTGCGCCTTGCTCTTTCATCGCTTTTGCGATGCCGTAGGCGATAGAACGATTGCTGGCGAGACCTGTGACTAAAATACGTTTACCTGTTAAGAAACCCATAATTATTCCTGTTTGTTTTAGTGAAAAAATTGGCGAAATTATACTTGTTTTGCCTTATAGGAGCAATTATCAGAGTAAGTGTTCCGATATGTTAGGGTGATTTATTAAAAGCTAATTTATTCAGATTGATTATGCTGACTATGTTTGCCAAGTGCATAGAGCGTAACTAAGCCAAATCCAGTAACAATAATACTGCGGGCGGTAAACATTTTTTTACTTACTGCCGTAAATAGTAAAGAACGTATTAGGGGTTGATTTAACACTGAACCTAAGAAATTTATATTCTGGAGAGGAGATGAGATTTCCCGTTTTGTCGTATTACCCTGTGAACGTAATTTAAGTCGCAATATATTGCCCTTGAGTACTAAAAGTTCTTTTTCTTCTTCTAAACGCATTATCACTTCTCCTACTCTTGTTTGGATTTACCTATAATATTTTTTAATGCACTAATATCTTGTTGTATTTCTATTACGGTATCCATCATAAATGTTTTTTGTTTTTTCAAAAAACGCGATAAACCAAAGGCTAAAAGAAAAACAATGAATAGGGCAATAACACTGATAGAGAAAAATACGATGATTTTATTTTCTGGAGAAAGGTAGGAATTTAGACCAAATAATAAACTGATGAAAGAAATTAATAAAAGTAAGAATGAGAACAGTATAATAATAAGAGTTGATAACAAAGAATTTTTTAGCTGGATAAAGTCAATCCGAAGCATTTGCAAACGGATTTGTGTTAAATCAAGGGTTGTAATCAATGTATTTTTAATTTTTTGTATGATTTGCATTCCGTCTCCTTAAGGCTCTCTGAAACTAAAAGTGGCTGCGCAGAAAATGAGTATACGCAGCCATTATTCATTAGAACGCTTTTGGTAGGTAACAACTATTTTTTACTGATGAGCACGCCTAGCAATAACCCGATAACAGCGGCAGTGCCGATGGCTTTGTAGGGGTTTTCTTGTACTAGAGTATCAGTGTTCTTAATCACCTCTTTGGTTTTTTCAACGGCTTCTTCTTGAAGAGAACTAAATTGTCCTTTAATTGTTTTAATTTGAGAACTTAAATTTTTTTTCAATTTTTTCAGTTCTTCTGCGCCTGCTTCACTTTTTTCATTAAAAAGCTCTTCAGCATTATTTAAAATGTCATTTAGTTCTTCTAATAGTTCTTTGCGTTTTGCATCAAATTCTTTACTCATAGTGTTTCTCCTCTTGTTAAAATGTAATAATTAAAATACCAGCAGAAATAATACCTCTATTCCTACATGGTTACTATTCTATGCATATATTTTATAGATAAGTCAAGGGTAAATCAGTTATGCCGGGTTATCTATATCCTTAAATTCCACCTCAAATCCCTGTTCGTTTGCCAGCCATTCACCTAACGCTTTTACGCCATAACGTTCAGTGGCGTGGTGACCTGCAGCAAAGAAATGAATTCCTTGCTCCCTCGCAGAATGGATCGTTTGTTCAGATACTTCTCCGGTGATAAAGGCGTCACAACCTTGGGCTGCTGCAAGATCAATATAACCTTGACCACCACCGGTGCAGATACCGATTTTGCGGATAACGTGCGGTCCGTTTTCTGTGCAAATTAATGGTCTGCGCTTTAACATCTGTTCGATGCGTTTAGCAAATTGTTCGGCAGTTAACGGTTCTTTTAAGGTTCCCCAAACAGGAATGCTGATTGCGTTTTGTTCTAGCGGTTGAAGATTTTCGATACCGAGCAATTGGGCGAGCTGAGCGTTGTTGCCTAGCTCTGGGTGAACATCTAAAGGCAAATGATAGCCGTATAAATTGATGTCATTGACTAATAATGTTTTGATTCGTTTGCCCTTCATGCCGCGAATACAAGGATTTTCGCTTTTCCAAAAATAACCATGATGAACGAGCAATGCATCGGCTTTTTGTTCAACAGCATAATCAATTAACGCTTGGCTGGCGGTGACGCCGGTGATGATTTTTTTGACTTCGACCTTGCCTTCCACTTGTAAGCCATTGGGTGCGTAGTCGTTGATGGTATCGCTATTGAGCTTTTGATTAAGTAGGTTTTCTAGGGCTAAATTATGCATAAACGTTCTCTGAATGAAGAAAAGAATGGCGTAATGATAATGACTTTAGCGAGGAATAAGAAGAAAAAAATGGCCGGTGCGAATATCTTTGATAAAGACGTGGGGGAGTGTTTGCACCGGCCACTGTGTTTAAGAATGACGACTATCTTAAATGAAAACGGATTCATTATACAAATTATTATATAGCGATCAAGTGAAATTTAACGATGTGGCTAAAAAAGTTTATTTCATGTTGATGAGTTTGGTGTGTATGTAATTAACATGTTGAAAATAAAAGGTAAATAAAAAAGGAAGTCGAATGACTTCCTTTTTTGGATGATTTGATTTTAATTATTTCTGACGCATTGCCGGGAATAAAATCACATCGCGGATGGATGGGGCGTTGGCGTAAAGCATGGCGAGACGGTCGATACCCAATCCTTCGCCGGCTGTTGGTGGTAAACCGTGTTCAAGGGCGACAACGAAATCTTCGTCTTTGAACATCGCTTCATCATCACCGGCTTCTTTGGCGGCCACTTGGGCGTCAAAGCGTTCATTTTGGTCTTCCGCATCGTTAAGCTCGGAGAAACCGTTACCGATTTCGCGTCCACCGATGAAGAGTTCAAAGCGATCGGTGACTTCCGGGTTTTCATCGTTACGACGAGCTAACGGAGAAATTTCCGCCGGATGTGCCATTAAGAAAGTTGGTTGAATTAAATGATGCTCTGCCACTTCTTCAAAAATCGCGTTGACAATGCTGCCTAAGCCCCAAGATTTTTGTACTTCGATACCTAAGCGAGCGGCAACTGCTTTCGCGCGATCAATATCGTATAAATCTTCTTTTACTATACCTTTGTCTGCACCATATTTAATGGTGGCGTCGTGTAAGGTAATACGCTCGAATGGTTTGCCGAAGTCGAATTCGTATTCGCCGTATTTCACGATGGTTGTGCCTAAAATGTCGATGGCAAGTTTGCGTAACAATTCTTCGGTGTTATCCATTAAATCGTGGTAGTCGGCATAGGCTTGGTAGTATTCAAGCATGGTGAATTCCGGGTTGTGACGAACGGATACGCCTTCGTTACGGAAGTTGCGGTTCAATTCAAATACACGCTCAAAGCCACCGACCACTAAGCGTTTTAAGTAAAGCTCAGGTGCAATACGCAAGTACATATCTACGTCTAATGCATTATGGTGTGTTACGAAAGGACGTGCTGAAGCGCCGCCTGGGATGACTTGTAACATCGGAGTTTCTACTTCCATAAAGCCTTTGGAAATAAAGTAGTCACGAATGCCTGCAACCACTTTTGACCGAATGATAAAAGTGCGGCGGGATTCTTCGTTAGAAATTAAATCCAAGTAACGTTGACGGTAGCGCACTTCTTGGTCAGTTAAGCCATGGAATTTATCCGGTAACGGACGCAATGCTTTGGTCAGCAATTGTACGTCGGTGGCTTTAACGGTGAGTTCGTTGGTTTTGGTTTTGAATAATGAGCCTTTTACGCCTACGATATCGCCTAAATCCCAGTGACCGACATCATCACCATACACGCCTTCAGGTAGATTGTCGCGTGCAACATAAAGCTGGATTTTACCGCTCATATCTTGGATGGTGATAAACGTGGCTTTACCCATAGCACGACGCGTCATGATACGACCGGCAACCGCCACTTCAATATGTTGTTCTTTTAATGCTTCGCCTTCTTCCGCATCATATTTATCATGCAAATCTTGGGCAAGTGAGTCACGACGGAATTGGTTTGGGAACGCATTACCTTTTGCGCGCAGGGCAGCTAATTTTTCACGACGGACTAACATTTCGCCGTTTAAATCTAATTCTTTCACTTCTTGTTCTGACATTTTTGTTTACCTTTAATTTTAAAAAACGAGTTTAAAAACGACCGCACTTTTAGAGTCCGGCCTTGAGACTGGCTTCAATAAACCGATCTAAATCACCGTCTAATACGGCTTGTGTATTGCGGTTCTCTACACCGGTACGTAAATCTTTAATACGAGAATCATCTAACACATAAGAACGAATTTGGCTGCCCCAGCCGATGTCGGATTTGTTGTCTTCCATGGCTTGTTTGTCGGCATTTTTCTTTTGTAATTCCAGCTCGTACAACTTCGCTTTAAGTTGTTTCATTGCCTGATCTTTGTTCTTGTGTTGGGAACGATCGTTCTGACATTGCACCACAATGCCGCTTGGCATGTGGGTGATTCGTACCGCACTTTCGGTTTTGTTCACGTGCTGACCGCCCGCACCGGAGGCACGATACACATCGATACGCAAATCAGCTGGATTGATTTCGATATCAATATCATCATCAATTTCAGGATAGACGAAAGCTGCGCTGAATGAGGTATGACGACGGTTATTGGAATCAAATGGGCTTTTACGCACCAAACGGTGAATACCGGTTTCTGTGCGTAGCCAACCGAAGGCATATTCGCCGCTAACACGAATGGTAGCAGATTTAACACCTGCCACATCGCCGTCAGATACTTCCATCAATTCGGTTTTGAATCCTTTGCTTTCTGCCCAACGCAAATACATACGAAGTAACATTTCCGTCCAGTCTTGCGCTTCGGTACCGCCGGATCCTGCTTGCAAATCCACGTAGCAATCACAAGCATCGTGTTCGCCGCTGAACATACGGCGAAATTCCAGTTTGGCGAGTTGTTGTTCCAGTTCGTCTAATTCGGCAACAGCTTCGTTGAAAGTGTCTTCGTCTCCCGCTTCTACGGCGAGTTCCAACAAGCCGTCCACATCTTCCAAGCCTTGCTCTAAATTTTTAATGGTGTTGACCACCTGTTCTAAAGAAACGCGCTCTTTGCCAAGTGCTTGCGCTTTATCTGCGTCGTTCCATACATCAGGCTGTTCCAATTCTGCGTTGACTTCTTCTAAACGCTCGGTTTTGGCGTCGAAGTCAAAGATACCCCCGAAGCACGGAAGTGCGGTCGGTTAAATCGGTGATTTTATTTTTGATAGGATTGATTTCAAACATGATGATTAACTGTGTTTAAAGACTAAATTAAGTGCGAAATTATAAGGGATTTTGCGGGGATTTGGTAGGTGATGGAATAATAAAAAACCTTATTCATTAGTCATGAATAAGGTTTTAAATTTACTCTATTAGAAATGAATTATTCGTCAGCAGGGAATTTTTCTTCTAATTGATCTGCTAATTTGTCAATAGCATCGTCTTTTGCGTTTGCTTTTGCGACAGCTTCAGGAACTTTACCAGCATTGTCAGCAGATGGTGATTTGACTTGAGATAAAATTAGCTGAGCTACTTCTTTTTCAGCGTCTACATATTCTTTATACATAGCAACAAGTGGTGAAACTTCTTCACTTTTAATACCTAATGCTTCTAATTCAGCTACATGTTCTGCTGCTTTTTTATCAAATTCTGCAACAGCAGTTTCAGTTGCGGCCACATTGCTACTTGCAGAGGCAGTAGCAATTGCATCAAAACTTGCTTCAAGTTTTTGGCCGGCTGTTTCTTCCCAAGCTTTAAATTTTTTCACTTCTTCAGCTTGTTGAGACGCAGCGAATGCGCTAACGGAAACTAATGTGAGCGCAGATACTGCAGCGACTTTGAAAAGTTTTTTCATTAGGATTACCTCTTATGAGTAAATTTAAAATGTAAAGTTGTTGTACAAGAAAGCTTATACGCTTTTGAGAATATAAAAGTTGAGTATTATAGTCAAGTATTTTGTTGGGTTAGTATAATGCGCCCAATTTTGCATAAGCCGCCAATTACTTTTATAATTTGCCGTCATTTTCACAATTTAGGAACAAAAAATGAAAAAAATTTTAACCGCACTTTCCCTTATCACCTTGGCATTTCAAGCATCAGCGAACGATGCGGTGCTGAAAAGTAAATTAGAAAAATTAGGCGCAAAAGACATTGAAATTCAAACCTCACCAATTAAGGGATTGAAAACTGTTGTAAGCGATCAAGGTATTTTCTACGCCAGCGAAGATGGCGATTATTTAGTTCAAGGTAAAATTTATAAACTTACCGACAAAGGCATTAGCAACGTTTCTAATCAATTGCTGATGGAAAAAGTCAATGCGTTGAAAGACGAAATGATTGTGTATCCAGCAAAAAATGAAAAACATGTTGTGACGGTTTTCATGGATATTACCTGTCATTACTGCCATTTATTGCATCAACAACTTAAAGAATATAACGACTTAGGCATTACCGTACGCTATTTGGCGTTCCCGCGTGGTGGTTTGGATAATCAAACAGCACGTCAAATGGAAGCGATTTGGACGGCAAAAGATCCGATGTTTGCGTTGAATGACGCAGAAAAAGGCAATTTGCCGAAAGAATTGAAAACGCCGAATATGGTGAAAAAACATTATATGCTTGGCGTGCAACTGGGCGTCACCGGTACACCGACAATTATTACATCTGAAGGCGATGTTATCGGTGGTTATTTGAAACCGGCTGATTTACTTGCTGCCTTAGAAGGTTAATGCAGGTCATCCGTGCAAAAACGTATCTTACGCCGCGATGTGCCGGCAGGCGATAAACTCTGTGACGATCCCTTGTTGGATCGTCTTTATCGTTCGCGCCACATTAAAAACGCCAACCAATTAGACCGCACTTTAAGTGCCATGCATCATCCGAACCTTATGTCGGGCATGGATACCGCAGTAACATTTCTACTTGAAGCTTATCAAAAACAACAGAAAATCGTCATTGTGGGCGATTTTGATGCCGATGGTGCAACCAGTACCGCATTGGCTGTACTCGCGCTACGTCAACTGGGCTTTGCCAATGTCACCTATTTAGTGCCGAACCGTTTCGAGCAAGGTTATGGGCTCAGTGTTGCCGTTGCCCAAGAGGCTTTGGCTTTAGGCGTTGAGTTGTTAATGACCGTGGATAATGGCGTTTCTTCCCATGAGGGCGTGGCATTTTTAAAGGCACAGGGCGGGAAGGTGATTGTGACCGATCACCATTTGCCACCGGAAACGCTGCCCAATGCCGATGCGATTGTGAATCCGAATTTGGTGCATTGCGGTTTTCCCTCCAAACATCTGGCCGGTGTGGGCGTTACTTTTTATCTTATGCTTGCCTTGCGGGCAAAATTCCGCGAACTTGGTCTATTTGATACCAAAAATCAGCCGAATTTCACGGAATTGTTAGATTTGGTGGCGTTAGGCACAGTCTCCGATGTGGTGCCATTGGATCAAAATAATCGTATTTTAGTTTATCAAGGCATTGCCCGTATTCGCGCCGAACGTTGTCGTTGCGGCATTCGTGCATTGGCGGAAGTGGCGAAGCGGGACGTGACCCGTTTCGTGGCAGCGGATTTAGGCTTTTCCATTGGCCCACGTTTAAATGCGGCGGGACGGCTGGATAATATGTCCGTGGGCGTGGAGCTTTTGTTAGCCGAAAATATGGAAACGGCTCGCGCGTTGGCATTGGAGCTGGATGGTTTAAATCAAGCGCGCAAAGAAATCGAGCAGGGGATGAAGTTAGAAGCCTTAACCATCTGCCAAAATTTATTTGCAAATACCACCGCACTTGAAACAGACATTCCGCATTCTATTGTGTTGTATCAATCGGATTGGCACCAAGGTGTGCTTGGCATTCTCGCCTCACGCATTAAAGAACAGTTTCACCGTCCGGTGATTGCGTTTGCTCAAGATCAAGCAGGCATGTTGAAAGGGTCTGCACGTTCCATTCCCGGTTTGCATATTCGCGATGTGTTGGAGCGGGTTTATTCACAGCACCCTGATTTAATCCTGAAATTTGGTGGGCATGCCATGGCGGCAGGATTGAGTATTCAGGAAAGCCGCTTTGACGATTTTCGTCAGATTTTTAATCAGACGGTCAGCGAATTATTGGCGGAAGACCAATTACAAGGCACGATTTGGACTGACGGCGAATTAAATGCGAACTTGTTAAACTTGGCGACAGCTGAAACTTTGCGTCAAGGTGGTCCTTGGGGACAGGCATTCCCTGAACCCTTGTTCGACGGCGAATTTAAAATTTTGCAACAACGCTTAGTGGGCGAAAAACACTTGAAAATGATGGTGGAACCCAAACTGGGCGGACCTTTGTTAGATGCTATCGCCTTTAACATAGATACGCGCTATTATCCTGATTTATCTATAAAAACAGCAAGATTTGCGTATAAATTAGATATCAATGAATTTCGTGGTAATCGCGATCTTCAGTTGTTAGTGGATTATATTGAACCATTGGAAAGTTAGGCACATGATGTCACGGGTCGGATTGCTCATCGTCTTATTCTTTATCAGCGGATTTGCCGTTGCGCAAGAAAGCGTGTCTCATCTGCCTGCAGCAGATGAAGCCAATCACCCGTTTGAAGATGGCAAAGACTATTTTTCTTATCAAGAACCACTAACGCTTCCGCCTCGGGAAGATAATCGTATCCCGATTCAATTCTTTTTTGATTACGATTGTCGCGTTTGCTCTTCTGCACAAGACATTCTTGAACTTTATAGTCAAATTAACCGCGATCGCGTGGTATTCAGCGAATATCCGGTGGCAACAGCCAAAGCGCGTTTTTCTGCGACGGTTTTTTACAGTCTGCAGGCGTTAAATGCCGACAATGTATCCTCTGCATTAATGTTTGAAACGGCTGAAAAAAGCCAATATATCAAACTTGCTCAGCAGGAAAATCTATTGACTTGGCTTGAGCAGCAAGGCATTGAGCGAAACCGTTTTTTACAAACCTATACTTCAGAGCAGATTAAACAACAGGTAGATGAGGCTGTGCGTTTAACAGAAGATTACGGTGTATTTACGTTTCCTTATGTCATTATTGACGGCAAATATGTGTTGACCGCGAGCACCTTATATAATGACGATTATGCCCTCGCGGTATTAGATTTTTTAATTAACAAAAAACAATAGCAAACCAGTACAAAGGATCGTTATGAAAATCGGTATTGTTGGCGCAATGGCGCAAGAAGTAGAAATTTTAGTCAATTTAATGACAGATAAGATCGTGACAAAATTGGCCTCCGGCACGATTTATGAAGGCAACATTCAAGGAAAACAGATTGTTTTGTTGCAATCCGGTATCGGCAAAGTTGCGGCAGCCATGGGAACGACGGCGTTATTGCAATTAACTCAGCCGGATCTTGTGATTAATACCGGTTCTGCCGGTGGTGTGGCGGAAGGCTTGAAGGTTGGCGATGTGATCGTTTCCACTGAAACGCAATATCATGATGCGGATGTGACGGCTTTCGGTTATGCCAAAGGGCAATTACCGGCGTGTCCGGTCACGTTTGTGTCTGATACGAAACTTGTTGAATTGGTAGAGCGCGTTGCAACCCAATTAGGACAACACGTGAAACGTGGGTTAATTTGTTCCGGCGACAGCTTTATTCAAGGCGGTGAACGCTTGGCAAAAATTAAACAGGATTTTCCGAATGTCATTGCCGTGGAAATGGAAGCCACCGCGATTGCGCAAGTGTGCCATGCGTTTAATGTGCCTTTTGTGGTCGTTCGTGCGATTTCTGATGCGGGGGATGGCAAAGCGAATATGTCCTTTGAAGAATTCCTTCCGTTGGCGGCGAAACAATCCTCTGACATGGTTGTTGCCATGTTGGCGGAATTGAATTAATCCTTTCTTTCCGCGTGCGGTTTCTATCGTACGCGGACAATATTTTCTTACCTATCTCTCTCATTTTTCGTCTATTTTCCTAAAAAACACTTGATTCTAGAGTTACTTCATATTTTATCATGAGCGAAACTCAACGATAAAAGGAGACATCAAATGAGATTTCTAAAAACAAGTGTAATTTGCACCGCACTTTTCGCCGCATCCTTTGCTAACGCCCATAACGTTTGGTTGGAACCTGTTAAAGATGCCAATGCCACCGGACAATATGTGGTGAAATTTGGTCACGAACAGACAGAAACTTACCCTGAACAAAAATTGAAAGCGGTTAAGTTGCTAGATAATAAAGGCAATGTCACTAACGCAACCTATCAATTTAAAGAAGGCGAAGCTTATCTTAATGCTGAGAAAGCCTCCCAAGTATTCATCCGTTTTGATAACGGTGTTTGGTCTAAATTGCCAAGCGGTAAATATGTAGAAAAAACCAAACAACAAGAACCGACAGCCGAACTTTCTGTGAATCCGGTGAAATTCGGTAAAGCCGTATTACACTGGGACGAACAAGCGATGAAAGCGCATGGTATGGAATATGAATTGGTGCCACAAGCGCAACCAAAAGCCGGAAAACCATTGCAAATTTTAGTGTTGCATAAAGGTAAACCGGTGAAAGACATTAAAGTGGGATTGGGCGAAGATGCGCCATTCAACTTAACCAACGACAAAGGTATCGCTGAATTTACACCACAAGCAGGTTACAACAAAGTTTGGGCTGAATTTGAGGAAAACGTCAAAGACAATCCGGATTACGATAGCCGCTCAGTGGAATATATGCTGACCTTTGATGCCGAGTAATCGAATGAAAAAAACGTTGCGTATTCTGACCGCACTTTTTCCTTTGTTGGTTGCCCCTCATGCGTTGGCGCACGCACTTTATGTGTTCGCCCAGTATGATGGGCAAACTGTGACGGGAAAATCCTATTATTCCGATATGACCCCTGCTGCGGAAACCTATGTGGAAGTTTTACGCCATGGGGAAAATCAGCCATTAATGGCGGGGAAAACCGATAACCGTGGTTATTTTCACTTTCCATTAGTGGTCGAACCGAAAGTCGCCTTAAAAGTGGTGGTTGAAGGGGAAGAAGGACATCGGGCGACTGTGGTGGCGGATCGCATCACCGCAACGTCAAATGCGCCAACGCAAGCGAGCGATGAAAGCCTGTTACTGTTGCGGGAGGATATTGCGCAGTTACGCGACAAGATTTACCTGCACGATATTTTAGGTGGTATTGGTTACATCGTTGGCATTGCGGGCATCGCCGCTTGGTTAAGCGCCCGTAAATTAAGAAAAGGGCGTTAATCATGCATTTGTCGGAAGGCGTATTGCATACGCGGGTGTTATTAGCGGGCGTTGCTTTGGCGGTAGTTGGTGTTGCTGTCGGATTACGTCGTTTAGAGAGTGAACGTTTGCCTTTAACGGCGTTGTTTGCGGCGGCATTTTTTGTTGCAGGCACCATTCATGTTCCCGTGGGCATCGGCAGCGTTCACTTGATTTTAAATGGCATGGCGGGTTTATTTCTTGGCTGGGCAGTCTTCCCGGCTTTTCTTATTGCATTGTTGTTGCAAGTGCTGTTCTTCTCTTTTGGCGGCTTTGCCGTATTGGGCGTGAATTTATGTGTCATGGCATTGCCGGCGGTCGCGGCGCATTATTTATTGCGTAGTTATTTAAGGCCGGATATGGGAGCTATAGCAAAACTGTTGACCGGCTTGAGCGCAGGCATTATTGGTGTTGGTGGCGCTGGTGCATTAGCCTCTCTCGTCTTAGCGTTAGATGGCGGCAAACATTATCAGGATTTAATCGCCTTATTGCTGTTGTTACATTTACCGGTATTCGTATTAGACGGCATTATCAGCTACGGCGTGATTTCTCTCCTCAGCAAAATGTACCCGAGTGCATTACAATCTATTGACACTTCACTGAACGTTGACGATACCAAACGGTGCACACAATGAGCCCCGTTTTTCAGCGTTTTTTTCCACCGCACTTTTGTGCAACTCACTTGCGCCTGATTTACCTATTCCTTTGGGGCTTGGTGATCAGTGCCTTATCTCAACCTTCTTTGTTGCTATGGTTAAACGGAATCGCCTTAATTTTATTGGTGATCCTGATTTATCGTTGTCGTGATCCTTATTTTCCTTATCTAAAACGCTGGCTGGTTTTCAATAGTTTTACTTTATTACTTTGGGCGACCTTAAGTTGGCGTATCGGCACGGAAGGCATTGAACTTAATCCCGAGGGCATGGAAACAGCCTTGTTAATTAGCTTACGTATGAACCTGTTGTTGTTTTCCGTATGGTTATTGTTGTGGAAAATGAATGACACGGTGTTGGTACAAGCCATTGGTAAATTACCCTTGCCACCCAAATTAATTTGGCTTTTTGTCCTCACGGTGCGTTATATTGCCCTGTTAGGTGAGTTGCAACAAAAAATGGATTTGGCGATGCGTGCGCGAGGGTATCATGCCGGATTGAATCGTCGAACGTTATATGTCACCGCACAACGGGTCGCGCTTTTACTGGTGCATGCTTTACTCAAAGCTGAAACGGCACAAATTGCACTCAAATGCCGCGGCTTTCGCTTTGGTGAAAAGACAAATTTAAGTGGGGAAAAATGACAGTTTTACAAGTCAATGGATTGCAAATTAAACGAGGAGAACGGCAGATTATCGACAATCTGTCTTTTCAAATTGAAGCGGGACAACGCTTTTTTGTGCAGGGCGAAATCGGCACAGGCAAAACCACCTTATTACTTGCTTTGTTAGGTTTTGTGCCTGTTGCGCGCGGCGAGATTCGTCTATTCGGGCAGTTGTGTCGGGAAGAAAAAGATTTTGCGCCTTTTCGTGGCACCGTGGGGCTTTGTTTTCAGCACGCCGATGACCAACTGTTCGGACCAACCGTATTAGACGATGTTGCCTTCGGGCCGTTAAATCAAGGTTTGTCACGCCAGCAAGCGTATGCTGTTGCTTTGCAGCAACTGGAACGTTTAGGTATTGCTCATTTGCAGGATCGCACAGTACATACCCTGTCCGGTGGAGAGAAAAATTTTACGGCGTTGGCAGGCGTGTTGGCGATGCAACCGAAAATGTTACTGTTAGACGAGCCGACGAATGGATTGGATCGTAAAAATACGGAAAAATTGACCGCACTTTTGCGTGAGCTGTCGTTGCCTATGTTGGTGGCGTCTCATCATCAAGGATTTACGGCTGAATTGGCTGATGATGTTCTGACTTTATGATCTCAATCAACCCGAAAAATCAAAGGTTGTGCTACCCTAGCGAGGTTTTTTGTAACCAGATAGTAAAGGGGCAATATTATGTGTACAACTTGTGGTTGTGGACATCCGGAACAAGTCAGAATCGGTGAGGTAGCACATTCTCATCATGACCATGACGGCACACAAAGTGCGGTCAAAAATCCGAACTTTTCTCACTTCAAATTTCACTCGGTAGAATCAGCTTCGGAAGCCAATGAAACACAAAAACGCCTGTTGAAAGTGGAACAGGATGTGTTAGGTAAAAATAATCAAATCGCGGCGCACAACCGCTTTCTTTTCCAGCAACAACATATTCTTGTACTGAATTTGGTGTCCAGCCCGGGTTCCGGTAAAACCACCTTGCTCACCACCACGTTAAATGCACTGAAAAATGACCGCACTTGTTATGTGATCGAAGGGGATCAACAAACGGAAAATGATGCGGATCGTATTCGTGCCACCGGTGTCGCGGCGATTCAAGTCAACACGGGCAAAGGGTGCCATTTAGATGCTCAAATGATCAATGACGCCTTGTTCAAACTTGAGCCGAAACAAAACAGTCTGCTGTTTATCGAAAACGTGGGCAATCTGGTTTGCCCGTCCGAATTTGATTTAGGTGAAAAAGCCAAAGTAGTGATTTTGTCCGTCACTGAAGGTGAAGACAAACCGCTGAAATACCCGCACATGTTTGCAGCATCTAAGTTAATGATTTTAAATAAAGTTGATTTATTGCCATACCTTCATTTTGATGTGGAAAAATGTATCGCTTATGCCAAACAAGTGAACCCGCAAATTGACGTGATTCAACTTTCTGCGACCACCGGCGAAGGCTTAAAGGCTTGGTTGGATTGGTTACAGGCTCAATAAGGATTGTGGAACAAAATGCAGTTTATTGATGAGTTTCGTGATCCGAAATTAGCTAAAAGTTTAGTCAATCGCCTGAATGAATTCATGGCGAAATTGCCGCAATATACAGCGGAGAATCCGCTCTATTTAATGGAAGTTTGCGGCGGGCATACGCATACCATTTTTAAATTTGGTTTGGATCGTTTGTTGCCGAAGAGCATTGAATTTATCCATGGCCCCGGTTGCCCGGTATGTGTCTTGCCGATGGGACGCATTGACGTGTGCATTGAAATTGCGCAGAAATCGGATGTCATTTTCTGTACTTTTGGCGATGCTATGCGGGTGAAAGGGCGTCGAGGCTCCTTGTTGGAAGCCAAAGCGAAAGGTGCTGACGTGCGAATCGTGTATTCACCGCTGGATGCGATGAATATCGCAGTGAACAATCCTGACAAAAAAGTGGTGTTCTTCTCTCTTGGTTTTGAAACCACCATGCCGAGCGCTGCGGTGACTTTGCAACAGGCGAATAAGCTAAATATTCAGAATTTCTGGGTGGTGTGCCAAAACATTACCATCATTCCGACGCTACATAGTTTGCTTTCACAAGATTATGTGAAAATTGACGGCTTCCTTGCGCCGGGGCATGTGAGCATGGTGATCGGCACATCGCCTTATCAATCCATCGTGGATAAATATCACAAACCTTTTGTTATCACGGGTTTTGAGCCGTTAGATATTTTGCAAGCCATCGTGATGTTGGTGCAGCAATTTGTGGACGGACGTTGCGAAATTGAAAATCAATATAAACGTATCGTGCATTCCGAAGGTAACTTGCTGGCGCAACAAGCCATGCGTGAAGTGTTCCAACTGAAAAAATCCAGCGAATGGCGTGGCTTGGGTGAAATTGAAGAGTCGGGTGTAGAGCTGACCGACGCTTATAAACGCTTTGATGCGGAAGTGTATTTCCACAGCCAACCGCAACAAGTGGCAGATGACCCGAATTCTCGTTGCGGCGACGTGCTCACCGGCAAATGTAAACCTTCAGATTGCCCGTTATTTGGCACGCAATGTAACCCGGACAATGCCTATGGCGCGTTGATGGTCTCCTCAGAAGGGGCGTGCGCCGCCTACTATCAATATCGGAGAGAATAATGACAGATTTCATTACCATGGCACACGGCAACGGCGGCGGTGCCATGCAAAAACTCATTCAGGACTATTTCGTCGAAGCCTTTGATAATCCCATTCTTGCACAAGGGGAAGACCAAGCCCGTTTACCCTTAGCAGAACTTATGGCACAAGGGGAACAGCTTTCTTTTAGTACCGACAGTTTCGTTATCGACCCGATTTTCTTTCCCGGCGGTAATATCGGCAAACTTGCTGTGTGCGGCACGTTAAATGATGTGGCAGTGTGTGGCGCCGTGCCGAAATATCTCTCTTGCGGTTTTATTTTAGAAGAGGGCCTGCCCTTACCTGAACTCAAAGACATCATTCAAGCTATGGCAGAAACCTGCCAGGCCGCCGGTGTGAAAGTGGTGACGGGTGACACCAAAGTGGTGCAAAAAGGTGCGGTGGATAAAATCTTTATTAACACCAGCGGCATCGGTGTCATTCCGCAAGGCATCGATTGGGGGATGCATCGTATTGAAGCGGGCGACAAGATTATCGTCAGCGGCACCATTGGTGAACACGGCGCAACCATTCTTAATTTGCGCGAAAACCTGGGGATTCAAACAGATCTCAAAAGCGACTGTGTAGTTCTTGCGCCCCTCATCGATTTATTGCGCCCGATTGAGGGCGTAAAAGCCGTACGTGATGCCACCCGTGGCGGGGTGAATGCAGTATTGCACGAATTTGCCGCCGCCCAACAATTAGGCATACAAATCAACGAAGACGATTTACCTATCCGTTCTGAAGTGCGTGGCATTTGCGAATTACTTGGGTTAGAGGCCTTAAACTTCGCTAACGAGGGTAAACTGGTGATCATCGCCTCTCCTGAAAAAACACCTGAAATTCTGACTGCACTTCATTCCCATGAATTAGGCAAAAATGCCACCGTGATTGGCGAAGTGACCGCGGATAAAAAAGTCAGATTATTAGGCAGTTTTGGGCAGTCACGGTTGCTGGATTTACCGATGAATGAGCCGTTGCCGAGGATTTGTTAGGTTGTTCTACTTTCTTGCTTGTGCAAGAAAGTAGCAAAGAACACACCCCGGATAAATTGCTGCTCCTCTCTTTATTGTCATTTTCTTCACGGAAAATTTCGAACTCGCCACTGCGTGGCTCAAACAAAGCGAAATTTTCCTAAAAATGCCAAGTCGTTCGGGCAATTTATACGGGGATTTTATTTGAGCGCTATTGGATAAAAGTGCGGTGGGATTTTGGATTGTTTTTTGCGGTGAAAAACGTTTGGGATTTCAACCGCACTTCTAGATTTTTGTTTGGTAGGGACAGACTTTATGTCTGTCCTTATTTATATCATCAGATTATCGGACAGGCATAGAGCCTGTCCCTACGAAAATCCCATGATAGCGCACGCTTCCTCGAGTGTGCTGTAACTTCATGATGGTTCAAGCGTCCACGCTTGGACCAAAGAAGCACCAGCGTGGACGCTGGCGCTATCAAAGAGGCTATCAAAAAATTTAGCGCACAACGTAAAACGTACTTGCTGAAATTAAACAGATAATTGCCACGTTTTCAGAAACGTATCTACAATAGGTTTACATAACCCCCATGATAGCGCACGCTTCCCAGCGTGTGCTGTAACTTTATGATGGTTCAAGCGTCCACGCTTGGGCCCAAAGAAGCACCAGCGTGGACGCCGAGGCTATTGGAGACGACAAGAGGAAATTTATTTTGACAATTTTTTGATTAATATCCCATTTTCATTAAAGTCTTGTTCAATATTTTTATGATGGTTTACGTATGATTTTATTTTGCCATTTGGATAAAAATATTTTGTATAAATAAAATCAGTGTTTTTAAGATAATTTACTCTTTCTAGTGTCCCTTGTTCATCATAATTTTCATAAAGATCTTCCTTTACTCCATTTTGCACCGTTATATAGTGTTTTTGAGTTGGTTTTCCGTTGGTGTAGGAAATATAATTAACGTCCGAAAATATCCCCAATACTTCGTTAAACTTATCGGTGTCTATATAAAGCCTCTCTACTTTTCCTTTGTCAAAAGCCACCTTAATTTCATTATTTATATCATCCCATAAGCGATATTGTTTAATGTAACTTGGCGTACCTGTGGTTTCGTAGTAATGATCTATTGTAATCCAGCGCTCCTCTCCGTTTTTTATAAATTTAATTATCTCCTTTTTGTGGTGGTTTTTAGGCGGTCTGGGTTTTATGTCGCCAGAGTATTCCTTCTCATAAAATAGAGTCTTTCCATCTGCAGTATTAGTACGTTTATAAATATCATATAGGGGTAACCCAAGTTCGGGTTCGTATTCTCCCGTTGCTTTAATGTCAAATTGATAAAATAACTCTAAACTCCCTATCTGTTTCCCGGTTAAGTCCGGTCTAGGGGAATAAGTTTTGGTTACTTGGTTATCTTCTTTAATTTTATTTTGCTTTTTTGTTGAATTGACTAATTCAACACCTATCGTTTCAAATGAAATGATGATAGTCATAAAAAATAAGGTAAAATTTTTTAATATTTTCATAAATGTTTTTTCTCCTATGGTTCCAATAGCGCACGCTTCCCAGCCTGTGCTGTAACTTTATGATGGTTCAAGCGTCCACGCTTGGACCAAAGAAGCACCAGCGTGGACGCTGGTGCTATCAACGGCGACACACGCTATCGATAAAGTCTAAATGATAAAACACGCTCAAACCCCACCACACTTTAGACATTTTTCCTCGCATAATCTGCCGCTTCGGCGATGAGAGCTTCGCTTGGTCTTTTACCGGTGTAGAGTTCAAATTGTTCGACAGCTTGTAACACAATCACTTCTGCGCCGGAGATGGTTTGTTTACCTAAGGCTTGGGCGGTTTTGATTAATGGTGTGTCGGCAGGTTGAGCGACCACATCAAACGCGGTTTTGGCTTGACGGATCATGGCTTCGGGGAATGCAAGATCGAAAGCTTCTTTTCCACCTTTCATGCCGATTGGCGTGATGTTAACGAGTATGTCGGCGGTTTGATTGTCGAGGGAAGATATGTAATCGTAGCCATAAAGTGTGGCTAAATAGTTACCTGTTTTTTCGTTACGGGCGAAGACGTTGAGCTTTTCAAAGCCTGAATGCTTAAATGCCGCCACGACTGCTTTTGCCATGCCGCCGCTGCCATGTACGATCACGCGATCGTTCTTATTCAATTGGTATTTTTCGATAAGTTTAACAATGGCAATGTAGTCGGTGTTGTAGGCGCGTAAAATGCCGTTATCGTTGACGATGGTATTGACCGATTCAATGGCTTGTGCGGAAGGCGAGATTTCGTCTAAAAACGGCATGCAACTTTCTTTGAACGGCATAGACACTGCACTGCCTCGAATACCCAACGCGCGAATGCCTTTGACGGCGTGTTCGATATCATCGGTAGTGAAGGCTTTGTAAATGAAATTCAAACCAAGTTTTTGATAAAGATAATTATGAAATGTGGTGCCAAAGTTGCCGGGACGACCGGACAGAGACATACAGAGTTGGGTATCTTTGTTAAGCATAAGAAGCCTCACATTGGTATAGATAAAAAAGGATGCGCTCAGTATAGCAAATGATAATCCATAAAACGTTTAGAAAACCGACCGCACTTTCATGAATTATGCACAAATAAGATTGAATTGACTTGCGATGACGGCCTGCCCCAAACTCAAGCCGCCATCTCCCATCGGAAATTGATGCGCACTCAATACCTTAAATTCAGCTAACTGTTCTTTTATCAATCGCCGTAATAATTGGTTATGCCATACGCCACCGGAAAGCACGAGCGTTTCGCAATGATGGCGTTGCGCCTGTTGGCGAGCCAATTGAGCGAAACCTTCTGCTAACGCATAATGAAAAATAAAGGCTTTGTCAGCGTTGGACGAATCGAGCGCAATCCATGCTTGCCAGAAATGGGCAAGATCCAATTTATTTTCAGCGTTAAGCGGCATTAAGGTTGGAAGCTCTCTTTTATCGAATGGCAAACTGGCGAGCGCCGATTGCGAGGCGAGCACTTCCAATTGGCAGGCGGCTTCGCCTTCCCAGCTCAGTTGTGGCGGCGTGATGCCCAAGCCAAATGCCACTGCGTCAAATAAGCGTCCGGCGGAGGAAATCCGTGGGCTGTTAAGGTTGCGTTCAATCGCTTTAGAGAGCAGTTGCCAGTCATAGTTGGCGCAGGTTTGGGCGGCGATTTCTTGCCAATTTGGCACGAATTGATGCAAATGCGCTAACCAGTTGCGCCAAGGTTGTTTGGCGGCAAGATCGCCCCCCGGCAACGCTACCGCAGGTAGCCCCCCTAAATAGCGGCAGTGTTTTTCATCGACCAACAGACATTCTCCGCCCCAAAGTTGTCCGTTTTCACCCATGCCGATACCGTCCAACGCAAGCCCGATAACCTGTTCATGGCAATGGTGTTCCGCCATGACGCTGACAATATGGGCGTGATGATGGAGCACTTCTACATAAGGGATTTGGTATTGTGCAGCCAAGCGCTTACCCATTTCATGGGTAAAATAACCGGCGTGTGAATCAATGGCGATAAGTTCCGGTTTGAATTGGTAGATTTGGCAGAAGAGGGCGATATTCGCTTCTAATTGTGACCGCACTTTTTCGTTCGAGGTGTCGCCAATGTGTTGGCTGACGATGGCTTTATTTTGGCGCAATAAACAGAAGGTGTTTTTTAAATCAGACCCTAATGCCAGCACATTGTGTGCGCTGTGGTGATCCAACAGGGTTTCGTCAGGCACATAGCCTCTTGCGCGACGTAGAATTTCCACACCATCAAACACCGCACGCACTAAGGAATCGTCAGCGCGTTGCAAAATGTCGCGATTGTGGCAGAGGAAATAATCCGCCAAGTCACTTAAATATTCCACCGCACTTTGATTATCCAATACCGGCGGTTGTCCGCTTGGGTTGGCAGAGGTCATCACTAATGGGCGATTCACTTCTCTCAATAATAAATGCTGTAACGGGTTGCTTGGCAACATCACGCCGATTTCATTGAGTTGTGGTGCAATCTGTTCCGCTAATGAGGGGACTTTGTGTTTTGCCAATAGCACAATGGGTGCTGCCGTGCTGGTGAGTAATTTGATTTCCTTTTCGGTGAGATCCTTTAAAAAAGACACATCCGGCACCATCACCGCCAAAGGTTTACTTGGGCGGTGTTTGCGGTCGCGCAGTAATTGCACCGCATCAGCCTGAGTTGCATCACAGGCAAGATGAAAACCGCCGATGCCTTTTACTGCAACGATCTTGCCTTGTTGTAAGAAAAGTGCGGTGGTTTTTATCGGTGTTTTTTCATCGATAAGCGCGCCTTCTTGATTGCTTAACCAAACATGAGGGCCGCACACGGCACAGGCGTTCGGTTGCGCATGAAAACGACGGTCGGCAGGATTTTTATATTCTTCTGCGCAATCAGGACAGAGGGGAAAATCGGCCATCGAGGTGTTTTTGCGATCGTATGGAATGGCTTTAATAATCGTAAAACGCGGACCGCAGTGGGTGCAGTTGATAAAAGGATAATGATAGCGTCGATTGGTCGGGTCAAATAACTCCTTCAAACAGGCGGGGCAAGTGGCGGCATCAGGCACGATTTGGGTATCCATGGCGTTGTTTTCGCTTTCACGGATTTCAAAGCCGTCAAAGTACGGTGGATTTTCCCACGGTTTTTCCTGCTGCTGAATATCGGTAATCAGCGCAAGCGGGGGAAGTTGGGTTTGCAGATCATGCAAGAATTGTTGCAGTTGCTGCGCTGTTGGTTCAAGCAGGCGGATGAGTACGCCTTGCCCGTCGTTGTTGACATCGCCGCGTAATTCGTATTGATTCGCCAATAACCAGACGAAAGGACGAAACCCCACGCCTTGCACTTTGCCTTTTATGCGTAATTCAATGCCCTGCATATGCTTCCTGTTGCGTTTTTTATTGCTTTTAACTATGAAAAATATTTAACAGTATGAACAAGTTATTTATTTTTATCGAATTATTTTACTGGATTTAGGGCTTAGCGATGAGGTGGTTTTGCGAAAACCATTAAAAATGATGATCTTTATCAAGGAATAATTTTTTTGAAGAATGAACAACCATAAGCATGACCGCACTTTGGGACTGTTCTCAAAGTGCGGTCATTTTTTTCTCATTTTTTTGAAGATAATTGGCGCTGCCAATGTTCAAAACCTGTGCCGTTCTTCGTGTTTTATTTCACTTGATTTAACAGGAATTGTACGAGCAAGGAAACCGGTCTGCCGGTAGCACCTTTGTTTGCCCCTTGTAGCCATGCGGTACCGGCAATGTCGAGGTGCGCCCATGGGTATTTCTTGGTGAAATTGGCGAGGAACGCACCTGCCGTGATTGCACCGCCCCAACGTCCACCAATATTGGCTAAATCGGCAAAGTTGGATTTTAACTGTTCTTGGTATTCTTCACTTAACGGTAAACGCCATGCTTTGTCGGCACTTTGTTGTGCGGCTTGTTCAAGCGCAGCTGCGATGTCGTCATGGGTGGAAACCAAACCACTGTTGTGTTGCCCTAATGCGACTACGCAAGCGCCTGTTAAGGTGGCAATGTCAATGACCAGTTCAGGATCGAAACGTTCTACGTAAGTGAGCGTATCACATAGCACCAAGCGACCTTCTGCATCGGTGTTTAATACTTCCACGGTTAAGCCGTTCATGGTGGTGAGAATATCGCCCGGGCGATAAGCGTTGCCGTCTGGGAGATTTTCACAGCCTGCCATGACGCCGATTACGTTTAACGGCAGTTGTAGTTGTGCTAAGGCATTCATCACGCCATAAACGGAGGCTGCGCCGCACATGTCGTATTTCATTTCGTCCATGTCCGCAGCCGGTTTTAGGGAAATACCGCCGGCATCAAAGGTTAACCCTTTGCCCACTAACACGATCGGTTTTGCGTTCGGATTCGGGGCATTACGGTATTCCATAATCGCTAATTTTGCCTCATTGTGCGCTCCGCGTGATACGGCAAGATAGGCACCCATGCCTAATTTTTCCATTTCTGCTTCGTTGACAATGGTGGTTTTAATCAGCGGTGAGGTTTCGGCTAAGTTTAGCGCTTTGTCTGCCAAATATGCCGGGTTACACACATTTGGAGGACAGTTTGCCACATCTTTGGCAAGGCGTACGCCGAGGGCGATTGCAGAGGCATGCTGAATCGCTTGTTCGGCGGATGCCAGCTCATCTGCGCCAACGTTAAAAATCACCTCTGAAAGTGCGGTAGATTTTTCTGCTGTTTTTTGACTTTTGAATTGAGTGAATTGATATAAATCCTGTTCGATAGTTTCAATAGCAAAGCGGATGTTCCAGTAAAGCGTCCTTTGATTAAGCGGAATTTCAGTTAAAAAACTGACCGCACTTTTGGCTTGGGTTTCCTTTAATGTTTGCGCTGTTTTTTGCATAAGTTGCTTAAATTGACGCTCGTTGAGTTCACCGCGTTTACCACACCCCACGACGAGAAGTCGTTCGGCAGCAAGGTTTGGCACATTGCGCAATAATGTGGTTTGCCCAAGTTTGCCGCTAAGTTCACCGCTTTCCACCAAATGGAGGAGATAATTATCGGAAATCTTGTTAATTTCCACCGCACTTTGGGATAGGTTTTTTTCTTCAAAAATGCCCACAATCAGGCAATCTGCCGCTTGATTTACGGCATAATGTTGTGCGCTAAACTTCATTTTTTCCTCGCTTATTTTGCTGTTTTAAATGTCAAATTAAGGTATCATACGCCACCTATTCTTTAGGTAAGCCAAACCCAATTTGGTTTTTTCAAAGTGAAACGAATTTAATCTCTTTTGCTGAAATAGCAAGAGAAAAATAGGCAAAAAAAGTGATTTTAACCCGATATTTAACCAAAGAAGTTTTTAAAAGCCAGATTGCGATTTTGTTTATTCTGTTGCTGATCTTTTTTTGTCAGCAGCTCGTTCGCGTACTGGGCTCTGCCGCGAATGGCCAGGTGCCGGCAGATTTAGTCTTTTCTTTGCTAGGTTTAGGCATGCCGACCATGGCACAACTGATGTTGCCACTTTGTTTGTTCATTGCGATTTTGTTGACCTTAGGTCGTTTATACGCAGAAAGTGAAATCACCGTCATGCGCGCCTGTGGTGTAGGCTCAAAAATTTTAGTGAAAGTCGTTTTGATTTTATCGTTATTTACCGGGGCGTTGGCAGCATACAATGCATTATGGTTGAGTCCATGGGCAATTAATAAACAAGTGGCGATCATTGAGGAGGCAAAGGCAAATCCGAATATGGGCGCCTTGTCTGCCGGTCAATTTATGACGGCAAATAACAGTGATTTTGTGTTGTTTATTGATGACATTCAAGAAAATCAAATTAATAACGTTTATGTGTTCCAAACCCAGCCAAAAGGGCAAACTAAGCCGTCAGTCATTGTGGCGGAGCAAGGGGAGTTAAAATCTTTACCAAACGGTGATCAAATCCTTCGTTTGCAAAATAGTGATCGTTTTGAAGGCACCGCGATTTTGCCGGATTTCCGCATCACCCATTTTGATGAATACCAAGCCTATTTAGGTCATAAAGCCGTTGAAGATGATTCAAATGAAGCGGGTGAAATGAGCCTTATGCAACTGTTAAATGCCGATACGCCGGCGATGAAAACCGAATTTCATTGGCGTTTAACCTTAATTCTTGCTGTGCCTATCATGGCATTGTTAGCCGTGCCATTAAGTCGTGTTAATCCACGCCAAGGTCGTTTTGCCAAAGTGTTACCGGCGTTATTGTTGTATTTAATTTACTTCTTATTACAAAGCTCATTGAAATCAGCCGGTGGTGCAGGCAAATTGGATGCCTCGTTATTTATGCCATTGGTGAATGGGGGCTTTTTCTTATTGGCGATTTTGCTCAACAGTTGGGATAGCGCATTCATGTATCGTATTCGTTATTCATTGAATAAAAAGCGCTAAAACAGGGATAACTGAATGAATACCTTAGAACGATATATCGGTAAAAGTATTTTAGGCACGATTTTCGCCACCTTGTTCATGTTAGTGGGATTATCCGCCATTATTAAATTTGTAGAGCAATTCCGTAGTGTGGGGAAAGGCACTTACGACATCTTACAGGCTATTGCTTATACGGTGTTGACTATGCCGAAAGATGTAGAAACCTTTTTCCCTATGGCGGCATTGCTTGGTGCATTAATTGCCTTGGGGAATCTTGCCAGTCGTAGTGAATTAGTGGTGATGCAATCATCAGGATTTTCACGCATACGCATCGGCATTGCGGTGATGAAAACGACTATTCCATTAGTCTTGTTGACAATGGTGATTGGTGAATGGGGAATCCCACAAACCGAGCAATTTGCGCGTGATATGCGATCCAAAGCTATTTCCGGCGGTTCTATGCTTTCGGTGAAAAATGGCATTTGGGCAAAAGACGGCAATAATTTCGTGTATGTGCGTAGCATTTCTGATGATGTGGAATTAAACGATATTTATATTTATACCTTCAATGAACAACGCCAATTAGAAAAAATGAAACATGCGAATCAAGCGTCTTTTAACAATGGCAAATGGACGTTACGACAAGTCAATGAATCCCGTATTCAACCCGATGAAGTGGTGACTATCAATCGTTTAAATGAAGACTGGGAGACCAACTTAACGCCGGATAAACTAGGTGTGGCATCATTGCGTCCAACATCATTGTCTATTTCGGGGTTATCGAATTACATCGCCTTCCTGAAAGAAACCGGACAGGATTCCAGAAATTTCGAGTTGACCTATTGGCGTAAATTGCTCCAACCGGTTTCTGTAGGCGTGATGATGATGTTGGCGCTTTCCTTTATTTTTGGTCCGTTGCGTAGCGTGACTGCCGGGGCGCGTATTCTTATCGGGATTTCTTTCGGTTTCTTGTTCTATGTAGTGAATGAGTTGTTTGGTAAATTCAGCTTGGTGTATAACACCACGCCGCTTATTGGCGCGTTGATGCCAAGTGTGCTGTTCCTGCTTATTACTTGGTGGTTGTTAGCGCGACGTCGAAATTAGACAAAAGTGCGGTAAGAAAAAACAATGTTTTTAAAGCCCGTGATTGTCACGGGCTTTTTATACTAAACATTAATTTCATTCATTCAATGAATGAAATATTTGAAATTGACACATATTCCCTTTCTCTTTAATTTAAATAACATCTTTGACAGAGTTGAAATGAGGTAACTTGCATGAGTTATGCAAAAGAAATTGATAATTTAAATCAACACTTAGCCGATTTGAACGGCAAAATTAACGTTTCCTTTGAATTTTTCCCACCTAAAAATGAAAAAATGGAAAATATTTTGTGGGAATCCATTCATCGTTTAAAAGTCTTAAAGCCAAAATTTGTTTCTGTGACTTACGGGGCGAACTCCGGAGAACGTGAACGTACCCATGGTGTTGTAAAACACATTAAGCAGGAAACCGGTTTGGAGGCAGCGCCGCATTTAACTGGCATTGATGCAACGCCGGATGAATTACGTCGCATTGCAAAAGATTATTGGGATAGCGGCATTCGCCGTATTGTGGCGTTGCGTGGTGATGAGCCGAAAGGTTATGAGAAAAAGCCTTTTTATGCCGCAGATTTAGTGACATTGCTCCGTGAAGTAGCCGACTTTGATATCTCCGTTGCAGCCTATCCGGAAGTGCACCCAGAAGCAAAATCAGCACAAGCGGACTTAATCAATTTAAAACGTAAAATTGATGCTGGCGCTAATCACGTGATTACGCAATTCTTCTTTGACATCGATAGCTATTTGCGTTTCCGTGACCGCTGTGCCTCTATTGGCATTGATGCAGAAATCGTGCCGGGCATTTTACCGGTCACTAACTTCAAACAGCTTCAAAAAATGGCCGCGATCACTAATGTGAAAATTCCTGCCTGGATGGCGAAAATGTATGATGGGTTAGATGACGACCAAACAACTCGTAATTTAGTGGCGGCAAGTATCGCTATGGATATGGTGCGCGTATTATCTCGTGAAGGCGTAAAAGACTTCCACTTCTACACCTTAAACCGTAGTGAACTTACTTACGCGATTTGCCATACGTTAGGGATTCGTCCAACGTTGTAATTTAAAAAAATGAAAAAAAGCGACCGCACTTTAGGTTTTCCTCTTAAAGTGCGGTCGTTTTTTTATGTATTGGTTGTGGTGAATGCAAATTTAATTCGGTTCTTTTTTCAGTAATGAACACAAAAAGAGAAACGTGGCGCAAATGACGACAGAAGGGCCTGCAGCGGTGTCGTAATAGGCGGATAAAGTTAGCCCCATAGAAACGGCAAGCATACTAACAATTACGGCAATACCGACCATGCTTTCCGGGGTGCGGGCAAAGCGCTTAGCGGCGGCAGCCGGAATAATGAGGAGGGAGGTGATAATTAATGCGCCAACAAATTTCATACTCAAGGCAATGGTTAAGGCCGTTAAGATCATCAGAATAAAGCGCATTCTTTTCACATTAATCCCTTCCACTTGAGCCAATTCCGGGCTGATCGTGGTGGAAATTAGCGGTTTCCAAAAATAGATTAATGCAGTAAGTACGACAATGGCGCCAAGACTGATGTAAATGAGATCGTCATAAGTGATAGCCAGTAAATCGCCGAATAAATAGGACATTAAATCGACCCGCACATTTTGGAGCAAACCGACCGTGACAACGCCGATAGAAAGACAGCTATGTGCAATAATGCCAAGTAACGTATCCACAGAAAATTGCGTATTATTTTCCAACCAAACCATGGCAATGGAAAGCAAGATCGTGAGGACTAAAATGGCGATGTAAGGGTTGATTTGCAAAAAAATACCAAGCGCAACACCCAATAACGCCGAGTGGGAAAGCGTATCACCGAAATAGGCCATTTTGCGCCAGACCACAAACGCTCCGAGCGGAGCCGTAATCAGCGAAAGTACCATGCCTGTAATCCAGGCGGGAAAAAGAATATCAAACATAATATGAATCGTTAGTGTGAATGGGGCGATTCCATGCCGCAAATGTCGCCGTGCATATCATGACGATGATTGTGGTGATGGGTATAAACCGCAATATTTTTAGAAAACTGATTGCCGAAAAAGTGAATAAACGTTGGATCGTTTGAAACAGTTTCAGGCGTGCCGGCGCAACAAATATGCTGGTTAATACACAGCACTTCGTTAGTGTCAGCCATGACAATATGTAAATCATGTGACACCATCAAAATTGCACAATTTAATTTTTCACGGGTCTGCTGAATCAGTTGATAAAGCTCTGCCTGACCGGTCATATCTACGCCCTGAGTGGGCTCATCCAACACCAATAAATTGGGTTTATTTAAAATCGCTCGTGCCAGTAAAACCCGTTGCATTTCGCCACCGGAAAGTTTTTGCATACTGTTGTGAATGAGATGGCTAATGGACAACAACGCCATGGCATCTTGGATATCCTGCCGAGAAATTCCTTTTTTTAAGGATAAAAATTTTTCAACGGTAATAGGTAAGTTATGGTCTAAATGAATCTTTTGCGGAACGTAACCGATACGAATATTTTTGTTGTAGCGCACAGAACCGGACGTTGGTTGTTGTAGTTTGAGTAAGACTTTTAATAGTGTAGATTTACCACCGCCGTTGGGCCCTACAATAGTAATAATCGAGTTTGGGTAAATGGTGAGGTTAATGTGGTTGAGTGCGATTTGTTGCCCGTATTTTACATTGATGTCCTTTAATTCGACCAAGGGCACTTTTATTGCATTGATTTGCATGATGGGTTCTATTTGAGATTTCATTGGAGAAAAATTGCGCTAAAAATAGCTTATTTTTTATGATTTAACAAGTTCCCCGATAATTTATGTGTATAATTGCGCCGTTTGTCAGGAATTTCGCTTTATCCGTTGAATTTTTTTATTTTTATTGAGTCATAAGTAAACTTAAATCTTATTCGTTGTAAGGAAACCCAAAAGTGGTACAACACGTAAAATTAGCAAGAGAGCGTCGTCAAAGAAAGTCGCGTATTAAAGCGCTTATTTTCTTTTTGGCACTTTTGTTGATTTTTACCGGTTTTTTTCTGCATTTAAACGATACGGCAGAAGACAAAATCGAGAGCGTCAAAAATCCTACTTATACCAATCTTTCGACCAAAAATACACTTTTCGATACGAATAATCTGCTACAGGAGATTCTCTCTTTAGGTGAGCTTTATCCTGTTTCCGCCTATGTTGTTTCTTTTACTAATGAAGCTGTTCAAGAAACACAAATTTTAGCTGATACTTTTAGTCTCAATGCCGTAGAAGAGGCAACTTCTTATGATGATGTGGGGAAAGATGACGAATCGGAAGAAGTTAAAACCCACGACGAATTTGATGATCTAGATACTTTGCCAAGTGATGCGAAAGATGCTGTCGTAAATATTTTAGATGTGGCGGATCAAGCGATTCGAATCAAAGATCAATTTAGTCATACGGTGGTGAAAGGCGATAGTTTAAAGGATGTATTGGAGCTTTCCGGTTTAGAGGATGATACTAGTAAACAACTGATTGCGGCTTATCCGGAACTCAAACATTTACAAGCAGGGCAACAGTTCTATTGGATTTTGAATAATGACGGTGAATTGGAATATTTGAATTGGTTGGTTTCACAGAAAAAAGAATACATCTACGAATTACAGTCAGAAGGTAAGTTTACCCGTCAAATTCTGGAAAAGAAAAGCGTTTGGAAACGGGAAGTATTACGTGGCGAAATGGATGGTTCTTTTGTTAATAGCTTGAAAAAATTAGGTTTAGATAATCGTCAAATTTATCAACTGACTTCTGCGTTACAGTGGCAGGTGAGTTTAAAACAACTGAAAAAAGACACCAAAATATCGATTTTAGTTTCTCGCGAATATTTAGAAGAGAAGCGTACCGGTCAAGGTAACGTAGAAGCCATTCATATTATGACTGGAGGAAAAGGTTATTACGCGATTCAAGCAGCGAACGGACGTTATTATAACCGCCAAGGGGAAACCTTAGGTAAAGGCTTCTCACGTTATCCATTGCAGCGTCAAGCGCGTGTATCTTCACCGTTTAACCCACGTCGTCTGCATCCTGTTACAGGTCGTATTGCCCCCCATAAAGGCGTGGATTTTTCTATGCCGATAGGCACGCCGGTTATTGCGCCGGCAGATGGTACGGTTGAAAAAATTGCGTATCAGGCAAATGGTGCCGGTCGCTACGTGGTCATTCGTCATTCTCGAGAATACCAAACCGTGTATATGCACTTGAGCCGTCCTTTAGTTAAAGCCGGGCAAAGTGTGAAGAAAGGGGAACGTATTGCATTGTCGGGAAATACCGGACGTTCAACCGGACCGCACTTACACTATGAATTTCATATTAACGGACGCCCTGTGAATCCGCTTACGGTCAAACTTCCGGGAGGAAGCAGCGGTATGGCAACGGCTGAACGTAAAGAATTCCTTGTCAAAGCCAATGAAGTAGAACGCTTGTTACGTTAGTTTTGAAAGTGCGGTGGTTTTTCCCGCTGTTTTAAAAACATTGTGAAAATCGACCGCACTTTTTTATAAAAGCCATACCACCATTTATCAAATATGATGTATCACTAATCTTTTCCCTTGATAATCCAACACGTCTGCATCCAAATTAAACACAGATTTTAAGTTTTCTTTTGTGATAATTTCGGTAGGTGTGCCAATCATTGCGATTTCACCGTTTTTCATGGCGACAATGGTGTCGGCGTAGGCGGCAGCCATATTGATGTCATGCACTACCATGACCGTGGTCAGTGCAAGTTCATCGGTCAGTTGGCGTAGCAAGCGCATCAGCTCGCGGGCGTGGAACATATCGAGGTTATTTAATGGTTCATCAAGCAGTACATGATCGGTTTTTTGACAGAAGGTCATGGCAATCAGGGCGCGTTGACGTTGACCGCCGGAAAGTTCGCTAAGAAAACGATTGGCCAATGGCGCTAATTCAAAACGTTGTAAGGCATCGCGGATAATGGCATTGTCTTCTTCCGTCGGGCGCCCCTGATGGTGAGGATAACGGCCGAAAATCAACAAATCTTTTACCGTAATGCGACTATGAATCACGTTATCTTGGGTCAGAATTGCCAGGTTTTGCGCAATTGTGCGTGATGGCGTGGCGCCAATATCCATATCATTTAGCCAAATTTGCCCTTGTTGAATCGGATTTAAGCGCGCAACCAAAGAGAGTAGCGTGGATTTACCAGCACCATTAGCGCCGATCAATGCGGTAATACCACCGTTTGGGATGGTGAGATTAATGTTATTTAAAATCGTCGCCTGATTAATTTTATAGGTTATATTTTCAATTTTTATCACAAGAAATTCCCTTATTTTGCCCGTCTTAAAATTAGGTAGATAAAGACTAACCCACCGACAAATTCGATAACTACGCTAAGCACACCCTGCATCTTCATTACCTGTTCGAACACGGCTTGACCGCTTACTAATGTGATGGCCGACACCATAAACGTCATTGGGATGCGAATGCTGTGGTGCATGGTCGGGCTAATGGCATTGACGATGGCACATACCAATAAGCCTAAAAACAGAATCGGTCCCACAAGTGCGGTGGAAATTGACACTAAAAATGCGCAGCAAATGAGTAATTGGCGGCTGAACTGATGATATTCCAAGCCTAATCCGATAGCGCGTTCACGCCCCAGTAGTAGTACATCTAATTTAAAACGTTGTTGCCAAATCCACAGAGCGCTGACCAATGTAATGACAGTACCAATCCATAATAAGGTTGGGTTCACCGTGTTAAAACTGGCAAAGGAAGATCCTTGTGCAACGGCGAATTCATTCGGATCGATCATGCGCTGTAGCAGGTTATTTACACTGCGGAAAAGCACACCGAAAATAATCCCTACCAAAATCATACGGGCGAGATCGCTGTTGTTTTTGCTGAGTGTACGGAATAACAGGAGTGCGCCAAGCAACATAAGTAAGGTTTCAAAGGCAAATTTGCCGGCCACATTGAGTTGTGTAAATCCAATCCCGCCGAAGAGAAACACTAAAATGCTTTGCACCAATAAATATAAGGAGTCAAAGCCTAAAATGCTGGGTGTTAGAATCGGGTTATTGGTTAAGGTTTGAAATAGCAATGTAGATATGCCAATGGTGTAGGCCATCATCAGCAATAACAACAGTTTCTTTCCACGAAACGGCAAAATGAAATCCCAGTTACCATTCGCGTGGTAAGTCATAAAAAAGACGCAAGCAAACGTGAGTAGGGCACCGAGTAATAACATGACGCGATTATTTTGCATTGGCTTTCCCCTTAAATAATAAATAGAGGAAAATCAATGTGCCGACAATGCCGAAAATGGTCGAAATCGGTACTTCATAAGGTGCGTTAATGACTCGGCCTATAATGTCGCAAATCAAGACCAAATTGGCGCCGAGCAACACAACCGAAGGCAGATTTTGGCGTAATCGGTCACCGGCTAAGCGGGAAATAATATTTGGTACAACCAGGCCGATAAAGGGAATTTGCCCAACGGTGACTACGACTACCGCAGTAATCATCGCCACCACAATTAACGCAAACCACGTCATTTGACGATAATTAATCCCTAAGCCGGTACTGATATTTTTCCCCAGTCCGGTAATGCTCAGACGATCGGCCATAATATAAACCACCACAGCAAGGGCGGCGGTAAGCCATAATAATTCATAACGTCCTGCCAAGATGCCGGAAAAATCGCCAGAAAACCAAATGGACAAGGTTTGTAAGCTGTCTGTTTCGTAGGCAAGAAAGGTCGTCATCGCCTCAATAATATTGCCGAACATAATCCCCACCAACGGCACCATGAGACGTTGATGTGGCGGCAATTGCTGTAACAATAAGGTAAAAATGCCCATGCTAATGAGTGCGGAGACGGTGGCGACGGACATTTTGAGAAGCAAGGCGGCGCTTGGAAATAATAGGCTGGTTAATAAAATCCCCAATGCCGCGCTTTGACTGGCGCCGATCATGCCCGGCTCAATAAAGCGATTTTTTAAGACAATTTGTAATACCATGCCTGCCACGCCAAGAGTCGCCCCTACTAAAATCACGGCGAAGGTACGAGGCAATCGACTGACTAACAGTACTTGCATTTGTTCCGGTTGAGAAAAAAATTGAGACCAATGGAAATCGGCTACGCCCACGGTAATACTTAATGCGGCGAGTAATACAAGAATTAAAAAATTAATCCGATTTAACGTGAAAATTCCAGACATGATGTTTTTTAAGTAATAAAAACGTTCTCTCCGCTTGGCATGAAGGCGATACAACGGAGAGAACGATAAGCATGATTATTTTTTCTCGAAAGCGGTTTTAATCGCGTTTAAGTCCGTTTTTAATTGTTCCGCACCGCCCGGCGCTAAGTAGGAAGCGCTACTGAGATAAACGACATTACCGTTTTTCCAGGCTTTAGTGCGACGAACCAATTCATTATCCAATACTTCTTTGGCGGTTTTACCTTCTTCGCCAATAGCAGAAATGCGATCTAACACAAACAACCAGTCAGGATTGGTTTTTTCAATAAACTCAAAGCTCGCCGGTTGGCCATGACCGGTACCTTTAATGCTCGGATCCGCCATTGGTACGCCAAGTTCATCATGAATAAAACTTAAACGATAACCGCTACCGAATGCGGAAATTTTGCCACCGTTGACTAAAATAATTAAACCGTTGCCTTTGTCTTTCACGGCGGCTTTAGTGTCTTTTAATAAGGTTTCCAATTCACCTTTTAACTTGTCTGCTGCCGCTTGTTTATCAAATAAACGACCGAAACTGTCAATGCGTTGAATGCCGCTTTCCACTAATTTATCGCCGTTATCGGTTAAATCGATCGTTTTTGCAATAGCGCTGACATCATCAAATTTTTTTGCCGTGCGGGTGCCGACAATAATTAAGTCTGGTTTTAATTCATTTAAAGCCTCTAAATTGGGCTCAAAAATAGTACCGACATTTTTGGCTTTTTCTAGTGTTGGTTTTAAATAAGGAAGTATTTTGCCGACATCCGCCGCACCATCTACTTTCACACCTAATGCTTGCAAGGTATCAAGGCTTCCCGTATCAAATACTGCAATTTTGGCTGGCGGTGCTGCTAATGTCACTTCTCCTCGTGCCGTTGGAATGCTGATTTCTTTCGCTAACGCAGATGTCGCCATCGCGATACAGGTTAATGTTAGCAGTGTTTTTTTCAACATCATAAATCTCCTTAAAATATAATTGAAAATAATTCTCATGTATTTTAACGAGATTTATTAGAAGGTAAACCTAAATTTTCGTATGCTAAAAACGATTTTTCATATTCCTAGAATTTTAGTTGGTTATCCCATTATTCACCTATATAATCGAGAATAATTCTTAATTATAAATATGGAGTTACTATGCTTAAAAAAACAAAGTTGGCGGTATTGGTTGCAGCGGTTTGTACCTATCAAAATATGGCATGGGCGGAAGAAACCAGTCAGTTAGAAGAAATTTCTGTGGTTGAAATTGAAACCAGCGATACGTTGGTCAATACCAAAGTGGATCGTAACAGTATTTTCTTACGCCAAGCAAAAGATGTTAAAGATTTATTTTCCAATAAATTAGACGTCAACGTCAGTCAATTGCAAACGGCACGTTCCGGCGGAGAAGGCGTGAATATTCGTGGTTTGCAGGGGAACCGTATGACCACAACGGTAGATGGTATCCCATTGCCGGAAGCACAAGAAAGCAAACATTTTATTTCTTACGGTGTGGAATTCGGACGTGCCGATTATGTGGATGTGAGTAGTTTGCGTAGCGCCGATGTGCAATATGCCGGTTCTGCCAACAGTTTATCGGGCAGCGTGAATTTTGCTACATTAGAACCTGTTGATTTGTTGAAAGGTCGTACCCTCGGGGGCTTTATCGGAAGCGGTTATAACAGCGCCGATAATTCCGTTTACGGCACTGTTGGCGGCGCAGGCAAAATCGGTGCTTATCAAGGCATGGTAATGACCACCATTCGTAACGGCGATCAAACCAAAAACAAAGGCACTAATGCTGGTACCGGCGTAAACCGTACCGAACCAAATCCGGCAGACACGCAAAATAATTATGTTCTTACCAAACATTACTATCAGTTAAATGATCAACATCAGGTTGGTGCCGCTTTTGAATATCAACGTAAAAAAATTAAGACCGATTTACTGACATTAAATGATATCAACATTGACAGAGCCACCGGTATTCAAACCAAAGGCAATTCCATTGATCGTGTGAAACGTAGCCGTTTTTCATTAAGCCACGATTATAATAATGAGCACGGTTGGTTACAAAATGCGAAAACACAGGTTTATTATCAAAATGCCGGTACCGATAATTATCGTCATCGTTTAGGAACGAATAATTACCGCTTTGAAGAATCAAACGTTAACTATAAAACCTATGGTATTAACAGCAATTTAATGAGTTTTATTGATGGAGATATTCCGCAAGTTCTGCGTTATGGTTTAAGTTATAACCACACCAAAGCGACAAATTATTTGCACTATGAACGTCCTGCTTACGGCAATTCCCGCCACGCCTATTTCAACGGAAAACCGACATCAGACACGAAACAGCATAAAGTTACGGGTTATTTTGAAGATGAAATTGCTTTTGGAAAATGGGTCGTTACGCCACAAGTCAGTTTTGTGCATTATCGGATGACACCTTCCGGTGGTAACAGTGACGTGGCTCAATTCCAACCGGCAAAACGTTCCGAAACTAAATTTGCGCCGAAGTTAAGTTTAGAATATCGTGCTGCACCGGAATTTATTCCGTATGTGCAATATTCTCGTGGTGTAAGAACGCCGTCACCACAACAATTAACCTCTTATTTCTTTGAAAGCGTTAATTATTTCATTCCGGGATTAGGGCCTCAAACCGCTAATGTCGCGGTGGTCGGTAACCCGAATTTGCGTTCCGAAACCGCCGATAACTTTGAAATCGGGGTGAAAGGTCAAAATGAAAAACTGCAATATTTGGTCACCGGCTATTACAACCACTATAAAAACTTTATTGATTGGGTATCCAAACCAACGCAAGGTTATACCACCTTTATTCAATACGACAATTTGGATAAGGCCAAAGTGTATGGTTTTACTGCCGATGTGAAATGGACGTTTTATGATGATTTCTATTTGACGAAAGGCATTTCTTATAGTCGCGGCAGAGCCACCAATAATGGCATTAAAACACCAATTAATAGTATTCAACCGTTAAAAGTGAAATTCGGTTTAGGCTATGAAGGTGACACCTATGGCGCCAATATTCAATGGACTTATAACCGTGGTAAATCCGATAAAGATATTGAACAATCTTCCGCGTACTTGTACAACCCGACAGGTGGTTATTCATTGTTTGATTTAGGCGTTTATTGGAAGCCGGTGGAAAATCTGACGTTAACCGCCAATGTAAACAATCTGTTTAATAAAAAATACTGGAACTGGAACGACATTTCTTATCTTGCCCTGTTAAGTAAAGCTACGCAGGATCAAGGTCGCGATCCGAGCAGTATTCCATTGGCGATTACTTCCGGAAATGCTGATCGTTACAGCGCACCGGGACGCAATTTTAACGTCGGTATTCGTTATGAGTTTTAAAAACAGCTGAAATTTCGACCGCACTTTTGTCAACCTCCGTGTTGTTCTAAAGTACGGTCATTTTTTTCGGCAAATTTATTGTCTTGCCGGGGCAAAATTTATGGTCAAAAACAACCGCACTTTTCCTTTCAAAGCCCCTCAATTTCCTTACAATAACGCCGTATTTTTTAACCCATTTTCCCTAACGAAGGAGTTTATTATGATGAATAGAAGACGTTTTATTCAAATCGGTGCGACCAGTGTGTTAGCGCTTAGTTGTAATCGCATGGCGTTCGCAAAAAGCGATAATCAAGTCGATTTACGCATTATCGGTACTACTGATATTCACAGTTTTTTGACGGACTTTGACTATTACAAAGACGCCCCGACAGAGAAATTCGGTTTTACCCGTGCGGCAAGTTTAATTCGTCAAGCTCGTGCGGAAGTAAAAAACAGCGTGTTGGTGGATAACGGCGATTTAATTCAAGGTAATCCGATTGCCGATTATCAAGCAGCAGTGGGCTATAAAGAAGGCAAATCAAACCCAGCTGTAGATTGCTTAAATGCTATGCATTATGAAGTGGGCACCCTGGGCAATCACGAGTTTAATTATGGTTTGGATTATTTAGCCGATGCTATTAAACAGGCAAATTTCCCGATTGTGAACGCCAACGTGGTGAAAGTGGGAACAGAGGAGCCTTATTACACGCCTTATGTGATTCAGGAAAAAACGGTGGTGGACAATAAAGGCAAGTCGCATAAGCTAAAAATCGGTTATATCGGTTTTGTGCCGCCGCAAATTATGGTGTGGGATAAAGCCAATTTAACGGGCAAAGTGGAAACCCGCGACATCGTAAAAAGTGCGCAAAAATATGTGCGGGAAATGAAGAAAAAAGGCGCGGATATTATCGTGGCGTTGGCGCACACCGGCCCATCCGATGAGCCGTACCATGAAGGCGCAGAAAATTCCGCGTTCTATCTTGCGGATATGCCGCACATTGACGCGGTGATTTTCGGTCACTCCCACCGCTTGTTCCCGAATAAAGAATTTGCCAAATCACCGAACGCAGATATTGCTAAAGGTACCGTAAAAGGCGTGCCGGAAAGCATGGCGGGCTATTGGGCGAACAATATCAGTGTCGTAGATTTAGTATTGAGCGAGCATAACGGCAAATGGATTGTGACCGACGGCAAAGCGGTATTGCGTCCGATTTATGATGCGGAAAACAAAAAGGCGTTGGCAGAAAATGACCCGGAAGTGACCGCACTTTTAAAAGAAACTCATGAAGCGACCCGTAAATTCGTGGCACAGCCGATTGGTAAAGCTACCGACAATATGTATAGTTATTTGGCATTGGTGCAAGACGACCCGACCATTCAAATTGTTAACCAAGCGCAAAAAGCCTATGTGGAAAAAGTTGCCCCAAGCGTACCTGCCATGGCTGGCTTGCCAATTTTAAGTGCGGGCGCACCGTTTAAAGCGGGCGGACGTAAAAACGATCCGACAGGCTACACCGAAGTGAACAAAGGCGAGTTAACGTTCCGCAATGCGGCAGATTTGTATTTGTATCCGAATACCTTGGTCGTGGTGAAAGTCAGCGGCGAACAGCTGAAAGAATGGTTGGAGTGCAGTGCAGGGATGTTTAAGCAAATCGACCAGGCAAGCGATAAACCACAATCGTTATTGGATTGGGAAGGTTTCCGCACCTATAACTTCGATGTGATCGACGGTGTCAATTACGAATACGATTTAACCCAACCGCCACGTTATGACGGCGAGTGCAAGTTAATCAACCCGAATGCCCACCGCGTGCTGAATCTGACTTACCAAGGCAAACCGGTGGATCCGAAAGCGGAATTTTTAATCGCCACCAATAACTACCGTGCTTATGGTAATAAATTCCCAGGTACCGGCGATAAGCACATTGTTTACGCGTCACCGGATGAAAACCGTCAAGTATTGGCAGATTACATCAAAGCTACCAGTGAAAAAGACGGCGCAGTGAATCCACGTGCAGACAAGAACTGGCGCTTCGTACCAATTAAAGGCAATGATAAATTAGATGTGCGCTTTGAAACGTCACCAAGCGAACAAACGGCGCAATTTATCAAAGAAAATGCTCAATACCCAATGAAACAAGTAGGTACTGATGAAGTGGGCTTTGCCGTGTATCAAATTGATTTATCAGGCAAATAATTCACCCCAAAATAAAAGGCATCCTATGGATGCCTTTTTTATTGTTAAAGTGCGGTAGTTTTTTCAAACGTTTTTTTAACCATTTGATTTATTCCGCCGGGAACACAAACGGATTCAAACCGCTTTTCATAAAACCTTTTTTCTCCATTTCCATATCCAAAAAGATAGACGCTAAATCATCAGCAATCACTTCCATTTTCGGATCTTTTTCTTGGTATAAGGCTTTAAGGTAGCTGTGGCAGCTTCCACAACTTTCGCTACGAACTGCGGCTAAATGCTCATCAAGGGACCAATAATCTAAATCGCTACTTTCTCCGCAGTTAGTGCATTGTGTGCGCACCATATTCCATTCGCTTTCACATAAAGAACAGTGCATGTAGCGCAAGCCTTGATTGGTGCCTAAATGAATCATGCTGGCCGTTGGAGAGGCGCTGCAAACCGGGCAAAGATGTAAATCTTCGGTACTTTCTTGTTTGGCGTTGTGCGGAATTTGTTGTACTAATTGGAACCAATATAAGGATAATGCCGCCCATACAAACACCGCTTTATCGCTGGAAATGGTGGCAAATTCTTGTGCCAATACTTTATCGGCAAGGTCTTCCAATTCACTGTCAGCGGCTTTTTCTAACCATTCAATCGTGGTGAGAATCTGGTCGTTGGCAGAAGGTTTTAATTTCTCTAAAAGTGCGGTCAATAATTTGCGCCAAATTGGGTCACGCTGCCAGTTTTTCACATCTAGCGGTTTATTTGCTAATTGTTCACCGGAAAGTGCTTGCAGACGTGGATCTTGTGGAATCGGCATGCTTTCAAGCAAGGCTAACTGTGCATCGGCAATCGCGGCGGCAAACAACAGATAATCAGCGAGCGGATGATCCTGCGCTAATTCTCTTAAACGTGCGGCACGGCGTTGATATAAGTTTTTCGGGTTGGAAAACAACAGCGGCGGCGCGGTATAAGAGGCTGCCGCTTGTTTAATTTCATTTTCAGGAAGAATTCGGATACTCATAATTTTAGGGCTTATTGTTAATAGAAAGTGAAAATTCATGCCTATTATAGGCGCATAAATTTACTGTTCAATGACCGAAACGGGTAATTTTTATTTATTTTCCAGCCATTGTTTAATGCGGTTTACCCCTTCTTGCAAATGCTCGATGTTGCGTGTGTAAGCAAAACGCAAATAATGCTTCGTGCCGTTTTTCCCAAAATCAATGCCCGGCGTAGTGGCGACTTGGATTTCATGGAGCATTTGTTTGGCAAATTCATAGCTGTCATTAGTGTATTTGGATACATCCGCCCACAAATAAAAAGCGCCTTGGGGTTTAAATTCAATGGTAAAAATGTCTTTTAAGGCGTTATATAAAAAATCGCGACGGGCTTGGAATTGCTGTTTTACCTGTGCAAGATGGGCTTCATCAAAGGCTTCTAATGCCGCATATTGGCTTAATGTTGGTGCAGAAATAAAGATATTTTGCGCAATGATTTCAGCTTCACGCACTTTGTCTTCCGGCACGATAATCCAGCCTAAACGTAAGCCCGGCATACAGAAATATTTAGAAAAACCGTTGATGACATATGCTTTATCGTTAAATTGCAATGCGGTTGCAGCAGTTTCGTCATACACCAAACCGTGATACAACTCATCGGAAATAAACGCAATGTCATGCTCACGACAATATTCGTTAAGCGCTTTCAAGCGTTCGGTGGTGTAAATATTGCCTGTCGGGTTTGCCGGCGAGGAAATTTGTAACGCTTTAATTTGATGGCGTTTTAATTGTTCCACGCTTAATTGATAACAATCTTGTTTATCCACCGGCATGAATTCCGGCTGAATATCCATCATGTAAGCAAAATTTTTATAGCAAGGATAAGACGGATCCGTTAAACCTAATTTATCACCGTTATTTAAGGTGAGGGCATAAGCCACTAGGAATGCACCGCTGGTACCGGGCGTAAGCAAAATCCGATTCGGATTGATTTTCACCTGATAAGTGCGGTCATAATACGCGGCGATTTTTTCTCGCAACGCCAGAAGTCCAAGGCTTTCTGTGTAACTAAATTGATTGTGCTGCACGGCATTTTGCAGTGCGGCTTTAACCTTATCGGAAGGCGGTAAATCCGGCTGACCGATTTCAAAATGAATGGCGTTAGGGTATTTCGCCGCTTCTCGTACAATATCCATCACAATAAAAGCGGACATGTTGTCGTAACGCATAATATTTCCTTTTTTCTCTTTTTTTAAAAAATTTTAAGCTTCTTAATCTTTTCTTAATTTTTACTTGCTTTAATAGCTCTCAACAAAGCAAGGGGCTTTGTGATAATAAACTTTACGAAGGAGATTTCAAATGAAGAAACGCAGTTTAGCAACAATTTTCGTATTAGCAACCATTGCCGCAAGCGGTGCCTTTGCCCAAGGCGGTTTCCAAGATCCTAATGCGTCACAAGTACAACACCATCAAAAAGGGGATTTTAAACGTGGTGGGTTTGTTAATGGCGAACAAACACTAAGCAAAGCAGCAGACGCCACTTCGTGGGTTGACGATCAATATGTGATTTTACAAGGCAATATCGTTAAACAAGTGGGTAAAGATGACTATATTTTCAAAGATGCCAGCGGTGAACTACAAGTAGAAATCGACCGCAAAGCATGGCGTGGTCAGGATATTTCCCCAAGCGATGAAGTGAAACTTTACGGCGAAGTGGATAAATCTTGGAATAAAACGGAAGTCGATATTGATCGTGTCGAAAAAATTGTAAAATAATCCGACCAAAAACAGAAAGTGGTGATGAGCCACTTTTTGTTTGTTTTTATTATGGCGATTTCTCAAGTAAAAGTGCGGTGATTTTTTTATGCGAATTTTATTAATCGAAGACGATGCGCTTATCGGCAACGGCATTCAAATCGGTTTGACCAAATCAGGTTTTGCGGTGGATTGGTTTACCGACGGCAAAAGCGGATTGGCGGCAGCGCAAGCTGCGCCTTATGATGCGGTGGTGTTAGATTTAACGTTGCCGAAAATGGACGGCTTAGACGTGCTGCAGGCATGGCGTAAAAACGGGCAGGATGTGCCTGTGTTGATTTTAACGGCGCGAGATACCTTAGATGAACGCATTACCGGCTTACAACGCGGTGCAGACGATTATTTATGCAAGCCGTTTGCGCTGGTGGAAGTAGTGGCACGCTTGCAAGCATTGATTCGTCGTCGTTATGGGCATGCCAGCCCGATTATTCAGCATAGCTGCGTCAAATTCGATCCGAATCAACGTAAAGTGTTGTTAAATGAACAGGAAATTGCATTAACCACGCGTGAATATAAACTGCTTGAGCTGTTTATGCTGAATAAAGAACGCGTCCTCACCCGTGATTTTATTGAAGAAAAACTTTACAACTGGGATGACGAAGTCAACAGCAATGCCTTGGAAGTGCATATTTATAATTTGCGCCAAAAACTCGGTAAACAATTTATTCGCACCGTGCATGGCGTGGGCTATGCCTTAGGAAAAAATGATGAAGAAACTTAATTGGCACAAGCGCAGCCTCCGTTTTCGATTAATTGCCACCTTGTCTTTGGTGTCCGTTTTAGTGTGGTTGATCTCCACGGCGGTAGCGTGGTTTCAAGTCCGTAAAGAAGTGAATCAAGTTTTTGACGCCCAACAAATTTTATTTGCCGAACGGCTAGCTTCCTCTGACTTACGCCATCTTTTAATCGATCGTCACAACCCACAACCGCGCCGCCCTTTTAAAAAGCATCGTTTTGACGATGATGCGTTGGCCTTTGCGATTTTTACTACAGACGGCAACATCGTACTCAGTGACGGTGAAAATGGCGAAAACTTTGTTTATGAACCTAAAAAAGGCTTTTCACTCAGTAAAATTCGTGAGGACGACGATGACTGGCGTATTTTCTGGTTGCCTGTCGCCGGTGGCCGTTTAATCGTTGCCGTGGGACAGGAACAGGAATATCGCGATGAACTGATCAATAAAATGGTATTCGGGCAAATGTGGATTTGGTTTGCCGGTTTGCCGTTTTTATTGGCGGCACTCGGGTTGATTATTCGCCGAGAATTACGCAGCCTAAAACAAGTGGGCGAGCAAGTGGCGAAACGCCCACCGGACGATACCTCATTGTTGCCAACTGACAATCTGCCGACGGAAATTTTGCCGTTAATTGAAAATTTAAATCAATTTTTTGACCGCACTTCTGCCACCTTATTGCGTGAACGTCGTTTTACTTCCGATGCGGCTCATGAATTGCGTAGCCCGCTTGCCGCTTTGCGTATTCAAACGGAAGTGGCGCAACTTGCCGGTGATGACGCTCACTTGCGTGAGCAGGCATTGGAAAATCTGACTAAAGGCATCGATCGCGCAACCCAGTTGATCGAGCAATTATTAACCCTTTCTCGCTTGGATAATTTGAAAGAACTGGAGAATTTACAGGAAATTCATTGGGAACAGTTGATTCCGTCGCTGATGGGGGAATTGTATTTTCATGCGGAAAAACACCAAATCACGTTGGCATTTGAGCCCGTCGCCGCGCCTCCGGTAAAAATGGGGCAGCCGTTGTTGTTGGCGCTTATGCTGCGTAATCTAATAGATAACGCCATTCGTTATTGCCCGGCGGGCAGTCAGGTCAAAGTACGGTTGGAAAAAAATAAGATTTTGGTGGAAGACAACGGCGGCGGTGTCGATGAAGCCGATCTAGTCAAACTCGGACAACGTTTCTATCGCCCGGCCGGCCAAAACGAAAAAGGCAGCGGCTTGGGCTTGTCTATTGTTCGCCGCATTGCCGAATTACATCATTACCAACTCAACCTTTCTAACCGTAAAAATGCTGCCGGTGAACGCATCGGTTTGTGTGCGGAGATTTTGTTGTAAAGTCGATAAAAAGGCGGAGCTAAAAGTGCGGTGAATTTTCACCGCACTTTTTTATTTGATGCTGTTGAATAGGTTTTATGAAAATAAAAAAGCAAGCCAAAAGGCTTGCTTTTTTTTCGCTGTAAAGTGCGGTTCCCAAAGAGAGCGTTTTACGCTTTTTTGTATAATTGCGGTAACGCAGAATCTTTGTTTGTCGCCAGTAAACCGGTGCGGGAATAGATACCGAGTTTGTCGCGGGTGTCCGTGATATCAAGGTTACGCATGGTTAATTGACCGATACGATCGACCGGATCAAACGGTGCATTTTCCACTTTTTCCATACTCAAACGTTCCGGATGGTAGGTTAAGTTCGGCGATTCAGTATTGAGTAAGGAATAGTCATTACCACGACGTAACTCTAACGTCACTTCACCGGTAACCGCGCGAGCCACCCAACGTTGAGCGGTTTCGCGCAACATTAAGGCTTGCGGATCGAACCAACGACCTTGGTATAACAAACGACCTAAACGGATACCATTAATACGGTATTGTTCAATGGTGTCTTCGTTGTGGATGCCGGTCACTAAACGTTCGTAAGCGATGTGTAAGAGAGCCATTCCTGGGGCTTCGTAGATGCCGCGAGATTTCGCCTCAATGATACGGTTTTCGATTTGGTCGGACATCCCTAAGCCGTGACGACCACCAATGCGGTTTGCTTCAAGGAACAATTCTACGATGTTGTCGAAGGTTTTGCCGTTTAATGCCACCGGAATGCCTTCTTCAAAACGCACCGTCACTTCTTCCGCTTTGATTTGTACATCTTCACGCCAGAATGGTACGCCCATGATTGGGTTAACGATACGAATACCGGAATTTAAGAATTCCAAGTCTTTTGCCTCGTGAGTCGCGCCAAGCATGTTGGAGTCGGTGGAATAGGCTTTTTCGACAGACATTTTGTAATCAAAGCCGTTTTCAATTAAGAAGTTAGACATCTCAAAACGGCCGCCCAATTCATCGATGAATTTTTGATCCAACCAAGGTTTATAAATTTTTAAATTTGGGTTGGTCATTAAGCCGTAACGATAGAAACGTTCGATGTCGTTGCCTTTGTAAGTGCTGCCATCGCCCCAAATATTGACATCATCTTCTTTCATGGCAGAGACCAACATGGTGCCGGTCACCGCACGACCTAATGGAGTAGTGTTGAAATAAGTCAAACCACCTGTCGTCACGTGAAAGGCGCCGCATTGGATCGCCGCAATGCCTTCTTGGGCTAATTGCGTGCGGCAGTCGATTAAGCGGGCCATTTCTGCGCCATATTCTTTGGCTTTGCGCGGAATAGCCTCGTAATCCTCTTCATCCGGTTGGCCAAGGTTCGCGGTGTAAGCGCAAGGAATGGCGCCGTGTTGACGCATCCAAAGCAGTGCCGCGCTGGTGTCTAAGCCGCCGGAAAAGGCGATACCGACTTTTTCACCTTTGGGTAAGTGTTGCAAAATGGTATTTGACATATTTTCTTTCCTTATCTGTGTTTGTTTGAGTGAATGGGTTTGATAAAAGTACGTGGTAAAAACATTTCGAAAAATAACCGCGCTTTTATTCTTTTGTTGTCAGCATTAAATTCGGATCCGGATATTGGTAAACAAATTCTAATTCATGACAAATTTTTTCCGCCATGATAATGCGCTGCGGATCTTGTTCTGAGTTAATAAAGTGCGGTGGTTCTAGCCCGTATTTTTCCGCAGCATATTGATAATAGGCTTCCCGAGTAGGGTGCATTGGCGCGGCCAAATGATATAAACGGTAACCGCCCGGGGTTTCTAACAATAATTGAATGGCGCGTGCGCAATCGTCTAGATGGACTAAATTTACGGGAGAATGACCGCACTTTAGCTCCTGTTTGCTGGCAAGGGAATAAACTGGGTGACGATCGTTGCCGACTAAACCGGCAAAACGAATAATATCGCAATCGATGTCTTGCATTTTTGCCAAGCCATTTTCGATTTCAACTAAGGCGCGACCAATGTCACTGTCCGGCTGTGGGATGACGGATTCATCAAAATGAGCGGAAATATCAGGAAAAACGGAAGTGGAGCTAATAAAAATAATGTGGCTTACGCCTTGTAATAAGGCTTCGTTCACCAGATTTTGTACGCCTTCGACATATTGATTGAGATCGAAAAAATATTGGCTTGGTGGAATATTAATGATCAATGAATCAACATCGAGCAACGCACTGACATCATCAGGATCCGCATTAATTTCAGGGGTAAGTTCCAAATGATAGGCTTCCAAACGCATTAAACGCATTTGTTCTACACCATCATGAGTACGTTTTGTGCCTTTAACTTCCCAGCCTAGATTTTTTAAATGTCGCGCCAGTGGCAAACCTAGCCAACCTAACCCGACAATGGCGACCGACCTCATATTACTCCTATCCGGTTACAAAAAATTCCCACTATTCTAATGCATAGCGGGAATTCCTTTAAGTGTTATTTTGTTAATAAATCCAAGGCTTCTTGGTATTTATCTACGGTCTTCTGAATGACATCCGACGGCACTTTCGGCGCTGGTGGCTGTTTATTCCAACCGCTGTTTTCCAACCAGTCACGAATAAATTGTTTATCAAAAGACGGTGGGTTTGTGCCTTCTTGATAAGTCTCTACTGACCAGAAACGGCTGGAATCCGGCGTTAATACCTCATCCATCAAAGTTAACGTGCCGTTTTCATCTAAGCCGAATTCAAATTTGGTGTCACAAATGATGATACCTTTGGTTAAGGCATATTTGGCCGCTTCGGTATAAAGGGCGATGGCTTTTTCTTTCACTTGCGCCGCCAAATCTTTGCCGATCAATTTTTCGCACTCGGCATAGCTAATATTAATATCGTGATTGCCGATTTCTTCTTTGCTGGATGGCGTGAAAATCGGCTCAGGCAATTTACTGGCTTCTATTAACCCTTTTGGCAAGACTAAACCGCAAATGGTGCCGGTTTGTTTGTAATCTTTCAGACCGCTGCCGGTTAAATAACCGCGCACGATAGATTCAATTTTAATTGGGGTTAAGCGTTTGCACACCACCGCACGCTCTTTCACTAAATCGGCTTCCGCTTTGGGTAACACATCGTAAACGCTGTCACCGGTAAAATGATTCGGCATAATGTGCGCCAGTTTGTTAAACCAAAAGTTAGAAATTTGTGTCAGGATTTCGCCTTTACGCGGAATCGGATCATCTAAAATCACATCGAACGCCGACAATCTGTCACTGGCGACCATCAACATTCGTTTGTCATCAATTTCATACAAATCCCGTACTTTGCCGGAATAGATTTTTTTTAGACTAAGTTGTGTCATTTCATTTCCTTTTTATCTGCGTAAAAATAATGGTGCGTATTGTACCGCACTTTTTACGCAAACGTTTGCATTTTTTAGTGAGAATTTTATTTTGTGCTGGATTGATGCCTGCGTAAGGAAATAAAGTGCGGTCAGAAAAAAGAATGTTTTTAAGTGGATTATTCAAAATAAAAAGACCGATAGCTTTCGCTATCGGTCAAAAAGACAGTAGTATGTATTTTATGAATAATAAGAATTAGAACATGATACGGGTACCTAAGCCGATACGGGTTGCATCGGAAACTTTTTCACCGTTTTCTTTAACATTCGCTTTGCCGCCTTCAAGGTAAACAGCAACGTGTTTGTTAAATCTGTGGTCAACACCCATTACCCAGCCTCTGTATTTACCGTTAGCTTGGCCTTCATTTTTACCGGTACCCCATAAGTATGCACCGTAAAGGGCATTTTGCTCGGTTAAATCGACTTTCAAACCTAAGTCAAAACGGTCAATTTTTTCGTATCTGCCAACGCCAGTAGCTTTATTACCCATACTGTGTTTGAAGTTGTAGTCTCTGTGACCTTTCATTGATGTACCATGAGCCCAGTCAAAACCAACGCTAACGATTTTATATTTCACGTCAAAACCAACGCCGGCAATTTTTTGTTTGTAGTCTTTAGTCATCGCGTCAGCTTTTTTCACTTCGATATAGCCGGAACCGAATCTTACACCCACATCGCCCCATTGACCATCATAGAAAGCACCTACGCCAAAACCTTGACCCTCATCTGCTTTAGCTTTATTTGCTTCGCCAAAGTAATAGTCTGCAGCAACACGGAAGCCGGCAAATTTGCTAGACATAAAGTGAACCGCTTTTGCTGCGCTATCGTGTAATACGTTACCACTTAATTCGTAAGAGTAGTTAGCTTTAGGAATGTGGTCACCCAAAGTCAATTGGTTACCGAAAGTCAATGAACCGATATCTTTATGTGCGAATCCACCGAATAAGCGTTTGGTGTTGATGCCATCACCGACAGTACCGTTTTGTGTGAAACGAATTTCAAATGCCGCTAATGCGCTGAAACCGTTGCCAATCTCTTGGCTTGCGCGAACGCGAACACGAGAACCACGGTCAACTAAATCAGTGCGTTTGCCACTAGTGTCGACTTTTTTATCTTTCATGTTAACGATTTCGAATGCGCCACGTCCGTCTAATTCAACTTTTGTGCCTTCGTTTTTATAAACGACAACAGCATTTGCTGAAGCCGCAGCCATTGCTGTTACTACTAGTGCGATAAGTGTTTTTTTCATGTTAATCACCTTGAGTTTTAGTTTTAACAAAATTGACGTTCTTATTGTATAAAATTGGATATTTCACTCCATTTTGTTTTTATTAAATGGTGTTTTTCTCGATTTCGGTTTAACGCTAATAAAACTTTTAAGTGCTGTCAATAAACGAGAAATTTTACGTGGTTTTTAAAACCATTATTTTTCAAAGGGTTATGTGATTCTTCCATTTTTGTTTAGTGGCGAAAAGTGTTATCTGGATCACAATTTTTATATTTTTTTGATCGGCTATTTTCTACTGGATTTGATTTAACTTATTGATTTTTATTTTAATTTTTTTATTTACTAAAATGAGTGTTTAATAAAATAAATAGATAAGTGATTTATTTTGGATTTCATCTTATTTTTGTGATGCTGATCACGTAATAATTGACAGAATTCGCCTTTAAAAACAATGGGATGGGAAAAGTCTTTCACTCCATTTGAAATACATTTTTATTTGACAAGTGAAGGCTTGAATAAATAGTAAGCGTTTTGTCAGTGCTTAACATATTCATATCGTAAATTAAAAATAGGCAGAAAACATACCGCACTTTGTTACAACCTGTCGGCATTAATGCTTCTCAAACTTGAAAAAAGTGGCTAAAAAGCATATAGTTGCGCCACTTATTTTTGGACCGTCGTTTAAGGCGGTTTCTTTATTTCTTCATCAAACAACACAGACAGAACAGATGACATACCCACAAGAACAAGTTAATAAACGCCGCACTTTTGCGATTATTTCTCACCCCGATGCAGGTAAAACCACGATTACCGAAAAGGTTTTGCTTTATGGTAACGCCATTCAAAAAGCCGGTTCGGTGAAAGGCAAAGGTTCCGCACAGCACGCGAAATCCGACTGGATGGAAATGGAAAAACAACGTGGGATTTCTATTACCACTTCCGTGATGCAATTTCCATACAACGATTGTTTGGTCAACCTGCTGGATACTCCGGGGCATGAGGATTTCTCTGAAGATACCTACCGCACTTTAACGGCGGTGGACAGCTGCTTGATGGTCATTGACTCCGCCAAAGGGGTTGAGGATCGTACCATTAAATTGATGGAAGTCGCCCGTTTGCGCGACACGCCGATTATCACGTTTATGAACAAACTTGACCGTGATATTCGTGATCCGATGGAATTATTGGATGAAGTAGAAAACGTATTGAAAATTCACTGCGCGCCAATTACTTGGCCTATCGGTTGCGGCAAATTGTTTAAAGGCGTATATCACTTATACAAAGACGAAACCTATCTCTATCAAACCGGGCAAGGACACACGATTCAAGAAGTGCGCATTGTGAAAGGCTTAAATAATCCGGAATTGGATAATGCCGTAGGTGACGATTTGGCACAACAATTACGTGATGAATTGGAATTGGTCAAAGGCGCTAGCAACGAATTTGATTTAGATTTGTTCTTAAACGGTGAATTGACGCCGGTCTTTTTCGGTACGGCGTTAGGGAATTTCGGCGTGGATCATTTCCTTGACGGCTTAACCGAATGGGCGCCTGCGCCACAAGCCCGTCAAACCGATGTGCGTAAAGTGTCTGCCGATGAAGAAAAATTCAGTGGTTTCGTGTTCAAGATTCAAGCCAATATGGATCCGAAACACCGCGACCGTGTTGCATTCTTACGTGTCGTGTCCGGCAAATATGAAAAAGGCATGAAACTCAAACATGTACGTATCGGCAAAGAGGTGGTGATTTCTGATGCGTTAACCTTTATGGCGGGCGACCGTTCGCATGCAGAAGAAGCCTATGCCGGCGATATTATCGGTTTGCACAATCACGGTACGATTCAAATTGGTGATACCTTTACCCAAGGGGAAGAGTTAAAATTCACGGGCATTCCAAACTTTGCACCGGAGTTATTCCGCCGTATTCGTTTGAAAGATCCTCTCAAGCAAAAACAATTATTAAAAGGCTTGGTACAGCTTTCCGAGGAAGGCGCCGTACAGGTTTTCCGTCCGTTGCTGAATAACGATTTGATTGTTGGTGCAGTGGGTGTGTTGCAGTTTGATGTGGTCGTTTCGCGTTTGAAATCCGAATATAACGTCGAAGCCATTTATGAAACCGTCAACGTGTCAACGGCCCGTTGGGTGGAATGTGGCGACGCGAAAAAATTTGAAGAGTTTAAACGTAAAAATGAGCAAAACTTGGCGTTAGACGGTGGCGATAACCTCACTTACATCGCCCCAACGATGGTGAATCTCAATCTTGCGCAAGAGCGTTATCCGGATGTGACATTCTTCAAAACCCGCGAACATTAATTTGTTCAAAAACATTAAAAAAGAAGACCGCACTTTAAGGGATTAAAGTGCGGTCTTTTTCTAGGTGTTTTTATTTACTTGTTTTCTTCTTCATTACCGTTTTTCAAGGTGGAGAAGTAGTTTGCTAAAATCGGGCCGGAAACGTTGTGCCAGAAACTGAACACGGCGCTTGGTACGGCAGCGATTGGGTTCAAATGCGCAGTGGCAAGTGCTGCGCCTAAACCGGAGTTTTGCATACCCACTTCAATGGCGATGGCTTTGCTGTCATAGTTATTTAATTTGAGTAATTTGGCTGCAATAAAGCCGATGAGGTAACCCAAGCAGTTGTGCAACACAACCACACCGAAAATCAATAAACCGGAGTCGATGATTTTGTCTTTGCTACCGGCAACGACTGCAGCAAGAATTAAGACAATCGCGATGACAGAAACCAAAGGCATGGTTTGGCTGATTTGCGACATTTGTTTTTTGAATAGCGCGCGAATTACTAGGCCCAAGAAAATTGGGAAAAGCACCATTTCCAACACGGAAATAAACATCGCACTGGCGTTAATTTCGATCCATTGGCTGGCCAACACATAGAAAATCACCGGCGTTAATAACGGGGCTAACAAGGTGGAAATGGTGGTACAGGCTACAGAAAGTGCGGTGTTACCACGGGCTAAATAGGTCATCACGTTAGAAGACGTACCACCCGGGCAGGAGCCGACAAGAATCACACCAGCGGCCAAATCATCCGGCAAATTCAATGCTTTTGCGAGGACAAAAGCGATGGATGGCATGATTACAAATTGCCCGACTACGCCCACAATGACGGCTTTCGGGTGTTTGGCGACTTCACTGAAATCATTGAAAGTAAGCGTAATCCCCATGCCGAACATGACAATACCGAGCAAGTAAGGAATATATTGGCGGAGCCATAAGAAGGTTTCCGGTGAGAGAAACGCAAGGAGAGCGAAAAGTAACACCCAAAGGGCAAAGGTTTTACTAACAAATTGGGTAAATTTAAGCAATGCGTGCATAAAAAATCCTTAAAAATTAAAAGTACGAGTAGTGAAAAAAGGTAGTCAACATAGCAGAAAATAGGGGAAATGAAAAAATATTTTCGGGGCAAAAAAGGAGAAAACATGAATTTTTTTATTTTCATAATCAATTCACGTTTTTGAGTGATGAAAAAACGTTATTAAAAATAACCACACTTTAATGGAATAGTCGCGCCCACATCTCTCGTACAAACGCCCGTTCTGCACAAAATTCCGCTCCGTCCACCACAGAGGGTAAACCGAGTAAATTCAAATGGTGAATACGGTTGCGCAGATCCACATAACATTGTTTTAAACGTTCGCTATCGGTGTCAGAAATCATGCCGTATTCTGCCATGATTTCGAAAATCCGCACGTTATCTGACCAACGTGTGAGTGCGGGCTGCTGCGGCGAATGCGCTAACACCAAATATTGGGCGATAAATTCAATGTCCGTAATGCCGCCTTGGTCGGTTTTAATGTTGAATTGGGCGTCATCATGTTTTGCCAAATGTTCATACATTTTTTCCCGCATTTCGCAGACATCCTGTTTCAGTTGAACTAAGTCCCGCGGGGCAGAAAGTACCTTGTGGCGAATGGTTTCAAATTCATCTCGGAGTTTCTGTTCGCCGAACACTGCACGGCTACGCACCAAGGCTTGTTTTTCCCAGGTCCAGGCTTCGTTTAGTTGATAGTTTTCAAAGGCGGCGAAAGAGCAACCAAGCAATCCCGCATCGCCTGACGGGCGTAGGCGCATATCCACGTCATATAAAATCCCGGCGCTGGTATTCATGCTGAAAATACTGACGATTTTTTGCGCCAAACGTAAATAGAATTGGTTGCTGTCGATGACTTTTTTGCCACCAACGGTTTGGCTATTGCTAGCGGGATCGTATAAGAAGACGAGATCTAAGTCAGATTTATAGCCTAATTCAATGCCGCCCAATTTGCCGTAGCCCACCACGAGGAAGTTTTTCTCTCCTTCTGCCAAATGTTCGGGCACCCCAAAACGGACGGCGATTTGTTGCCACGCCAAATTGACCACCGCGCCGATAATGGCCTCAGCCAAATAGGTGAGATGGTCGCTCACTTTCATTACCGGCAACACACCGAGAATATCGGCGGCGGCAATGCGGAGCAGGGCAGCGTGCTTAAACTGGCGCAAGCCATCGATAAATTGTTCTTCGTCATCTTGCGGCAGGCGCAATAAATATTGCTGTAATTCGGAGGCGTACTCGGTAAAGTGCGGTGGATTTCGCAGGGATTTTTGATCGAGCAATTCATCGAGCAAAATCGGGTGGCGCGCCACTTGTTCCGCAATAAATTTTGATTGGGCACACAGTTCAATAAGCTGTGTCAAGGCTTGCGGATTTTCTGCTAATAGCTCGAGATAAGTGGTACGCGTGAGGATTTTTTCAATAATCGTCAAAATGCGTGGCAGTAAAACAGGGCTGTTGGGCGTATGTAAAACTTGTTCCAGCAGGTTTGGCATTAAGCGATTCAGTACCGCCCGCCCGCGCACACCAATAGCATAACGGGGCAGTTCGTTGCGAAATTGTAACAGGCGATCCAACACCGCATCTTGTTCCGCCTCCGGCACACCGTTTTGTTGCAAAATGCCGAGCAATTCTTGTTCGTCAAAATCCGTTTCGAGGAAATCTTCCCACGCATTTTCCGATGTATTTTCTTCTTGTTCATCGCCAATTAATGACTGAAATACCGACCGCACTTTGCGCTGATGTTCGTGTAACACGGCGAGAAAACTCGCCCAATCGTGAATCGGGTAAGTGACGGAAACACTTTCTTGTTGCGCACTCCATTGGGTAAATTCCGCGCAGGCGAAGATTAAACGTTGACGATCCCATTCATTCTCGGGCAGTTGTTGGGTTTGTTGATCTTTGATGGCTTGCAGCACATTTTCCGCGCGACGTAGAAATAAATAGGCGTGGCGCAAATCGGATTCCTGTTCGATGGAAATCAAATTCAGCCTGCTCAGTTCCGGCAATAAATTCAGCAATTCGTGCTGCTGCAAGGCAATTTCCCGCCCACCGCGAATTAACTGGAAAACCTGCACGATAAACTCAATTTCACGAATGCCGCCCGCGCCCAATTTGATGTTATCGGTGAGGTTGCGGCGGCGTACTTCCCGTTCGATTTTTTGTTTCATCTCACGCAACGCCTGAATCACGCTGAAATCAATGTAGCGACGATATACAAACGGGCGCAATAAATTCTGTAAAACGGCAACATTGGGATCCGTTGCTTGCGCACCTAAAATGCGACCTTTGATCATGGCGTAACGTTCCCAATCGCGCCCTTGATCCTGATAATACTGTTCCATGGCGTTAAAACTGAGTGCCAGCGCGCCACTGTCGCCAAAGGGACGTAAACGCATATCCGTGCGGTACACAAAACCATCGGCTGTGTATTGATCTAACGCGTTAATCAAGCGTTGCCCCAAACGGGTGAAAAACTTCGCATTATCCACGCTGCGGCGCGCACCCACGGTTTCCCCTTGGCTTGGATAAGTAAAAATCAAATCAATGTCGGAAGAAAAATTCAGTTCAAAGCCACCCAATTTCCCCATGCCGAGAATATATAACTGCTGCGCGTTGCACTGCGCATCCATTGGCGTACCCATTTCTTCACAAGCCCGTGCATAAAGCCAATCGCGCGCACCAATAATCAGGCTTTCCGCCAGTTGCGACAAGCGAATAAAAACCTGTTCTACCGTGGCGAAATTAAGACTTTGACAAACACTCAATTTCACCATTTCACGGGCACGAAACAGACGTAATTCCCGATAAAGCTGTTCTTCCGTCTGCACATCCTGCAACACCTCATTCAACCGCTCGGCGTACTGGTCACAGTCCTCAAAGTGCGGTAGTTTTTCCCAACATTTTGCTAAAAACGCAGGCTGTTTCTGCCACGCCTCCGCCACAAAATCCGACATCGCCACCGCCACAGCCATTTGCCCGATATTCGTTGCGGGATCTTCTATTTGTTGTTCGATTTGTTCAAACAACGTCGCATCAAATTGTTCCGGAAAAGATTGGATCAGCACTTCAGCAAGGGAATGGAGTTTATCGGTGAATGGCGCAACAAAAGACATGATGAATCCTTATGAAAAATGGTGCGTCAACTTTAGCATGAAATGGGGTATTTTGAGAGAGGAGAAGTGTGATAGGTGTCAAGGAATTAAATATAGAGGCTGGGGAGATAAGGATAGATTTGGTATTCTTATTACATAAATAAAATATTTTTTCTTTCATTAAACTAAAGGAATCACTCATGTCACAGGATGAAGCGAGACAATTATTTTCACAGGCTAAAAAGTTATATCAAGATGAGAAATTAGATGAAGCGATTGATATTTTTCAATCAATAAAAAGAGAGGATTCACCAGAAACTTTTGCGAGGGCCCAATTAAATTTGGCACTTATTTGGAGAAAAAAAGGCGAGCAAGAAAAGGCGATTGCTATCTATGAAACCATTCAGCGAGAAGATAACCCAAAAGCTTTTGCTAAAGCTCAATATAATTTAGCGCTTATTTGGGCAGAAAAAGACGACCATAAAAAAGTGGTTTCTGCTTATAAAGCCATTCAGCGAGAAGATGATAAGGAAGCTTTTGCTAAAGCTCAATTTAATTTAGGTGTTATTTGGGATGAAAAAGGCGAGCAGGAAAAGGCGATTTCGGCTTATGAAGCCATTCAGCAGCAAGATGATAAGGAAACTTTTGCTAAGGCTCTGTTTAATTTAGGTTTTCTTTGGAAAAAAAAAGGAGAACAGAAAAAAGCAGCGGCTATCTATAAAACTATTCAGCGGGAAGATTACCCGAAGGCTTTTGCGCGAGCTCAATTGGGTTTAGCTGAGATTTGGGAAGAAAAAGGCGAGCAGGAAAAGGCGATTGCGGCTTATGAAGCTATTCATCGGGAAGATGACAAGGAAACTTTTGCTAAAGCTCAATATAATTTGGCGGTTATTTGGGAAGAAAAAGGAGAACAGAAAAAAGCAGTTGCTACCTATAAAACTATTCAGCGGGAAGATTACCCGAATGCTTTTGCGCGAGCTCAATTGGGTTTAGCTGAGATTTGGGAAGAAAAAGGCGAGCAGGAAAAGGCGATTGCGGCTTATGAAGCTATTCATCGGGAAGATGACAAGGAAACTTTTGCTAAAGCTCAATATAATTTGGCGGTTATTTGGGAAGAAAAAGGAGAACAGAAAAAAGCAGTTGCTACCTATAAAACTATTCAGCGGGAAGATTACCCGAATGCTTTTGCGCGAGCTCAATTGGGTTTAGCTGAGATTTGGGAAGAAAAAGGCGAGCAGGAAAAGGCGATTGCGGCTTATGAAGCTATTCATCGGGAAGATGACAAGGAAACTTTTGCTCTTGCTCAATGGAATGTAGGGATTATTTGGGCAGAAAAAGGAGAGCAGGAAAAGGAGGTTGCTGCGTATAAGGCGATTTACCGGGAAGATTCTCCAAAACTTTTTGCTCTGGCTCAATGGAATTTAGCTAAAGTTTGGGCTGATAACGGCAAATGGAAGAAATCGGTAAATACTCTTCTAAATATAAAAAGAAGTGATTCCCAACATGTGTATTCAAGAATTACAGAAATATTACTTAATGGTTTTATTCCTGAATTAATTAAGAAGGGACACCGTGCTGGCAAGTTTGTTAATAATATTTTTGAAAGAGTAAAGTTTGATTATCGTCATGATATTTTAAAATTTATTTTTAAAAGTAAAGATATTCATCTTTTAAAGATATTGGACCGTGTTACAGAAATATTAAATGAACTAAAGATAGAAAATTTGGCGAGTGAGGATTTTGAGAAAAATATAGCACATTATACTCGACCATTAATTGGCTTTTCTTTATTAAATCCTACTGAGGAAAAAAGTTCATCTAAATTTAGATTGAGTACGATTAAAGGGGTGAATGATCCTACGGAGGGCACCATTTTAAAGGATTTCTTAAACTATGGTAAAAAAACTGAAGATGATTTAATCACATTTATTAGTTGTTTTACATTTAACCACGACAGCCTTAATCAATTTAGATTGTATGGGAAAGAAAAGGGACAAGAGGCTTCAGGGATTAGTTTGGTGTTTGAGAGAGATAAATTTTTTAATCAAGAGGTGAGTGCTTTCAATACGTTAAGTTATCAAAATGTGCCTTTTAAAACGGAGGTATTTCTTGATAATAAAAAAATTGATGAAAAGCAGGGAGAGAGTAATAAGCTTAACCCTATATTGGTTTCTAAACTACCCCTTTACCGTTGCATTTATTTAGAGTCCTATTCAGATAATAAACCTTTTTATTTACAACTTGCTCAAAGAGAGGAGCTGACATTTTATAGAGAAGATGAAAGGTTAACACCTTCTACCCGCTGGAAAAAATATAAAGAACAAATAGATCAAATTGAGAGTAATGTTAAGATGAAACTTACGGAGATAAAAGAAGAAATTTCAAAATTATCTTCAGATGAGAAAACCCATGAAATTTTAGATAAAATTCTTTTGCCATTAAGATATTTAGTGAAACATTCGGCTTTTAAAGAAGAACAGGAGTGTCGTATTATTTACATTGCTAATATTTGTGATGATAAAATTCAAATGAATCCGGAACAGGGACAAATGTATGTTGAATACGAACAGGATGTAAAAAAGGCAATTCATAAAATATATCTTTCCTCGGGTTCTGAGAAGTATAAGGATCATTTTAGAAAGCTGCTCAATGATGAAAAAGGAAATATGGTGATGAGTTCAACGAATCCTTTTAGAGTAAAATCTTCTTAGCTTTTTGTACATTTAAAGCACCTTATTTTCCCCAAGGTGCTTCTCTCCCCACCCAACAATCCTCTTGCCCTTCCTCAGCAAAATAGATAGACTGAACTCCGTTATTAGTCGGGGTGCTTTGTGCTGAGATCATACCCGTGAACCTGATACAGTTAATACTGACGTAGGAAACTAACGAGAAAATCACACTTCCTTTCTTTTTCTCCACATCTTCTTCATTCGTCATTATTGCTGATTATCTTTTTTCATTAAAAAAGGAACAATGATGCAATATGCGTTTTGTCGTTCTGTGCCGGTAAATGGCGGAGGACGTTATGAGTAAAGTCGCTCAAGCGTTGACCATAGCCGGTTCGGATAGCGGTGGTGGCGCCGGAATTCAGGCAGATTTAAAAACCTTTCAAATGCGTGGTGTGTTTGGTACCTCGGTGATTACGGCCGTCACGGCGCAAAACACCTTAGGCGTCTTTGATATTCACACCATCCCCCTTCAAACTATTCAAAGCCAGCTGAAAGCGATTGCTGATGATTTCACGATTAGCGCCTTTAAAATCGGTATGTTAGGCACAGCAGAGATTATCGAATGTGTCGCTGAGGCATTAAATCAGTATCACTTCGGCACGTTGGTGTTAGATCCTGTTATGATCGCCAAAGGCGGTGCACCCTTGTTACAACAAAGAGCGGTCGATTCTTTGAATACATTTTTATTGCCGTTGGCGGATGTGATTACGCCAAACTTGCCGGAAGCCAAGGCGCTGACAGGCGTGGAGGTCATTGATGACCAAACGGCGCAACACGCGGCGCAAATTTTGCAGGCGCGTGGTGTGAAAACCGTGGTGATTAAAGGCGGACACAGCGCGCATTCACAAAGTGCGGTGTGTCGCGATTGGGTGTTTACCCCTAACGCGCAATTTACTTTAGAAAGCCCACGTTATGCGACAGCGCAAACGCATGGCACGGGTTGTACGTTCTCCGCCTGTATGACGGCAGAACTCGCCAAAGGCGCTTCTGTGGAACAGGCGATTAAAACAGCAAAAGACTACATTACGGCGGCAATCAGCCATCCGTTAAATATCGGTCATGGACATGGGCCGACCAATCATTGGGCTTATCAAGACAAGGCATAATTCATACTGAGGAACAGACACATGAAAAAAACAACGTTAATTTTGACCGCACTTTCTTTATGCGCCGGCACCGTATTGGCGAATCATCATGAAGAAACCGTGAATATTTATACTTACGATTCTTTTACGTCTGATTGGGGGGCTGGCCCGAAAGTGAAGCAGGCATTTGAACAGCAATTTCCGCTTTGCAAGGTGAATTATGTGCCGTTTGAAAGCGGTGGTACGTTGTTTAATCGTGTGCGTTTAGAAGGCCATAAAACCAAAGCGGATATCGTGTTGGGCTTAGATAATTTTGTGTTGGATGAAGCAAAAAAAAGTCATTTATTTGATGCGAATAACGTGGATTTAAGCAAACTTTCTTTACCAAACCAATGGACGGATAACACGTTCTTGCCTTACGATTTCGGCACTTACGCCTTTGTCTATGACAAAAATAAAGTGAAAAATCCGCCGAAAAGCCTGAAAGAATTAGTAGAGCGGGAAGATTTACGTGTGATCTATCAAGATCCGCGCACTAGTAGCGTGGGACGTGGTTTATTAGTGTGGATGAATACGGTTTATTCAGCAGACCAAGTGGCGCAAGCCTGGCAACAACTTGCTAAACACACAGTTACGGTGGGCAAGGGCTGGTCTGACACTTACGGCGCATTCCTGAAAGGGGAGGCGGATGTCGTATTAAGTTACACCACTTCGCCGTTATATCACCAATTATTTGAAAATAAAGAGAATTATGCGGCAACCACGTTTGCTGAAGGCAATGTGATGCAAGTGGAATTGGCGGCGCGAATCGCAGAACATAAAAATCAATGTGCTGATCACTTCATGGATTTTTTGGTGACACCGGAAGCGCAAAAACAGATTGTCACGGCAAACGTGATGTTCCCGGTGATCCAAGCGCCGGTTGAACCGCACTTTGATGCCCTAAAAGAAAATGTGTTGAAGCAGTCTTTCTTGAATACCTCCAATGTTAGCCCGGAAATGTTGCGGAGTTGGATTCATCAATGGCAAACCACATTAACTAAATAATTTGAACGATGTTTTGGTTGTCTCGTTCATTGTTTACCCGCTTATTTTTTTCTAGCCCGCAATTCCGCCCGCGTCATTATGTGGGCGGAGTTAGTGTTATTTTGCTGATTTCGTTGCTTTATGGCTTTGCCATGCGTGCCGTGTTAGCGCAGGGCACTGAATTTCAGTGGCAACAGTTCTTTGCCGATCGCTATTTGCATCACGTTATCGCGTTTAGCTTCGGACAAGCGTTGCTTTCCGCATTGTTATCCCTGTTCTTCGGCGTGCTACTCGCTCGCGCTTTTTATTATGTGGAATTTGTCGGTAAAGCCTTTTTGCTGAAGATCATGTCGCTGACTTTTGTGTTGCCGGTGTTGGTGGCGATTTTCGGCTTAATTGGCATTTATGGCGCCTCCGGTTGGATTGCACAACTCTTGCATTTTTTTGACCGCACTTGGACGGGCAGCATTTACGGCTTGTCGGGGATTTTAATTGCGCATCTTTTCTTTAACATTCCGCTGGCAACCAAACTGTTTTTACAAAGTTTGGAAAGCATTCCTTATGAACAGCATCAGTTGGCGGCACAACTGAATATTCGTGGTTGGCGTTTTGTGCGATTGGTGGAATGGCATGTGCTGCGTCGGCAGATGTTGCCGACTTTCAGCTTGATTTTTATGCTCTGTTTTACCAGTTTTACGGTGGTGCTCACCTTGGGTGGTGGGCCGCAATATACCACGCTAGAAACAGCGATTTATCAGGCGATTTTATTTGAATTTGATTTGCCGAAAGCGGCAGTGTTTGCCTTATTGCAGTTTGTGTTTTGTTTGCTGCTATTTACGTTTAGTAGTCTGTTCAATAACACTTCACAAACCACATTAAGCAGCCCGTATCGTTGGCTGAGCCCATCGAAAAGTGCGGTCAAATTTTTCCATGTTTTTTTGCTCGGCGTTTTTGTGTGTTTTATGTTGTCGCCGTTGTTAAATATTTTGTTTAGCGCACTGACATCAGGCAAATGGCTGACGGCGTGGCACAATCCGCAACTGTGGAAAGCCTTAACCTACTCTTTAACTATTGCGCCTGCGTCCGCTTTACTGGCGTTGCTCATGGCGGTGGCATTGTTGTTATTATCACGTCGTTTGCAATGGCTGTATTATGTAAAAACAGCGCAATTTATTCTCAATGCCGGAATGGTGATTTTGGCAATTCCCATTTTGGTATTGGCGATGGGGTTATTTTTATTGTTGCGTGACGTGGATTTTAGCAACGCCCATTTATTTGCCATTGTCGTTGCGTGTAACGCCTTGAGCGCCATGCCTTTCGTACTGCGCATTTTAACTGAACCATTCAATAACAATATGTTGTATTACGAACGTTTGTGTAACTCCCTTGGGATTGTCGGCTGGCAACGTTTTCGTCTGATTGAATGGCATTCACTTCGTACACCGATAAACTATGCGCTTGCTTTGGCATTTGCCCTTTCCTTAGGGGATTTCACGGCGATTGCGTTGTTCGGCAACCAAGAATTTACCTCGTTACCCCATTTGTTATATCAACAATTAGGCAGTTATCGTCACCAAGAGGCCGCTGTCACTGCCGGTATTTTGCTGTTATTATGCGGCGCTATTTTCGCCTTAATTGAACATCAAAAGGAACAACATGATTCGCTTAGATAACGTATTTTTAGCTGATGATGCACTGCCGATGACGTTTGATTTGCAGGTGGCGGCAGGGGAGCGTATTGCCATTGTTGGGCCAAGCGGTGCGGGTAAAAGTACGTTGTTAAATTTAATTGCCGGTTTCGTATTGCCGACACAAGGCAATATTTGGTTAAACGGTGAAAACCATACGCGTAGCGCGCCGTATGAGCGACCTGTGTCCATGTTGTTTCAAGAGAACAATTTATTTCCTCATTTAACCGTGCAACAAAATTTGGCATTGGGCTTAAAAACAAGCTTAAAATTGACCGCACTTGAGCAAGATCAGATCGAACGGGTTGCTGATGCTGTAGGATTAACATCCTTTTTATCCCGCCTGCCAAACAGTTTGTCGGGCGGACAAAAACAACGGGTCGCATTGGCGCGTTGTTTGTTGCGTGATAAACCGATTTTATTGTTGGACGAACCATTTTCTGCGCTCGATCCGGAATTGAGAATGGAAATGCTCAATTTGATTGATGAACTTTGCCACAGTAAAAAGCTGACGTTGTTGCTTGTAACGCACCAACCATCAGAACTGACGGGCAAAGTGGATCGCATGCTTCGTATTGAAAATGGTCGGATAAGCCTGCAAGAAAAATGCGCTTAAAATGCACCGCACTTTTTATTTACTTTGTTTTACTTAAGGAGACCTATGTCAACTAGTACCTTACAAATTTACTCCATCACACCGCATCCAACCGCAGAATATTGGTCGGTGTGCAAAGTAGAAGCGTTGTTTGAAACCCCATTTTTAGATTTAATTTATCGTGCGGCACAAGTTCATCGCAAAAACTTTAACCCACGCGCCATTCAGCTTTCTACCTTAATGTCGATTAAAACCGGCGGTTGTCCGGAGGATTGTGGTTATTGTCCGCAATCAGCGCGTTACCATACAGGCGTCCAAAATCAAGAGTTATTAAACGTGGAAGACATCGTGGCGAAAGCTAAAATCGCGAAAGCGCGAGGTGCAGGTCGTTTCTGTATGGGCGCCGCATGGCGTGGACCGAAACCGAAAGACATCGCCAAAGTGACAGAAATCATCAAGGCGGTAAAAGCGCTTGGTATGGAAACTTGCGGTACTTTTGGCTTATTGCAAGATGGCATGGCGGAAGAATTAAAAGACGCGGGCTTGGATTACTACAACCACAACCTAGACACCGCACCGGAACATTACAGCGAAGTGATTGGTACACGTCGTTTTGATGATCGTATCAGTACCTTAGGCAAAGTGCGTAAAGCCGGCTTGAAAGTCTGTTGCGGCGGGATTGTGGGCATGAATGAAACCCGCAAAGAACGCGCAGGACTTATTGCCAGCTTGGCGAATTTGGATCCGCAACCGGAATCCGTGCCAATCAATCAATTAGTGAAAATCGAAGGTACACCGCTTGCTGACGCAGAAGAACTAGATTGGACAGAATTTGTGCGCACCATTGCCGTAGCACGCATTACCATGCCAAACAGTTACGTCCGTCTATCCGCCGGTCGTCAAGGCATGAGCGAAGAAATGCAAGCAATGTGTTTCATGGCGGGGGCTAACTCCATTTTCTACGGCGACAAACTGCTTGTGACGGGTAACCCGGAAGAAGACGGCGACCGTTTATTGATGGAAAAACTCGATTTAGAGCCGGAAACGGAAGAAAACAAGCATCTGCGTTGATGGTTAATTGAAACATATAAAAAAGCCACTTTGGCGTCAAAGTGGCTTTTTTGTTTATGGATTTTTGTGGTATTTGAAATTACTTCAATTGTACTTTAATTGCCTCAGCAACGAATTCTGCTTCAGGACCAAGGATAACTTGTAACCCGTCGTTGCCGAGTTTGACATTACCTTTGGAGCCGAGGGATTTAAGTTGTGCTTCGTCAATTTTGCTACGATCCGCTAAGGTTAAACGTAAGCGAGTGATACAAGCGTCAACAGTTTTTAAGTTATCGGCACCGCCTAAAGCGTCGATAAATTTAACCGCTCTTTCTTCACGAGAATGATTGTGTTCGCTTTGTTCTTCTTTTGGCTCTTCAGCTTCTTCGGTACGACCGATGGTTTTTAAGTTGAAGGCTTGGATAGCAAAGCGGAAAACGATGTAGTAAATGGTGAAGAAGACTAAGCCTTGTACTAATAACATGTACCAGTCAACGGCTAATGGGTTGCGTGAAGATAACACCATATCCACTAAACCTGCGCTGAAGCCGAAGCCCGCAATCCAGTGCATACTCGCCGCGATAAACACGGAAATACCGGTTAATAGGGCGTGTAACACATAAAGAATCGGTGCCACGAACATGAAGGAGAATTCAAGCGGTTCGGTGATACCGGTGAAGAAGGAAGCAAATGCACCCGCCAACATGATGGAAGCAACTTTTACTTTTTGGCTTGGTTTTGCACATTGGTAAATTGCTAATGCGGCACCCGGTAAACCGAACATCATGACCGGGAAGAAACCGGCTTGATACATACCGGTCACACCCACAGTGGCAGTGCCTTCAGCGATGGATTTTGCACCACCTAAGAAGTTAGGAATGTCGTTAATGCCTGCTACGTCAAACCAGAATACAGAGTTTAACGCGTGGTGTAAGCCAACCGGAATTAATAGACGGTTGAAGAAACCGTAAATACCGGCACCTACGGCGCCTAAATCTTTGATGGATTCACCGAAAGAAACTAATGCGTTGAAGATATAAGGCCATACATAAAGCAGAATGAAAGAAAGCGCAATCATGGCAAAGGAGACCACGATTGGGACTAAACGTTTTCCGCTGAAGAAGGACAGCGCTTTCGGCAACTCTACTTGATAGAAACGGTTGTAAAGTTCTGCAGAAAGCACACCGATTAAGATCCCGATAAATTGGTTATTGATTTTACCGAAAGCGGCAGGCACTTGGCTTGGATCAAGATGTTGTAATTGTGCCACGCCACCCGGTGCGAGTAGGGTAGTTACAACATAGTAACCGACTAAACCGGAAAGAGCGGCTGAACCGTGTTTGTCTTTGGATAAACCGAAAGCAACACCCACGGCAAATAATAAGCCCATGTTGTCGATGATGGCAGCACCGGATTTGATCAGCAATGCGGCAAGTTGGCTATTCGCCCCCCAACCGTCCGGGTCTAGCCAGTAGCCGATCCCCATTAGTACGGCGGCTGCCGGTAATACGGCAACCGGCACCATTAAGGCTTGCCCGATTTTTTGGGCATAACTGAGAATACTCATAAGAACTCCTTTAATTTATTGATTCCATAAAATAATTTTTTTAGGCCTGTGTAGCATAGCGCAATCAGATTTCTTTTTTCAAATGAAAAGGCGTGTATTTGTGAAGTTATCACAGCACTGTTGGCGTTGTGCTAAGCAGGTTAAAAACAAAATAACGGATCAAGCGTACTTAATCCGTTAAATTGATACTAAAAGAAGATTATTCTACTTTTAATTGTTTGCCGTCATAGCTCATGGTTTGAACAGATGTTAATGCTTTGCCGCCTTCTGTTTCACCGCCGATGAGCAATACTTTGTTGTCATAAGACACGGCAACACCGTAACCGATACCTGCAGGTAATTCACCGACAATTTTCCATTTACCGTTGTTAAGGGTGTAAATGTCTTTATGCCATGCTTTGCTCAAACCTTTGTGAGCATGGAGCATGCCTTCTTTGAATTGTTTTACAGAACCTGGGAAGTTTGCACCGCCGGTGACTAAGTAATGACCGTGGCTGTAACCTGCCATCGCACCTGCTAAACCATCTTGGCTTTGACCTTTTGGTGCCGGTAAATCAGGTAAGTTTTTCCATTGAACGCCTTTCGCAGTGAATTTACCGGAATGGGTTTCTGCCGTACGCAAGCCCGGTTTGATTTCACCGTTCACGACAACTAAATCATCACCTTGAATGGTAAATGCTGCACCGGCACGACCGGAGAATGGTACGCGACCTTCATTGCGCCATTTGTTGGTAGATGGCTCATAGCTTAACAATTCGGTTGTGAAGAAATAGTCTTCCGGACGTTGTTCAAAATATGCTTTGGCAATTTCGTCTTTTTTCGCCTTGTCTTCACCTGCAGCAACAGTGTCTTGGAAGAAACCGTTGAAAATAGACAAGTTAGAACCGCCCACGATATATACTTTATCACCGTGTGATGCGCCGGTAGAGCCTACTAAACCGCGTGGTGAGCGGGTTGGTAGTTTGCTCCAAGTATTATCAGCCGGGTTATAGCTGTAAGCATCGTTGACTAATTGTAATTCGCCTTTTTCATTTTTTTGTAATCCGCCGAATACATATAATTTGCCGTCAACGGCAGCTGCCACCGGTTGGTTACGGTCACCGCCCGGGAATGCAGCAATTTCTTTCCATTGCGCGTTCGGTGTTTTTAAATCTAACGCATAGAATTTGTCACCGCCTGTACCTAAGCCCACATAAACAGTATCGCCAATTAACGCACCGGCACCGCTTTTAATACCTACCGGTAAGTCAGGATAAGCAGCAGCTTGCGCTGTCGCAGCAAAAGTGGTTGCAGCAAAGAAAAGAGCAGCTAATGTTGTTTTTTGAAATTTCATAATAAACCTCGTTTTTGAGTTATTTGTTTGCTATTCGTAAACGGCTTGAATAGGTTTTTATGTTTTGAAATTACTGATGCTTAGACAGGTTTAGCAATCGTAATTTCTCTGGGTAAGCAAAGTGCGGTTGAAATTTACTGCGTTTTGCAACCGCACTTTTAGGTTCCTAAGGTATTAACAAATTCGGGATGAATGTGATGATACTTGGGAAAATGGTAATTAATACCAAGGTCACGAAAATCGGGATTAAGAATGGTAATACGCCTTTCGTTACTGTGGACACGGACATGTTACCCACGCGTGCGACCACGAATAACGCCATACCCATCGGTGGGGTTAAGATACCGATCATCATGTTCAAGGTTGTCATAACACCGAAGAACACAAGGTCGATACCGAATTGCATGGCGATTGGAATTAACATTGGCAATACAAGGAATTGTAATGCTAAGGCGTCAATGAACATACCGAGGAACAATAACAAGGCATTGATCATGACTAACACCATTAACGGAGAATCCGCCACAGCAACGAAGACGTCTGCAATACGCATTGCCACTTGTTCACGTGCGATCATGTCACCGAAGAAGGTTACGGTCATAATCATTAATGCAACAACACCGGTAATGGACATGGCTTCCACGCAGCTGTTGAAGAGCATTTTCAAAGTTAATTCTTTATACACGAATTTACCGATAATGACGGAGTAGGCAGCTGCAACCACCGCAGATTCTGTCGGGCTGAATAAACCGGAGAAGATACCGCCGATAATCAAAATTGGAGTTAAAATTGCCCAGAATGCTCTTTTGAATGATGTGCAAAGTTCTTCACGGGTCGCTTTTGGTGTTCTTGGATAACCACGTTTTTTGGAGATGTAGTAGTTCATTGCCATGAGAGCGATGGTGACTAATACCCCCGGTACGAAGCCGGCAATAAAGAGTTTTGCAATGGATTCGTTCGCGATAACACCGTAAATGATCATGGCAATACTTGGTGGAACCAATGGACCGATGATACAAGAGGCTGCAGTGATACCGCCGCAGATGTCATCGTCATAGCCTGCATCACGCATGGCTTTGATTTCCAATTGACCTAAACCACCCGCATCGGCAAGTGCAGAACCGGACATACCGGAGAATAGCAAGCTTGCACCGATATTAACGTGTCCCATACCGCCGGTGTAGTGGCCAAGCAAGGCTTTGGCAAAGTTAAAGATACGTTCGGTGATACCGCCGGTGTTCATTAAAATCCCGGTAAGAATATAGAACGGCACAGCAAGGAGTGGGAAGCTATTTAAACTCATGGTGAGTTTTTCAGAGGCCGCATTTACCACGTTCCAACGGGTCATGGAGAAGTAGAGTAGGGTAGTGATAAATAATGACCAACCTACCGGCACGCCTAAGAACATGATGACTAACCAGAAGAGCAATGCCACATAGACCGCATTGGAACCAAATTTGACATATTCGGTTACGCGTAGGACTTTGTACCAGTCAGGGGCAAGGAATAAAACGCCTAATAAAACGACCGCACTTACGATAAAGAAGGTTGCCGGTAAATAGCTTTTGTTTTGTTTGAAGTTGTCTGCTTGCGCTTGGAAGAAGCGAACGAGCATCAATACGGCAATGATTGGTAAGGAGGCATAGATCCATTTTTCAGAAATACCGCCTAACGCATCAATCGGGAAACTGGCACCTAAATAGGTTTTGATACCAAAGTGGATAAAGAAAATCACACCGAGGAAAATCACGATTTGTACGAATGTATTGGTGATTTTTTTGACTGCCGGTGGCATTAAGTTAGTCAAGAAGTCGATATAAACGTGCTCTTGTTTTCTGACGGCAACGCTAATGCCGAGCATACCGACATAAACGAACAGCAATTTGGCAAGTTCTTCACTCCAAATTAATGGGGAGTGGAAAGCTTGTCTGAATAGAATTTGCAAAACAAGAATGCAGAATATCACGAGGAATAATGCCCCACCGATCCATTCTTCGAGTTTATTAAAGATTTTCATATTCAACTCCGTTGAATAATAAAGGAGAGAAAAAGCGTGCCTGCCGAAACAGGCACACGAATAAGAGAATTATTTGCTTACAGCTTGAATTTGTTTAAGTGCTTCTTCGCCTTTCGTACCGGTTTGTTTTACAAAGTCAGCATAGAAAGGTTTCATTGCTTCTTTGAATGGAGTGAGATCCGGATATGTTACGGTTACACCTTGTTTTTCAAAGAAAGTTACTAATTCTTTTTCACCGTCAACGAATAATTTGGTGTGGTATTCTGCGGCTTTTTGTGCTGCATCACGAACAACTTTTTGTAAGTCAGCTGGTAAGTCAGCAAAGGTTTCGTTACTTACAAGATAAAGTTGGTCGTTTAAAATGTGGTTGGTCATTGCCAAGTATTTTTGCACTTCATAGAATTTTTGTGCTTGAACGGTTGCCAATGGGTTTTCTTGACCGTCAACGGAATTCGTTTGTAATGCTAGATACACTTCGGAGAATGCCATTGGTGTTGGAGATGCACCCACATATTTTGCGTACGCCAAGTTAGTTGCCGCGTTTGGTACGCGTAATTTTAAGCCTTTCATGTCGGCAATGCTGTTGATTGCACGGTTAGAGGTGGTTTGGCGTGTACCGTTATAGGCTTGGGATAATAAGGTTAAGCCTAAATCTTTGTTCATTTTTTGGATTAAGTCTTTACCGAATGCAGTGTCAAATAAAGCTTTTTGTGCCACGCTGTAGTCACTGATAACGTAAGGTAAAGCAAACACAGCCGCTTCAGGATAGAACAATTGGAAACGTGCAGATTCAGCAAAAGTGAAGTCTAACGCACCGTCTTTTAATTGTTTTAACATGGCGCGGTCGTCACCTAATTGAGAACTTGGATAAAGTGAAATTTCGATTTTGCCGTTAGATTTTTCTTTCACTTCTTTGGCAAACATTTCAGCAGCTTTGTATTCGTTAGAAGACGTACCCGCGTTCATACCAAATTTTAAATCGAAATCTGCAGCGTTTGCAGCAGAGGTCACGCCTAATGCGATTGCAGTGGCAAGGAAAAGTTTTGCTAGTTTCATAAGCTACTCCTGTAATGATAGTAAGTTAATTGATGTTTAAGAACATGGTTAGATTACAACTCGGCATCCATTCTAAAGTAAAAAAATCATTTTCAAATAGATTGTGAAGTTTTATTTCAGAAATGAGAGGTAGATCACATCATTGAAAAAACACTTCAAAAAGATATTTTAAAATGAAGTGTTGTTATCATATAATGCACGATGACAAGAATGACTGCCAAATGCAGCCGCAAATTAATAGGAGTTTTTATGTCATTCACTCAACACAAATTATCCCACCAAGAGGTTTTTGCCAAAATTCAAAATGGATTGATTGCGTCCTGCCAACCGGTCGATGATGGCCCGATGGATAAGCCGGAAATTGTTGCCGCGATGGCGCAGGCTTCTGTTGTCGGTGGAGCGGCTGGACTGCGTATTGAAGGCGTGGACAACTTGAAAGCAACGCGTCCAACAGTCAATGTGCCGATTATCGGTATTGTAAAACGCGATTTGCCGGACAGCCCGGTGCGTATCACGCCGTTTTTACAAGACATTGAAGATTTAGCGCATGCCGGTGCGGATATCATTGCCGTGGATGGCACCCATCGTCCGCGTCCTGTTGATATTGAAAGTGCGGTCAAAAAAATTCATGAAATGGGCTGTCTTGCCATGGCGGATTGCTCCAATTTAGAAGAAGGGTTGTACTGCCAAAAATTAGGCTTTGATATTGTGGGTAGCACCATGTCAGGCTACACAGGTGGTGCTGTACCGGATGAACCGGACTATCAATTAGTCAAAGATTTGAAAGCCGCAGGCTGCAAAGTTATGGCGGAAGGACGTTACAACTCGCCGGAACTTGCTAAAACAGCTATTGAGATCGGTGCTGATTTCGTGACCGTAGGATCTGCGTTAACCCGTTTAGAACATATCGTGAGCTGGTTCTCAAGTGCGGTTAATTCTGCAAATAAATAATTAAGAGGGGAAACATGATGCGTTGCTTAGCCTTAGATATCGGCGGAACTAAAATCGCCTCAGCCATTGTGTCAGGGAACCACGTGACACAACGTCAACAAATCCACACACCGCAAGAAAATGTGGTGGAGGCAATGCATCAAACGCTCGCACAATTACTTTCGGATTATGCGGGGCAATTCGATTATGTTGCGGTTGCCTCCACAGGCATCATCAATAAAGGAATATTGACCGCACTTAATCCGAAAAATTTAGGCGGACTGGCTTATTTCCCTCTAAAACAAAGCATTTCTCAGCATACATCAAAGCCCGTGTATTTATTGAATGATGCGCAGGCTGCGACTTATGCGGAATATCAACTGCAAGATAAAAATAACCTTCAAAACTTTGCTTTTATTACCGTCTCTACGGGCGTAGGTGGCGGGTTAATTTTAAACCACCAATTACTCACTGAACCGAACGGCATTGCCGGTCATATTGGACATACTGTTGCGGATCCAAATGGTCCTGTGTGCGGTTGTGGTCGAGTTGGTTGTGTGGAAGCCATCGCATCAGGACGTGCCATTGAAGCGGTTTCTAAACAATGGGACGATCTTTGCGATCCAAAAGAAGTCTTTGCCCGTTTTAGAAAAATGGATGAAAAAGCTACCGCACTTGTGTCTCGTTCAGCAAAAGCGATTGCCAATTTAGTGGCGGATTTAGTGATTGGTATGGACGTACAACATGTGGTGATTGGCGGTAGCGTTGGGTTGGCTGAAGGCTATTTGCCTTTGGTGAAACAGTATTTGGCGCAAATGCCGGAAATTTATCGTTGTCCGTTGGATGCGGCTCAATTAGGGCAAGATGCCGGACTTATCGGCGCGGCTGCATGGGCACTTACTCAAATCAATCGTTAGGAGCATTTATGGCAAAAAACGGCAGTGTACTGAATACCATTAGCTCTTTGTACCAGAGTTTAACGAAGACGGAGAAGAAAATCGCAGACGCCATTAACCGCTCGCCGGATATCGTCATGCGACACTCTTTAGCCGAGTTGGCGTCTTACTTAGATGTCGGCGAAGCCACTTTCGTGCGTTTTTGTCGTACTCTTGGCTTTCGTGGGTTTAGTGATTTCAAATTAGAGTTTTCTATTGAAGTTGCGAAAACACAAGGGGGCAAAGACAACAGTTTATTGGATACGGAAGTCACGGCAGATGATGATCCGGTGAAAATTGCACGTAAATTGCAGTCCGTGATTAATACGGTAATGGATGAAACCATTGATTTGCTGGATCTGAATCAGCTGGAGTTAGTGGTACGTTTCATTCGACGTGCGAATCGTGTTTTTATTTTCGGTGTCGGCACCTCCGGGGTGACAGCGGAAGATGCTAAAAATAAATTTATGCGTATCGGCATTCCGGTCGATGCCAGCGGTAACAATCATTTTATGTATATGCAAGCGGCATTGTTACAACGCAATGATGTGGCGATTGGCATCAGCCATTCCGGCTATTCGCAAGAAACAGCGCATGCGTTAAAAATTGCCAAAGATAATGGTGCAACGACAGTGGCATTGACCCACAGTATGCGTTCGCCTTTGACCGAACATGCAGATTTTGTGTTGGTTAACGGCAATAAGCAAGGAAAGCTGCAAGGCGATTCCATCGGTACGAAAATTTCTCAATTGTTTGTCTTGGATTTGATTTATGCGTTGATAGTCCAAGCCGAGCAAGAAAAAGCGACCCAGACAAAAGAGAAAACCCTTAATGTTATTTTAGAACAACGTATTAAATACTAAACAGGAGAAAACAATGCGTGATTTAAAAGGTATTTTCAGTGCGTTATTAGTGTCATTTAATGAAGATGGCTCTATTAATGAAAAAGGCTTACGCCAAATTATTCGCCACAATATCGACAAAATGAAAGTCAATGGTTTGTATGTGGGTGGTTCTACCGGTGAAAACTTCATGCTTTCTACCGAAGAGAAAAAACAAATCTTCCGTATTGCGAAAGATGAAGCAAAAGACCAAGTGGCGTTAATCGCACAAGTGGGTAGCGTGAATTTACACGAAGCGGTGGAATTAGGTAAATATGCCACTGAATTAGGCTATGACTGCCTTTCTGCGGTAACCCCGTTCTACTACAAATTCAGCTTCCCTGAAATTAAACACTACTACGACACCATCATTGCCGAAACCGGTAACAACATGATCGTTTACTCCATTCCGTTCTTAACCGGCGTAAACATGGGCGTAGAACAATTCGGCGAGCTTTACAAAAACCCGAAAGTGCTTGGCGTGAAATTTACCGCAGGTGACTTCTACTTATTAGAACGTTTACAAAAAGCGTATCCAAACCACTTAATTTGGGCCGGCTTTGATGAAATGATGTTGCCAGCGGTGGCTTTAGGTGTGGATGGTGCTATTGGTAGTACATTCAACGTGAACGGTGTTCGTGCGAGACAAATTTTTGACTTGACCAAACAAGGCAAACTGGCTGAAGCGCGTGAAATTCAACATGTGACCAACGATTTAATCGAAGGTATCTTAGCGAATGGTTTGTATTTAACCATCAAAGAATTGTTGAAATTGGAAGGTGTGGATGCCGGCTATTGTCGTGAACCAATGACGGCAAAAGCGACCGAAGCACAATTAGCCAAAGCAAAAGAATTAAAAGAGAAATATTTCTAATTTAATGGAAAAAGAGACCGCACTTTTCTGGTGTAGGGACAGGCGTTATGCCTGTCCTAAATTCTCTTTATGACATAAATGGGACAGGCATAACGCCTGTTCCTACAAAATGATTGTAAAGTGCGGTCACAATAAAGGAAGTTTATTATGCGCCTCATCCCTCTACATAACGAACAACAAGTTAGCCGTTGGGCAGCACGTCATATCGTTGACAGAATCAATCGTTTTAATCCCACCGAAGAACGCCCGTTTGTATTGGGTTTACCTACCGGCGGAACACCACTTAAAACTTACCAAGAACTGATCCGCTTAAACCAAGCCGGTGAAGTGAGTTTTAAACATGTGGTCACATTCAACATGGATGAATATGTGGGTCTTCCGAAAGAACATCCGGAAAGCTATCACAGCTTCATGCACAACAATTTTTTTAACCACATTGATATTCAGCCGCAAAACATCAATATTTTGGACGGCAATACGGACGATCATGATGAAGAATGTCGTCGTTACGAAGAAAAAATCAAATCTTACGGAAAAATTCATTTATTTATGGGCGGCGTTGGCGTAGATGGACATATTGCCTTCAATGAACCGGCTTCTTCGTTGAGCTCCCGCACCCGTATTAAAACCCTTACACCGGATACGATTATTGCGAACTCCCGTTTCTTTAATAATGATGTGAACCAAGTGCCAAAATATTCTTTAACCATTGGGGTCGGCACCTTGTTAGACGCAGAAGAAGTGATGATTTTGGCAACAGGGCATTCCAAAGCGCTCGCTGTGCAAGCCGCTGTTGAAGGCGCAGTAAATCACATGTGGACGGTCAGCGCATTGCAATTACATCGCCATTTTGTGTTGGTGTGTGATGAGCCGGCGTTGCAAGAGTTGAAAGTAAAAACCGTGAAATATTTCACCGACTTGGAAAGTCACGCCATTCACAGCGTGTTGTAATGTTTAGCGCAAAAGTGCGGTGAATTTTTAGATTATTTAAAGGTACGATTATGAAATATGCATTAATTAATTCCGTCATTTACACCAAAGATGAAATCCTTCGGGATTATGCGGTGGTCGTGAATGGCGAACACATTGAAGCAGTGATTCCACAAAGCGAATTGGAAAGCGGCATTAAGACCCTTGATTTAGAGGGGCATAACCTCACTGCCGGTTTTATTGACTTGCAATTAAACGGTTGTGGTGGTGTGATGTTCAACGACCAAACCAGTGTAGAAACCTTAGAAATCATGCAAGCGACCAACCTGAAATCCGGCTGCACCAGCTTCTTGCCAACCTTTATTACGGCACCGGATGAGGGCATCAAAAGTGCGGTGAAAGTTATGCGTGAATATTTGAATAAACATAAAAACCAAGCACTGGGTTTGCATATTGAAGGGCCGTATTTGAGCGTAGAGAAAAAAGGCGTACACCGTCCGGAATATATCCGTGAAATTTCACCTGAAATGAAAGATTTCTTGTGTGAAAACGCCGATGTGATCACCAAACTCACCATTGCCGCAGAAAACCCAACCATCAATTACACGCCTGATTTTGTGAAAAGTGGCATCGTGGTGTCAGTCGGTCACTCTAACGCCACCTATGACGTGGCAAAAGCGGCTTTCCGTAAAGGCGCAACTTTCGCAACGCACTTACACAATGCCATGTCGCCGATCAGTTCCGGTCGTGCCATGGGCGTGGTGGGTGCAGTATTGGATTCTGACGTTTACACCGGCATTATCGTGGACGGCGTACATGTGGATTTTGGTAATGTGCGTTTGGATAAAAAAGTGAAAGGCGACAAACTTTGTATTGTGACCGATTCTTTAGCGGCTGCCGGTGCAGGCCCTGAACTAGAAACCTTCACCTTCGTGGGTAAAACCATTTATGTGAAAGAAGGACGTTGCTATGACGGTAACGGCACGATCGCAGGTGCTTCTATCACCATGATGGAATCCATCAAAAATGCGGTGGAATATGTTGAGATTCCTCTTGCCGAAGCGATTCGTATGAGTAACCTTTATCCGGCACGCGCCATCGGTGTCGATGACCGTTTGGGTTCTGTTGAAGCCGGCAAAGTCGCTAACCTTGCGGTCTTCACGAACGATTACCACGTCGTTGGTACTGTCGTGAACGGCGAGTGGAAAGCGAATTAATCATAGCAAGATCATCGTAAGGTGCGTTTATTTGCACCTATAAAATAAAAGTGCGGTGGATTTTCCAAGTGTTTTTAACACCTCAAAAATCCACCGCACTTTTTTTATTTCTCGCTTAATGACAACGGCTACTGAGATTGTTTGACGTTGGCACCGTAATGGTTGGAATAATGTCAATGTTTGGTGAAGAGCAGTTGTTGCATTTCATTTTCGCCATTTGATTGATCACTAATCTGCCCAAAGTTTCGATATGTGCCGGAGAGGCGTTCAGCGCCGGAATGTATTGATAACTTTCACCGCCGTTAGTGATGAAATAGTCTTTATTTTCCTCAGCAATTTCTTCCAAGGTTTCTAAACAATCCACAGCAAAGCCAGGGCAAATCACTGCCACTTTCTTAATGCCCTGTGCTGCAGCGTTAGACAAAAACTCATCGGTATAAGGCTGTAACCATTCTTCTTTACCAAAACGGGATTGGAAGGTTAAACCCCATTGTTTTTCATTTAAGCCCAACCCTTGTGCCACCGCAGCTGCGGTTTGTTGGCAATGTGTGCGGTAGTAATCGCCGGTGTTTTCATAACGTAACGGAATGCCGTGAAAGGAAAACAGTAAAAACTCATCCGCCTTTAATCTCGCTTTGCAAGAATCAATTAACGCGGAAATATAGTTTTGGTTGAGCGGATAGGAATGAATAAAATCAAAGGGCACAATGCCACGTTGTTGTTTCAATGCCTCAGCAAAAGAGTCGAACACGGCTCCTGTTGTGCTACTGCTGTATTGTGGATAGAGCGGAAGTACGATGATGTGTTCCACTTTTTTATCCATTAATTTTTGCACAGCACTTGGCATGGACGGATTACCATAAGTCATACCGATTTCGATTTCCACATCCAGTTGCTGTTGTCGGAAAAAGTCGATTAAGCCTTGCTTTTGTTGTTCGGTGAACACCATTAACGGAGAACCTTGTTCGGTCCAAATAGAACGGTAGTCTTTTGCGACTCGTTTAGAACGCAACGGCAAAATAATGGCTTTAAGTAACGGATACCATTTACAACGTGGCAAATCGACCACGCGGGGATCCGTTAAAAATTGCCATAAATAACGGGAAATATCCTTAGGACTTGGTGAGTCTGGCGTACCTAAATTGGCAAGAATGACGCCGATTTTTAAATTAGTCATGTGTGATAATAGAAAGAGTTAAACGTGAAACGCAGCACAGTTTATCTTGTGCATCTCGAATGTCAATTTGCCAAACCTGTACATTTTTACCTAAACGAATCGGGCTTGATTTAGCGCAAACATAGCCTTGGTTTACAGGGCGTAAATGGCTTGCATTGATCTCTAAACCAACGACAGCCTGATTTGCTTCTACACAGCAAAAACCGGCAGTGGAAGCAACGGTTTCCGCAAGTGCCGCGGAAATGCCACCATGTAAAAATCCCATGGGTTGAGTAGTGCGGTGATCAACCGGCATACGGGCTTCCAGCCAATCATCGCCCTGTGCGGTAAATTCAATGCCTAAATGTGCCACGGCACAGTGTTGGCAGAAGTCATTTAGTTGTTGTAGCGTGAGATGTTTCTTCCAAATGCTCATGGTGTTGTTATTTCAATAAAGTTAATAAGGCTTGTACAGGGTGTTTCGGCTGATAATGGGCGAAACGCTTCACTTGGCTACGACAGGAATAACCGGTTGCTAAGCAGAAGTTCGGATCTTTATTTTGCAGCTTTTTCTCCCATGAGGCTTCATAAATGGCTTTTGACATGTCGATATGCTGGGTTTCGTGCCCGAAAGTGCCTGCCATGCCGCAACAGCCGACACTTTCAACCTGCAACTGCTGGTCGAAAGCGGCAAAAATGTGTTGCCATTCTTTGCCACTGTTTGGCATCGCAGTCGTTTCTGTGCAGTGTGGGAATAAATACCACTGATGCGACTCAAAAGTGCGGTCGGTTTTTTCGGTGTTTTGTGCGGATAACAAGATGCCGTTATCCAACTGTTGCTTGAGCCATTCGTGGGCGGTCAGCACATGGAAATTACCGCGCTCAGCACCAAGAATTTCTTTATATTCGTCACGATACGACAACACAATGGCGGGATCCACACCGACCAAAGGCATACCCAGTTTTGCCATACGATTAAGGAACTCAGCCTGATTTTTTGCGGTTTTGGCAAAACGGGTTAAAAAGCCCTTAATATGTTGTGCTTTGCCGTTGGGTTTAAATGGTAATACCACCGGCTTAAAGCCCAGTTTTTGCGTTAACGCCACAAAATCGGCAACGACTTTGGCATCATAATAAGAAGTAAAAGGATCTTGTACGATAAGCAAAACACGTTGTTTTTCCACCGCACTTAAACTTTCTAATTGCTCTAATGAGGCGTTTTGATGGCCAAGTTGAATGAGTTGTTGTTGCAGATTGGGTGTCGAGAGCAACGGTAAATCCGTCATGCCCAAACATTTTTCTGCCACTTTTTGACTAAATTTAGTCGCTGTAAAATAATTAAAGAGCTTCGCTTGTTTTGCCATTAGCGGCGCAACGTATTCCACATTGGACACCACATAATCTTTGATGGGGCGCAGATAACGTTGGTGGTAAAAATGGAAGAATTTGGCGCGGAAGCTCGGTACATCGATTTTAATCGGACATTGGCTGGCACAGGCTTTACACGCGAGACAAGTATCCATTGCCGCCTTCACTTCATGAGAAAAATCGTATTCGCCACGGTGTTTTTGATAGCTGTTTTGGATTTTATGCACAATATCCGTGAGTTTTACCGTGGATTGCTTGAAATCCAATTGCGCCGGGGTAACTTGCTCGTTCGCTAATAAACGCAACCATTCACGCACCATGGCGGCGCGGCCTTTCGGTGAAAAAATACGATTTTTACTCACTTTCATAGACGGGCACATGGTACTGTGGACATCAAAGTTAAAGCATAGGCCGTTACCGTTACAATTCATGGCTCCGATAAATTCTTCTTTCATTTGAACAGGAATTTGGCGGTCTAAATCGGCTCGCATTGGCGATAAAATGGAATAAAGTGCTTGTTCGCTGTTTAATGGCGTGCAGATTTTCCCTGGATTGAGGCGATTTTGTGGGTCAAATAAGAATTTGATGTAACGTAATTCACGCCATAATTCGGGCGTAAAGAATTTTTCGCCGTATTGCGAGCGCATTCCTTTACCGTGTTCGCCCCAAATTAATCCTCCGTATTTGCGGGTGAGTTCTGCCACTTCGTCAGAAATCTGTTTAAATAATTTGACTTGCTCGGGATCGCACAAATCTAACGCCGGGCGAACGTGTAACACGCCCGCATCCACATGGCCGAACATGCCGTATTGCAGATGATGGCTATCTAATAAAGCGCGAAACTCGGTAATGTAATCCGCTAAATTTTCCGGCGGCACACAAGTGTCTTCCACAAAAGGAATGGGTTTTGCCGCGCCTTTTGCATTGCCAAGCAACCCTACGGCTTTTTTGCGCATGGCATAAATTCGTTCAATAGATGGCAAATGATCGCAAACTTGATAGCCGATAATATGATCTTTGCCTTCAGCAATTTTTTGATCTAATTGTGCACATAACTGCGCCACTTGTTTTTCAATTAATGCCTGATGATTGCCGGCATATTCCACAATATTTAAGCCAAGAATCGGATGTTGTGTGTCTTCTGTTAACAGTTCTTTGACGGAGTGCCAAATAATGTCTTGTTTTGCCAAATTCAGTACTTTGGAATCTACGGTTTCTACAGAAAGTGCATTGGCTTTGACCATAAAAGGCGCGTTGCGCAATGCCGCATCAAAAGAATTGTATTTAATGTTAATTAATGTGCGATGTTGTGGCAGCGGCATTAAATCTAACGTGGCTTCGCAAATAAAAGCAAGTGAGCCTTCAGAACCTGTCAAAATGCGGGTTAAATTGAATTCGCTTAAATCATCGTTAAACACATTTTTTAAATCGTAACCGGTCAGAAAACGGTTCAATTGGGGCAAATCATTCAGGATTTGTGAGCGTTTGTCTTTGCAACGTTGAAAAATCTGTTGATGGATTTTTTTCACATTGGCAGAGAGAGAGCTTTCTTCTGTATAGCGAAAAACGTCGTCAGATTTGACCGCACTTGTCTCTAAAATTTCGCCATTGATGAGCACAGCGCGTAAACCGAGCACGTGGTCGGAGGTTTTCCCGTATTGTAAAGATCCTTGTCCTGACGCATCCGTATTGATCATGCCGCCTAAGGTGGCGCGGTTACTGGTGGAGAGTTCCGGCGAGAAAAATAAACCGTGCGGCTTTAGAAATTGATTAAGCTGATCTTTCACTACGCCGGCTTGCACGCGCACCCAACGTTCTTTTACGTTGAGTTCTAAAATTTTCATCATGTGGCGGGATAGATCAACAATAATGTTATTATTGATAGATTGCCCGTTCGTACCGGTGCCACCACCACGTGGCGTAAACGTCAGCGAAAGGTATTTTTCCTGTTGTGCGAGTTTCGTTAGACGAACCACATCAGCAACGCTTTTCGGAAATAAAATCGCTTGCGGAAGCTGTTGGTAAACGCTGTTGTCGGTAGCGAGGCTAAGACGATCGGCATAATTTGAGGCAATGTCTCCTTCAAAATGTTGCAATCGTAACGCATCTAAATAATCACTGACTAATGGAGAAAGTTGAGGGATATTCGTTAAGCGGGGTAGCATGTTGCACCACTCTATATTGGTTAATGTTTGTTTGGGATTAGGTGGAGTAAAAAGTAACCAAAGTTTAACATAGAAAATCATTTGATAAATATTAAATTTATTGAAGAAATATTGAGATGGGGTTGCAAAATAGACAAAAAGAATGTTTAATTGCTTAAAATTTAAGCAAAAAGAAGTCTATTTGTTTGATTTTATGTTATTTCAGTAGGATAATGCCGCAACTTTTGAGGGGAGTTGGATATTTCTCATCAAAAGAAATAGGAAAACTTCAATCCTATTTGAAACAACATCTTAAGCTAGAAATTGTAAAAAATTTCACTTTTAGAGGTAAACGGTTTAAGATGAAGGTGACACAAGTTCTTGTGTCGGTTTTCAGCTATATCAGCTGATACTTGTTTTAAAATAGATGACTAAATTAAAGAGGATCATCAAAATGAAAAAAACTGCAATCGCATTAGCTATCGCTGGTTTAGCAGCAGCAACAGTAGCACAAGCAGCTCCACAAGCTGACACTTTCTATGCCGGCGCAAAAGCTGGTTGGGCATCTGTACATCACGGTCTTAACCAATTTAAAGATGAACCAGGTCAAACAGTTAGCCGTAACTCTGAAGCTTACGGTGTGTTCGGTGGTTATCAAATCACTGATAACTTGGCTGTTGAAGCAGGTTACGAATATTTCGGTCGTGCTAAAGCTAAAACCAACGGTGAACAACATTTTAGACACACAGCACACGGTACTACTTTAGCACTTAAAGGCAGCTACCCGGTATTAGCTGATTTAGATGTTTATGGTCGTGTTGGTGCAGCATTAATCCGTAGCGATTATAAATTTACTGATGGTAGTGATGTTGAGAAATACCACAACCTAAAAGTATCTCCGGTATTCGCAGCGGGTGTTGAATATGCAATTCTTCCTGAATTAGCATTACGCGCTGAATATCAATGGGTTAGCCGTGTAGGTAACTTAGGCAAAGCTGAAAGAAAAGCTGGTGTTGACTCAGATGTTCGTTATTCCCCAGATATCGGTTCTGTAGCTTTAGGTTTATCTTACCGTTTCGGTCAAGGTGCACCAGTTGTAGCGCCTGAAGTTGTAAACAAAACTTTCAACTTGAACTCTGATGTAACTTTCGCATTCGGCAAAGCTGACTTAAAACCACAAGCACAAGGCGTGTTAGATGGTATCTACGGCGAAATCGCACAAGTTAAGAGTGCAAACGTTAAAGTTGCAGGTTACACAGACCGTATCGGTTCTGACGCTTACAACCAAAAATTATCTCAAAAACGTGCTGAAACTGTAGCTAACTACTTAGTTGCTAAAGGCGTTTCTCAAAACGCTATTTCTGCAACTGGTTACGGTAAAGCAAACCCAGTTACTGGTAACAAATGTGACGCAGTTAAAGGCCGTAAAGCGCTTATCGCTTGCTTAGCTGATGACCGTCGCGTAGAAATCGCAGTTAGCGGTACTAAATAATTAGCATTTTGTTAATTATTTTCAGATAAAGATAAAAAAGACCTAAACCTATGTTTAGGTCTTTTGTTTTTTTAGCTCGGTTTAATTATCGTAAGAGGAAAAAAATGAAAAAATGGCTTGTTCTGATTATTGTTGCCGTTGTTGCAGCGATGACTTTGATTCCAAGTTATAACGGCTTGGTTGCTGCGGAAGAACAAATTAATTCCGTATGGGCAAATGTAGAATCGACTTATCAACGTCGTTCCGATTTGATCCCGAATTTAGTGAATACCGTAAAAGGCCAGGCAAACTTTGAAAAAGAAACCTTGACCGGTGTTGTTGAAGCGCGTGCCAAAGCAACGCAAACCAAAATCGATCCGTCTAATTTAACGGAAGAGCAATTAACCCAATTCCAACAAAGCCAAAATGAAGTCGGTTCAGCTTTGTCTCGTTTATTGGTCAGCGTAGAGAATTACCCTGAGTTGCGTGCGAACGAAGGCTTTATGAACTTACAAGCGCAATTGGAAGGTACCGAAAATCGCATTAATGTCGCGCGTAATAAATTCAATGAAGCGGCACGTGAATACAACCAAAAAATTCGTACTTTCCCAACCAAAGTGGTTGCGATGATTTTTGGTTTCAAAGAAAAACCTTATTTCAAATCTGTTGCTGGTGCTGAAAATGCGCCGACAGTGAATTTTAACTAAACGGACAATAAGGTGGCGCGATGCCATTATTTGCAAAAATCTCGATAGATAAAAAACAGCTTGAGGCGGCAATTGCCCGCCTTGAGCGACAAACCTCCGCCGAGTTTCGGATTTTTATCGAACGAAAAATACCGTCAAAACCGACCGCACTTTCTGTTTATGAACGTGCGTTGGCTGTTTTTTCACAACTTGAAATGCATCAAACGGCAGCGCGTAATGGCGTGTTGATTTATATTGCCTATGGTGATCGTCAATGCGCAATTATCGGTGACGTCGGTATTCATCAGTATGTGGGCGATGATTTTTGGCAAACAGAATGTGCCCGCATGATTGCGCATTTTAAACAAAAGCAATATACGGAAGGTATTTTGGCTTCGATGCAGAAAATTGGTGAACACTTAATTCAGCATTTTCCGGTTCAACCGGACGATCAAAATGAACTGGATAACGAGGTGATCATTCATGATTAAACGCGTATTTGGTTTATTGAGCTTAAAAAGTGCGGTCATTTTTTTCTGCATTTTTATGGCGACGACTGTTTCTGCCGTTACCTTTCCTGATTCCCCAAAACCTTTCCGTTATGTGAATGACTACACGAACACCTTATCGGAAAAGCAGCTTGGCGTATTAGAAGCTAAGTTGGTAGCCTATGGCAAAGAAACCAGTTCGCAAATTGCGGTGGTGATTGTGCCGACGACCAGTGAATATGAGATTTCTCAATATGCCTTTGAATTAGGCGATAAATGGGGTATCGGGCGGAAAAATCTGAATAATGGTGTGTTGTTACTCATAGCGAAAGACGATCGAAAATTGTTTATTGCGGTGGGACAAGGCTTACAAGGCGTATTGACCGATGCCCTTGCATCACAAATTATTCGTAACCAAATTCGCCCTTATTTCCGTAACGAGCAGTATGCCCAAGGCATCGATAATGGCTTGGATTACATTATTGCTGCAACTAAAGGTGAATTTGCCGCACAAGCCGAAGAAGAGAATGATTTTGGGGATTTTGTGCCCTTTATCATGTTAGCGCTGTTTATTTTGATTGTCGTGATGGCGGAAATGAACAGTCGCCGACCTTATGTCTCGCCAACCAATAATCACGTGCTGAATGACGTATTGCGAAAATCCATGTCAGATCGTCGTCGTAACGGCAGAGATGGTGGTGGTTTCGGTGGTGGCTTTGGCGGAGGCGGTTTCGGTGGTGGTTCCGGAGGCGGATTCGGCGGAGGCGGCTTTGACGGCGGTGGTGCCGGTGGAAGCTGGTAAATAACGTAGTAAAACGCTCGACTTTTATTTGTGGCAACTTGGGTTTGTGATACAATGCGCGCGTTTTCTCATTCAATGAATACAAGGAACATTATGGAAACTCTAGATAAAATCAAAAAACAAATCAGCGAAAACCCGATTCTGATTTACATGAAAGGCTCGCCAAAATTCCCATCTTGCGGTTTCTCTGCTCGCGCGGTAGAAGCCTTAATTAACTGTGGCGTACCCTTCGGTTATGTGGATATTTTGCAACATCCGGATATTCGTGCCGAATTACCGGCTTACGCCAATTGGCCTACATTCCCACAATTATGGGTAGAAGGCGAGTTAATCGGCGGTTGCGACATCGTGTTGGAAATGTTTCAACAAGGTGAACTTAAAACCTTATTAGAAGAAGTCGCAGCAAGACATCCACAAGCATAAAAACGTTTTGAAATACAACCGCACTTTGGTTTCCCCAAGTGCGGTTTTTTGTTGTCTGCCTCAGGGTAAATTTGATGGCTTATGCTATAATTCTCCGCAAATTTTTACCGCACTTTAGGATCAATATGTCGCTTCAATTCAATATGATTGCGTTACTTTTAGTGGTGTTAATTTTGCTTGGCATCCTTAGCCACAATAGCGCCATCACGATCTCCGCAGCCGTGTTACTGATCATGCAGCAAACGCTTCTCGCGAAATATATTCCCTATTTGGAAAAATACGGCTTGAGCATTGGTATTGTGATTTTAACCATCGGCGTCTTGAGCCCGTTAGTTTCCGGTAAAATTCAGCTTCCCGGCTTGTCGGCTTTTGTCAGTTGGAAAATGTTTGTTGCCATTGCGGTGGGTGTCTTGGTCGCGTGGCTTGCTGGCAAAGGTGTTCCGCTGATGGGCGAACAACCTGTCTTAGTGACAGGCTTAGTCATCGGCACTATCATCGGTGTTTCTTTTCTGGGCGGTATCCCTGTTGGACCACTTATCGCCGCCGGTATTTTGGCATTACTTATAGGAAAATTTTAAATGAAAAACAAATGGTTATTTATTGCCGCCTTGAGCGGTTTTTTATGTGTAACGATTGGCGCTTTTGCTGCTCACGGATTAAGCAAGGTTTTAGATCCTAAAGCGTTAGCGTGGATTGAAACCGGTGTGAAATATCAAATGTTCCACACCATTGCTATTTTAGCGATTGGCATTTTGCAATTGTGCCGTGAATCATTGGTTGCAAACAAAATAGTTAATCTTGCTGCAGGTGCTTGGGCATTTGGCATTCTTCTCTTTAGCGGCAGCCTCTATGCACTTGCGCTTGGCGCAGGCAAATTCCTGGTTTGGGTGACACCTATCGGCGGTACATTATTTTTAATCGGCTGGTTTTGTTTAGCTTACAGCAGCTTAAAAAAGTAAATTAGTATGAAAAATAGAACGGTAAAGCACGAATTAACCCCTTTACAACAATCCCTTTTTTCTCAATTAATTGACATTATGTTGGTGGATAAACGCCGTTTATCCGCCCGCATTCACGGTATCGGCAAGATTAAAAGCCAAGAGGCGCAGCAAGCCGTTGCGGCTGAAATCCAACAGCAAATTGAACAAGCAAGATTACGTGTAGAACAACGGAAAAGTGCGGTCAAAAATCCAATCGTTTTTCCGGAAAGTTTGCCGGTTAGCCAACGCAAAGCAGAAATTGAAAAACTGCTTTCCGAGCATCAAGTGATCGTGGTGGCGGGGGAAACCGGTTCGGGTAAAACCACGCAGTTGCCGAAGATGTGTTTGGAGCTAGGATTCGGCAATCTTGGCACAATCGGACACACTCAACCGCGCCGTATTGCGGCACGTTCTGTGGCGGCTCGAATTGCCGAAGAATTGCAAACAGAGCTTGGCGATTTAGTGGGGTATAAAGTCCGTTTTAATGATCAGATTAGCGACAACACCCAAATCAAGTTGATGACGGACGGGATTCTGCTTGCTGAAATTCAAAACGATCGTTTCCTCAATCAATATTCTTGTTTGATTATTGATGAAGCCCACGAACGTAGCCTAAATAACGATTTTATTCTCGGTTATCTGAAACAGCTTCTGCCACGTCGCCCGGATTTAAAAGTCATTATCACCTCCGCCACCATTGATGTGGAACGTTTTTCTAAACATTTTAATAACGCGCCGATTATTGAAGTCTCGGGCAGAACTTATCCCGTGGAAGTGCGTTATCGCCCTGTTGCGGAAGACGACGATCAAGATCAGCTACAAGGCATTCTCAATGCGGTGGATGAACTGCAAGCAGAAGGGCGCGGCGATATTTTAATCTTTATGAACGGTGAACGGGAAATTCGCGACACCGCTGAAGCCTTGCAAAAGCAAAATCTAAAACACACGGAAATCCTACCGCTCTTTGCCCGCTTGTCTGCGCAAGAACAAAATAAAATTTTCCACCCGAGCGGATTAAATCGCATTGTGTTAGCCACCAACGTGGCGGAAACCTCGCTCACTGTGCCGGGGATTAAATATGTGATTGACCCCGGCACAGCGCGCATTTCTCGTTATAGCTACCGCACCAAAGTGCAACGCTTGCCTATTGAGCCGATTTCACAGGCCTCAGCCAATCAGCGGAAAGGGCGTTGCGGACGGGTGAGCGAAGGCATTTGTATTCGTCTTTATTCGGAAGAGGATTTTAACAATCGCCCGGAATTTACCGATCCTGAAATTCTGCGCACCAGTTTGGCTTCCGTTATTTTGCAAATGACGGCGTTGGGTTTAGACGACATTGAAGTGTTCCCCTTCGTAGATGCGCCGGATAAACGGCATATCCAAGATGGCGTGAAGTTGTTGGAAGAGTTGGGGGCGTTTGAAACCGTTCAAACCAAATCGGGTGAAAAACGTCGATTAACGACAATCGGTCGCCAACTTGCTCAACTCCCGGTCGATCCGCGCCTTGCTAAAATGCTTCTAAGTGCGGTCGATTTTGGCAGCGTTTATGAAGTGATGATTATTGTCTCGGCGTTATCCATTCAAGATCCGCGTGAGCGCCCAACCGAAAAACAACAGGCTTCCGATGAAAAACATCGCCGTTTTGCCGATAAAAAATCGGACTTCTTGGCATTCTTGAATCTTTGGCATTATGTGCAAGAACAGCAAAAAGAATTAACGAAAAACCAATTCCGCCGCCAGTGTCAAAAGGATTTTTTAAATTATTTGCGCATTCGCGAATGGCAGGATATTTATCAACAAATTCGCCTTGCCGTGCGTGAAATGGGCTTGCCGATTAATTCGGAAAAAGCCGAATATCAGCAAATTCACACCGCACTTTTAAGTGGCTTGCTGTCGCATATAGGCTTAAAAGAAGCGGAGAAACAACAATATCTCGGCGCGCGTAACGCCCATTTTGCAATTTTCCCTAATTCTGTACTTTTCAAAAAACAACCGAAATGGGTGATGGCGGCAGAGTTGGTGGAAACTTCCAAACTTTGGGGCCGCATGGTGGCTGAAATTGAACCGGAATGGATTGAGCTGCTCGCCGAGCATTTAACGAAAAAATCCTATTCTGAACCACGCTGGTCGAAATCTCGCGGAGCGGTGATTGCCGATGAAAAAGTGAGCCTGTATGGCGTGCCGATTGTGGCAGCCCGACCAGTGAATTACGGCGCTATTGACCCAAGAGTGAGCCGTGAGATCTTTATTCAATCTGCCTTAGTGGAGGGAGATTGGAATACCAAACATAAATTCTTCAAGCAAAATCAGCAGCTGATTCGTGAAGTTGAAGAATTGGAACACAAAAGCCGTCGCCGCGATATTTTGGTGGACGAGCGCACGCTTTTTGAATTTTACGATCAGCGTATCGGCACAGAAGTTGTCTCCCAAAAACATTTTGATACCTGGTGGAAAAAGGCGGAAAAACAAGATCCCGAGCTGCTTAATTTTGAACGTTCTTTCTTGATTAACGATGATGCGGAACAAGTGAGCAAGCTGGATTTTCCGAATTTCTGGCACCAAGGCAATCTGAAACTCAAACTGACCTATCAATTTGAACCGGGTACTGATGCGGATGGTGTGACCGTGCATATTCCGTTGCCATTGCTTAATCAGGTCGAAATGACGGGCTTTGATTGGCAAATTCCGGGTTTGCGGGAAGAACTGGTGATTGCGCTGATTAAGTCTCTGCCGAAATCGTATCGCCGTAATTTCGTGCCTGCACCCAATTATGCCCAAGCCTTTTTAGGGCGTGCCGCGCCGTTGGAAAAGCCGTTATTGGATACGCTAATTTATGAATTGCGTCGCATGACGGGTGTCACCGTAGAGGCGGAACATTGGCATTGGGAACAAATTCCAAGCCATTTAAAAATGACGTTCCGTGTGGTGGATGAAAACGGCAAGAAAATTGCCGAGTCCATGAATTTAGACGAGCTGAAATTTAGCTTAAAAGATCGTGTGCAAGAAAGCATTTCTGCCGTGGCGGACGATGGCATTGAGCAAAGCGGACTGCATATTTGGAGTTTTGCGGAGTTGCCACAATGTTACGAACAAAAACAGCGCGGTTTCAGTGTGAAAGCCTTTCCTGCCATTGTGGACGAAAAAGACGCGGTGGGCATTAAACTGTTTGAAACGGAATTTGAACAAGCGGTGGCAATGCAGCAAGGTTTGCGCCGATTATTGCTACTCAACGTGCCATCACCGATTAAATATCTGCATGAAAAATTGCCGAATAAAGCCAAATTGGGGCTGTATTTTACGCCATTTGGGCGCGTGTTGGATTTAATTGATGACTGTATTGCCTGTGCCGTGGATAAACTGATTGCCGATTTTGGTGGCTTTGTGTGGAACGAAGAAGGCTTTGATAAGCTACGGGATTTCGTGCGTGAAAACGTTAATGAAGTCACCGTGGATATTGCGCAAAAAGTGGAGCAGATCCTTACGCTCACACACCAGCTCAACCAACGCCTCAAAGGCAAAATGGATTTCACCATGGCATTCGCCCTGTCTGATATGAAAAGCCAAATCGCCGGTTTGATTTATCAAGGCTTTGTGCAAAAAAGCGGCTATGCCCGCCTACCGGATTTGCTCCGTTATCTGCAAGCCATCGATAAACGCATGGATAAACTGGCTCAAGATGTGAATCGCGATCGTGCCGCTATGCTGCGCGTGGAACAAGTGCAACAAGCCTACCAACAACTTCTTACCAAACTGCCAAAATCCAAACCGATTTCGGATGAAGTGGCTGAAATTCGCTATATGATAGAGGAATTGCGGGTGAGTTTATTTGCGCAGCAGTTAGGCACGAAGTATCAGGTGTCGGATAAGCGGGTTTTAGGGGTTATTCAAAATATAGAGTAAGATATAGTGATCAACCACAGTATTTTTCCCCTAATCAAGCCTTAGTTTATCGTGGGAGAAAGGCGATGAATGTGGTGTTGGACGTGGTGTTGCGGGGAGATGCTTTATTAATATTGTTTAGTTAACTAAGGAAAAGTTAGCAGATGAGCTATAATGAAAGATAGTATTTTATGTTGATCAGCCTAAGAATGGTTGTATTTGGTAAAATAAAAAAATTGCCTAAGAAATATTTGCTTTGAAGAGGACATTGCAGATGAATAATATATTGCATTTAAAGAAATTTCATTTTGAACAAGTCAAAGGTGTCGGCACGATTGAAGCGGAATTATTTCCTAATCAACGGGTTTATACTTTTATTGGGGAAAATGGGATTGGAAAGACAAAGTTTTTAGAAAGTCTGTTTGCTATATTGCTATTTACGAACAAACAAGCAACGGAAACAGATTCTTATATACAGCATTCATTAATTCCTTTTAAATCTGCGACCATCAATAATATTTCTTTCAGTTTTAATAAGAATAATGGTTTTTCTTTGGGGAATCATAATTATGCATTTATTTCGGCTATGCATTCTCATCCGGTCGTTTATTTATCTGCACAACATCGCGGTGCGATAAATGAGAAAATCTATGAGCATGAAAGAGGAAACGTTTCTAAATTAGGTAATAAATCTAAACGACAAAAAGGGTATTTAGAGTATTTATTGACAAGTTTTAATGGAAATCCACAACATCTAAAAAATTTGAATATGGATTCTAATATTGAAGAATGGATTGTTCAGCGCGCTTTATCTTCAAATCCTTATCAGTCTAAAGAAGATAATCGAGAGATTGAAATTAAAACGTTATTGTCTTTATTAAATAAAGTAGATCATAGAATTGATAAAGATTTCCTCGAAATATCAGGCGATAATCGAGTTTTTCTAAAAATAGAAAATCAAAAACGAGAAATTTCAGAGCTTTCCAGTGGTTTTACTTCTATTTTAAAAATTATCCAATCAATTATTGCTGGATACAGTTATTTCACTAATGAGCTACAGATTGCAAATGTTCCCGGTATAATCTTAATTGATGAAATAGAAAGCCATTTACATAATAAGTGGCAAGTGAATATTATTCCTTTATTAAAAAAATTATTCCCTAAAACAATCTTTTTTATTACCACTCATTCACCTATTGTAATTAGTCAATTAAAGACCGGTGAAGCCTACCGCTTGAAACGTTGTGAAAATGATGGTGTTGTGTATGCTGAACTTATTGATTACCCAAGTAAAGTTTCTTTCATTGATTTATTAAATGATGCTTTTGATGTAAATTTAAATCGATTAAAAGTTCAAAGAGCTCAAGAAGAAGGGCAACAGGAGGCGAAAAAAAACTTGTTAAAATTGGTTCAACAGGAATTAGCTAATTTGGAGACTAAATAATGAAAGGTTATTTATTAGATACAAATTATTTAATTTATTTAGTGGATCCAAATACAAACTTAAGTAAAAAAGCGGAAGTATTACAAGATTTAGCATTAAAACTTGAAGATCCTGAAACTTTATTGTTTTTGACACCATTAATTCGTTATGAGGTTTTACGTGGTGTAGAATGGGATAATATTGAAAAATTAAATACGTTAAAAAATGCTTTAAAAGAATTTCAGGTAATTGATATTAATGATGATATTTCTGATTTAGCTCGAAATTTATTTCGTTTGGATAAAGCAAATCAAAAAACAGGAAGTAAAAAGGTTATTGAAAAGTATCAATTTGATATGTTTCACTTTGCAGCAGCAAAAGAAAATAATTTAGAAATTTTATCAAAAGATCGTGATATGAGTGCAATCGAAAATCTATTTGAGAAAATTCAGGCGATAAGATGATTTCTGTAATCTCTCCGAGATGGTGCACGTTTCCTAATGTGTGCCTTTTGCAAAAATATCAGCCCCAAGATAGCGCAAGCGTCCACGCTTGTGCTTATTTGGTCCAAGCGAGGACGCTTGAACCATCGTTCTGTTTTTAGAAAGTGCGGTCATTTTCCTCATCGTTTTTTATTTGCGTCTTGTATCTTCGATTTAAGAGGTGAATCGGGAGATATGCGTATCATAGATTGATAGTGTCTTTATTTAATAATTTATATTTATAATGCCTTGGAGCTAAATGCTTAATAAGCATAAAGGAATCAAATGGAGTGATGGTGATTTTTTTTTGTGCTAGACTTTTAGGAAGAATACAGGGCTGTATTCTTCATCACTTGTGATGGTAAACAATGTATTTTTATTTTAGGGTGCCTATTATGAAAAATGTCAATAATTTATACAAAAATACAAGCATGAAATTATCCACGGTAGCCGTTGTGCTCCTTTCTGCATTTGGTGTCTCTACGCTTGCCAACGCGGCAGCACCGGAACACTTTATTAGTGTTGCTCCTGGGGCTCCTGCAACACAAGGCAACTACAATAATGATGGGGCAAAATCAGACGATTCCATTGCTATTGGTAAAAATGCGGAAGCCGGTGTATCAAAAGATGTTGCAGTTGGTGATAATGCTAAGGCTAATAAGGATACTACAAGTAAAGTTCAAAACATTGGTGGCGCGACAGCTATTGGTACTGACACGGAGGCAAAAGGCAATGGCGCTAGTGCACTAGGTTATGGTGCAGTAGCTGATGGCGCTAATGCTTCTGCTTTGGGGAATAAAGCTAATGCTACAGGGCTAGCTACAACTGCGGTTGGGGTATCTACCCAAGCAACAGGCGCTTATTCTGTTGCTGTAGGTTCAAATGCTAAGGCTACAGGCTTTGGATCTGTGAGTATTGGTTTAGCGTCTATACCGGATACTGGAGCAACTAAAAATTATGCTGTATCTGTCGGTGCATATTCAGGCGCTGATGTAGAAAATGGCGTTGCATTAGGTTCATACTCTAAAGCAACTGTTAATAAAGAGGCTGTAGGATATGATCCGTCAACTCAAGCTGCTACAACTGAGACAAGTACAGCTTGGAAAGCTTCACATGCTGCGGTTTCTGTTGGTGACGTTGACAACAATATCACCCGTCAAATCACCAGCGTTGCTGCGGGTACAAAAGATACTGATGCAGTGAACGTGGCTCAATTGAAATCTTTAGACGGTAAAGTTGAGAAAAACAAAACCGATATTGCAACTAATAAAGCCGATATCGCAACCAACAAAACCAATATTGCGACTAACACGGGTAATATTGCGACTAATACAGCTAATATTGCTGCTAACACGGGTAAGATTACGGCTAATACAGCTAATATTGCTGCTAACACGGGTAAGATTACGGCTAATACGGCTAATATTGCGGCTAACACAGCTAACATTCAGACTAACGCGAATAATATTACGGCGATTAACACTCAATTAGCCGCTAATAACAATTCCATCAATGAATTGCGTGGCAATGTAAACCTCTTAAATAAAGACTTGAGAGGCGGTGTTGCGAGTGCGATTGCTCACGCTTCTGTTCCTCAATCCACCAAAGCCGGTGCTATCGGTGTGGGCGTGGGTACCGGTTTCTATGGTGGTCAATCTGCGGTTTCTCTTGGTGTGTCCGGTGTTACCCCTAATGAAAATTGGGTGTTTAAAGCCAGCGTTTCTACCAACAGTCGTGGTAACTACGGTGTGGGTGCCGGTGCGCTTTACCAATGGTAATAAAGCGTTAATCCCGAGTTAATCGGAGCATAATAAAAAAGCCATTCTGAAATAGAATGGCTTTTTTGTTGCGATGAGGAATTAAGCTAAGATTTTGTCTAATGCTTTGCTGACATCTTCTACTTTTTGCGTGCCGTCTAAGCGGAAATATTGGGTGTTGCCCGCTTTGGCTTCTGCTTGGTAGTAATCCACTAATGGTTTGGTGGTGTTGTGATACACTTTTAAGCGGTCTAACACGGTTTCCGGTTTGTCATCGGCACGGATAATTAAATCTTCGCCGGTCACATCGTCTTTGCCTTCCACTTTCGGTGGGTTGTAAACGATGTGATAAGAACGGCCAGAAGGTTGGTGTACACGACGACCGCTCATGCGTTCTACGATCACTTCATCCGGCACATCAAATTCTAGTACATAATCAATGGCAATGCCGGCAGATTTCAATGCGTCAGCTTGTGGAATCGTACGAGGGAAACCGTCAAGTAAGAAACCTTTGGTGCAGTCAGGTTGGGCTACGCGTTCTTTCACTAAGGAAATGATTAAATCATCCGGCACTAATTGGCCGGCGTCCATTAAGGTTTTGGCTTGTTTGCCTAATTCGGTGCCGGCTTTGATCGCAGAGCGTAACATGTCGCCCGTGGAAATTTGCGGGATGGCAAATTTATTCATGATGAATTGTGCTTGTGTGCCTTTTCCTGCGCCCGGTGCGCCTAATAGAATAATTTTCATGTTGTCCTCTTTTTTAAATGAAAAATAACTGAAAAAACCACCGCACTTTTCCTATTTCGGGAAGAAAGTGCGGTCGGTTTTGAAAATGTTTTATTAATCGTGGCGTATGGTTGCTTAATTCCCTAAAAATGTCAATTGCCAGCATTCGGCGCAGTGACTTTTTCGTTCCACGGGGCGACCCAGCATAAGCAGAGCATGCCCGGGATGGCTAAAAATAAGCAAATCCAGAAGAAATGGTAGTAACCCACTGCGGCAACGATTTCGCCTGAAAGTGCACCGAGCCCTTTGCTAGGCAAGGCGGCAAGGCTGGTAAATAACGCCAGTTGAGTGGCGGTGTAAAGCGGGTTGGTTTCCCGTGCCATAAAGGCTACAAACGCCGCTGTGCCGAGCCCCACGCCAATGTATTCGCCACAAATCACAATGCCAAGTTTTAAGCGCGCAGCGTTATCAACAACGTGGAAATAATCAAATCCGGAAAGCCAAATAAAGCCGCCGATAGTAATCAGTTGAATAAAACCAAAGACCCAAAGCGCGCGGTTAATGCCGAGGCGTAACATCACAATGCCGCCTGCCATGCCGGCAATAATGCTCGACCACAACGCCGTGCTTTTCACCACTAAGGCAATGTCTGTTTTGCTAAAGCCCATGTCCACGATGAATTTACTTTGTAATGTGGTAGCGAGGGCATCGCCGAATTTATACAGAAAGAGAAACGCAATAAAGCCAATCCCCGCATAAATCCCTTTACGCTGGAAAAATTCTTGTAGCGGAATGGTAAAGGCTTGATAGAACGGCTGCTTGTTTTGATGAATTTGAATTTGTGGCTCGCGACTTAAAAAGAAGGTCATAAACAGTCCGCACAGCATGAAAAGTGCGGTCAATAAAAACACCGTTTCCCATGGCAGAAACGTAGCGAGATACAATGACAGTCCGCCCGGAATTAAACCGGCAATGCGATAAGCATTAATGTGAATGGTATTGCCCAAACCCAATTCGTTATCGCGCAAAATTTCCCGTCGATAGGCATCTAACACAATGTCTTGGGTGGCGGACATAAAGGCGATGAACGTAGCCAGAAAAATGACAATCTGCATTTGTTCTTTCGGATTGTATAAACCGATCAGGTAAAGACTCAGCAGAAGCAAAAGTTGGGAAATGGCAAGCCAACTGCGACGACGACCAAGAAATCGGGGAAAATAACGATCCAATAAAGGCGCCCACAAAAATTTGAGCGTGTAGGGCAGCGTGACTAAGGTAAAAGCCCCGATGGTTTGCACACTAATACCGCTATCCGACAACCAAATCGGCAACATCTGCAACAGCACGAAAAGCGGCAAGCCGGAGGTGAAGCCGGTAAAGACACAAATCAGCATATTGCGGCTGAAAATTTGAGTGGCGAGAGAAGGCTTAATCGGTTGTTCTGTCATCATGATTTCAGGGAAATTTTATTCAACGGCAATTTCTTTAATGCGGAGTTCATCGCCGCTTTGGCGTTGTAAATGCGCGCTGCCGCAATGGGGGCACGTGCTGTTATTGGCTTGAATTTCGACCAGTTGTTTGCAATCCCAACACCAAGCTTTGGCAGGAATAGAAATTAAATGAAGCTTACAATTTTCCGCCGATGTGCCTTGCGCTGCCATTTCAAAGCCAAATTCCAACGCACTCGGCTCAATGCAAGAAAGGGCTCCGACCTCCAGCCAGAGGTCGGTGACTTTATTGACATTGTGTTGTTTGCATTGCTGCTCAACAATTTCAATGATGTTTTGACACAAAGAGAGTTCGTGCATGAGGCTTAATCCCGATAGCCTTTTGGATTATTTTTTTGCCAATTCCACGTGTCTTTCATCATTTGAGCTAAGCCACGTTCTGCTTTCCAGCCTAATTCTTTGGCGGCAAGGCTCGGATCAGAATAGCAAGTGGCAATGTCGCCCGGACGACGATCCACTAATTTATAAGGAATTTGAATGTCATTGGCTTGTTCAAAGGCTTTTACCATATCTAATACAGAATAGCCTACGCCGGTGCCTAAATTATAAATGTGCAATCCGGCATCGTCTTGATGGCGATCCAACGCTTTTAAGTGGCCAATCGCCAAATCCACCACATGAATATAATCACGCACGCCGGTGCCGTCATGAGTGTCGTAATCGCTACCGAATACGGAAAGTTGAGGCAATTTTCCGATTGCCACTTGGCTGATGTAAGGTAATAAATTGTTTGGAATGCCATTCGGATCTTCACCAATCAAACCGCTTTCATGGGCACCGACCGGGTTGAAATAGCGCAAAATAGTCATGCTGAATTTCGGTTCGGCTTTGGCGATGTCGCGCAGGATTTGTTCCACCATAAATTTAGAGGTGCCGTACGGATTGGTGGTGCCGCCCACTTTGCAGTTTTCGGTAATCGGAATGATTTCAGGATCACCGTAAACGGTGGCGGAAGAACTGAAAACGAAATTCCACACGCCGGCTTTTTTCATTTCTTGTAATAAAACCAATGAGCCGGTGACGTTGTTCATATAGTATTCGGCAGGTTTTTGCACGCTTTCGCCAACGGCTTTTAAACCGGCAAAATGAATGACGGAATGAATCGGATTTTCAGCAAAGATTTTTTGTAACAAGTCGCGATCTAACACATCGCCTTCATAAAATTTTACACTCTTGCCGGTGATTTGTTTCACGCGTTCTAAGGATTTTGGTGAGGAATTGCAAAGATTGTCTAATACCACCACATCTTTGCCGGCGTTTAATAGTTCGACGACGGTATGCGAGCCGATATAACCGGCACCGCCGGTCACTAAAATGGTCATTGGGGTTTCTCCTTAATTTATAAAATAAATTTGGCGCTAGTATAGCACCGATTGTTTCATCAAAAAATGAGCTTTATTAATAAGTTATTCCCTTTTAAGGAATTGTTTTCGTCGAGATTTCTATGTTGTTAAAACTAGAGGCCTTTTAGTGTTTAAACGGTGTAAACAGAATCAGGATATTTTCAGCAATTTATTGCGCAAACGTTTACTTCTTTTGGCATTGCGGTAAAATACCGCCCTCTTTTTTCAACGACAAATTAAAAGGTAATTTCATGTCATCTTCTCAATCTTCCGCTTTAGAAAAACGCTTTGAGTTGACTAAACGCGGTTCTACCGTACGCAAAGAAATTGTTGCCGGTTTAACCACTTTCCTTGCCATGGTGTATTCCGTTATCGTTGTGCCGAACATGTTAAGTGCGGCGGGTTTTCCGGCGGAATCGGTCTTTATTGCAACTTGCTTAGTAGCAGGCTTGGGCTCGCTTTTAATCGGTTTTTGGGCGAATGCGCCAATGGCAATTGGTTGTGCTATTTCTTTAACGGCATTTACCGCATTTAGCTTGGTTATCGGACAAAAAGTGAGCATCCCAGTCGCCTTAGGTGCGGTCTTTTTAATGGGGGTTTTCTTCACCCTGATTTCTGCCACAGGGATTCGCGCTTGGATTTTGCGTAACTTACCAGTGGGTATTGCACATGGTGCGGGAATCGGTATCGGTTTATTCTTGCTTTTAATTGCTGCAAATGGCGTTGGGCTTGTGGTGAGTAACCAAGCCGGCTTGCCGGTAAAATTGGGCGAGTTCACTGCGTTTCCGGTGATGATGTCATTAATTGGTTTGGCGTTAATTATCGGTTTAGAAAAAATGCAAGTGAAAGGCGGCATTTTATGGGTGATTATCGCCATTACTGTGGTCGGCTTAATTTTCGATCCAAATGTCACTTTTAACGGCCAAGTCTTCAAAATGCCAAGTTTCGGCGAAGAGTCTTTATTCTTGCAATTAGACATCATGGGCGCATTACAACCGGCGATTTTACCGGTGGTGTTTGCGTTAGTGATGACCGCGGTATTTGATGCCACGGGTACCATCCGTGCAGTAGCAGGGCAAGCGGATTTATTGGACAAAGACGGTCAAATCATTAATGGCGGTAAAGCCTTAACGTCCGACTCCGTAAGTAGCTTATTCTCCGGTATTTTCGGCACGGCACCGGCAGCCGTGTATATCGAATCCGCAGCAGGGACTGCCGCCGGCGGTAAAACCGGTATCACCGCCATCGTTGTTGGCGTATTGTTCCTGTTGATGTTGTTCTTCCAACCATTAGCTTTCTTGGTGCCGAACTATGCGACAGCACCGGCGTTAATGTACGTGGGATTATTGATGCTAAGCAACGTCAGCAAATTGGATTTTGATGATTTCGTTGGCGCTATGAGCGGCTTGATTTGTGCGGTCTTTATCGTGTTAACGGCGAATATCGTGACCGGCATCATGTTGGGCTTTGCTGCATTGGTGATTGGCCGTGTGGTGAGTGGCGATTTCAAACGCTTAAATATCGGCACCGTTGTAATTGCCGTTGTTTTAGTGGCTTTCTACGCTTGCGGTTGGGCGATTTAATTCAGCCAATAAAGACAACAAAGGCGCATTTTGATGCGCCTTTTTGTTTGCCTTAATTTTGAAAAACAGTGAAAAAACCGACCGCACTTTGTAGCTTATCATCGTAGAAGATGAGCGGAATGCGTTGGCGTTGCCAAGGGGCGACATTCAACTGTTGCCACACTTTTTTAATGTCTTTATTCACGCCGTTTGGGGTTAATTTCACTTTGCCCGAATAACGAAATCGAATCCAAACTTTCGTTCCCTCTGACGGTAAAGCCAAGGTTTCTTTATTTGTGTTGCCGTTTTCATCCTGCCAAAGTGCGGTCATTTTTTCGCGTGTTTTTTTTAGTAATAACGTGCCTAAATGATCCGGCAAGGAAATAGGGTGATCAAATGTTGCCTCAACATATTCCTGTGAAATATCGTTAAATATTGGCGTGAGAAATAAACGGTGTTGATAGCGGCGGACAATGTTATTGTCTAGGCGAAATTGTGGTTGTGCATCGTCTTTCGCGAAAATGACATCCGAAATAATTTGTTCTAATTGCACGAGAGAGGGGAGGGTAACGCCCCAATCTTGCAACCATAAGCGTAACAAGGCGCGTTGTTTCACAGAGGAATAGCTGGCGAAATGTTGTAGCTGAAAAGTGCGGTCATTTTTTACGATGTTTTTTTGATATTCTTCCGCTAACAGCTCATTAAGCAGTTGCTGTTGTTCATAACAATGTTGCGCGGAACGTTGCACTGCCGAATCAAAATGCGCCCAGCGTTGGCGCAATTCAGGCAACACGATGTTACGCAGGAAATTGCGATCGTATTGATTGTCCTCATTACTTTCATCTTCAATCCAACTTAGCCCTTCCTGTTGTACAAACGCCAGTAATTGTTGGCGGCTAAAATTCAATAAGGGACGAAAAATAGGCACGCTGTAAACATTGCTTTTCGACGGCATGGCGCCTAAGCCTTGCACGCCACTGCCGCGTTTTAGGGCAAGGAAAAATGTTTCCGTTTGGTCTTGTTGATGATGTGCCGTGGCGAGCCATTCAGTCGGTAAAATTTGCTGTGCAATGGCTTCATAACGGGCTTGGCGGGCACCTGCCTCAATGCCGTTTTCTGTGCTGACGTTAACATGTTGAATTTGTAATGGAATATGGAATTGACGACACATTTGTTGACAATGGGCTGACCAAGCATCGGCATTGGCGCTTAATCCGTGATGAATATGGATTGCGCGAAGCTGAAAGTGCGGTTGTTTTTCACGAAGTTTTGCAAATAAAGCGAGCAGTGCTGTGGAATCCAAACCACCGCTGAACCCGATAAGAAATTGAGTTTGGTTTGGCGCAAGTTGGTGGATTTGCTGTGAAAATTGTTCAAGAAGCATAGGCGGATAAAATTTCCTCCCGTTGGACGGGAGGAAGTTGAGAGTTATGCAATTTTTTGTGCTTTATAGTGGCTACACGGATGGAGGATGAGATCTCGAGCGGCAATGATTTGTAATTCATATTCGCCCCGTTCTAACGTCGTTTGCATGACATCATTGACGGCGTTTGCCATGTGTTCAAACGCCTCTACATCCGATTTGCCATTGAGTAGGTTGGCGAGGAATAAACCGGCGGTTAAATCACCTACGCCGACCGGTTCGCGATCAAACGGATGCAACGGACGGGAAATGTGCCACATGCCTTGTTCGGTCGCCAGCAACATTTCAAATTGTGTTGCTTCTTTTCCCACTTTACTTAAATGTTTGACCAAGACTTTTTTCGGCCCTTTTGCCAAAATGGCTTGTACGGCAGCCAGTGCCTGTTCAAAGTTTTCAACCGGTAGTCCGCTTAATTCGCGGAGTTCCACCAAATTCGGTGTAATAATATCCGCTTCTGAAACAATGTTAATCAGACCTTCACGTACACCGTCTGCCACGATACAGCCTTTATCAGGGTGTCCCATCACAGGATCGCACAAATAAAGCGCATGAGGATTGATGGCTTTGATTTTATGAACAGCGTTGATGATTTCATCGATTTGTTCGGCAGATCCTAAATAACCGGAAACCACCGCATCACATTTTTTCAAGGCACCAATTTCATCAATGCCGCGTACAATTTCGCCGATTTGTTCTTTCGGAATGACAATGCCGGTCCATTTGCCGTATTGGGTGTGATTGGAAAATTGCACGGTATTTAACGCCCAAACGTCAATACCGTGCAATTGCATTGGGAAGGTTGCCGACTTGTTGCCGGCGTAGCCATAAACCACATGAGATTGAATTGAAAGTACGTGTTTCATTGCCTTTTCTCCTTTTCTTCTCTTTTGACTACGCCGGAAAGTGCGGTGGGATTTTTATTTGTTTTTCTTTTCTATGCGTAACCGTAGCTCATTAAGCGTTGATAACGGCGATCCAACAGATTTTCTTGATTTAACACGTCTAAATCAGCTAAGTCTTCAAGTAAACGTTTTTTCAAGTTTTTCGCCATTTCAGCGTAATTACGATGTGCACCACCTAACGGCTCACGAACGATGTTGTCAATCAAGCCAAGTTCTTTTAAACGATTGGCGGTTAAACCCATTACTTCTGCTGCGGTGGAGGCTTTATCGGCGCTTTTCCACAAAATAGACGCACAACCTTCCGGAGAAATAACGGAGTAGGTGGAGTATTGCAACATGTTGACTTTATCACCCACGCCGATAGCCAACGCACCGCCGGAACCGCCTTCACCGATAACGGTACAAATCACCGGCACTTTTAAGAGGGACATTTCGCGTAAGTTACGTGCGATAGCTTCTGACTGACCGCGCTCTTCCGCGCCTACACCAGGGTAAGCTCCCGGGGTGTCAATGAAGGTGATGATAGGCAATTTGAAACGTTCCGCCATTTGCATGAGACGTAATGCTTTGCGGTAGCCTTCCGGTGCCGGCATACCAAAGTTGCGCTTTACTTTATCTTTGACGGTACGGCCTTTTTGGTGACCAATAACCATGACCGGTCTGCCGTCTAAACGGGCTAAACCACCGATGATTGCTTTGTCATCGGCAAAAGCACGATCGCCGGCAAGTTCTTCAAATTCGGTGAAAATATGTTCGATGTAGTCAAGAGTATAAGGGCGATTCGGATGACGGGACATTTTAGAAACTTGCCACGCATCTAAATTTGCAAAAGTTTTTTCGGTTAATTCAATACTTTTTTTCTGTAAGCGAGCAATTTCATCATCAAGATTAATGTCATTATCTTGGTTTGCCATGGCGCGTAAAGATTCGATTTTCGCTTCAAGTTCGGCAATGGGTAATTCAAAATCTAAGTATTCTTGACTCATTTTTAATTCCTAATTTTATGAAAAATTTGTACCGCACTTTAACAAGATTTTAGAGTGGGTGCAATCAGACGGGATATTTTATGTGTTTTTTTCATAAAAGTCATAAATTTTAATCTGGTAACACCAGCTAAGGCTATGTAATCAAAGTAATTTATGGTGTTTGTCGAATAAAGGAAGAATGAAAAAAATGACTGAAATATCGAGTTATGCTCCAATTGACAATCAGCTAAAACGATTTTATTATGTATTCACTTTCAAGATAAGATGTCTGAAGGTCAGGATTGGTCTCCTGAAATAAGCGGGCTGAAGGTATAAACACTTTTAGTATCAGTTTTATGTCGCAAACTACAAACCATCATCAGTCAATGGTGGACTAGGTAGAAACCCGCAGGGATGCGACGCAGTATACCGCTTACTGTTAAGACCAATTCTGCTTAGTTCACCACCCAATCCTAAGTTTCATTTCTAGTTAATTTCGATATTTATTCTGACAGATGTTGGATCAGTTGTTTTTCTATCCTTGAAAAAGGCATTATTATAGAAATAAAAAAGCCCTGAGAATTCAAGGCTTTTTTACTAAGTTATTCCCACTCGATTATTAACTCAGAAGATAACATATTGAAATAGAAGGGAGTAAAGATAATGCTATTTGATTTTTACCGTCATTTTTACCGTCAGTAGAAGAAAGTGCTTTTATGTGCGTTCGTCTAGCCAATTATCGATGTCAGATTTGCGCCATGCTACACGACCCATAGACGCTTTTACGCTTTTTGGAAATGTTCCTTTTTTCATCATACGCCAAATTGTTGTGTGGCTCAAGGTGGTAATTTCAATCACTTGAGCTTTGCTTAATAATGCTGGTTGTTGTTCCATTATATCTATCCTTTTAATATGTCGGGCACTTCAATTACTTTTAACTGTTCGGGTTTTACATTCTTGTATTTAATCCAATATTGGAAGATTTCTAATGCTTCGCCTTGTGTGACCGTGTGCTTTGATTCTCGTACTACAGTCCATTCACGCTTAAGTTCACACTCAAGCACGATGTAGCGTTTACCGTCCATTACTTGTAATTCGTTTCTAAAAAACATTTACACCCCTCAACAATAGCCATAGTTTCAAATTAAAAATAAATACTTCCTCTTGGCGTTTGATTCTCGCCGCCCTAGCTCGCCATTCGGCGTACTGTAAAACGGCAGACACAATCACGCAGTACCAAAAAAATAAGTCATTCATGTTTGCTCCAATAAAAAACCGCCCGTAAGGCGGTCATTGTCAGTCATGTGCATTAATTTTTACTGAAAATGTATTTTGTTGTATTTGATGTTGCTGGGTCTTCCAGCCGTATAGAGTACTGCTCTGAATAACCGCCCAAAATCTTATCCCAAAAGTCAATGACATCATCTACAACTTCTAGATACAGCTCATTACAGTTTTGATATATCCAATCTATCGCTAATTTAGCCGCTTTCTTCCCATACCCTTTCTTCTGATATTTAGGAAAGATGAATATCTTATAAAGCTCTCCATCAGCTACTTCGTCAGGTGCATTTTTCATAAGAATAATATGAACATACCCAACTAAATGTTGTTCGCTGTATATTGAGAATAGTAATGGTTTTCCTGATGGTTGAAAGTCGATATATCTCCATCTGAAGCTTGACAATTCCTCATTACATATTTCAAAGTCTCGCTCAGACATTTCAATAATACTAACAGACATAATGAATTATCCTTAGATACATTAATAACTTTTAATATTATAATATTATACAAGCGCTTTATTGAACTATTTAATCGCCTTTATACGTCTTGTATTTCAAATACCGGTAGCGCAACTAATGATTTGGCGGTAAACCCTGCCTACACTCTAATCTTCTATTCACCTCAACCTATTTAATAAACTCCCACGTGTGTATTTGGATTGCAACTGGAACAGGAGCCATTTTTATACGCCGCCAGCGTTTTTAAAAATTGAGGGATATGTTTATCAAAAGCCTTCATTAATACATCATCACGAGCTGCCGTATGAATAAAAATTGTTTGCTTTTGATATTCCGGGCAATAACTCACGAAATCCCATGTTTCGTATCCAGTTACCCATAAATTAGCCTGCACTTGGATAATGTATTCGGACGGAACGCCGCCTTCTAACAAGTATCGAATATGCGTACTCATTTTCGGGCATTTAATCTCTAAGCCCTTTTTGAGTTCGGGGATTAGCCCATCAGGGCTAACCATTACCTCTTTTTTGTCATCTAAGTACACGCCGCCAACTTGAGTAACTGTGTTTCCGGTAATAAACTCATAAGCCGATCTAGCAAGTGGCTCAAGTTGATTTCCACGCTCCATAAATTTAGATTTAAATGCGCCATCTTGTAAGCCAAGAATGCTTTCTTCGATCAACTCGGCCATATACTTTATTTGCGCGCTTGATTTTTTACCGGTTGCCGTCACAATATTTTCAAAGCCCGTTGCGGTGGGGATACCTAAACGGGCTTTTAACCATTCTTCCGAGCCTTGTTCGCAATCAAGCGTTATTAGACCGTCAATCATAGCGGGATGTCCTTACCCAAATTATCATCTTTGGCTTGTTGCTTATTTAGCTTATCTAGCAGTTTATTAATTATGCGTTCGGCATAAATTTTATGAATTTGCTCAATACTTGGTGCATTACCGGCGGCGGCTAACAAACCGACTGTGTCAGAATTGGTAACTTCAACCAGATTTTTAATCTGTTCAATTTGCTCATCCGTAACCAATTCGATGCTTTGTCCGTTGATAATATTTGAGTTTTCAGGCGAAAATTTATTTTCTTGATGATTAACCTGATCTTCGTTTACTTCTTCGGCGGTGATCACCCCGCCAAGCTCATCAGGAAACGCTTTTCGTAACGCTCCAGCTTCTGCGCACTTGGCTAATTGACCACGCGGACGTTTGCTCCACATTGAATTTAGCTTACCTTCTTTGGTTGTCGCGCAGGCTTCGCTAAAATACTCGGTGTGCGAAAACGCGCAACGCTCTCCGTTAATAAAGCGATATACAGTAACACGACACCACTCAGGAGCATCCACTCCTTTGAAAGATATAGTCTCACCGAAAACCGGTTCATCTTGCCCTGCCATTTGTCCTGTGCGAAAAGCTGTTATGCGTTGCTCGTAAATGCCCGGCATAATCACATCACGCCATATTTTTTTATCGTAAAGCTTACCATCGGATCCCCTTTCTTTCTCGCCGGAAAGGGTTACTTGCATTGGTACGATATGGCATGGCTTCTTCAGAATGTCTAACTTACGAGCCTTACAATAATCTACCGCAAGAATAATGCTTTCATCTTTAGCACCGGGAAATACACTATTTTGTAACGTACTCCAAACAGCGAGATCGATATTTCTTTCTTTAAGAGCGGTTTGAATGTTTGCTGGTAATGTCATTTTATTTATCCTTTAATTCATTTTTCTTAGGGATACGTTATCGCCATATTGCACTTTAACTTTGCGAGCCAAGGCGATTGCTTGTTCTTGCGTGCCGGTAAATGCAATACGAACCTCGAAATTAAATGTCGGCTCGTCAGAAAGTGCGGTCGAATTTTCTTGTGTTTTTTCTACCGCACTTTGTGTTTCTGTTTCGGACGCAACGGCTTGCGATTCCGCTTTTGCTTTGGCATCTTCTTCGGCTTTTGCTTTTAACTCTGCCTCACGCTGTTGTTCGGCATTTACTCGCTCCGCAATAATTGGCTCAAGGTCGTCCGTGCCGGCAACTAATTGCAGTGCATCTCTAAATAAATGCTCGTAGGCAATCGGAATCATTTTTAAGCGCTCTGTAATTCGAGCGGATTCTTGCGCCAATTCGGCAAGAATTAACGTTTTTTCGGCATTAACCGATTTAACTAATCCATCGAGCGTTCTTTTGTTTTTTGTCGCTTCTTCGAGGCGGTTTGTTATCGCTGATTTCGGCATAGTTTGCTCAAGCGCAAGAGAGACCGAACTTTCGTACTTACTACGGATTTCCGAAATTTCATCAAGCGCGCCATCGATAATGTTTTGCTTAATTTCTGATTCTTTTAATTTAACCAGCTTATCGCGCGCCAAGCGCTCTTGTCTAAACCGCTCCGCAATGTTTTCAGCGGAGGTAATTAATGCCGCAATCTCACCGCTTTGTGCCGACTTAATCGCTGCACGGATTTTATCTTCAACCTCTTTCAAAGTTTTGACTTCTTCTTTTGCGGCCGCAAAGTCATCATCTGTCTCAAACTTGCTCGTGAGTGTTGCAAGAAATTGCTCGGCTTGTTTTTCAAACTCCACAATATTTGTGGATAACACTTTACTTTCGGTTGTTAAAACTAAATTAAATTCGGTTGTCATTTTCATCCTCTCCCATAGCAACCACTTTTCCAATATTCGCAATCGTCATCATCGATGTCTTGTGCGTTATCATCAAAATCATCGCTCTGCAGTTGCGCCTCAAACTGCTCGTAATAGTCATCAGGATTATCAAAATCCCATACCGACCCACGCCTAATTTTTGACATTGCGTTTTTCCTGCGCCGCTCCGATATAAACCAATAAACCTCTTACACCTCGGCGTTTTATGTTTTTATTCTCTCTATCTACCCATAACCCTGTGGACGGGTAAAAATCCACAACCTTTCCACTGTAAGAAACAACAAGATGAAATCCTGCATTGTGTTTTACGAAAGGAATATTTAAGCATTCCAATAGTTGTGTGCTTCTTTTTAAATTAAACTTTCTCTTTTCTTTTCGAGCTTTCGTAAGCTCTCGGAATGCCTCACCCATATCACCCATTTTCTTTACCCTTTCTTTGATTTAACTCAGCTTGTTTTCTGACGGTCTGTTTCTCAAGATATTCTTGAGCTTCCGCGCTCAAATTCGGCGGTGCATCGCCAAATTCTGAAGCCCATTCAGCCTTTGCCTTACGCTCCCACTCCAGGGAGATTTGCTCGCTTACCGCGTTATTGTTGTAGTCAGTATCAACGGTAAGGGTAGGGCGTGATAGGGATAGCCCAATTAGCGCAATTCCCCAAACGCAAGCGGTAATCACTGCGCAAACAATCCAGTGTAGGTATTCATCAAGCCATTGGATGATTTGTTTTTTTCGGCTTGGATGTTGATTTAAAAGTGCGGTAGTAAATCGTTGTTGTTTCATTTTTTGTTTCCTTTTTAATCAATTTGCTGAATTTTGGATGTAACAATCCGCCACGCGATTTTTCAAAAGTGCGGTCGGATTTTGCGGTGTTTTATAGGATGTCTAGCTGAAAACCCGTTGCTTTAGGGTCGTAAGCTCTAAGATATTTTAGGACGCGCCAGTTATTACCTTGCTCGCATTCAAATTGCTCTGTAATGCGTGTCAATACGTTATGCGCCTGACGGAGAGTACTGCGATATTCGTAAGCCACGCCATAAACGGAGGCGGTGTCAATATCACATTTTGAAGCTCCCTTAATGTTGTTTAAAATAACGATGTCCAGTCATTATCCACAACAAAAAAGGAGCTTTAATATGTGGGAAGCGTTACTTTCTTCCATTTTTTCTGTCCTCAAATCTCATTTTGACGAGGTTATTTTGCGTATCTGTACTTGGTTCTTATCATTTATTCTGTGTTGGCTAACTATGCCGGAAAGGGTGATAGATTATTTGCTCACCCATCCGCTTCCAGCATTACCTGATTACGTACTGTTTTACGTGTTCCTTTTGACTGTTGCAACTTGTACTTGGCAAGTGTTTTTCATCATTTTGGATATTATGGTCTTGTTGGTTGATAAAATTATTAACTACAAGGCTATTAAGCCACAATCCGAGCGGGTTAAGGTTGATCGCAAGCAAAAAGATTAAGCATTCTTTGAGTTTCATTACGCCCTCCTTAAGGGAGTTAAAAAAGCCCGCATATTTCAGCGGGCAAACCTAAGGAACCAAGTTATGAAAACTGCATAAGTTTTAAGCCTTCATGCTCGGCTAAGACAGTAAACAAAAGTGCGGGTAGTCATCCCAATTAAGTAAGCTCGTCTTGAGCGGTGTCCGCTGTGACTAAATCAGCGCGACCCTCTTAACAACCCCTGTTAAGACCGATAAAGATTAATATTAATTGCCGTGACACAATTTTTTCACGTGTAATGATATTGGATTAAAATCGGAGTACATCACAGGCATTACGCTAGACCAAGATTGATAAGTGTATGTTACGCAGTTGTATGTGTATCTTTCGCCGTTTAAATCAAACGTCATTTGCTGGATTGGCGTACATCCAGCCATCATAATTATCGTCATTAATAAAATTGCGATAGTTTTCATGTTTTTTTACTCCGTTGTTGATGTTTAAAAAATTGGTTAGCTCTCGGAGGGAATCGAACCCTCTAAATCTTTAACAGCAAGTCGCTTTTTTATTAAACGTTACGCCTTTTCGGCAACCTGCTAATTTCCCGTTGAAATTAGCAAACACAAGAGCCATTAAAATTATGAATAAGAACTTAGTACCACGTCAGGAAAAACCACCATTTCATCAAGTAGTTCTTTGATAGTCTTTTCTACTGCGATACTTCCTATATCTTCCTTGACTGGGAATTTTTCGTTTAAATCAACCGGGCCGTAAAGATTGTCTTTCAAAATTTCTTTTCGATCTTCTTCGCTAAAAAATTCATTAAGGATTTCTTCAATCGTGCGCCCAGCGTAGATTTCCGTAGGTTCAAAAATCCAAAATACTTGCTGCATTTCTCGAATATCTTTAATCGCAAGATCGATGCACTCAATACCTTTGCTGTATCGTAGCGTGTCAATAATTCCCATGGTGCTTACAGTAATTGAGTATTCTCCAGTGTCCGTTTCTTCCATCAGTGTCGGTCTGTAACCGCTAATAAATTTCATTCGCTTGGCTTGGGTAACCAAGAAATCATGTTCAGATTTGGAAATCGTTACATATTCCATTTTTAACCTCATTTATTTTATGTTTGCCATTTCAAAGCGCACTCAAGAACATTCCCTTCACCGTGCGCACTCATTAGATCGGTCTGTGTAGAATGCGCTTTGAATTGGTGTCGCAGGGTGGATTCAAACCACCATCGCACGGATTAAAAGTCCGCCGTTCTATCGGTTGTAACTACTGCGACATTAACTGGTCCGTGGGCTTGTTTGCCGTTTCCCCGACCATCCTCATATCCTCGAAGGATTGCTTAAAGATATAAACAGCGCTGCCCTTGATTCACCAACCACCTCTTTTCGGTTAAACACGCGACACAGTTTTCTGCTTGGGGGTTACTCGACTTAAATCAGCCGATAATTTATATCCCGCATGAGATCAAATTGTCTAAAACTCGAAACAGGTTAATGATGAGCGCCTTTCTTTATGCTTGTAAGGCTCAAGCCCTCTTGTATGCGACTACAACGAGGAATATAATGCTCTCTGCGACTACAATTTAATCAGAGGAACATCATGGAAGAGTACGCCAAGTTACTTAATACCATACTTACCAAGGTAGTTTTTAATCACATGACTATGTTCTTCGTTTTCTTGTTTGTTGGCTTTACGTTCATTCCGCCCGAATTAACGTTGTATCTCAACGCTAAAACACCGGCATTCTTTCCTGATTGGTTCACTCTTGCCAATTTTGGTTCTTTGATATTTGCGTTGGTTTCTACGATGATTTGGATTCTTATTTCTAAATCGACCAAATCAATTATTTCAAAACTGCGTGAATCATTAAAAACTAATTCAGAGCAAGCTAGATTAATCAATCTACTTCATAATTTATCAACAGAAGAGCAACATGTTCTTGCAATGTCCTGCCTTAATGAGCGAATTATTTTCCCAGATAACAGAACTCAGCTAGCCATTGAAAAACTCTTGTCAAAAGAACTTATTTCGTACGGCTGGACTAATGATAAATATGAGTTAAATCCACTTATTCGCAATGTTGTTCTTGCTGAGCTCGATAAGAGCATGAATTCCCATCACTAACCTGTTTCAAATTTTTAAAGAGCGTCGAGATTGTGCATCTCGTTTTGATGGCTATAATTTAGCAAATACTAAATAATTAGTAAAGGGTTTGTTTAGTAAAATTTAGTTTATTTTTGCTTTTATTTAGTAAAATCTTGATTTCTAAATGAATTTATTTTTGATTAATTTTTGAATTTGTGACCTAGATCACAAAAAAAGAAAGTGGAGAAGTAGGGCTTTTAAAAGTGTGGTAGAAAAGTGCGGTGTTTTAGGTCTATTTAGATCTAAATCAGATCTATATAGATTTACATGAGGGGAGTTTGGTGGTAGATGGGCAAAAGAAAACCGCCTCGAGGGCGGTCATGGAGGTTAAATAAAAATTATAATTTCTTTAACCACTCTTCATAATTTTGATCTATTTCTTCAAGAACATCAGTTCTAAATTTTTGTAATTTAGATTTTTTCTCATGGAACGTATTATTATTCTCAAATAAATCTAACGGGTAGCTTTTCATCTTTGTTAGAGTGTCTGTGGTAAGGAAAATAATTTCAGATTTAAATACTCTAGACAGTTGGGATGCTTTATTTTCTATTTCAGTTGTCTTTTCTGTTATAAAAATCTCTATGTCTTCCGGTGTAGTTTCTCTTTTAGAGAATAATTCATCAAGTTTGTCAAAACAAGAATCGACAAGATTAGTTAATTTATCCTTGTTTTTTATAAATTCACTTCTCTCAAATGTTCTATGATTTAAATGTGCCGCCCAATACCAACCGGCGGCAGTAACAATAGATGATGTGAATACAGTAATGCTATCTTTTAAATCTAGTAATTTACCAAAATATATTGTCAATTGAACAATAACTGCCATTATAAGCACTATTGATATGATATGCTTAGCCTTAAATATCTTCATCTGGAAGCTGTCCCAAATCTTTGGCCGCTTTAACAAGGCGTTCACTAATCAAGTTGACTATACTTTTTACAGTATCATGTTTGTATTCCAAGCGTTTTAGAAGTTCTTGATAGGTAAATCCATCTTTTCTAATTAATCCTCCGAATGCTTCATCTAAAAATGAACGACCATATCGGTTATATCCAGTAAGGACGACGATTACTTTATCATTGCTTTTATCTCTTAAAGCGGGAGCTAACAGCGTTTCTCTAAATGCTTTCCCTGTATTTTTGTATTCTTCAGGAGTTACATCGTCTTCGTTACGCCCATAAGGACTTTGGGAAAAATCATTGACTATGGTAATGGTTTTAATCATTTTTTATCCTTATGTTCCATTGCACTAAAGTGCCTTCAATTGAATTTCTCATATTGTACAGTTCAGGCAATGTTCTATCATCTTGATAGAAAAGTAATCCTCTATTACTGTACACCCATAACTTACCATTTTTATTGTCAGAAACAAGTTTTTTTATACTTTTACTACCTTGACCGTGTTTATATTTGTCATTTCCAGTCATTCTTGTTATGTCATCAGACATTGCTAGACTTATTATAATAGAGTCTGAGACTTTAGTATTTTTGATTAGTTCTGCTATATTGGTAGATTCTGGTAATTTATATTGTTTTAGTGTCGGCGTTATTACAGATTTTACGTCGCTACTATCCCAATCAATTTTGTCAAATAACTTATTGCCTTTGGTAAAAGTAGAGGGAATTCCTTGCCCCTTATCGTACAATAGAAGAAATAATTGATCATCTACAACTGTACACATCCACCACCAAGGTCTTTGATTGCTGGGGGTATGTTTGGGGTAGGCATGACGATAAACATTGCTCATCGCTTCTTGGATTGCGTCACTAAGAGTGTATTCTTCTTCGTCAGTTAGCACTCCTTGATATATTTCATTTTTTATAAAATCAATAATATCATCTCTGAACTCACCCTCATTTCCATTAATAATTGGATAGCCATCTTTTGTTTTTCTAATATCATTTTCTGAGCATCTATTGGCACATAAAAAAATTAAACCTACTTGTTTTATAAACTTATTAATTTCATTGTTTAGGCTCATTTTTATAGATATATTTACATCGGATTTTTTTAGGATAGTTTCTATTTTTGCATAAAAAATCATCATTGCTGCTGCTTTAATGTATTCACAATCAACAAAGCTAATGATTACATTTTTATACTTATTCTTTATTATACTGTCTAGTGAGTTAATGTATCTTACTGTGCTTTCATAGGATTCTTCATTATATATATTAAGTATGTTTGGTGTTGGGAATATATGATATTTTCCTGATTTGTAGGGTGCCCTAAACTTTATTGGGGAATTATTATTCTTTTTTTTGTTCATTTTTATTAGACTTTATTGAGTATTTACAAATAACTTCTATGCTCACTACAACAACACCGAGTACCAAAACACCTTGCCAATCACGGAAACATCATCAAGACTGGCTATTTCGTCGTCGTACTCGTCAGTGTTATAGCTACGGATTTTTATTTGATTGTTTGGCATATTGTAGAGCAGTTTGATTCGCAATAACCCACCATGATTGATGGCATAGATTTTGCCGTCTCGAATCACTTTATTTCCCATATCAATGCCTACAGTAGTTCCATCAGGGATTACAGGCTCCATTGAATTTCCATCAGCAATCACACATACCGCATTTTCGTACTGTACGCCTTGTTTACGTAGTGTTGCTTTGGAAAAACGCAATTTGAAGTTGTTATAGTCGGCAATATCATCAGCAAAGCCATTTCCAGCAGCAAGTCTAATATCTTGATAAAACGGAACTGCGTATTCATCGCTATTTAGTGGTGTGTTGCGATCCCATAAGTCAAACGCGCCTACTTCTTTTACGTTTGATGTTATGCTTTCAGTTGACTGGGGAGTATCTAAGTAGAACGGAGGCATATTATTTTCATTTTCCAATCTTCTTGCAGCCTTTTCCCCAAATGATGGAGTTTTTCCGCTTATCAATTGAGAAACAAAACTTCTATCTTTTTCAGGTACGGTCTTATCTGAAAACCATTTCTTTAGATTTTCTCTCCGTACTTTTGTGATCGCATTTTTATCTAGATTCATACATCCCTCCCATTCTGTTAATGATATTTAGCAATAGCTAAACTAGCAAAAAATAAACTTTATTTACTTTTGTATTTAGGTAATGCTAAACTATATTTAGTTTTTAATATCGGAGGTGAAATGGAACTTAAAAACTACTTAGCTGATCGCCCCCGCGGATTTAAAGCTGACTTTGCAAGAAAAATTGGTATTTCAAAATCTTTTTTAAGACAAATTGAAACAGGCGAAGCAAAAACGCCTATTTATTTGGCTAGAAAAATTGAGGCTGTCACCGAAAAAGCCGTAAAGAAAGCTGAATTACGTCCCGATGTATGGAATTAATCTAACAACAGGCAAGCGCAATGGCACGCAATAAACTCACCCGATCCGCAAAAGCACTTTCAGATCGGGTTATGAACAAATACTGGAAACAGAAACAATGCGAGATCGCGGACGAAATGGAATGTTCGCCGTCCACGTTGAGCCGTTTTGTCAGCAATGAAGACGCTAATCAGGCGTTTAATTTTATTGCGGCAAACGGGTTTGATGTTTTCGATGTGAATTCTCACGTAGCAATTGAGAAATCAGAGTTGGAACTGCTTTTATTGGCGGCAAAAGGCTTTGACGACCGGTTGCGCGAGAAATATTTGGGCAAATAAAAAACCACGGCGGCAACAGTGGTTCTGTACGAAGGAATTTTTTATGAAAACCAAAATACAGCTTTATGATACACAAATTCGCCAAGATGAACAAGGGCGTTTTTGCTTAAATGATTTACATCAAGCAAGCGGTGGTGAAAGTCGTCATCGCCCTGCTTACTGGTTATCAAATCAGCAAACGCAAGAATTAATCGGCGAAATTTCAAAAGACGGATTTCCGTCTATCCTTACAAAACAAGGACTTGGAACATTCGTAAGTAAAGAACTTGTTTACGCTTACGCAATGTGGATTAGTCCTAAATTCCACTTATACGTTATTCGCACTTTTGATAGGGCGGTAACAAATCAAAATTCGACCGCACTTTTACCTGACTTTTCTGATCCGGTTGCAGCGGCTCGCGCATGGGCTGACGCAAAAGAGGGTGAACAACGCGCTTTATTGGATAGCAAACAGAAATCAGAACAGATTGAATCAATGCAGAGCTATTTCCGCCACGGTATGAGCGCGCCTCAGTTTGTAAAAGGGTTAAACGGTGCTAATTCTTCGCAGATCAATGATTTCTTGGCTCGTAAAGGTTGGGTTTACAAGGATAAATACGGCTGGCGCGTAACATCCCGTGCGCGCGATGTGTATCTGACCGAAGAAAACACACAGGTAGCCGAACACGGTCAAGAAGTGCGTATTTTTTACAAGCCGGTTTTGCTGCAAAAGGGCGCAGCAAAAATCTATGACTGGTACATGAAAAATCAATTACCGATGAAAGCAAACTGGAATGGTAATTTCAAACAAGATAAGACGGTGGCGTAATGAGTGATTTTATCGTTAATTCTTTCCAAATCCCCAATGCGTTTGTTGATGAATTGATTGCTGATTTATCAGGGAACGCCGTTAAGTGTTATTTATTAATCGCGCGTCAAACAACAGGCTGGCAGCGGGAAAGCGATTACATTTCCGTATCTCAATTCCAAGAGAAAACGAAGATCAAGGATAAGCGCACGATTTACGCCGTTATCGACGAATTAGAGCAAGCGGGCTTGATTATTACTGAGCGCGAATTAGGCATAACAAATAAATTTTATTTGGTTCGTAATGTACCTAGTACCAGTAGCAAAAAATGTACCCAGTTACAAGAAATACAACCAGTGACAAAAAATGCCACTAGGGTAGTAGCAAAAAATGTACCTAGTACCAGTAGCAAAAAATGTACCTCACATAAAAACAATATAAATACACCATTAAATACAATTAAAAAAACTTCGCAAAAAAATACCGCACTTTCGCTGCTTGCCGAGTTCGGTATTACCGGTCAGCTTGCTGATGATTTTGCCGAACACCGAAAATCGAAAAAAGCGGCGATTACGAGGACCGCACTTGAGGGATTTCAGCGCGAAGCCGACAAGGCAGGCATTCCGCTTGCCGAAGCAATCGAAATCGCTATTTGCCAAAACTGGCAAGGTTTTCGGGCTGATTGGTGTAAAAACCTGTCCGGCGCGAAAGGCAAAAAACGCGATGATTTCGCCGATGACGGCAGCTGGGCTATCGGTCGCACGGTCAATGTGCCGCGAGGGTCGATGATATGAGAACCGTAGCAAACTTAGCGCAGGTCATCGGTAGCGAGCCAAACTATCGCGCGCCGGTGGAAAAAGCGCGGATTTCTGACAACGCAACGAAACTTGTTGATCGTATGTTCCAGCGGCTGAAAGCGTTACACCCCGCATGGAAACAAGCGTTTGCTACCACCGAAGATTACAACTACGCAAAGCAAATTTGGCTTGAAGAATTACTCAAAGCCGGCGTAGTTACCCCGTTAAAACTCAAACGTGGACTTGATATTGCCGCCACACAAGCAAGCGCGTTTTTCCCGTCAGTAGGTCAATTCATCGCATGGTGCAACATAACGGATTACTCCACTCTTGGTTTGCCAACACCTGACGAATTGCCGGCGCGAGTAAGTAAATTTCAAGCGGTTTACTGCACGGACGGTGAGGATAAATTTAATTATTTATCGGACGCAGAATACTGGTTATTAACCGACTTGTGCAGCCGCGGTCGTCGTGACCAATGGACACCGACGGAATTTAAAAAAGAGTGCGAACAGGCACTCAAGGCAATAGCAAAGCGAATTGAAAGCGGCGAAACAATACCGGCACGCAGAAAACAACTACCGACACAAACAACCGTGCCAACCAGTCCGGAAAAAGCCGCAGAAAACATCGCAAAACTTAAACAGATTATAGGAATGAAAAGATGACAGAGCGAAAATTTGATAAGGACACATACCCAACATCACTTTCGCTATTTAACCCGATTCATGCTGAATTTGGCTTTACGATTGATGGTGCCGCACTACCGCACAACGCAAAACTTGAGCGATATGTAACGCCTGAAATGGATTACTTAACTTACCCGCTACAAAACGAGCGTATTTTCATCAATCCGCCGTTTAGCGATCCATTAAGTTTTATCAAGCGCTCTGTCGAGTTGTTCGAAAATTACAACTGCTTAGTGGTTATGTTGTTACCGGTTGACATTAGCACAGAATGGTTTTCCTTAATCACTCAAAAAGCGACAGAAATCCGTTTTATTGTTGGTGGCCGCATTAAGTTTTTAAGTCCTCAAACGGGGTTATGGACTGATGTCTGTCGTGGTAATCACTTAGCGATATTTGACCCGCGTCACCGAAATATGGGGCAAGTTATCCGTCATGTCCACATCGATGATTTAGGTGAACTCGAATGGCGAGCCAAAAGCCGAAAAAAACGGTAATCCACGCGGTTAAATATGCGAATGGTGCGGTTGTAGCGGAAACAGACTACGACCGCAATTTACTCAAGGGGTTGCCGGTTGGAAGTGCGGTAAAAATTACACCCATCGGTAACAATCGGAATTACCAACATCACAAGAAGTTTTTCGCGCTTCTTGATGCAGGTTTTGAATATTGGCAGCCTGAATTTAGCGTACTGACCCAAGCCGAAGAATGGATAGCGCAGGCAGTCGCAAGAGAAATCGCAGTAGCGGCCAACGATGAGAATCTGTATCAGAACGTAACTAAACCGATAGCAGATAGCGTGCTGGCAAAAGTGCGGTTGAATCGTGAATCAAAATTGGATTATGAGGGAATGAAAACCCTTGAATCGTATCTCGATCATGTGATGAAAAAAGCGGGATTTTACGATATCAAACCGGCACAAGACGGGGGAACCGTTAAAGAGCGTTGGTCAATCTCATTCGCGAACATGAGCCAGGAACGATTCAACGATGTGTATAAAACGGTGTACGGCGTCATCTGGAACGAAACGCTTTGTAATATCTATGAAGACGAAGCGGCACTGGATAACAAGATTAATCAATTAATAGGGTTTGGCGGTTGAGCTGCAACCGTCAACCAATAATTTACAGTTCAAACAAAAAAAAGTGCGATCAATTTTAGAGGTGAAAATATGGGAAAAATAGACTATCGAAAAGAAGCTAAAGGGCGAGAATGCCAAGTGCGGTTAGTTGGTGTTTGTAATTATAACCCGGAAACAACCGTATTAGCACACATACGCGCCGCTGGCATTACTGGAGCAGGGCAAAAAGCGCCCGACCAATTAGGGGCGTGGGCGTGCTCAAGCTGTCACGACGCAATCGATTTACGAACAAAGATCGGTTACACCAAGGACGAACTGTTACTGGCTCATTTGGAGGGTATGGCACGCACTCAGGCAATTTTAATCCGCGAGGGCAAGTTATGAGTGATTGGCTTGAAATCTGCCTACCGTACCCGCCGAGTGTAAACCACTACTGGAAGCACACAAGACAAGGTAAGCATTACATATCAAAAGCAGGGCGGGAATTTAAACGCATTGCTACTGAGGTTTGTTCGCAGTTCGATCCGTTTGAAAGTGCGGTTGAAATCAAGATGGAAATCTACTTCCCAGACAACCGCCCACGTGACCTTGATAATTTACCTAAAGGGATTTTTGATAGCTTGGTCGGCGCCGGATTAATCAAAGACGATAACCGCAAAATCATCCGCAAATACTCAATCGAGGAAAAAGGCGTAGTAAGTAAAGGTAAGTCAATCATTAAAATTAGAGGTATCGATGCGTAAATTTAGCGAATTAGAACTAACCGAGGAACAGGAAGAATTTGTTGATAAGCACATGTACCCATGGGGTGCGTGGATTAGATTAGGTAGATTAGATAAACCAGGGCTAAATATCATCGCTAGATTAATGAAAAGCGTGATTCCGGCAGAACCAAGCGAACCTGTGTGTGATGATGAAACAGGCATGATGATTAGTGAGCTTATCGAGCAATTCTTCTTCAAGAACGACCGCACTTTACACTATATCGTGTTTTCGTATTACGTAAACAAAAACACGATAAATCGCATAGCCGTTAAACTGCGTGAAAACTGTGGAGAGATGAAAATGCAGCCGTGCGCTGGTAAGTCAGATATTCGCATTCCGAGCCTTAAAACAGTGAAGCGGAATGTTGAAAAAGAATTGAAATTGGCAAAAGCGATAATTCACGAACTGCTTGTAACCGGTTTCGTTATTCTTCGAACTGGGCGACAAAATGCAAAAAGTATCAAAATTATATATTGACAAACCTTGTCATCTTGTCCTATCATTTGAATATATGGTGGTCGTCGTGTAAGTGATGTTCACCGATGAAATTAATAGATGTGGATTTAAACAAACCCTGACTGGTAACAGTTGGGGTTTTTTATTGCCTCGAGGAAAGCGGGGTGGGGTATGGCAAAAATGCAAGTGTTTAAGGATATGCCGATTGAGTCTCAAGTCCTTGGTTGGGTTACAGGATTTATCGGTGCGCTCACATTGTCTGAATGGGCTATATTGATAGGTATTATTGTGACGGTTTGCGGCTATTGGCGGGAATCAAGATATAAAAAACGTATGCTGGAGCTTGAAGAAATTCGAGCGGGAATCCGCGACAAAAACGGGAATCTGATTAATGAACAAAACAGTTAAAAAAACGTTAGCCGGCGCGGTGTGTTTGGTAAGTGTTATTGTCGGCAAGGTTTACACTGATTATGCGGATGACCTTGTGATCAGCAAAGAGGGGGCCCAAGCTATTGGCGACGAAGAAGGTTGTCGCCGTGACCCTTACCGCTGTTCGGCTCATGTTTTAACTTACGGTATTGGCGCAGCCGTTACTGGCGGAACAATGATTCTTGAAAATAAGCGCTACACCGATGAAGAAATAGCGGAGCAATATGCCAAAGATCTCAAGAAATCAGGTGATTGCATCATGCTTTACTTTAACGGTGCAGACATGAATCAAAATCAAATAGATGCTTTAGGGTCTGTTATTCATAATTTAGGCTGTGGCGGTGCTCGTTACTACTACGACAAAAAATCGGGTAAGCGTCTTAAAACTCAGTTATACAAAGCGGCTTTAGATAAAGATTTTGTGCGTATGTGTAACACATTTACGAACTATGTCGGCGTAAACGGAAAGCCACACCCGTCAATTATGAAGCGCAGAATAAGAGAGCGTGATTTATGTTTAACCCCGGTGAACAATTAATTAAGCGGATTAAGTTTGGTGCGATATGTGTTGGTGTCGTTGCGGTTTTGTGCCTGCTCGGCGTTTTGCGGTACCAGTACAACACTATTATTGACTTAAGAGCCGACAACAAAGAGCAGGCGCAAGCGTTATCTCAAAAAGAAAAAGAGATAACAAGGCTAAAAGACGAAGCGGCTGAAAATCAGCGCATCATGTTAGAGCTATCGAAACAAGAAGCAGAAGCACGGAGCGAATCAGATGAAGTTATTAAATCCATCCCACAAGATATTAAACAAAGCCATCCTTATAATGCTTCCGCTCCTCGTAATGTTGTTGAGTTCTTGCGGAAGTAAGCCACAAGATGCCGGTTGTCCTGCATTGCCATCTGCCTACATTGCCCACTTAGACAGAACAGGGTTTAACGGCAACACATACGGAGACATCACTCAATACTCAGTCATCCTTAAGCGTGAGCGCGACATGTGCTTAAATCGTATTGATAAGATCCGCGAGTGGCAAGTTGAGAACACTCAGCACTAAATAGAAAATTAAAGGGCGTTAAAACAAGCGCCCTTTGTTGTATGTACACAATAGGAATGGAAATGCCCGCAAGAATACCTAAAGCATGCCGAAAACAGGGATGTAAGAACACAACAACGCATTCAAGCGGTTATTGTGAACTGCATTTAGGTTGCGGATGGCAACGACACCAGCAAGGCAAGACGGCAAGCCAACGCGGTTATGGCTCACAGTGGCGAGCGTTGCGCACCGTCGCCTTAGAGCGTGACAAGTATCTATGCCAAGAGTGTTTAAAAAAAGGTAGATATGTTACAGCAACAACCGTTGACCACATCATAGCTAAAGCACATGGTGGCAGTGACAATCTTTCAAACTTACAAAGTTTATGTAATTCATGTCATAAATTTAAAACTGCAAGAGAGCGCTTGAGATAGCGTTTAAATTGCGGTCAATTCTACACGGGGAGGGGGTGGGTAAATCTCTATAGGTTTCATCTATGGATACCGCCCGTTCAACTCAATTTTCACAACCGCGAAATTAAGATTTTGAGGTAAACGCCAAAATGACAGGGAAAGCACTTGTTCCGGGGCGTGGGCGCAAGCCTAAGCCTACGGCAGTTAAGAAACGGCAAGGCAACCCCGGCAAACGAAAATTAAACGAAAATGAATTGGTTTCTGAACAATTAACGATCGACACCCCGCCGCCTGATGATTTGAATGATGATGGCATTGTAATGTGGCACTTTGTGTTAAAAGAGCTTTGCCCGCAGGGTATAGTTTTGAAAACCGACTTAGAAACCGTTGCTAACTATTGCATTGCGTATCAGAACAGAAAAGCCGCTAACGCTGATATTAAAAAATTCGGTGGAACTATTGAGACGGAAAGTGGATTAAAGCGGAACCCTGCTTACACGACCCTGAAAGAAGCACTGGCTGATATGGCAAAATTCGGCTCGTTGCTTGGACTTGACCCAAGTAGCCGGAGCCGACTAATGAGCAATGCTGATACGCAATCAAGCAATCCATTTGCGGAGTTATTCCAATGACCGACAATGTGAAAAAAGCGAACAAATACGCAAAGGACATTGTTTCCGGAAAAATCCCCGCTTGCCGACTGGTGATTAAAGCCTGTCAACGGCATTTAGACGATCTGAAAAATCAGAAAGACAAAGATTTTCCTTTTCGCTTTGATGAAAAACTGGCGGAACGGGCTTGTAAATTTATTCAACTTTTGCCGCACACTAAAGGCGAGTGGGCGTTAAAACGACAGCTAATTACGCTTGAGCCGTGGCAATTATTCGCAGTGGCAAACGCTTTCGGCTGGATCAAGAAAATCAGCGGATTACGCCGTTACCGTGAAGTTTATACCGAAATCCCGCGTAAAAACGGAAAATCGGCTATTTCTGCCGGTGTTGGGTTGTATATGTTTTGCGTAGATGGCGAGTTCGGCGCGGAGGTTTATTCGGGGGCAACAACCGAGAAGCAAGCGTGGGAGGTGTTCCGCCCTGCCCGGTTAATGTGTAAGAAAACAGAATTGCTCTGTAAAACATTCGAAATTGAAGTTAACGCATCCAATCTTAACCGCCCCGCCGACGGATCACGCTTTGAACCATTAATCGGGAACCCCGGGGACGGTGCGTCGCCGAGTTGTGCGATCGTGGACGAATACCATGAGCATAAAGACGACGAACTTTATACAACAATGCTCACCGGTATGGGCGCACGTCGCCAGCCGTTGATGTGGATTATCACGACGGCGGGTTACAACATTGAAGGTCCTTGTTACGACAAGCGCCGCGAAGTGATTGAAATGCTGAATGGCACGGTGCCGAATGATGAATTGTTCGGTTTAATCTACACAATCGACGAGGGCGACGACTGGACAAGTCCGGAAGTGCTACAAAAAGCTAACCCGAATTTTGACGTTTCGGTTTATGCGGATTATTTGATAAGTCAGCAGAAACAGGCGATCAATAATCCACGCTTTACGAATAAATTCAAAACAAAGCACCTGAATGTTTGGGTATCAGCGAAAGAATCCTATTTCAACATGGTGAGCTGGGAGAAGTGTTACGACGAAACATTAAGCCTTGAAGATTTCCAAGGTGAAGAAGTTTTCCTCGGCCTGGATATGGCGCGAAAGCTCGATATGAACTCACTTGTGCGGGTGTTTAGTCGAATTATTGATGGTAAACGTCATTATTACTGTATTTCTCCATTGTTTTTTGTGCCGGAAGACACTGTTTTTAGTACTGATACTGCTTTAAAACGAGTGGTGGATAAATACCAAAAATGGGTAGTCAGCGGGCATTTAATCGCAACCGACGGCGCAGAGGTGGACTATCGCGAAATCCTTGAATGTGTGAAAGACACAAACAGGGAGCATCAGGTTAACTGTGCTGCAATTGACCCACACGGCGCGATCGCCATCTCTCACGATATGGCGGACGAGGGATTAAACCCGATAACCATCACACAGAACTACACCAACTTATCAGATCCGATGAAAGAGCTTGAAGCGGCTATCGAATCAGGCCGTTTTCACCATGACGGGAACCCTATCATGACTTGGTGTATTGGTAATGTGGTCGGGAAAACTGCCGCCGGGAATGATGACATCGTTAGACCGGTGAAAGAAATTCCAGAAAACAAAATTGATGGCGCGGTTGCGTTAATGATGGCAATCGGTCGAATTATGCTAAATGAAGATGACGGGATTTTTATCCCGGACGAGGTATTAACGCTATGAGAACATTTTTTATTGATCTGGTCGGTTTGGCTGGACTTGGCGCATTATGTACCGGCGTTTACCTACAATATGGCGTCGCTGATACTTGTATTGTTGGCGGCGTGCTTTGCTTGTTATACGCCATTATCTCATCTCGGGGGCATAAATGATTTTTGATAAATTATTTGCTACGCGCTCCCTTGAAAATCCGAAAACGCCGTTGAGCGCCGAGGGGGCTTATGATGAGTTATTCAGCGGCGGACAATCACGCACAGTTAATGCCGACACGGCGATGAAGCTAAGCGCGGTTTACGCGTGCGTTTATGTGCTATCAAGCGCCATTGCTCAATTGCCGTTACACGTTATGCGCAAAGACGGTAAAAACATTGAGCCTGCGCGCGACCACCCGTTATTTTACCTGCTCCACGACAGCCCGAATTTTTGGCAAACGTCGTACAAAATGCGGGAGTACGGACAAAGTGCGGTACTTTTACACGGTAATTCATTTTTACACATCGTCCGCAGCCGAAATGGTGAAATTAAATCGATTGAAACCCGTGAGCCGTGGATGGTGCAGTTGCTTAAAAATGGTAGCCGTTATGTTTACGGCTATTACGGCGATGATGAGACGTTATCAATTACGCCTGATGACATGATCCACATAAAAGCCCTTGGGACCTCCCTAAAAATGGGGAAATCTGTTATCCAACAGCACGCCGAAACGATCGGGCTAGGGCTGAACGCGAAAGATTTTGCGGGAAGTTTCTTTCTTGGAAACGCTCGCCCCGCCGGGATTGTCAATGTAAAAACGCCGCTTAATGAAAAAGCGTGGGAGAGTTTTAAGAAATTCTGGGATAAAGCCAGCGCGGAACTGAAAAGTAAAGAAAATAAAACAGTGCTTTTACCGGGTGAGCTTGAGTATAAAGCGCTCACGGTATCACCCGTAGATACCGAACTGTTATCAATGATGAAGCTCAACCGTTCGGAAATTGCTGGGATCTTTAACGTTCCTGCGCACATGATTAACGACTTGGAAAAAGCGACATTTTCAAACATTTCGGAACAAACCATCCAGTTTATCCGCTACAGCTTAATGCCTTGGATCGTGAACTGGGAGCAGGAAATTAACCGCAAGGTATTTACACAAGCCGAACGCAAGGCGGGCTATTTTGTGAAATTTAACCTCGGCGGAATCATGCGTGGCACACCGACTGAAAGAGCGCAGTTTTATCACAACGCGATTACTGATGGCTGGATGTCACGAAACGAAGCCCGCACACTCGAAGATATGAACCCGGTTGACGGACTGGATGAATATCTTGTTAGTGTCAACGCGGCGCAGCAAGTCAAATCAGATCAGAAAAAGGAGAACGAACCCGATGAGTGATATTGAAAAACGATCATACGTTGGCGAAGTTCGGGCGGAAAGTAAAGATTCCGAACCAACTCACATCATTGGGTACGGCTCGGTTTTTAATACCCGTTCGCAATTAATGTGGGGCTTTCGCGAAATCATCATGCCGGGTGCGTTTGATGACGTACTAGATGATGACGTGCGTGGATTGTTTAACCATGACCCGAATTTTATCTTAGGGCGTTCAAAAGCGGGGACATTATCGCTAAGCGTTGATGATAAAGGGTTGCGTTATGACATTATCGCACCCGATACGCCGACCATTCGCGATCTTGTTATTGCCCCGCTACAGCGCGGAGATATTACCCAATCATCATTTGCGTTTAACGTCGCCCGCAACGGTGACGAGTGGTACGAAGATGATGAGGGTGTAGTAATCCGCGAAATCCATAAAATTTCACGCCTTTATGATGTTAGCCCGGTGACTTATCCGGCATATCAAGAGGCAAGCAGTACGGCGCGATCGCTGGATGCGTGGAAAGAGGCCCGTAACAACGGTGATATTCAAAAAGCCGTACATCAGAAAGCCGCCCGAGAACGTTTTTTATCGTTAATCTCCGGCAAGTAAACCAATTTAATTAAACCGACCGCACCGTAAAAAGTGCGGTTTTTTTATCTCTAGAGGAAAACATAATGGCTAAATTACATGAGCTACAAGAAAAACGTCGCAATATTGCCGCGCAAATGCGCACATTACACGACAAGATCGGTGATAACGCTTGGACCGACGAGCAACGCACTGAATGGAACAAAATGAAAACCGAATTGGACGGAGTAGATGCCTTAATTTCGCGTGAAGAAGAACTTCGTTCGATGGATGAAAAATTCGTCAAAGAACAAGAAGCTGCGGAAGCTGAAAAACGCGCCCAAAAAGACGGTGAAAAAACTTTATCCGTTGATGAGCGTCGCGGTCAGGCGTTTAACGCATTTTTACGTAACGGTCTTACCAATTTAACGCCGGAAGAACGTCAAGCATTAAACGAAATGCGCGCCCAAGGCGTAGGCGTGAACGATCACGGCGGTTATACCGTGCCGAAAGAAATGCAAGCACGAATTGTTGAGCAGATGAAAGCCTATGGCGGTATCGCGTCCGTGGCGCAGATTTTGACAACCTCCGACGGTCGTACAATCGAATGGATCACTGCCGACGGCACAACCGAAGAAGGTGAGTTAATCGGTGAAAACACTGCCGCAACCGAAGCAGATACTTCATTCGGCATCGCTAACCTTGGTGCGAAAAAATTATCATCCAAAATTATTCGCGTATCTAACGAATTATTGCAAGATTCCGCGATTAACATCGAATCTTATTTGGCTGATCGTATCGCACAACGTATCGGACGCGCAGAAGCAAAATATTTAATCCAAGGCACCGGCGCAGGCACACCGGCACAACCTAAAGGGTTGGCAGCAAGTGTTACCGGCACCACCGCTGCTAAAGTAGCGGGTAAAGTGGACTGGTTGGATATTAACGCATTATTGCACTCCGTTGATCCGGCTTACCGTAACGTGGGTAATTCCCGTTTAGCCTTTAACGACAACACCTTTAAAGTGTTGAAAGAAATGGTTGACGCTCAAAACCGCCCGTTATGGTTGCCTGATGTTGCCGGCGTGGCACCATCTACCATTCTTGGTAAGCAATACGTTATCGATCAAGGCATCGCCGACATTGCCAAAGACGCAAAATTCTTGTATTTCGGTGACTTCAACCGCTTCGTGGTGCGTCGTGTGGCGTACATGACATTGAAACGCTTGGTTGAACGTTATGCCGAATTCGACCAAACCGCATTCTTAGCGTTCCACCGCTTTGACTGCGTGCTTGAAGATACCTCAGCAATTAAAGCGTTAATCGGTAAATAACCAATAGGTGCGGTTAATTTCGACCGCACTTTTCTTTTTCGGGGGCGTGATGAATATCACACTTGATGAAATCAAATTGCAGTGCCGAATTGATAGCGACGATCAAGACGATTTGCTTCAGGTTTACCTTGAAGCCGCCAAGGCGACAATCGAAAACTACACCAACCGCAAACTTTACGAAACGCTACCGGATAGCCCACCTGATAACGCTCAAGAGATCACTGGAGATCTGAAAATAGCGATATTAATGTTGGTGGCATATATGTTTGAAAATCGTGGTGGATGGAATGAAGGGCAGGGCGTGAGCAATTTTGATTTACCGCCGACTGTAAGGCTAATCATTGAACGTTATCGGTTTATACACATATGAACATCGGAAAATTACGGCATCGAATCACATTGCAGAAGCAGGTCAATACCGTAAACGACTACGGCGCGGCGGTGACGACGTGGAAAAACGTTGCGACTGTTTGGGCTGATGTGCGTCCACTATCCGGGCGCGAGTATTTCTCGGCCCAACAAGTGCAATCGGAAGTGACTACGCAAATTTGGCTCCGTTATCTTGACGGGATTATGCCGACAATGCGGGTTAAGTTCGGTAAGCGTACTTTAGAGATTGTGTCGGTACTCAATACGCAGGAGCGCAATGTATCGTTGCAGCTTATGTGTAAAGAGGTGATTAATGGGTAGCGTAACGGTCCGCGTTGATGGCTTGAAAGAGTTGCAAAAAGCAATGCAAAGCCTTGGGCGAAAGACTTCTAACCGTATTGCCGTTAAAGCAATGCGTAAAGGCGGTGCAATTGTGCGTGACAAAGCGCGTTCGCTCGCACCAGTCTTGAAAGAAAGCGTGCCGCACAGACGTGCAGGTACATTAAGAAAATCCATTCAAAGCCGTACGAAAGTCGGCAAAAATGGCAGAACTGACGCCTATATTTGGGTAAAGGGGCTTTCGACCAAGCAAGTGCTGAAATTCAAGGGAAAGGGCGGTAAATCCAGTGCGTACAATCCGCGCGATCCGTTTTACTGGCGTTATCTTGAATTTGGCACATCTAAAATGCCCGCGCGACCGTTTATGCGACCCGCCTTTCAGCAATCGAAGGAACAGGCGGCGCAAGCCATCATTGACACACTGCAACAAGAAATAATTGCGGAGGCTGGCAAATGACATGATCCAGAAGAAACTTTTTAGCGCCCTGTCGCCTTTGGTGTCGGGGCGTTGTTTTTATGGGCTGATTCCGGAAACAAACAAGGCTTTCCCGGTGATTGTGTATCAATTCCCGAACATTTCACCAAATTCGGCGTTGGAAGATGGCGATCTTGATGACTATCAGGTGCAGATTGACATTTACAGCCCAAATCCTGATGACATTTTTAGCCTGCGCAAACAGATTTTTACCGCACTTTCGGCGGCGTTCGACTTTGCGGAGCGCATGAATGATTTTAGCGATTATGAAGCGGATACAAAGCTACATCGTCGCGTAATCAATTATCAAATTGCTTATGGAGAATAAAACATGGCAACACAAACAACCCCTTTCCAAGGGACTAAATTTTATTTAGGTATCGGCTTAAACGAAGAAAAAGCCGTTACAGCTGTTACGGTAAAGCCGAATGCGACAATTACCGTAACCGGTCACGGTGCTAAAGCCGGTGATTTTGTCAAATTAACTGGTCTTGGCTCTCTTGATGGTTATTATCCGGTGAAATCCGTTACAAACGAAAAAATTACGTTGGCTGATGAAGTGGACTGGAGTAACCAAGACGCGCCGACCTCTTTCACAACGGCAAAAGTGGCAACCGTTAAATGGTCATCTAACTTCTGCGCAATCAAAAACATTGAAGGCGACGGTGACACGCTTGGTGAAGAAGATGTTACAACCATGTGTAGCGAAGGGACTGAAACCGAAGCGGGTGAAATTGAGTACGGCTCAATCAAATTGACATTCTTTTATGCCCCTGACACTCCAATGCAACGGGATTTACGTAAAAAATTCTACGGTAAAGAAACCTTCCCATGGATGATGATTTTGAAAAATAATCAAGGTTCGCTTTATGGTACCGGCTTTATCCAAACTTCTCAAAACTGGAGCGGTGAAGTTAAAGGTAAGTTTGATTCCGGTGTAACCATTAAAAAAGCAAAACGTGACTACCATTTGCCGGTAGCTTAATCTGTGCGGCCGCACCTAAAAAGTGCGGTCATTTTTTTTTGAATGAATGGAAGAATTGAAATGAGTTTACGTGAAAAACTTTTAGCAACAAAGCCAAAAGTTCGGTCATTTTTAATTGGTGATATTACCTATTTTTACCGTGAATTTACGGTCGGTGACATGAATAAAGCGGTTTATGGCCAACAACAAGCATTATTCAAAATTGCTCAAGAACAAGGTATTGAGTTGAATTTTGACAATGAGGAAGCGTTGGCAAAACAGCTTGCTCAAGTCTATGACCCGTATCAAATTGCACGCACTTTAGCTACACGCTTATGCGATGAAAAAGGCGAAAACCTGTTTGATCCAAATAATGACGCAGATCTTGAGCAATTATCTCAATTAGATAAGTCGGTGTTTGAAGAATTAAGCAAAGCAATTGCTGATATTGAACCAAAAAACTTACCGAGCGCCGAAGATTCCAAGTAACCCTATCTTTGGCGCTGGGGAAGACGTTAGAAGAAATTGAGTTGATGCCTGAACGTCATTTTTCCGAATATATGCTGTTTTACCGCGAGCAACCATTCGGGCTTTGGCGTGAAGATTACCGTACGGCGCAAATTAGTCATCTATTGGCAATGATAAACCGAGACTCAAAAGCTAAGCCGCCTGAATTGTCCGATTTTATGCCGTTTTACAAAGAAAGTACGGTCAAAAATGACGAAGAAGATGACGGCGTTACTGAGTATTTAGCGAATCGTTAAACTCGTCTATTAGTCCTTTGATTATTACATTTTCTTCTTGTGTTGCTCGGTTACGTTCGCCGCATGGCTGGATTTTTAAGTTTTCGTCCAGTCTTGCGGCAATGTATTTCGCATTAGTGCTGATCAGTTCATTTTGTCTCAATAACCACTGCATGAATTGTTTTTTCATAGATATTCTCCGTTGTTGAATGTGCGCAGAGAATATCTATGAAAGAAAGTGCGGTCGAATTTCATTGTAGAAATCTGCGATCCGCGTCGCAATTTTGAAATAAATTCATCCGAAAACTTACAGAATATATTTAGGTACCTTAGAATGTGCGAGTTTTATCACACAATAAAGAAGAACCTAAAATGAAAAAATTATTATTGATTGGCATTATATCTGCGGTTTTGTCTGGTTGTGCAGGGACATCTCCTGTAGTCCTTCAACAAGCAAAACAAGTTCCTCCAGAGCGAATTTTAGCTCAAGGCGAATATAACCCTAACTATGCTAAGGTAACCATTGTTCGTGATGCTGGTTTTCAAGGTGGCGGCTGTTATCTTGGCGTGATGTATCGACAAACATTGTTGGCTCGATTTGATCCTGAAGAAAAGGCTGACTTTTATATTCCAGAAGGTGAATATAATTTTGCGGTAATTGGAGACCCATTCGGTAGAGGTTTATGCGGAGGCCAGTTTAATCCAGCAGTAGAGAAACAGGTTATTAAAAAAGACAAAGAGAATATTTTCAGGATTAGCTTGGGACCTTGGCGCAGACCAAGATTATTACCAATGTAATAACTAGCCCCTTGACACTCAAGATGGTTTTTATTATAACGTAATTGCTTACAAAATAACGGAAGGAGGTAATAAATGAATGCACTTTACATAATTAAGTGGTTTGCTAAAGCCTTTGGTGTTTTTGTGATTCTTCCTTTTGCCGCACTATATTTCATGGGCGTGTTATCTACCGGATTCTTCTCTTGGGGCGGTTTGCCGTATGTCGTCATTATTGCGGCAGTGTCAATCATGTTTGGTGTGATCGAATACTTCAAAAAGCCGATTCGATAACGGCAGTAATTTTAATTTTTTATTAAAGCACTCTTCGGAGTGCTTTTTTTATGGGAGATTTTTATGTCTGGCGCTTTAGGCAAGCTGAGTATTCAGCTTGAGTTAGAACAAGTTAAATATCAAGACGCGTTATCGAAAGCTCAACAAAGAACAAAAAGATTTTCGGTTGAAGCTCAGCGTTATTTGAATAATATTGATTCTGCGATGGAATCTCTCAATCGTTCTTCAAAATTAACGAACTTACTTTTGGCTAAAGATATGTTCGCTCGTGTTGGAAGGGCCGCACTTTCATACGCTGACGCTAATACTGAGTTAATTAACCGCTTAAAGTTAAGTACTAACGGTAACAACGAACTCGCTTTTGCTACTCAATCAGTATTTGACATTTCTTTGCGTACTAATCAATCAGTAGCCGCAACATCAACGGTATATCAAAAATTTGCGCAAAATGCTGAAAAGTTAAAATTAAGTCAAGGTGAAGTCGCGTCTATAACCGAAACTGTATCGAAAGCTGTTGCGATGTCAGGCGCCACTGCCGCACAAGCTGAGGCTGGGTTAATCCAATTCGGGCAGGCTTTATCTACCGGAACATTGAAAGGGCAAGATCTCAACTCGGTAATGCAACAAATACCGGGATTGGCAGACGCAATTGCAAAAGGTTTGGGCGTAACGACAGGCGAACTGAAAGCAATGGGGGCAGATGGTGAGCTTAGCACCCAACAAGTTATCACTGCACTGCGAAAAGTGCGTAAGCAAATTGATAGCGATTTTGATAGTCGTATCAAAACCGTATCTGGGTCTTTAACCAATCTAGAAACCGCATTTATTCAAACTGTTGGGCGATTCGATCAAACTGTCGGCGTGACAACAAAACTTGCAGAGAGTATTGAATTTGTTGCAGCCAATTTGGATAGTGCGATTCAAGCTGCTGTTTTGTTTACTGGTGCCTTAGCGATCGGGCAAATTGGAAAGTACTCAACTGCACTCCTACAAACCGGAATTAATAGCGCCAAAAATACGTTATCTCACTATAACGAAGCTAAAGCACTTTATGCCAAAGCTACGGCATCTAGGATTGCTGCACAAGCTGAAATGTCCGCCTTGTCCGCACAATTACAAGTGGCCCAATCAGAAAAAACAAGATTTGCGTTGCGTGAGCAAATGAAAGCGCAAGTGGCTCAAATAACAGCATTGGTTAATGCCGAAGCGAATGCTAAGCGCAATTTAGCTACGGCAAACAGACTTGCTAGCGCAGCGGCAGTTGGCTTGCGAAATGTTATGGGATTATTGGGCGGTCCCGCAGGTGTGATTACAATCGCAGCGAGTGCGTTGTATTACTTCCATTCACAAGCCGAAGAAGCAAGAAAGTCAGCTATAGACACTAAAGCGGCAAATGAACAGCTCAAGGAAAGTTATGAGGGGTTGAGTGAAGCTGTCTTAACCACAAAAATCTTTGAACAAATTGATGCAATGAAAGAGCAGGAGGCGCAGTTAAAAAGCCTTGGCAACGCAATGATCCAATCTGAGTTTAGCAATCGTCGTGGCTGGTTGTTTGCTGATACTGCTGAAGATGTAGAAAAAGCAACCGCTAATTATCGCGCCGGAATGGAAGTAGCGACAGCAAAAAGTAAGGTTTTTGATAATCAATTACACGCGATAGTGCAGACAATGCAGAGCAAAGGACGATCGCTTGATGAAATTAAACAGAAACTATCCCTTTTTAATGTAAGCAATGAAAAGGCCGAACAGATTATTGCTGATGTAAAAAATGGTCTTGATGCCGCCAAGGCAAGTACAGATGAAGCTACCGGCGCAACGATTGATTTTAAAAAAGCACAGGATGAACTTACTAAAAAATCTGATGATTTACGCGCTAAATTAGAGGTGTTAGAGCTTAAAAATAAAGGTCATGCTAAGGCATCTTATGTGTTGGCAGGTCTTTATGAAGTGCTTGGTGTTAAAGGCGCTGAATACTCAAAGGTTCTTAATGCTATTGCCAATGGTGACGTAGCGGCAGCACAGGCGGCCGCAGCTGCGATCAACTTATCCGCCGAACAATTACAAACCATGCTCGACATGGGTAAAAAGATTGAGGGGTTATTTGATACAGATACTAAGGTAGCCACCATTGAAACAAGTCTCAAAAAGAATAAGTCGTCAGATAATGCTCGTGAAAATTGGCTTAACTTTTACGATGAAATTCGCAAGAAAAACAGTTCAAGCCTTGGTGAAATTGAATTAGAGCAAGCGCGAATGTTTCAACGTTTGGAAGAACATTATAAGAAAGGTGTAGTGTCTTACCAAGAATATGAAACGGCAAAAACTGCCATCGCCGAACGTTTTGCTCGTCAACGGTTGGAGCTTGCAGGTAAATATGCGCCGGAAAAACTGCTGAAAGCGAATTTGAATGATGACTTAAAGTCGATTCAGGAGCTTTATAACGCAGGGCAACTAAATCAAGCGGAAGCTGCCAAAGCCGCACAACGGGCGCAGTTTGATTATGCGCAAGGTGTGTCGCAAAGTGCGGTCGATCCGTTAGCCCAAGTTCGCGCAATTTACGACCCTTTACAAGAGACCAAAAATAAACAAACGCAGGAACTAGCGCAACTCCAAGCGTTTAATGAGCAAAAGCTTATTACTGAGGAGGAGTTTCAGCAACGCCGTCAAGAAATCATCGACAAATACAAAAACGACGAATTTCAGCGCGATATGACAAACTATGCTACTGGGTTGAACGACCTTGGAAGTGCATTTGATGGTTTGGCGTCGATGGTGGAACAATCTGCCGGCAAACAGTCAGCAGCTTATAAAGCGATGTTTGCTATCTCGAAAGCATTTGCGATCGCCGAGGCAACAGTAAAACTATCACAAGCAATCGCACAGGCAATGGCTGATCCATCCGCGCTTACACCAGCACAAAAATTTGCGAATATGGCAGCTGTGGCAAGTGCCGGGGTTAACTTAATCTCGCAAATTACCAGCGTTGCAGCGTTTGCTACCGGCGGTCATGTACAAGGTCCAGGAACCGGAACAAGCGACTCAATCCCCGCCTGGTTATCCAATAACGAATTTGTAATGACATCCCGTACCGTGGATCACTACGGGGTGGCATTTATGAATGCGCTTAATCAGCGACGATTACCGCGCTTTGCTAGTGGTGGGCGCGTGGGCGGTGGTAGTTCGCCGAGTTATCCAGGAATTAGCAGCAATGGTGGTGAGGGGGATCACAATGAGATCAGCATCACAATCAATATTGCTAAAGATGGTAAAGAGGATGTTACGGTAGAGCAGCAGATTGCGCAAAGTAAGGCGTTATCCGACGCAATCACGGTAAAAGTGCTGGAAGTAATGCGAAAACAACGTGGGCGCGATGGCGGTCTTTTGAACTAGGGGTAAATTGTGGCGTTAAGAACAATTAATTTTTGTCCGAAACCCGGATACACCGTGGAAAGCGAACCTCGCCGAAAAGTAAATAAATTTGGCGACGGCTACGAACAGAGGATGGTTGACGGGCTGAGTCCGCTATTGCGTAAATTTAGCCTGACTTACAAGCTCAATCATAAAAGTGCGGTCGAATTAGACCGCTTTTTTGTGGAGCATAGCGGGGTAACTCCGTTTTTATTTAAAGAGTATGAGGGCGGTGCATTAATCAAGGCGGTTTGTCCTAAATGGTCTAAAACTGTAGATAAAAAATACACCGAAATTAGCTGCACTTTTGAAGAGGTGATGTAATGCCAAAAGATACCCCGAATAAAATGTTGTCGGAATTATCCAAACTCGAGCAAGGCGCACTGATTGAATTATGGGAAATTGATTTAAGTAAAATCCCATCTAATAGCTCGCCCGATAAAAAAGGCGAAATATACCGTTTTCATAACGGATTAACGCAGGGGGGCAAAAACCTTATCTGGCAAGGTAATGAATACGCTGCATACCCCATTAACGCCGAGGGATTTGAGTTATCAAGCAGTGGTCCAAGCAACCGCCCTACGCTAACGCTATCCAATCTTTACGGGCTGGTTACGGGTATTGTTGCGGATTTTGGGCAAGGTATCGGCGGTAAAGTCGTGCGGCGCCAAGTTTACGCCAAGTTTTTAGATGCGGTAAATTTTGCTGGAGGAAATCCAAATGCCGACCCGATGCAGGAAGCAGTCAGTTTGTATGTTATTGAGCAGTTAAAGTCGCTTGATGATGTCACTGCAACATTTGAGCTGGCATTGCCGATTGAAACAGACGGCGCCCGAATTCCTTTATTGATGATTACATCTGACACTTGTATCTGGCAATACAGATCCTCGCAGTGCGGTTACACGGGCGGTCCGGTGGCGGATGAATACGACGAGCCGACAACCGACCCTAAAAAAGATAAATGCTCACACTGTTTGCGCGGATGTAAATTGCGTTGGGGGAAGAATGCGGTATTGCCGTTCGGTGGTTTCCCAAGCACAACCCAATTTGGTAATTAATATGATTGATTTTGAGTTAAAACGGGCAATATTAGCCCACGCCACGAAATGTCACCCGCAGGAATCTTGCGGGTTTGTTTTATCTGTGCGTGGGGATTTGTATTATTACCCGTGTACTAATGTTGCTTCCGACCCGGTAAATTTTTTCGAAATTGCACCGGAAGAATTTATCAAAGCCGAGGAGCAAGGCGAGATTGTTGCGCTGGTGCACTCCCACCCAGACAGCGACTATATGCGCGGATTGCCTTATTTATCTGCATCAGATCGCGCCTGCCAAGTGCGATTAGGTTTGGATTTTTGGCTCGTGGTTGACGGTGACATTAAGTGTTTTCGCAATGTCCCGCCATTAATCGGGCGGCAGTTTGAAAACAACAAACAAGACTGCCGGAATATTGTATTAGACAGTTATATGCTTGCAGGGATTGATCTGCCGGACAACTCAAAGTATCCGTTTGAGTGGTTTGAAACAGAGAATCTTTATGAAGAAGGGCTGTTACGGTGTGGTTTTTACAGGGTGATGCATGAAGCAGATATACAGATCGGCGATGTTGTCTTAATTCAAGTCGGCAGTAAAGTGGCGAATCATGCCGGGGTGTATCTTGGCAATCAAATGATGTTACATCATAGCCAAGATAGGCTATCCGCCCGCGTGCCTTATGATGGTTTTTGGCTTAATAACACACACTCTGTTTGGAGACACAAAGAATGGTACAAGTTAAATTTTACGGCGATCTTAAACGATTTGTGCGTGAGCCGGTAGAACTTGAGGTTGATTCTTTTTCTGAGTTAATGAGCGGGCTTTTAACCCAAATTAAGGGGTTGCGCGAGCATCTCAAAAAAGGTTGCTATAAAGTTAGAATCGGGAAAAACACTTATCTTGAGGAAAGCCAAGTTAAAGCCGACATAGACTTTAAGGCTGATTGCACTATCCATTTTACCCCGGTAATTGCTGGTGCCGGAAAAGGTATTGGCATTGGTCAAATCATTGTAGGCGTGGTGTTGATTGCCGCGTCGTGGTATGCGGGCGGTGCTGCCGGTTGGTCTTATTTGGGGGCGCAGGGTTTTGCAGGTGCTACGATGGCTTTTACCGTTGGCGCATCGCTAATCGTTAGTGGTGCAATTTCGCTTTTGACACCTACGCCAAGCATGGGTGATCAGAAAATAAAAGAGGGCGAAAAAAATCAAAGCACCTCATTTAGCAATCTGAAAAATCTAACCCCACAAGGGCGACCAATACCGTTACTTTATGGGCGTATGATGACAAGTCTTGTTTTAGTATCGCAAGGCGCGGAAGCGTACGACGATGCACCTGAGGCTGATAACACGCAAGCTGACGTAACCGGGAAAAGAAGAAGATTAAAACGTAATTAACAGACCGCACTTTTATGTGCGGTTTTTTATGGGGTAAATATGGGCGGTAAAAAAGGCGGTGGCGGCGGACATACTCCGGTGGAAGCGCCGGATTCCCTGCTATCATCACAGCGATTGAGCGCAATTGGGATTATATCACTCGGACCAATCAAGGGGCCGGTGAATAAGTGGAAATCAACTTATTTAGACAATACACCAATCCAAAACGCGAGCGGTAAGGATGATGATGACGTAGATAGTTTTAATTTTACAAACATGGAAATCCAGTACACGCTGGGAACTCAAGATCAGTTGCCAATGACTGGGTTTGATAGCAGCCAACGTGAAGTGCCTATTGGTATTGAAGTAAAAAAAGAACTTCCGATCACTCGTTCGATTATCGATCCTGATGTTGATCGATTACGCGTGACAATTGGTGTTAATGCATTATTTAGCCAAAATGATCAAGGCGACACAAGCGGAACATCTGTAGAGTTTGAAATTTTAATAAACAGTAACCTTTACAAAAGTTACTCTATCAACGGCAAGTCATCCTCACGTTTTTACCGTAGCTATATTATCGATGAGCTACCTCCTAAGCCGTTTAATGTCACCGTTAGACGGGTTACAGCGGACTCAAAAAGCCAACGCTTACAAAATGCTATCGTTTGGAGCAGTTACACGGAGATTATTGACGCCAAACTGTCATATCCAAACATTGCAATGATCGGCATTAAAACTGACTCCCGACACACCCCCAATTTCCCGAATGTAAATTCGCTCCTGGATGGCCGTATTATCAGCGTGCCGTCCACTTACGATCCTGAAACACGCGCTTATGCGCCGGGAATTTGGCGCGGGGATTTTAAAAAAGAATGGACAGAAAACCCAGCTTGGATTTTTTACGACTTAGCGACAAATCCCGATGTAGGAATTGGGAAACGCATAAGCGAATATGGGCTTAATAAATTTCAGCTTTATCAAATTGCGCAGTATTGTGACGAGCTTGTGCCGGATGGCTACGGTGGCAAAGAACCGAGAATGACGGCGGGAATTTGGATTACGGAGCAGCGCTCGGCATACGAAGTATTAAACGATATGTCATCCGTTTTCCGCGCGATCGTGGCGTGGAACGGAATGCAGATGTTGGCAATCCAAGATAGACCAACAGATCCAGTCTGCACTTACTCTCAAGCAAACGTAATTGACGGTAAATTTGCTCGTCAATATGTACCATTGAAATCCATTTATACTGCCGTGGAAGTGGAATACGCCGACAAAAACAACATGTATCAAAAAGCTATCGAGTATGTTGTCGATGATGAGATGGTGGCACGTTACGGCTATAACGTTAAAAAAATCACTGCGTTCGCTTGTACCTCACGCGGGCAGGCGCGCCGTTACGGGAAATGGGTACTTGTCACCTCTAAATTGGAGCAATGCACTATTACATTTACCGTTGGGCGCGAGGGGTTACACCACTTGCCAGGCGATATAATCGAAGTTGCGGACAATAGTTGGGCTAAAACAAACCTCGGCGGGCGCGTTGTCGGAATCAATAAAAGTGCGGTCGAATTAGACCGCGAAATCAAGATTGAGGGTGGCAGTTATCTGTCTTACGTTGTAAGAGATAACAACGGACAGCGCACAGAACGGGTTAAAATCCTAAGTGTCGCTGGAAATGTTGTTAATTTGGAGAGCGTACCGGAAAACTTAAACCCTGACGACAACTGGGCACTACAAACGCCGTTAGTGCGCACGGAATTATACCGTGCTATCGGCATCTCTGAAAACGACGGCAATTATACGATCACGGCGTTACAACATGAACCGCAAAAACAAGCGATTGTTGATAACTCAGCAAGTTTTGAGTCTCGTAATACAACGTTACATCAAGCCGGGGTGTCGGCAGTAAGCGACGCCGAAGTAAACGCGGACGGCAGCGGAATCTCATTGAGTTTTAAGCCGCCGGCAAACTTTGTCGGTCAAGGTCTTAAATATCAAGTAAAACTCTATCGTAACAGTAATTTATTTAACGTTTACGACGATTTGGATCAGCCGTCTATCGCGTTTAGCGACTTGCCGGACGGCGACTATATCGCTGAAATTCGCGCGAAAAATCTAGTGGGGCAGTTATCCGAGCCGATTACAAAGAGTTTCAGTGTTAATTTTGATATTAAAGAGCTTGTCACCGTAAGCAAGGTAATGGGCATCGACCTGAATTGGCGGAACCCGATTTTTGCGAACACGAATGCGGCAATCGAAATTTGGGTAAGTAAAGATAATAACTTTGCAAATGCCCGTAAATTAATCACTCTCGCATACCCTACAAATAGTTACAGTTACACCGGTTTGGGTGTCTCTGAAACATTCTATTTTTGGGCGCGCATGGTGAGTAAAGGTGTCGCGGGTAAATTTACGGATGCCATCGAGGGCGTAACTGAGCGTGATGCAACAAAGATTGTTGATTATATCCACGGACAAATTAACAAAAGCGCATTGACGCAAGAGTTAATCGATGAGATCAGCGGTAAATCCGAAGCGGCGGAAGCGGCGAAAGACATTGCGAAAAAAGCTATTGCGCAAATACAGCAAGAGGCAAAAACGCGTGGAGCGCAAATTAACGAGCTTAAAAAAGTTGATACGCAACAAGCGCAACGCATTACAACTGCAACGGCCAAGGCGGAATCCGCATTATCCGGCATAACTGCCGTACAACAAGCGCAGGCTAATAGTGATAATGCTAACGCTCAGCAAATTAGCGCATTAACCGCGCGTATTGATGGGGCAGAGTCTACCGTAACGCAAATGAGCAGTACGGTTGCAGGTCTTAACGACAAGGTTAGTTCAATGCACACTATCCGCACGCAGGCTATCAATGGTGGAAAAACGGCGATAGCCGGAATCTCATTGGGTGCCAACGAAAATGAATCATCTGTCATTGTGATGGCTGACAAATTCGGCGTTGTTAAAAGCGCTACCGATGGCACTGTTCGCAATGTGTTTACTGTTGCTAATAATCAGTTAGCGTTGAGCGGTGACTTAATCGCAGATGGCACAATCCTTGGTCAACATATCAAATCTAACCAGACTATCCAATCTCCTGTTATTAATGGAGGATCTCTAAATATTAATAATAGATTTATTGTTAATGGGTCTGGTGGCGTGACTATACGAGCTAACAGCGGGAATGTCGGAATGGTTATCACAAATGATCGAATTGATGTATATGACGAATCAGGAAATCTAAGGGTAAGGCTAGGTAAATTATCATGATTTATTTTTTTAAAAAAGAAATCAGTATGTTGAGTGGTATCACATCAAATGTGCGCAAATATCATACTATATCGCAAATAAGGGTTGATTTTATCAATAACGAACTGGAGGTGCAGATCGCAAGTTTTGAAACCGAATCAGATTTTATCAATATGAAAAACGGGTTAATAACAGGATTATTGATTGATGATGTGTCATTGCCCCAAAACAGCGCTATTGTTTTATCCGCAATGCAATTACTATCAATTAATCAAGACTCAATTTTCCGCGGAGAGGAAATCTTGTCATTAATAACAGAAGGGAAACAAACTAATGAAGTTGTTAATCAAGATTAAAGCATTTTTATCAAAAAAGTCCACATTTAAGGGGTGAAATATGTCATACGGCGTTAAGGTGTTTGGTGATGAGTTACGGGTTAATGATAATGCTGTAAAAATAACAGGCAACACTATGCGAGACATCGCATTTAGCAACAAAAAAACAAAGGCATTAATCACTGAAAAGATTAATGGTGCTAGCAGTAACTACTCTGTAGTTGTTGATGGCAAAGGGTTAGACGGATTGTATCATTACTCACTTGTTAAAAGAGAGATCGAGAAGCCTTTTAATTACGGAATCACGAAATGCTTTACTCTTGCGCCTAATGAGTATTTATTATCTGTTTATTCGCCTTATTCGCCAAACAGCATAACGGAACCAACGCAAGAAGGGTGGAGTGCATCGGGAACTGTCTTATCATGGACGAGATATGATGATAGAAATGATGACTATGTTACCGATTCAATTACCTTCTACCAAAATGAGAATGACGTCGTCTTTGGTGAAACGTTTCTTAACTGGAATCCGCGCGGAGGTGGAACAAAGATCGGGTTTAACATTTTAAGAATGGAAGATCCGCCAGCCACATCGAATTATGGAGTAAACATAAGCGGGAAGGTACTAACCGCTGCGCCAAAACAACTAATTAAACTAGATTTTGACATGCGAGAAGATAAAGAAATGTCTATTTCCGGTTTTAAATTATTAGCATTTTATTTTCCTAAAAAATCGTACGAAGGGAGATGTATTGAGATTCTCAATGGAAGCATACGAACAAGAAAATTAACCACAGATGAAGAAAGAGAGGGCGGATCCGACATAGGAGTTTTAGATAAAAATCAATCTCCTTTTCTTTATTTTGCCGGAGACGCCGATTTCATCGGAAGTGTTTTAATGATTCAGGAATAGAGCTAAATAATATTGAGCAATCAACTAAGCCCCTTTATGGGGCTTTTTTATTGGAGTGATAATGGAACAAATTGATTTAGAGATTGTGCGCGGAGATGATGACGGCTGGGCGTTTGATGTCTCCGATGACGACGGCATAGTAGATCTTGACGGTTATCGTATTGATTTACATATTAAGCCGGCTAAAGGCGAGGTTATTAAGCTGTCAAGCACAACAGGCGAGATTAAAATAAAAGGTAATATTATCTACGTATCGGTATCGCACGACAAAACGGAAAACGTTAAGTGGCAATCTGCGCAATGGGATCTACAACTTACAGATAACGATAAAAAAGTGCGCACAATTTGCGGTGGTGAGTTTACGTTAATCCCGGATGTAACAGTGGTGGATTAATGATGAGTGTTATCAACGTAAAATTACGCGCTAAACCAGTGCATCATGTTAAATTAATCCCTCCTGGCAACGCAGAGCAAAAAATAATTACGGTGGATAAATCCAAGCCCTTTATGCCGGCAATTATCCAAGCATTAAAAGCAAAAGGCGTTGATTCATCGGGCAATATTGCCAATTTGCCCGATGATATTGCGCAAATTAAGACGGCAAAAGATGTTGAGCCTAATGACATCTTTAGAGTTGACAAACAAGAGATTGCATTAAGTTATGAGCTAATACCGGATATCTATACAGGAGTCAGTGGTAAAGACATACCATACCGCGGTTGGAGCATCACAAACTATGTAGATGTTCAGGGCTTTGATTATCTGAGTATGATTAACGGCTCAACATCGTACTCATGTTATTACGATGCCGATAAAAATCCACTTGGCACGATGGTGTCTCAAACATACGACAAAGTGCCGGAGCAAGCAAAATATGTAAGGATATCAAACGATTCAGCAGCAATCAGTAAGCTAAGCATCAAAGGTGGACGGTTTGTGATTGTCAGCAAAAACGGCGGGTAATTCCGCCGTCTTTTTTAGAGACTATTATCATTTATCCATTCATCAACCTGATCTGCCCACCGTTGCATCATTTCTTTTCGTTGTTCGGCATATTCCGCTTTATTGTAAACAGCACGCACGCCTTGTTGCTCATGTGCTAAACTCTTCTCAATCCAATCACTATTAAAGCCCATCTCGTGTAAAAGCGTTGAGCCTGTACGTCTTAAATCATGGACCGTAAATTCATCAATGCGCTGTTCGTCCTTATTGATAAATTTAATACAGTTAGCAATCACGCGGTTTAATGAACTATTTGCTATTGGCTGTCTGCGATTAATCCTACCTGGCAAAAGATACGGTGAGCCTTCCGAATAAATTTGAAATGCAATAATTAAATCAAGTGCCTGTTCTGACAAATACACATTGTGCGCACGTTTGGCTTTCATGCGCTCGGCTGGGATCGTCCACACTTTATTTTTGAAGTCCACTTCATTCCATGTAGCATTAACCAATTCGCCTTTACGAACCATGGTGAGCAAGATAAATTTCACTGCTTTTTTCAACGCAAAATCCGACTGTGTTTCTTCAAGTGTATTAAAGAAGAGTTTTATTTCCCTTGGAGTTAGAACGCGTTCCCGCTTTTTGAATGTAGCAATAGATGAATTTGCTATTTCGTCCGCAGGATTTGCGAACTTATGGCCGCGCTGAATCGCATAGCGGTAAACGTTAGCAATTAAATCACGCACAAAAATTGCTGTAGATGGCGCACCACGTTCTTTAATTTTTTCACAGTGACTACGAATTTCATCTGCTGTGATTTCTGTCATTAAGCGGTTACCAAATGTATCTTTAATATCTCGTTCATAAGTTGCTACACGTAAAGCTTTTGTGCTATCAGCTAACTGAACATCGGCAAGATACTTTTCAGCAAATACGCAAAAGCGATCTGCATTGCGAATTTTATTACGTTCTGCACGTTTTTCAGTGGCGGGGGATATTCCTTCGCTTACTTGCTTGCGGGCGATCATTAAACGCTCACGGGCTTCTGCAAGATTTATACCGTCAGCACCATATTTACCGATGGTTAGCGTTTCCCGTCTGCCGTTGATTCGGTAGTCATAGCGAAAGGTTATAGTGCCGGCGGTGGAGACGGACACATAAAGCCCGTCACGGTCTGCCACTTTATAAACTTTGTCTTTAGGTTTAAGAGATTTGATTTTTGTATCTGTTAGCATTTTACGTCACTTTTACCGTCATGAATTTGACGGTATTTTCGATCTTTTTTCTGACGAGCTCAAGGTTTTACCGTCAAATTTACCGATAGAAAAACAAACTACTACGAAATACAATGAAATAAGATGAAATAGAAAAGCCCTGTATTTACAGGGCTTAAGGCTATTTTTGAAATGATATGTTATTTTATGAAAAGCAGGTTTTTTATTCCCACTCAATCGTTGCTGGTGGCTTGCCGCTAATGTCATATACGACGCGGGAAATGCCGTTCACTTCGTTGATGATACGGTTGGAAACTTTGCCGAGTAAATCATAAGGCAAATGTGCCCAATGTGCGGTCATAAAATCAATTGTTTCTACGGCACGCAAGGAAATCACCCAGTCATATTTACGTCCGTCTCCCATCACGCCGACAGATTTCACCGGCAGGAACACGCTGAAGGCTTGGCTGGTTTTTTCATACCAACCGCTGTTGCGTAATTCTTCGATAAAGATGGCATCGGCACGGCGTAATAAATCGCAGTATTCTTTTTTCACTTCACCGAGTACACGCACGCCTAAACCCGGGCCAGGGAATGGGTGACGGTTGATCATTTCAGCCGGTAAACCTAAGGCTAGACCGATTTTACGCACTTCGTCTTTGAACAATTCACGCAACGGTTCGACTAAGCCAAGTTTCATATAATCCGGCAAGCCACCTACGTTGTGGTGGGATTTAATCACGTGTGCTTTGCCTGTTTTGCTCGCAGCAGACTCGATAACGTCAGGGTAAATGGTGCCCTGTGCCAACCATTTTACTTTTGTTAGTTTTTTCGACTCATCATCGAATACGTCCACGAATACTTTACCGATAATTTTACGTTTCGCTTCAGGATCAGATACGCTGGCAAGTTCGCCTAAAAAACGGCTTTCTGCATCTACACGGGTGATGTTCAAACCGAATTTATTGCCGAACATTTCCATGACTTGATCGCCTTCGTTTAAACGCAATAAACCGTTATCGACAAACACGCAATGTAAGTTTTTGCCGATGGCGCGATGTAGTAACAACGCGACTACAGAAGAGTCCACGCCGCCGGATAAACCTAAAATCACTTCGTCATCGCCTACTTGCTCTTTAATGCGGGCAACGGCGTCTTCAATGATGTTTTCGGCGGTCCATTTGGTTTCGCAACCGCAAATGTTTACCACGAAATTGGTTAGTAATTCCAAGCCTTTTTTAGTGTGGGTAACTTCCGGGTGGAATTGCACACCGTAGAAATGACGGCTTTCATCAGACATTGCGGCAATCGGACAAGTTGGTGTTGTACCGGTCACTTGGAAGTTTTGTGGCAAGCGGGTGACTTTATCACCATGGCTCATCCACACATCCAATTTGTTATCGCTGTCATTGAGATCGGCGAAAAGTGCGGTGGTATTTTCCATTAAAACGGAAGCATAGCCGAACTCGCGGTGATCAGAGGTTTCTGTTAAACCGCCAAGTTGCATTGCCATGGTTTGCATGCCGTAGCAAATACCTAACACCGGCACACCCGCGTTAAAAACGTATTCCGGGGCACGTGGGCTGTTTTCTTCCGTGGTGCTTTCTGGACCGCCGGAAAGAATAATCCCGGTTGGGTTGAAATCACGGATTTGTTGTTCAGTCACATCCCACGCCCAAAGTTCGCAATAAACACCGATTTCACGTACACGACGGGCGATAAGTTGGGTATATTGGGAACCAAAGTCGAGGATGAGGATTTTATGATTGTGGATGTTGGTCATAGTTTTCTCTAACAATTTCTATGTATGCTGGGATAGATTGAATTTCGGTCGCACTGTCATGACAATAAATTTGTATTGTATCGCGCGCCCAAACTGTGGCGCATTCTACCATTTCCCCTATCTAACGTAAACGATTGCAGCGTTTTGTGGCATAAAGTGCGGTCGTTTTTTTATTTGTTTTTTAACGATCCCAAATAAATTGCGACTAAGGTTAAAAAGGCGCCGAGCCATTGCCATGCGTTGATGGGTTTGTGTAATAAAAATGCGTCGATAACGAGTGCAGCGACAGGTTCGGAAAGTAACAATAATCCGGTTAAGCCTAGACTGAGCAAAGGGATTGTGTAGGCAATCATGCCCCAGGCGATGCATTGCATAACAACGCCGTAGATCAGAATTAAACCGATGTCTGTGAGAGTCATTGGATAAAGGGAGTCGCCGTTGAATATCAGTGCCGGTAGAATTAATGCGGAGGCACCGCTAATACTGATAAGCCACATGAGCGGAAAAATAGAAATTGGTTCAATGCTGTGAGCTTGGCGAATCGATGCCATAGATGCGGCGAGGCAGGCGCCGGAAAGTAATCCGATAAGGATACCGTAGCTCGCTTCGATGTTATTTTGTAATTCGGGGCTAGCAATGAGTATTACACCAACAGTCGCGATAAGCAGGCTTACAAGCTGTAATTTACTTTGGTGTTCTTTAAAAAATAGCCAACCAATAAATGCTAAAAAGAAGATTTGTAAGCTGTTTAATAGGGTGGAAATACCCGGTCCGACAGCGTAAATGCTTTCATGCCAAAAGGCTAAATCAAATGCGAGAAATACGCCTGAAGCGATTGCCCAAAATAAAGCTTTAGGTTGTTTTGGCAAGGGGTTGCGATAAAGCTTCATTAAAACCCAAAAAACTCCTGATGCAATTAGCAACCGCCAAAAGGCGATAGCATAGGCTCCAACGGGAACAAATTTAACGATAAGGCTACCGAGTCCAAATAAGATACAGCCGATAACCAACATGGTGGCGGCAAAACGATTTGATTGCATAGATGTTATAACTGATTAAAAAGAATAAGGGGCGAGATTATAACAAAAGTGCGGTGGATTTTTTCTGCGTTTTAAAACGCGTTGAAAACCGACCGCACTTTATGTCGTATTAAACGGCTGGAATGAAGAATTCAGTGGCGATGATGACGCAAATAAAGCCGACGATCATTGGCACAGACATACGTTTTACGATTTCAAATGGTGAAATTTTTGCCATGCCGGATACGGCAACTACAACGCCGGAGACCGGTGATAAACCACGACCTAGGTTAGACGCTTGTAACATCGGGATGGTTAAGTAAGCCGGGTTAGCGCCCATTTGAGTGGCAAGTTTCGGAATTAATTCGGCAAACGCGTAGAAGGCTGCGTTGCCGGAACCTGTTGCCATCGTTGCCAAAATCGTAATGACGGCGAGTACCAACATCATGATAAGTCCACTGCCACCAAATGCTTGGGCAGAATCAATGAGGTTCGTAATAAAGCCGATTGTACTTAAGCTTTGTGCAAAGACACCGGCGGCTACCAATAACATCACCACGCCGGCAAAGGCATCTGCCATACCACGATAAGCAACGATTAGGTTATCGAAGGTTTTTTTCGCGCTGAAATTACGGGCAAAGTCAATTATCGCCGTGATGATGAAACAAAGAATGATAATGGTGACAATGTGTAATTTTGGTAAGCCCCATTGGCCGTCGAAGAGCAATACGCCGATAATTGGCAGTAAAGGTAAAATTGCATAGAAGGTTGGCACATCGGTTTTGATGTCGGCTACATCTAATGTGGTGGTTACCACGCCTTCTTTGCGATCTAAATAACGTTGCCAAAAGAAATGCGCAATGGCGATACCGCAAATGGCAAAGAGGGAAACCGGCAAGCTGGTAGAAAAGGCAAATTCGCTCAGTGGAATTTTAGAGATTTCCGCAGACAACACCACATCACCGGAGGTCGGGGATAAAATGATGGAAATCGGTGAGGCGCAGATTGCCGCCGCCGCGCCGCGGGAAATACCCACGTTGACCATCACAGGGAACAACGTCGCCATTAATAGCACGCCTAAGCCTGTTGCTGAAGACACAGCAAAAGACATTAAGCAAGCGAGAAAGTAAGCAAAGATCATTAAAACGTAAGGGGAACGTACATTTTTGAGTGGTTTGGAAACAAGTTTCACCACCATATCGTTTGCGCCTAAATGCGTCATGTAAGCGGAGAAACCGCATAACACCATGATCATTAACCCTAAGCCGCCGCTACGGTTAGACAGCAAGTATTTTACATACTCAATAATGTCTAAATAGGTTGAACCTGTGCTTTTTACATTTTCAGGCAAAATGGAATGCCCCATTAGCACGGAAAGTAGTAACAACACCAAACCGCCGAACATTAACACGCCCGTGGCGGAATAGCCTTTTACGATGTAATACGCAACGAGCACGATTGCTATTAGACCGATAATTAAATCCATAATATCTCCTTAGGTTGTATTTTATAGATGCCTGAATGTAGCGAAAAATTAAAGCCGTTGTAAACGGCTTTAATTTGAAATTTTGAGGTTGATCATAAAAAGTGCGGTGTTTTTTACAGGTGTTTTTCTTACACCGCCTTTTCTTGCGATCCTTTTTATTTTTCGCTTAAGTAAATGCTTTTATCTTGCGCATCTCTTGGCAAGATTAAGTTTAATACCACAGCCGTAATCCCTCCAGCCGCAATGGCATTGCGGAAAACATCCGGCAGCATTTTGAACACTTCCGGCTCAAAAGCGACTCCTAAGCCCACGCCGACCGCTGTGGCCGCGATAACCGCTTCACGGCGATTGATTCCGTGAGTCATGATGATACGCACACCGGCGATGGCGATTAAGCCGAACATTAATACCATTGCGCCACCGAGTACCGGGCTTGGAATTGTGGTGAAAGCGCGACCTACAATTGGGAATAAACCAAATAAGACTAAAATGGCCGCGATAAATTTGCCAACATGACGGGAAGCCACGCCGGTCATTTGAATGACGCCGTTATTTTGTGCAAAGGTGGTGAGCGGTAAAGAACCTAAAGCAGTGGCAATCACAGACACCAAGCCATCGGCAAACACGCCGCCGCGTAAACGTTGGCGGAATTCTTCACCTTCATAAGGTTGACCGGAAACCATTGCTGTTGCCGTTAAGTCGCCCACCGCTTCAAAAACACTTAATAAATAGATGATGGCGGCGACCCAAAATGCTGACCAGTCAAAAGCAAAACCATACTTAAATGGCACCGGAATGGTAAAGATGTCCACGTCTTTTAATGGAGAAAAATCGACCATGCCTAAGCATAACGCAACGATATAGCCTGCGATTAAGCCGACGGCAATACCGCTCATGCGTAAAAACGGATTGCGCATGCAGTTAAAAATTAACACAACAACCAGCACTAAACCCGCTAAACCGATGTTTTGTAGTGAGCCAAAGGCTTCTGTTCCTTTGGCACCGAAACCACCGCCAAAATCGGTAATGCCGATATCGATCAAACTTAAACCGATGAGCAATACGACGACACCGCTTACAGTTGGGGTAATGACACGTTTTAAATAAGGCAAAATCCAAGCCGCACCACAAACTAAAAAAGCACCGACGAAAGAAATACCAAGCAAGGTTGAAATCATAGTGTGTTCGTCAATGCCATTGTCTTTCATGCTTAAACCCACCGCAATCATGACGCTGACAAAAGAGAAATTGACCGATTGAATGGAAAGCATGCCGGAGCCAATAAAACCGAAACGATGTACTTGAATATAGGTACCGATACCGGATGCCACCATGGCCATGGACACTAAGTAGGCAGTCATGTGTACCGGTAAATTGAGCGCGCCCCCGACAATCAGGGCAGGGGTAACCATCGGCACAAAAATGGCTAATAAATGGGTAATTGCACTAATTAGTGCGTTGAAAAAGGGCGGTTTATCTTCGAGACGATAGACTAAATCCGCTTCCTCTGTTTGGTGTTGAGCGTGTTCCATAAAATGATCCTTAGATACGCTGGGGTTAGGAGAATAAGAGGGCGGTATTTTAGTGAATTTTATGATGCTGCGCAAACGATTGCTTTTATGTTGAGAAAAAATATTTTATGTTTATTAAAAAGGAGTAGAAGAGAAAATAAAAAGTGCGGTCGATTTTCAAAACGTTTTTTAAATCGACCGCACTTCTTGTTAAAAATGAAACCCAATTAGCTCATACGATAGTTCGGGGCTTCTTTGGTGATGGTGACATCATGTACGTGGCTTTCTTGAATACCCGCGCCACTGATACGCACGAATTGTGCTTTTGTACGTAATTCATCAATGGTGGCGCAGCCGGTTAAGCCCATGCAAGAACGCAATCCGCCCATTTGTTGGTGAATAATTTCTTTGAGTAAACCTTTATAAGGAATACGGCCTTCAATGCCTTCTGGCACTAATTTGTCGGCAGCATTATCGGATTGGAAATAACGGTCGCTTGAGCCTTTCGCCATGGCACCAAGAGAGCCCATGCCGCGATAAGATTTGAACGCACGACCTTGATACAATTCAATTTCGCCCGGCGCTTCTTCTGTACCGGCAAACATAGAACCGACCATGACGCAGCTTGCACCTGCCGCAAGCGCTTTCGCAATGTCGCCGGAGTAACGGATACCGCCATCGGCAATGACCGGAATACCGCGATCTTTTAAGGCCTCAGCCGCATCAGAAATGGCGGTAATTTGTGGCACACCCACGCCGGTGACGATACGGGTGGTACAAATAGAGCCTGGGCCAATTCCCACTTTGACTGCGCTAGCACCTGCGTCTGCCAAGGCGAGCGCGCCTTCTGCAGTGGCGACGTTACCGGCAACAATCGGTAGATTCGGGTATTTTGCGCGTGTTTCACGTACACGTTGTAATACGCCTTCGGAGTGACCGTGAGAAGAGTCGATTAATAAGACATCGACGCCCGCTTTGACTAAGGCATCAATCCGTTCTTCGTTGCCTGGGCCTGCGCCAACCGCTGCGCCTACACGTAAACGGCCGAATTCGTCTTTACAGGCATTCGGTTTTTGTTCTGCTTTTTGATAGTCCTTTAAGGTAATCATGCCTTTTAATTTGAAGTTATCATCAACAATTAACACTTTCTCTACTCGATGTTCGTGCATTAATTGGAAAATCTCTTCACGTTTTGCCCCTTCTTTGGCGGTGACAAGGCGAGACTTCGGTGTCATGAAATCGGCAACGGTTTTGTTTAAATCTGAAATAAAGCGGGTATCACGACCGGTGATAATACCGACCAAATTACCTTCAGCATCGACAACCGGATAGCCGGCAAAGCCATTTTTCTGTGCAATGGCTTTTAATTCGCTGATGGTTAATGTTGGCGTTACCGTAATGGGATCGGAAACCACACCACTTTCAAATTTTTTCACTTTACGCACACGATCCACTTGGCGTTCAATGGACATATTTTTATGAATAAAGCCAATACCGCCTTCTTGTGCAAGGGAAATCGCCAATTTCGTTTCGGTTACCGTATCCATTGCAGCTGACAACATAGGAATGTTTAGGCGAATCGTTGAGGTTAATTGAGTAGAAAGGTTAGCTGTGTTAGGTAACACAGTGGAGTGAGCTGGAACAAGAAGAACATCGTCAAATGTGAGGGCTTCTTTTAAGATGCGTAATGCCATTGCAATATCTCTCTTTAAGTTAAAATGATGAAAAAATATTGCGAGCGGATTATACAGATCCATCCTGTCTTTGAAAAGAAAAAATGATAAAAAATTTGCGTTTTTAGCGTATGATAACCACCGTTTAAACGCTGAAAAACAGGAAAATTTATGGCGAAATTATTAGAATTACTGACAAGCGATGTAGAAAATTCGTTGGAAAATTTGACCGCACTTTTAGCTTGCAGCAAAGAGGAATTATTCGCAGAAGTGCGCCAGATGGAGCAACAAGGACTGTATTTTACGTTAGAAAATGATCATCTTTATTTGATCCCCAAATTACCTTTATTAAATGAAAAACGTCTGGCGGAGGCGTTAAAGCCTTATCATGTGGTGGTTAAACCGGTCATTTCTTCAACCAATCAATATTTATTAGAGAATGTTGCTCACCTTCAAAAAGGGGCCCTTTGCTTGGCTGAATATCAAACCGCCGGGCGTGGCCGTCGTGGGCGGCAATGGATTTCGCCTTTTGCCGGGCAAATTATCATGAGTTTTTACTGGCAATTAGATCCTCGTAAACCTTTAGATGGGTTGAGTACCGTGATTGGCTTGGCGATTGTGCAGGCGTTAGTTGAATTGGACATGTACGGATTTCAAGTCAAATGGCCGAATGATATTTTGGTCAATGAGCGAAAACTTGCCGGTATTTTGGTGGAAATTGTTAATCGCCCTAACGGTAAACTCAATTTGGTTGTTGGCATTGGCATGAATGTTTCTCTTGGACAAGAAAAACAAATCGATCAACCCTGGGCAGAGTTGGCGGAATTTTTCCCACATATTGATCGTGAGAGACTGATTATACAAATGGTCAATACTATTTATCGTTATTTAGCGCGTTTTGAACAGCACGGCATTGATGCGGAAATGCAACAACAGTGGCTGGAATATGATGCCTATTTAGGCACAGAAGTGAATGTGATAAGCGAAAAAAACACCATTTCAGGTATTGAACAGGGGATTAATGCACAAGGTCATTTATGTCTCATGACAGAAAAGGGTGTGCAATATTTTAATGCAGGCGAAGTTTCGTTACGGAAAAAGTAAAACTTTCGAGAAAAAAATGCGTCTAATCTTGTGAGTAATCGTGAAGATATTACTTGTTTAACTTATAACTCATGAGGTTACATATGAAAGAGACAGTTAAATTTTTAGGTATTGTGACACTAGCAGTAGCATTAAGTGCTTGTAGTAATTTAAGTAAAACCCAGAAAAACACGGCTATCGGTGCGGCGGTAGGCGGGGTTGCCGGTAACATGATTGGTGGCTCAACCGGAGCAACACTAGGTGGCGCGGCATTAGGTGGCTTAATCGGAAGCCAGGTGGGCAAATAATTTAATTCACTCAGGTTTAGCAAGTTAAAGTACGGTCGGAAATAGGTTGGTTTTCGACCGCACTTTACTATCTAGACTATCTAGGAGCAGTTAAAAAATAATCAATTAAAAAATATTTTTCAAAAAATTGAAAAAAAGGGGTTGCAAGGGTTGAATAAATGCCTATAATACGCCCCCACAACGACGCGCCGTTGTAAAGCATAAAACTGCGCGTCGTTTTTTGTTCTTTAACAATCAATCAGACAAACTGTGTGGGCACTTGAAGATTCGTTTTTATTATTAAGAATTTTAAAATTGAACTGAATAGTGCTACGAAAATTCGTTTATTTATATAGATGATTAATTAAGTCAGCAGTATTGAGCGATTAAACTTTTTGAACTGAAGAGTTTGATCATGGCTCAGATTGAACGCTGGCGGCAGGCTTAACACATGCAAGTCGAACGGTAACAGGAGAGAGCTTGCTTTCTTGCTGACGAGTGGCGGACGGGTGAGTAATGCTTGGGAATCTGGCTTATGGAGGGGGATAACGACGGGAAACTGTCGCTAATACCGCGTAGAGTCGAGAGACGAAAGTGCGGGACCGCAAGGCCGCATGCCATAGGATGAGCCCAAGTGGGATTAGGTAGTTGGTGGGGTAATGGCCTACCAAGCCGACGATCTCTAGCTGGTCTGAGAGGATGACCAGCCACACCGGGACTGAGACACGGCCCGGACTCCTACGGGAGGCAGCAGTGGGGAATATTGCGCAATGGGGGCAACCCTGACGCAGCCATGCCGCGTGAATGAAGAAGGCCTTCGGGTTGTAAAGTTCTTTCGGTGACGAGGAAGGCGTGATGTTTAATAGGCATCACGATTGACGTTAATCACAGAAGAAGCACCGGCTAACTCCGTGCCAGCAGCCGCGGTAATACGGAGGGTGCGAGCGTTAATCGGAATAACTGGGCGTAAAGGGCACGCAGGCGGCTATTTAAGTGAGGTGTGAAATCCCCGGGCTTAACCTGGGAATTGCATTTCAGACTGGGTAGCTAGAGTACTTTAGGGAGGGGTAGAATTCCACGTGTAGCGGTGAAATGCGTAGAGATGTGGAGGAATACCGAAGGCGAAGGCAGCCCCTTGGGAATGTACTGACGCTCATGTGCGAAAGCGTGGGGAGCAAACAGGATTAGATACCCTGGTAGTCCACGCTGTAAACGCTGTCGATTTGGGGATTGGGCCTTGAGCTTGGTGCCCGAAGCTAACGTGATAAATCGACCGCCTGGGGAGTACGGCCGCAAGGTTAAAACTCAAATGAATTGACGGGGGCCCGCACAAGCGGTGGAGCATGTGGTTTAATTCGATGCAACGCGAAGAACCTTACCTACTCTTGACATCCATGGAATCTTGTAGAGATATGAGAGTGCCTTCGGGAACCATGAGACAGGTGCTGCATGGCTGTCGTCAGCTCGTGTTGTGAAATGTTGGGTTAAGTCCCGCAACGAGCGCAACCCTTATCCTTTGTTGCCAGCGATTCGGTCGGGAACTCAAAGGAGACTGCCGGTGATAAACCGGAGGAAGGTGGGGATGACGTCAAGTCATCATGGCCCTTACGAGTAGGGCTACACACGTGCTACAATGGCGTATACAGAGGGCGACGAAGCCGCGAGGTGGAGTGAATCTCACAAAGTACGTCTAAGTCCGGATTGGAGTCTGCAACTCGACTCCATGAAGTCGGAATCGCTAGTAATCGCGAATCAGAATGTCGCGGTGAATACGTTCCCGGGCCTTGTACACACCGCCCGTCACACCATGGGAGTGGGTTGTACCAGAAGTAGATAGCTTAACCTTCGGGAGGGCGTTTACCACGGTATGATTCATGACTGGGGTGAAGTCGTAACAAGGTAACCGTAGGGGAACCTGCGGTTGGATCACCTCCTTACCAAAGATAGAATCGACTTTAAGTGTTCACACAGTTTGTTTGATGGTTGTAGACAAGGAAAGAACAAAATATCGAAGACAAAATCCTATTGGGTCTGTAGCTCAGGTGGTTAGAGCGCACCCCTGATAAGGGTGAGGTCGGTGGTTCAAGTCCACTCAGACCCACCACTTAGACTGGTGAGTTTGGTAGATTGGTTTTGTAACATTAACTAATCTTGAACATATCAAACCGCTATGTGTGAGTGAAAGCCAAGGGATGTGATTGGGGATATAGCTCAGCTGGGAGAGCGCCTGCCTTGCACGCAGGAGGTCAGCGGTTCGATCCCGCTTATCTCCACCAATATCGTCATAGTTAAGTTTATTGAAGTATATTTTTTATCATTTTATTTGATGGTATTAAATATTGCGTTGTGTTAGTTAAAATGAATTTAACTATGATGATAGTAAGTAGCTAATTGACTTACTTACATTGTTTTATCTGTTCTTTAAAAATCTGGAAACAAGCTGAAAACGAGACTTTCAAGAAAGTCTGAGTGAGAGTGATTGATAAAAGGCGATTACTCTTAATTAACTGTTATTAATCGTAGTTGAAGTGTTTGAGGCTTATTGTTTAATGTTATTTAAATAATAAGGTAAGAATACTTGAGGTTGTATGGTTAAGTGACAAAGCGTACAAGGTGGATGCCTTGGCAATCAGAGGCGAAGAAGGACGTGCTAATCTGCGAAAAGCTTGGATGAGTCGATAAGAGGCGTTTAATCCAAGATGTCCGAATGGGGAAACCCAGTGGGTGAAGAACCCACTATCATTATCTGAATCCATAGGATAATGAGGCGAACCGGGAGAACTGAAACATCTAAGTACCCCGAGGAAAAGAAATCAACCGAGATTTTGTGAGTAGCGGCGAGCGAAAGCGAAGGAGCCTGTTAGTGATAGCGGAAGTATTAGAGGAATTGGCTGGGAAGCCAAATCGTAGAGGGTGATAATCCCGTACTCGAAAATACTTTTGTGGTACTGAGCTAACGACAAGTAGGGCGGGACACGTGATATCCTGTTTGAAGATGGGGGGACCATCCTCCAAGGCTAAATACTCCTGATTGACCGATAGTGAACCAGTACTGTGAAGGAAAGGCGAAAAGAACCCCGGTGAGGGGAGTGAAATAGAACCTGAAACCTTGTACGTACAAGCAGTGGGAGCCCGCAAGGGTGACTGCGTACCTTTTGTATAATGGGTCAGCGACTTATATTTTGTAGCGAGGTTAACCGAATAGGGGAGCCGAAGGGAAACCGAGTCTTAACTGGGCGAATAGTTGCAAGGTATAGACCCGAAACCCGGTGATCTAGCCATGGGCAGGTTGAAGGTTGGGTAACACTAACTGGAGGACCGAACCGACTAATGTTGAAAAATTAGCGGATGACTTGTGGCTGGGGGTGAAAGGCCAATCAAACCGGGAGATAGCTGGTTCTCCCCGAAATCTATTTAGGTAGAGCCTTGAGCGGACACCTTCGGGGGTAGAGCACTGTTTCGGCTAGGGGGCCATCCCGGCTTACCAACCCGATGCAAACTACGAATACCGAAGAGTGATACTCAGGAGACACACGGCGGGTGCTAACGTCCGTCGTGGAGAGGGAAACAACCCAGACCGCCAGCTAAGGTCCCAAAGTCTATATTAAGTGGGAAACGAAGTGGGAAGGCTTAGACAGCTAGGATGTTGGCTTAGAAGCAGCCATCATTTAAAGAAAGCGTAATAGCTCACTAGTCGAGTCGGCCTGCGCGGAAGATGTAACGGGGCTCAAATATAGCACCGAAGCTGCGGCATCAGACGTAAGTCTGTTGGGTAGGGGAGCGTTGTGTAAGCGGATGAAGGTTCATCGAGAGGTGGGCTTGACGTATCACAAGTGCGAATGCTGACATAAGTAACGATAAAACGGGTGAAAAACCCGTTCGCCGGAAGACCAAGGGTTCCTGTCCAACGTTAATCGGGGCAGGGTGAGTCGGCCCCTAAGGCGAGGCTGAAAAGCGTAGTCGATGGGAAACGGGTTAATATTCCCGTACTTGGATAAACTGCGATGTGGGGACGGAGCAGGTTAGGTTAGCGTGCTGTTGGATATGCACGTTTAAGTTTGTAGGTGGGAAGTTTAGGCAAATCCGGACTTCCTTAACACTGAGAGATGATGACGAGGCTCTACGGAGCTGAAGTAACTGATACCACACTTCCAGGAAAAGCCACTAAGCTTCAGGTTTATCTAAACCGTACTGAAAACCGACACAGGTGGTCAGGTAGAGAATACTCAGGCGCTTGAGAGAACTCGGGTGAAGGAACTAGGCAAAATAGCACCGTAACTTCGGGAGAAGGTGCGCCGGCGTAGATTGTAGTCCCTTGCGGGCGAAGGTTGAACCGGTCGAAGATACCAGCTGGCTGCAACTGTTTATTAAAAACACAGCACTCTGCAAACACGAAAGTGGACGTATAGGGTGTGATGCCTGCCCGGTGCTGGAAGGTTAATTGATGGTGTAATCGAAAGAGAAGCTCCTGATCGAAGCCCCAGTAAACGGCGGCCGTAACTATAACGGTCCTAAGGTAGCGAAATTCCTTGTCGGGTAAGTTCCGACCTGCACGAATGGCATAATGATGGCCAGGCTGTCTCCACCCGAGACTCAGTGAAATTGAAATCGCCGTGAAGATGCGGTGTACCCGCGGCTAGACGGAAAGACCCCGTGAACCTTTACTATAGCTTGACACTGAACATTGAATTTTGATGTGTAGGATAGGTGGGAGACTTTGAAGTAGTCACGCCAGTGATTATGGAGTCGTCCTTGAAATACCACCCTTTAACGTTTGATGTTCTAACGAAGATTGCGAAACGCGGTCTCGGACAGTGTCTGGTGGGTAGTTTGACTGGGGCGGTCTCCTCCCAAAGAGTAACGGAGGAGCACGAAGGTTTGCTAATCACGGTCGGACATCGTGAGGTTAGTGCAATGGTATAAGCAAGCTTAACTGCGAGACAGACAAGTCGAGCAGGTACGAAAGTAGGTCATAGTGATCCGGTGGTTCTGCATGGAAGGGCCATCGCTCAACGGATAAAAGGTACTCCGGGGATAACAGGCTGATACCGCCCAAGAGTTCATATCGACGGCGGTGTTTGGCACCTCGATGTCGGCTCATCACATCCTGGGGCTGAAGTAGGTCCCAAGGGTATGGCTGTTCGCCATTTAAAGTGGTACGCGAGCTGGGTTTAGAACGTCGTGAGACAGTTCGGTCCCTATCTGCCGTGGGCGTTGGAGAATTGATTGGGGCTGCTCCTAGTACGAGAGGACCGGAGTGGACGCATCACTGGTGTTCCAGTTGTCTCGCCAGAGGCATTGCTGGGTAGCTACATGCGGAAGAGATAAGTGCTGAAAGCATCTAAGCACGAAACTTGCCAAGAGATGAGTTCTCCCTGTCTTTAAGACAGTAAGGGTTGTTTAAGACTAAGACGTAGATAGGTGCGGTGTGTAAGTGTAGTGATACATTGAGCTAACGCATACTAATTGCCCGAGAGGCTTAGCCATACAACGCTCAAGTGTTTTTGGGGAGACCTGGAGCATGGAGCGAAGTAGAGTAGCAGTTAAGAGAAAGACGCAAAGAGAGAGTTGAGAGAAGGCTTGTTTTTAGATTAAGAAGACGTGAATAAGATAAGAGAGAAATCATAAAGAATATTGGCGGCGATAGTGCGGTGGGCCCACCTGACTCCATACCGAACTCAGAAGTGAAACGCCGTAATGCCGATGGTAGTGTGGGGCATCCCCATGTGAGAGTAGGTCACCGCCAAGCCTGATAGGAACCCCTGATGTGAGAGCATCGGGGGTTTTTGCTTTGAGGGGCATAGGAATTTAGTCGTATAAGAAAAGAATAGAAGAAAACTGACAATAAACTATAAATGGCTGAGATAAACCATAAGAAAAACCACACTGAGATTTTTTATCTAAAGTGCGGTTTTTTTATAAGTTGTTTGGAGCTTAGGATATTAAGAAACCATACTATTGTTTAAGCGTTTGGATATAGCTTGCAACATCTTGCATATCTTGGTCACTCAGCCCTTCTTTCACGTGATTGCCAGCACCATAAATTTTTCCGCTTTTGCGATCTTGAAGTGAGCTAACAATTTTTTCTTGACTGAACGTATTAATAATTTGGGATTGTCCCATCGCTGATTTTTCAGCTTGTTTTCCGTGACAGAGTGCACATGAGCGGTTAAAAATTTTTTTGCCGTGTTCAATGTCGCCTTCCGCTTGAACGGCAGAAACGGCACTGAGTGCTATAAGAGGAAGAATAGCGTAGTAAATTTTCATAATTTTCCTTGATTTATTTTCGTTGGGGTAAAGAGTTGTTGTAAATCCTTTTCGGATAACAAACCTTCAAATTTATATATCAGTTTGCCGTTTGGGTCAACCACGAAAGAGGTTGGCGTGCCGACAAGTTGGTAGCGTTCGGCGGTGATTTTCATTTGATCTTTAAATACCGGCAAGGTGAGTTGTCGTTTGATGATAATCGCTTGTGTGTCGGCCTTTTCGCCGTCGATATTCATGGCGACCAGTTGCACTTGGTTCGGGTATTTTTCTGCCCATTGTTGCAAGGTTTTTAATTCCGTAATGCAGGCACCGCAGGTTTCTGACCAGAAATTGATGAGCACAGTTTTGCCCTGCCAGTTGCTTAACGAGGCTTTATTGCCTTGTAGATCGAAGGCGGCAATTTCCGGGGCAGATTGGCCGATTTGCGCGGATTCCTCTTTGCAGGAAACACTGAAAAAAACGACCGCACTTATACCGAGAAAACGAAGAAAATTAACCCGCATTTTTTTCCTCACGCAATAATTTGCCGTGTTGCAAGTAAATAATGCGGTTGGTGAGTTTGCCTAAGTCCGGGTTATGGGTCACCATGACAATCGTACGCCCTTGTCGGTTTAATTCCGTGAGTAAATTCAATACCAAATTTTCATTTGTTTCATCGAGGTTGCCGGTCGGTTCGTCGGCAAAAATAACCGGCGGCTGGTTCACTAAGGCGCGCGCAATGCACACCCGTTGTTGTTCCCCGCCCGAAAGTTGGCTTGGGCGGTGATTCATGCGATGCGCCAAACCCACTTGATCTAATACGGCTTTGGCGGCGGCTTCATCTACTACGCTGTGGTAATGTTGCGCCAGCATCACGTTTTCAAGCGCGGTTAAATAAGGGATGAGGTGAAATTGTTGGAACACTAAACCGATTTTTTCCGCGCGGAAACGTTGTCTGCCCGTTTCGTCCAGTTGTGCGGCATCCACACCGTCTAAAATCACTTTGCCTTCGGTTGCGGTATCCAAGCCGGTGAGAATGTTCATTAATGTGGTTTTACCTGAACCGGAGGCACCCATGATAGAGACGAATTCACCTTCGGCAATTTGAATATTAATGTCTTCAAGTGCGGTCACTTGGCCGAATCTTTTATATAAATGCTGTGTTTCAATGACTGGTTTAGCCATGTTATTCCCCTTTCAATACGTTGGCGGTTTGAATCTCTAAAGCGCGGCGGGTCGGTACGATAACTGCGATAAACGCCACTAATAAGGATAAAGTAATGGTAATCGGGAGCACCGGCAGGCGCATATCAATATAGGCTTTGAATACGGTTAAGCCGAGCACCTGTGCTAATAGATAGCCGATGATTAAGCCGCATACAATGGCGCAAAGGGCGATAATCAAGGTTTCTGCGCCGATTTGTTTAATGATGTCTCGGCTTTTCGCACCGAGAGCTTTTTGCAACGCAAATTCTTTCGCTCGTTCGCCCACAATGGCGATTAAGGTGGTGTTCACGCAAAGGGTAGCTAAAATCAAAATTACCACAGAAATCAACCCCATCAAGCCTTTGATTTTATCTAAAATTTGCCCTTCGGAGGCGGAGACTTTGCGGATCGGATGAATGTCTAAATCGGGATATTGTTGTTGTAACTGTTGGGCGAATTGATCCACTTGGCCTTGATCGTTTTTGACGTTTAACAATACGTTAGTCGCCAAGTTTTCTTTTTCTAACCAGTTTTGTGCAAAATCGAGGCTCACGATCAACATATTGTCGGTGGCATCGCCTGCTTCTACGATAGCTTTAATATTGAACTGGTGTTTATCTACGGAATTGAGGCTTAACGTGAGTTTATCGCCCACGTTTAAATTGAGCCGTTCCGCGAGAGTTTTACCGATCATGGCGTTGCGCTCATCGAAATTCACTCCGATAGGAGTGCCTGTGATTTGCCAATAAGGTGCAAGGGTTTTCATGTCTTCAAACCACACGCCCATCATCACGATTTTTTCCAAATCACTACGTGTCACGCCATATAAATAGGGGCTTGCGGCCGTGATTAAGCCTTTCGGTGCTTGGTCAAGGATCTGTTGCACTTGATCCACTTTGATTAAATTGCCGTTGCTGGGGCCAATATAAAAATTAGCGCCGAAGGTACGCAGTTCTTGGCTCATTTTGGTGTTGATGTCGAAGTACACCGCCGCCATTGCCGTCACAATGCTTGCGCCCACAGTAAGCGCGGCAAAAATGATGAATACCCGTTGCAAGCGCAGGCGTAAGGCGCGTAACACCAAGCGCCAAAACATGTTGATAGGTTTATTGTCTGCCATAAAGTACCTCGATAGGATAAAGACGGGCAATACGGTGTGCCGGGAACCAAGCACCGATCACGGCGATCAAGACGGAAAGTACCAGTACGCAAGGGATAACTATCCAGGCGAAACTGAGCGGTGCGCCAAATAACGTGGCACCGATAAAACGAGCTAACCCCCAACCGGCAATGCAACCTAAGATGCCACCGATTAACCCGCTGATGATAGCTTCGCAATAAAACAGCAAGACGATTTGCCATTGATAGGCGCCGAGCGCTTTCATTAAACCGATTTCTTTGCTGCGTTCGATAATGGTTGTGGTCATTAATGAAGCAATACCCATGGCGGCGGCAATCAGTGCGGCAAGGGTGACGACAGCGAGTAATAATTGAATTTTCTCAATGACGACGCCTTCGGAAGCCGCGACTTGCCAAATAGGGCGAACAATCGCGCCGGAAATTGCTTCTTCCAATTGATGGGAAATAGAGGAAACGTAGGCCGTGCAATACCAACGGTCATATTCCTCGGCGGCCAAACCGTCCACATTGGCGCGCGCTTTGCGGGATAAATCATTTTCCGGCACGGTGAGCGCGGAGACTTTAATCGCCTGTACCTTGCCTTCTAATCCAAGTAAATTTTGCACCGCACTTAACGGCAAAATCAGTTGTTGTTCTTCTGTGCCGCCGGTTTTAACAATGCCTTTTACGATAGCGGTCATGTGTTGTTGCGGTGCGTGTTCTTCCGTCTGATAACTTAAGGTAATCACATCACCGATTTTCCATTGCTGTTGTTTGGCAAGCTGGGCACCGAGTAGGGCAGGAATTTGTTCACCGAAATCATCAGTAGCATCATCCACCCATTCGCCTTCTACTTGCCAATAAGGACTGATGATTTTTTGCCCTGTGTGGTAATCCTCTTCATCCGGCACAGGAATATTATGATCAAAAAACGTCCCGAGGATGCTCACATCGTTTTTTGCGCCGTTAGCCACGCTGGCTTTTACCTGTGTGCTCAGTAAGGGCGCGAACCCCACAATGTTGTTGCGCCAGAAAATGTCTTTCACATTCGGCAGTTCTTTTTCATCTAAAAAATCTTGCGTAGCGAGGGAGCTACGGCCGCTGACATCATCCGGCAAAACGGCACTGCTAGCCGGTTCTACCAAAATATTGGCACCGTAAGATTTCAATTCTTTTGCCATTTTGTCACCAATGTCGATGGACACGGCGAGCAAGGCGGAAATCAAACCGGCAGCGAGGAAAATGGTGACAATGGCAAGAAACTTACGTTTTAAACCATAACGCCAAGACTGAAATAACATTCGCGCTAACATGATTATTTTTCCTCCTTGGCGGTTGAGGCTTCATCGGTTTTGTTTAAATAGGCCTCAGGATTATCACGGAACAGTTCTAAGTTCTTTTCATCAGTAAAGAAATAGGTTTTGCCTTCATGGCTGTATTTGTGTTCCGTTTTAGTGTTGGTCAATTTCTTACCATTGACGGGATCCACCACTTCAATTTCAATGATCGTACTGAAATAGTTTAAGCCTTCTTCCAAGTTTTTCTTGTTGATGACTACTTCTGTATCTGTTTGTTTCCAATCATCGATTGGCACAGGATTGCAACCGCCCGGTTTACCGATGGAAGGGGTAAACATACGGACGCCACAACCTACGCAGACCACTTGGTTGCCTTCCATTACATAACCTTGGTCGCCGCATAAAATGCAGGCATCGAATACGGCGGCAAGACTGAGTTTGTCGGGCAGACGATTAATAATGAAGAAACGTACCGCTTTGCCATCGTCGGCAACCCAAAGAAAACGGTGTAATTTGCCGTCTTTTACTTGTTCGATTGGGATGTGTACGTTGTTTTCCCCATCTAAGGTGACTCTTTGCGCTTCCGAAAGTTGTGGCGGCTGGGACGCAATTCTGTCCCAATAAAGTTGGGAAACAAGGATGATAGCGGTTGCGACTAAACCGTAAGCAATAATTTTGCCGGAGGTGCGTTTGGCGGCAATGGCTTTGCGTTTTTCAATCGGGTCTTGTTCTTGCTTAACTTGATGAAGGCGTGGCAAGTGTGTTTTGAAAGCAAATAGGCACACAATAAATGCCAATACCGCGACGTTAATATAATTCAAATAGATGGAAATATTGCCTGATTTTGCCGCAAAACTTAACCGCACTTTTGTGAGATCTATCACTTGAAGCTTCATTAAAATCAACAAGATATCGCCCATTAATGGGGTTATTAATAGCAGTGTGAAAAGGGAGGTTAAGAAAACAGAAAGTGCGGTCGTTTTTCCTGACGTTTTTTGTTGTTGAAATAAAATAAATAGCCAACCGGCGACAATAATGCAGAAAATAACGCCCAAAATGATCGCGCTGAATTGAAGTAAAAAGTCGGTGTTAATGACGTCTGTGCCGGTGATAGCCGCAATATTGGGATCTTTCGCCCACAAGTGTCCGGCAAGCATAGACAACATGATATGCCAAAAGGTATTGAGTTTTTGCCAATAGATAAATTGGCTGAAATAAGCAAACAATAAAATACACAATGCAATAATGGTAACAGAGAGTTTTGCACTTTGTGTTGCAGGTAAATTCAGCGAGACGAGGTTACCGATAAAAAATCCGAAAAGAGAAAGCCAAATGAGTTTTTTCGCATTGGCGTTCGGGTAATGTGCCCAACTGCAACTGAGCAAAATAGAAATAGGGAGTAGGGTTTGAATGAGGAAAACAAAAAAATAGTTCATAGCTTACTCCGAAAGGGTGAATGAATCATATCGCTTATTTTTGATCAGAGATTATGCTCTAGCATAAAAAAACACCTTGAGTGATTTCAAGGTGTTTTTATTGTTATTTTTAGTTAACACCTGAAAGGTTTATTTCAAACCGGTGAATTTGAATTCATAGTTAACATCAAACGGTTTCCACCAACGGCCAACACCGGTTTCTTCGTCAGTGTGACGGTGCATACCGGCTTTTGGTGGCGGGTCAATGTGATAGGTTAATTTATAGTTACCCACGCCCATCATTTTGATGTTTGCACCGTAGTGAGGACCGTCGCTGGCTACCATCGGCATGAAGGTGCCTTCTTGTTTTTCACCGGTGTCGCTGTTTACTAGGGTATATTGAATGGTTAAGTAAGGCATCCATTCACCTTCACCGAAACCGTTTTTGTTGCCTTTGGTGGCGTGAATATCCGCTTCTAAGTGAATATCGGATTTCGCTGCCGGCAAGCCCATGCCACGAGGTTCCATGTCAACCGGTTGCAAATACACGGCGGCAATTTCCATTTCGTTCATAGTTACCGGTTCACCGACAGGGAACTCTTTGAAGCCTAAGGCTGCCGGTGCGGTGATCATGCCTGCTAAAAGTGCGGTGGCGATTAATGTTTTTTTCATACTTAGTTTCTCCTTAACTGAATAAGTATAGCTTGTGCGACATTAAGCAGATTTTCTGCTTTGGTACTTCATATAAATGAATGCAAAAACAGCAGCCACCAACAAGACAGCCTGCGGAACCAATGTTTCTACATAAGGATAAATACCCAACCATGAGATTTCCGTGATGCCGGAAACCAAGGTTGGTTCAAATAATTTGCCTTCGATAAGTTCCAGTACGCTTTTACCGGCAAACACAAAGGCCATTAAATACATGAATGAACCGGTGAACATAAAGAACGGTTTGAGCGGAAGTTTCACCACGGTATAGCGCATGATGAAATAGCAAATGGCCAAAATCACAACGCCCACGGCAAAACCGGCAAAAAGATAGAAATAACTGACCGCACTTTGTGCATCGCCGGCGAGAGCATAGTAGAACAACACGGTTTCTGCGCCTTCACGATACACGGCAAGGAAACTGGTCAGCCACAGACCTACAAGAGAGCCGGTGGTGAGCGCGGTAGAGAGTTTGCCTTCCAAATAGCGTTTCCAGTTTTGCGCTTCCACTTTGGAGAGCAACCAATAGCTCATCATGAATAACATCACCACAGCAATTATCATTGTGAAACCTTCCAATAATTCTCGGCTGGCGCCGGAATTAGAGAAAATAAGTTGGAAGATCACGGCGGTAATAAGGCTACCGAGTAATGCCACATAGACGGATTGGCGAATAACAGGCAGTTTGTCCTGATGGTTGTTTTTTACTAAATATGCCACGATGGCAGCAACAATTAATAGCGCCTCCAAGCCTTCACGCAAGATGATTAATAAGCTGTATAAGAATATACTCCAGGCGGTTTGTTCTCCGCCCTGTAACATCTCTACAGCTTTACTTAAATCTTGGCTTAATCCTTGCGCTTGTTCTTGTAACTTTTCTTTCTCTGCGCCGGCTTTCATTAAGCTCACCAAACGGGTGAAATAGCCTTCTAATTGGGTTTTGAAATTGCTGTCGCGAGAACCGATTTTGTTCTCCATACCTGTGCTTTCAAAAATGTCAAAGTAGGTATCTTGCACCGCTAACATGGCTTTTTTAGCCTCGCCTTGCTCGTACAAGCCGATGGCTTGTTGAATGCCTGCGTTCACTTGTGCACTAACCTGCGACCAGTCTTTGTCCTGCGTGGTATCGGCAATAGTTTGATTGGCAGGCTGTTCCGCTTGTGTATCACGGGTGGTTGGTAAGTCAGGCAGTTGCTCTTCAACGTCTTGTAATAACGTCGTGATTTGATAACCGAAATTACTGATTTGATCCTGTTGTTCGCTCAGTTTGATTAAATCATAAAACTGTTGATTAAGATTGCCGGAAATGGCGGCGGAACGATTTTGGCGAATGGACATTTCCATTTCGGAGTTTTTATACCCATCGTATTGCGCTTGTTGCACCAGTTTTTTGGCGGTTGCGTAATCTTTCGCTTCATACGCCGTCATGGCTTGAGCTAATAAATCATCGATAGTTTTAAAGCTTTTTTGCCAATGCGGGGCGATAGTTTGGTTTTCATATACGCCATGTTGCGCGGAGGCGTTAAGTTGATGTCCCTCTTTTAAAGAAGGAAGCACTTCTTGCAATTCGGCTTTGAGACCTTCAATTTTAGCTTTAACTTGATCTTGTGGCAGACCGTCACCAATCATCTTGCGAATTTCGCCAAAGGTGGCTTCCATTTGATAGCTTTTTTGTGCAGAAAAGTTAATACGAATAGGGCCTTCAAGATTTTCAAATACTTCAAAATAGGCCATTTGGACTTCAGTTCGGGCGTCATCTATTTTATTTTCGGAATAAAGTGCGGTGGTTTTATCCAAGCGATTTTCAATGTCTTGTACCCATTGCTGATAGTTATCTTCTGCGTGGGTAAATGCTGAAAACAGAAGCATAAAACTAAAAAAAACAGATTGAGACCAACGGGAAAAACACATGCGCATCTCCTTGATTTATTGCATTTGCCTATAGATATAATTGAGAATTATTATCCTCTAATGAGATTTTAGTGCAAGTAAATTCTTGTTTGATCTCTGAGGTAGATCACAAAATGAGCATTTTTTATGGCGCATAAAAAAGGAAAGTTTGGCAACTTTCCTTTTTATCTCATGGCGAGGATGTTTTAGTTTTGTGCTAAATCATCAATGACAAGATAGATTTTCGCCACTGGGCCATGCACGCCGACCACTTTGATTAATTCAATATCTGCCGTGGAACTTGGGCCGGAAATGATATTAATACAAGAAGGCATACGTTCGCCTTGTTGGGCTTTGTCATGTAGGATTTTTGCCAGTTGTGCTACACGAGGGAGTATCTTGCTTTTACGTACAATGACAATGGATTTCTCCGGCAGTAAGCTCACAGAACGTCCACGTTCAGCTTGGGAAAATAGCACGATACCGCCTGATTCGGTTAAACCGTATTCGGCGTAAACAATCCCAATATTGGCTTGTTCCGATTTGGCAATGTTCGCTTCCGCCTGTTCCGGTGACCAAATATGGCAAGTGTATTTTTCTTGAACCGCCTCGGTGATGCCGAGTTCTTCTAAACGTGAGTCATCGTTTAACACGATATCGCCGCCACCGTATTTTTCGCAAAGCTCAAGTGCGGTCTGTTTTGCTAACGTTTCTGAAGCAACAACCACATCCACCATCATCACTTTGGCGAAGTTTACAAATTCTTCGCAAAGTTCTGCTTGGGTGAGATGGGTCAAGCGTTCTGTTGGGTAAGTATTCACCGGTGTCGCCATCGTTTCAGGCACATTGGCACGTTGTTTACCCATTTTGGCTGCCAATTTATTGAGGAAGTTTTCTCTATTTTGTAAATCCATTAGTTTGATCCTCTTTTGTTGAACCATTGACGGAAGCTTTCGCCTTCAGGTGTCGGTAAATCACGGGCTTTTGTCCATTCTGCCAAAGCACCCATTTTAATTGGCGCTTTGCCGTTCTTAATGAGTTTACCCGCTAATTTGGCGCCGGTGTTTACACCGATTTTCCATAAGGTTGGATGGGAGTTGGCAAAGCCAAAACCGAAAATGGATAAGCGTTCCAAGGCTGGCGTTTTACCTTGTTCCACCATTTTTTCACGGTGTTTTAAAATCAGTTGCGCTAACGGAATGCGTACTGGACAAACAGAGTTACAGGCATTACACAAGGAACAGGCATATGGCAATTCTTTGAATTCGTCATAGCCGCCAAGTAATGGCGAAATCACTGCACCAATTGGGCCCGGATAAATGGAGCCGTAACCATGACCACCGATTTGACGGTACGCCGGGCAGGTATTTAAGCATGCACCGCAACGAATACAACGTAAAACTTCTTGGAATTCAGAGGCCAAAATATCGGAACGACCGTTATCGACAATGACTAAATGGAATTCTTCAGGACCATCGGTTTCGCCGGCAAGACGAGGGCCGGTAAGCCATGTGTTGTAACCGGTTAATCTGGCGCCTACCGCACTACGGGCAAGCATGGTAATTAACACGTCTACTTCTTGGAACGTCGGTGCCAAGCGTTCCATCCCCATCACCGCAATGTGGGTTTTAGGAAGGGTGGTGGCTAAACGCAAGTTACCTTCGTTCGTGACTAAACAAACAGAGCCGGTTTCCGCGACGGCAAAGTTACATCCGCTAATGCCGATGTCTGCTTCTAAGAAATCCTGACGAATTTTTTCACGCACGAAACGGGTCATATCTTCCGGTGTTTCTGCCCCTTCATAGCCGAGTTTTTCATGTAAATCTTTACGAATTTGGTGGCGATCTTTGTGAATCGCAGGTACCACGATGTGAGACGGCTTATCACCGGAAATTTGCAGTAAATATTCCCCTAAATCGGTTTCAATGACTTGCATGCCTTCTTTTTCCAACACGCTATTTAACCCAATTTCTTCGGTTACCATGGATTTGGATTTTACGATCTTTTTGGCATTCTTTTTCAGCGCAACTTGGCGAATGTATTCGGTGGCTTCTTCGGCGGTTTCGGCAAAATAAACTTTACCGCCGTTTTCTATGACTTTTTCGCTAAGTTGGTACAAATAGGCATCAAGGTTTGCTAAAACGTGGTTACGGATTTGTTTTGACAAATCACGCCATTCTTCCCAGTGGCCTAATTCATCCACCATTTTTTGACGGTTTGTGCCGATGGTTTCTTGGGCTTTTACCACCGCTTTACGCATGATTTCATTATGGACTTCGCGATCAACGCGTGCTTTAAATGCAAGATTGCTGGTTTTTAATGACATAGTTTATTACTCCTGCATTAACACTTCTGCGATGTGCATCACTTTGATTTTGCTGCCTTCACGTTGTAGGCGACCACCGATATTGAGTAAACAGCTCACGTCTGCACCAATTAAGTATTCCGGTTCGACTTCCTCAACGTGTTCCACTTTTTCTTTTACCATTTCACCGGAAATTTCCGCCATTTTGACCGAGAACGTGCCACCAAATCCGCAACAAGTTTGTTGATTGTGAATGGGTAACAGTTCCAAACCTTTAACGTGTTTTAGTAATGTGATCGGCTCGTCTACGATGCCAAGTTTACGGAAAAGACTGCAGGAAGGGTGATAAACTGCACGACCCGGCAGATGGGCACCGATGTCGGTTACGCCGAGTTTATTGACGATAAAATCCGTTAAGTCATAGAAACGAGCGGCGACTTTTTTCGCGCGTTCCGCCCATTCCGGTTCATTGGCGCGAGTGAAGTAATCCGGGTAATTTTTAACGGCATAAACGCAAGAGCCGGCAGGGGCGACGATAGGGTAATCGTTGGCTTCAAAGGTTTCGACCAAGTTTTTCATGCCGGGAAGGGCTTGTTTGGTATAACCGCTGTTTAATGCAGGTTGTCCACAGCAACCTTGTTTTTCCAAAAAGGTCACCTGACAGCCTAACTTTTCCAGTAACAGAACGGTGTTTTTCGCTACACCACTCTTTACTACGTCGGCAATGCAGGTTACGTAGAAATTCACATTCATAGTAATACTCCAATATTCAAAAAGAAAAATCAGTTAAAAAATTAAATGACGACCGCAAAAGTGCGGTCGTTTTTTGAGTTAATTTTATATGTTGCCGCTACAACGTGTATAACAACGGAATTAACAGGGTGGCACAAAGTGCAGCAATAATACCGTAAATCACCATTGGAATGATCGTGGTTTTGATGATGGTGCCTTCTTGATTTTGAATGTTTAATACGGAGGACACGGCAACGATATTATTAATACATACCATGTTACCCATTGCACCACCGACTGATTGTAGTGCCAAGATTAATGCCACGGATAAACCGGTCGTTTCTGCAGTGGATAATTGTACACTACCAAAGGTTAGGTTCGATACGGTGTTAGAACCGGAGAAGAACGCACCGACTGCACCAAGGTAAGAGGAGAAAATCGTCCAGTCATCGCCGGTGACTTCTGCAAAGGTACGGCCAATGATTTTCACCATAGAATGTTCGCCACCCACTAACATTAAGTTCACCATTACTAAGGCACCCATTAAGGCGATAAATGGATTTTTGGATTGTTTCAAGCTGGTGGAAAAAATATCTTTGACTTTGGCACCGGAAACGCTGAATACCGGAATCGCGATTAATACGGTGATAACAAATGGAATTAAGGCCGGTACATAAAGCAATTTATAGCTTGAGGAAACATCCGATCCGAAGATATTTTTTAGGCTGAAGATAAGGCCTTTACTGATTTCGAATGTCCCTAATGAACCTAACGCGGTAGTAAACCAAACGGTGGTATCGTTCATCATCGCTTTAAACGGCAGTTGGTGAATACGTGTTACGACTAAAAACGCAATTAACAAACCGGTAGGGAAGAGGGCTTTAACCACTTGACCGGTGGTTACCGCATTGGTATCCAATGTGTTTTCGACTTTTGCTAACCCGATATTGCGATTTGCCGCCCAGACGGAAACAAACAACCCGATTGCGCCGCCCACTAAAGATGGGAATTCATAGTTAAATTGTGCAATCAGTAAATAAGGCACGACGCAAGCAAAGACACTGATATAAATAAAGACCAAGTTTTGGCGAATATCTTTCCAGCTGACGAGTACACGCAATGCCAACAATGGGATAAGCAGGGCTGCCACAGAGTGAATTAGTGCTGTGATGGAGCCGACTTCTAGTACCATATCTTCAGACAATTTAAGCGGGCCAAAGCCGAACCATGTTGGTGTGCCGACCGCACCGAAAGACACCGGAACGGAGTTCATAATTAAGGCAAGCATCGCGACTTTTAACGGATTAAAACCTAAGCCCATCAGAATTGGCGCGGCAATAGCGGCGGGTGTACCAAAACCACTGGCGCCTTCAATCATAAAGGCAAACGCCCAACCGATAATCATCAGTTGCGCCACCGGATTTGGGTTAATGTTACCCAACCATTTACGCATAATGTCAGTTGCACCGGAGACTTCACTGAAACGGTTAAATAAAATCGCACCGAAAATAACGGTGATTGGGGTTTGTACGGCAACGATCGCAGAAGCGATGTTTGCACTGATCGTGACAATATCCGTATGGAAGTGCAATAAATGCACGCCCATGACAAGTGTTGCAATCCAAGGTAATGCAACGTAAGACGGTAAAGCATTACGCTTCACCATTAAATAGATCAATAAAGCAATAGGTAAGACGCTTAGGAAAAAAGACATGTTTACTCCTGTTAATAATAATTAGCGATTAAAACATCGCAGGCATTCTAGGAAATACGCTTAGAAAAAATATACCTATTTGGAGAAAGTGTGATCTAGTTATCAAAAAACGCATATATTTTTAAAAAAAAATGTGATCTATGTAACTTAATTGTTTCAGCTTTAATCAAACTAATACTTTTGTACAATAAAGTGCGGTCTAAAAAAAGTGTATTTTTACTCTGTTTTACTTGTTATTTTCTGTTATTCTTTTGGCATTTTTCGTTAACGTTATTTTTAACATAAGGGTAACAATCTATGACCAGTACTTCATTAATTAGTCAACTTCGTCAAATTGTCGGAGACAAATATTTGATTACCGACCCGAGTAAATCGGAAGCCCATCGCAGTGGTTATCGTTTTGGTAACGGGAATGCTTTGGCCGTAGTTCGCCCGGGGAATTTAACAGAGTTTTGGGCGATTCTTAAAGCTTGTGTGGCGGCAGATGTTATTGTTATTGCTCAAGCCGCCAATACCGGTTTAACCGGTGGCTCCACGCCCGATGGCAATGATTACGATCGCGACATTGTGATCATCAATGCCATGCGCATTTCAGGCATTCAATTAATTAATGACGCACAACAAGTGGTTTGTTTGCCGGGTTCTACGCTAAATGAATTAGAGATCGCTTTAAAACCACACGGACGTGAACCGCACTCTGTCATCGGTTCTTCCTGTATTGGCGCCTCGGTGATTGGCGGTATTTGTAATAACTCCGGTGGTGCGTTGGTGCAACGTGGCCCGGCTTACACGGAAATGGCACTTTATGCGCAATTAACAGAGCAGGGGGAATTGCAGCTCATTAATCATTTAGGCATTGATTTGGGTGAAACGCCGGAAGAAATTTTAGCGAATTTAGAGAATCAACGTTATCAACGTAAAGACATTCAATTAGATTGTGGCAAAGGCCACGACCATGCCTACTGCAATCATGTGCGCCAAGTGGATGAAGACAGCCCTGCACGTTTTAATGCCGATCCGGCACGTCACTATGAGGCTTCCGGTTGTGCAGGTAAATTGGCGATTTTTGCTGTCCGTTTGGATACCTTTGTGGCGGAGAACAAGACCGCGGTATTTTATATTGGCACCAACCAAACTGAAGCATTAAATGATCTTCGTCGTCATATGTTGGCGAATTTTAAACAGCTACCGATTTCCGGCGAGTATATTCATCGTGACGCGTTTGATGTGGCAGCCAAATACGGCAAAGATACGTTCTGGGTTATCAAGAAATTTGGCACGCATTGGTTGCCGAAGTTATTTGCCATGAAAGCCAAAGTGGATCGTTTGGCTAAAAAAATCAGTTTTATGCCAAGTCATTTCAGCGACAAAATCATGCAGGCGATTTCAACGGTCTTGCCGGAACATTTGCCGAAAAAATTATGGCAATATCGTGATCAATACGAACATCACTTGATTGTTAAAATGGGCGGTGATGGCGTACAGGAAGCGCGGGATTATTTAACCTCTTACTTTAAAGAGAGCAGCAAAGGCGCTTTCTTTGAATGTGATGCCGTAGAAACTCAAGCGGCGATGTTACACCGCTTTGCCGTTGCCTCAGCAGCAATTCGTTATCGTGCGATTCATGAAAAAGAGGTTGAAGACATTGTGGCACTGGATATTGCATTACGTCGTAATGATCGTGAGTGGTTTGAAACGCTGCCGCCTGAGATCGACCAAAAAATCAGTCATAAATTGTATTACGGGCATTTTATGTGTCATGTTTTCCATCAGGATTACATCGTTAAAAAAGGCCATGATTGCATGGAATTGGAGCATCAAATGTTGGAATTGCTTGATAAACGCGGCGCACAATACCCTGCGGAACATAATGTGGGCCATTTATATGAAGCGAAACCGGCGTTACGTAAATTCTATAAAGCGCTCGATCCAACCAACAGTTTTAACCCGGGTATCGGGCATACATCGAAGAAGAAACACTGGCAATAGCAACATCATTTTGTGAGGGATTCATGTTGTTGCACCTTCACAAAATACATTAAACAAGACCGCACTTTAGGCGTTAAAGTGCGGTCTTTTTTTACGGTATTTTTTAAAGAGATGGATGCAAAGTTATTGCGTTAATTTGCCGGTCTTGCGTCTTCCACCGGTGCCGAATTACCTTCGTTTAACACATCCCAAACGCTTTCTTGTTTAGGGGCATTATTGGTTTCAACAGCATTGGCGGAAGGTATTGTCGGCGCATATTCGGTTTGTTGGCAGAACGATTGATTTCTGTCAGCCCAAACGGGAATGGTGCGAGCACTGCTGCAATCCCAACCACCATAGGCATTGATACCGACCCATTTAATGTCTTCCGGTTTATGAAGTTTTAACGGTCGGGTGGTGGCGCGTTTTAAATACTCTTTATAGACCTGTAACGCACCGCTGGCACCAGTGAGTTTTGTTTCACCGTTGTCGTCTCGGCCAAGCCAAATGGTGGTGACGTTTTCGCCATCAATTCCGACAAACCAAGTGTCGCGAGCATCGTTAGTAGTACCGGTTTTGCCGGCTAAGTGTAAATAGGCGTAATCTGGTTGTAGGCTGTGAGCTGTGCCACGATCAACCACTTGTTGCATAGCAAAGAGCGTTTGGAAAGCGGCTTCACGTGGAACTACTTGTTTGGGCTCAAATTCACGGGAATAAACCACATTGCCTTGTCTATCCACCACACTGTTGATGGTGTTGAGCGGAATGCTTGCTCCTTCATTAGCGATGGTTTGGTAAAGTTTGGTCACGTCATAAGGCGAAATGGCGTAGGAACCCAGCAACATTGACGGGACTTTCGGGATCGTGACTTTATCCCAACCCATCGCTTGTTGCACCGAAATCACTTTGGTTAACCCTAGCTTCATGCCGATATTGACCGTTGGAATATTCAATGAGCGAACTAATGCATCCATCAGCATGACCGAGCCGCTGTATTTGCGGTCGTAATTGCGTGGCTGCCAAGGCGGACTGCCTTTTACATTGATGGTAATCGGTTGGTTGTTAATCGGTGTGTTCAACCGAAATTGATCCGGATACATAAGTGCGGTCAAATAAATGGACGGTTTTACTAACGAGCCGATTTGGCGTTTAGCCGATAAGGCACGGTTGAACCCGGCAAATTGCGTTTGCAGCCCGCCCACAATGGCGCGCACTTCACCGGTTTGATAATCGGCAACCACCATGGCGGATTCCAAAAACGGATTCTTATGTTTGAGCTGTAAATCGGATACGGCACTGATTACCGCTTGTTCTACGCGATCTTGTTGTTTCACGTCCAATGTAGAGAAAATTCGCGCCCCCAGGAGATTTTCTGTCTTGCCTTCGCCAAGTTGGTGGCGTAATTCGGTTTGTAAGGTTTGAATAAACGCCGGGTATTTACGGCTAATTTTCCCTTTTTCTTGCACACCGAGCGGGCGTTGGCTCAATAATTGATACAGTTCCTCACCGATGATTTTGTGTTCCAACATCAAATGCAACACCACATTGCGGCGTTCTAGTGCATTCGTTGGATTACGCCACGGATTATAGAGGGAAGGGCCTTTGACCATGCCCACTAATAAGGCAATTTGATCTAGGCTGATTTCGCGCACGGAGCGTCCGAAATAAAACTGACTGGCCAATTCAAAACCATGAATTTGGTTATCGCCGTTCTGCCCGAGGTAAATTTCGTTTAAGTAGGTTTCTAAGATACGGTTTTTGTCATAACGCCAATCGAGAATTAACGCCATCAAGGCTTCGTTAATTTTACGGGTGAGGGTGCGTTCGTTACTTAAAAATAAGTTTTTAACCAGTTGTTGGGTCAGCGTACTGCCGCCTTGCACGGTATGACCTGCCTGAATATTGGTGATCACGGCACGCAAAATGCCCAGCGGGCTGATGCCATCGTGTTGGAAAAAACGACGATCTTCTGTCAGTAATAACGCATCAATGAGTAAGCGCGGGTATTGTTGCAAGGAAATCGCAAGACGTTCTTCTTTGTCCGATTGCAAAATGGTAATCAATTTCGGCGCCAAGCGAAATTCATCAATCGCTTTGACGTTAATCAGATCTTCAATGACTGCCAGTTTGTCATTTTCAAAACGCAGACGAAAAACCCGTTGTGCCTCCGGTGTGTCGGGGAAAGGGAACGCACGACGCAATAAGACAATGGTGTTGTCTTCGATTTTAAAATCGCCCGGTGCTGCGATCATTGTGGTTTGGCGGTATTCGTTATCGAGCAGGAGTTGTTTAATTTGCTCAAGGCTGAGTTGGTCGCTGACCCGAACACTTTCAATACGGCTATACACTTCCGCCGGCAAACGCCAAATTTGTCCGTCCATTTTGCTGCGAATTTGCCAATCCAAATAAGCGGAATAGCAAAACAACATACAAAAGGCGGTAAATGCAATTTTTAATAGGGTCGTCGTCCAAGATTTTTGGGGCGTTGTAGAAGGTTGTTTGGAAGACGTATTTTGAGCAGGTGTTGTTGCCATGTGCGTTACCGTTTGGGCTGAATGTTGGGATTAGGCACGGATAAAATCCAAGTAAGAATGTAAAAAACGGGCAAAATCTTCAATGCCACAAAAGGCGATACTTTCATCATCGTAATAATAAAAACCGTCTTCCAATGCGTCTTGATTCTCAATGGCAAGATTATTTGCCTTCGCCATCACCTCATCTGCGTTAATGTATAAGCTGTATTCGGCACCGGTTAACACGACATCCGCCGCATGGGGGGCGGGCAAGTTTTGTAAATGAAAAAGTGCGGTGGAAATCAGTTGTGGATTTGACCGCACTTCAATGTTAAACCAGTTGGCGAAGGCTTCGTGCTCCATTGAGCATTTCGCGACAGTGTTGCCTTGATGGGAGGTAAACTGAAAATCCATATTAGATGCTGAAAGACGATCCACAACCGCAAGTGGATGAGGCATTCGGGTTATTCACCACAAAACGTGAACCTTCTAAGCCTTCGGTATAGTCAATGGTGCCGCCGATTAAATATTGTAGGCTCATCGGATCGACAACTAATTGCACGCCAGCATTTTCTACGGTTAAGTCACCTTCGTTGACTTTTTCGTCAAAGGTAAAGCCGTATTGGAAGCCGCTACAACCGCCGCCGGTAATATAGACGCGCAATTTAAGCGCCGGGTTTTCTTCCTCGGTAATTAAAGACTTCACTTTTTGTGCCGCAGCATCAGTAAAGGTTAACGGAACGGATATCTCTGTCATATTGTGTAATTCCCCACGATTTATTTGAGCGCGTATTATCCAATAACCGACTAGTCCATTCAAGAATTTATCAAGGATTTTTCTCTGTCACAGTGCTATAATTCCGCTCATTAATTTTTAAATAGGGAGATAAACATGAGTATTCCATTAAGAACGGAAGAGGAAATTGTTAAATTACGCGAAGCTTGCAAACTGGCATCCGATGTGTTGGTGATGATTGAACCGTATATTAAAGAAGGCGTGAGTACCGGTGAATTGGATCGCATTTGTCACGATTATATGGTGAATGTGCAAAAAGTCATTCCTGCGCCGCTGAATTATCACGGTTTCCCGAAAGCTACCTGTATCTCTCTTAATGAAGTAGTTTGTCATGGTATCCCAAGTGATGATAAATACCTGAAAAAAGGCGATATTTTAAATATCGACATCACCGTCATTAAAGATGGCTACTATGGCGATAATTCCAAAATGTATATCGTTGGCGAAACCAATTTACGCAGTAAAAAGCTGGTGGAAGCGGCGCAAGAAGCCCTTTATGTCGGTCTGCGTACGGTTAAACCGGGCATTCGTTTAAATGAAATCGGTAGAGCCGTACAAAAATATACGGAATCTCAAACTTTTAGTGTGGTGCGCGAATATTGTGGCCATGGCATTGGGACGGAATTCCACTGCGAACCACAAGTGTTGCACTATTATGCGGACGATGGCGGTGTCGTGTTAAAACCGGGCATGGTATTCACCATTGAGCCAATGATTAACGCCGGTAAAAAAGAAGTGCGTTTAATGGGCGATGGGTGGACGGTGAAAACCAAAGACCGTAGCCATTCCGCCCAATTTGAGCACCAAATTGTGGTGACGGAAAACGGCTGTGAAGTGATGACCATCCGTGACGAAGAGATTGCCGAAGGGCGCATCCAACGAGTTATGGTGAACGTTTAATTAACTGAAATCCGCTACGTTTCCCGTGGCGGATTTTTTCTATTTCCTGCTTTTGCAAGACGACTTATGCTTTTTCCTTACGATACCCAAGCCGAGCTTACACCAAGTGCGGTCAAAATTCAGAGAGAAAATTTAAAACAGTTTGAACTGGCGAATTTTGACAAATTAGCTATCGATCAACTGATTGCCAATCGTACCGCGTTTTACGATCAATTCCTTTTGCACTTGTGGCGCCATTTTCAATTTGCCGACAATCCCACATTAAGTCTGATTGCCGTAGGGGGTTACGGGCGGCAGGAAATGTTTCCTCTTTCCGATTTGGATATTTTGATTTTAACGGAGCAAGTTCCAACCGGTGCGTTGCAAGAAACGCTCGGTCAATTCGTGCAATTTTTATGGGATTGCGGTTTTAATGTTGGGCAGAGCATCCGTACCCTTGACGAATGCGAAACGGAAGGCATGGCGGATATTACCGTTGCCACGAATTTACTGGAGGCCCGTTATTTATGCGGCAATCAAACGTTATTCAAACAGTTGGTCGCATTGGTGCAACAACCGACTTTTTGGTCAAAAACAGATTTCTGCCTGGCAAAGATTCAAGAAAAAAATGAGCGTTATCAACGTTATAACAATACGTCTTACAATCTTGAACCCGACATTAAATACAGTCCGGGCGGCTTGCGGGATTTGCATTTGTTGTATTGGATTGCCCTTCGCCACAACGGGGCGAAAAATTTACAGGAAATTTTGCAAGCGGAATTTATTCATCCGGCGGAGTATGCTTTGTTGCTGAAAAGCCAACAATTTCTGTTTAAAGTGCGGTATGCATTGCATTTAATCTTGAAGCATTATGACAACCGCCTCTTATTTGATCGTCAATTAAAAGTCAGCGAATTATTGGGATTCCAAGGCGAAGGCAATCAAGGCGTGGAAGCCATGATGAAGCAATTTTTTCAGGCGTTACATTCCATTTCATTGCTGAGCGAATTGCTGGTCAAGCATTATCAGGAGCATTTTTTAACTCCACATAAAGTGGTGAACGAGCAAGTGCTTGATGTGAATTTCAGCTTGATAAATCAATCCATTTGTTTGCGTCATCGCCAATGCTTTGAACAACAGCCGGATAGCATTCTCGATCTTTTCTATTATTTAACGCAATATCCGCAAGCGGAGATCCATTCCTCCGTGTTACGTGAGCTGTATTTGGCGCTAGAGCAACGGCAAGGCTATTTATGCGATTTAGCGATGGCACGAGAAAAATTTATTCGGTTGTTTAATCAGCCCAATGCTATCCAAAGGGCATTTTTCCCCATGCACCAATATGGTGTGCTGACCGCCTATTTACCGCAATGGGGCAATATTGTCGGCTTAATGCAGTTTGATTTGTTTCATTGTTACACCGTGGATGAACATATTCTGCGTGTGATGTTAAAACTGGAAAGTTTTTTAGCGGAAGCGTCGGCACAAAATCACCCGATTTGCCATCAAATAATGCATCAAATTTCTGACCGCACTTTATTGTATATCGCTGCTTTATTTCATGACATCGCCAAAGGGCGTGGTGGTGCGCATGAATTGCTGGGGGCGGAAGATATACGCGAGTTTGCAGCACTGCATGGCTTCGACCAACGCGAAACAGAAACCATGGCATGGCTGGTAGAACAGCATTTGTTGATGTCGGTGACCGCACAACGACGGGATATTCACGATCCTGAAATTGTGTTGAGTTTTGCCGAGCAGGTGCGTAATCAAGTGCGCTTAGATTATTTAACCTGCCTCACCATTGCCGACATTGTGGCGACCAATGAAACCTTATGGAACAACTGGAAGCGTTCTTTATTAGCAACCTTATATGATTACACCACACAACAATTTGCCCAAGGGCTGGCAACCTTGTTGGACAATCAAGCAAAAGCCGAAGAGCATCGCCGCTTAGCGTTATTAGAAATACGTGAAAAAAACACTGCACTTTCTGAGTTGCAAATTGAAAAGCTATGGCAACGTTGCCCGTTGGATTATTTTTTACGTAGTTCGCCGCAGCAAATCAGCTGGCATACGCAACTGCTTGCCGAGTTTCGCGGTGATGTGTTGGTAAAAGTGAGCAATCGGTTTTCCGGTGGTGGTACGGAAATTTTTATTTATACCAATGACCGCCCGAACCTGTTTAATAAAGTCGTGAGTACCATCGGCGCGAAAAAACTCAGCATTCACGATGCACAAATTATTACCACGCAAGACGGCTATGTGTTGGACAGTTTTATTGTGACTGAATTGGATGGTGCTGAGTTGCCATTTGATCGTCGTCGCATGTTGGAAGATGCTCTGACGAAAAGCCTAACGTCAGAAACGGTGAATAAACAACGCCTGCGCGAAAAACACCATTTGGCTCACTTTCATGTGAAAACCGACGTGCGTTTTTTGAATCTTGAGAAGAACGATCAAACTGAAATGGAATTGTTTGCGCTGGATCAGGCTGGCTTGTTGGCGGATGTGAGCGCTGTCTTCTGTGACTTGGAGTTGAACTTACTTAACGCAAAAATCACCACCATTGGTGAAAAGGCTGAAGACTTCTTTATTTTAACGAACAAATTCGGACGCGCGTTGGATGAATCTGAGAGAGCGACATTACTGACGCGTTTGTTGCAAATTTTAAATTAGCGATTAAACATAAAAGTGCGGTCAGATTTAAAAACGTTTTTAAATCTGACCGCACTTTGTGTTTTATGAATTATGCCAATTCAGCAAAAGCAATATCTGCTGCCGCTAGCGTGCGGTCGATGTCTTCATCAGAATGCGCAAGAGACATAAAGCCTGCCTCAAATGCAGACGGCGCCAGATAAACGCCTAAATCCAACATTTTGTGGAAAAAGCGTTTAAATTTTTCGGTATCGCACGTCATCACGTCTTGATAACAAGTCACTTCTTTTTTATCAGTAAAGAAAATGCCGAACATACCGCCGACATAATTAACGGTAAACGGCACTTGATGCTTATCGGCAAGCTGTTGCAAGCCTTTTGCTAATTTTTCCGTTTGTTGCGCCAGTTTTTGCTCATTACCGGCTTTTTTCAATTCTGTTAAGCAAGCGATACCGGCTGCCATAGCAATCGGGTTGCCGGATAAGGTGCCTGCTTGGTAAACCGGGCCGGTTGGGGCAATGTGTTGCATAATTTCTTTCTTACCGCCAAAGGCGCCTACCGGCATACCACCGCCGATAACCTTGCCTAAACAGGTTAAATCCGGTGTGACATTGTAGTAACGTTGTGCACCGCCAAGTGCCACACGGAAACCGGTCATTACTTCATCAATGATGAATACGGCGCCGTATTGATCGCAAAGTTTGCGTAACCCTTGCAAAAAATCATTTTTTGGTGGAACACAGTTCATGTTGCCCGCAACCGGTTCAACAATCACGCAAGCGATGTCGTCAGGATATTGCTCGAAGGCTTGTTTGACAGAGTCGATGTCATTATAGGTACAGGTGAGCGTGTGTTTGGCAAAATCTGCCGGCACGCCCGGTGAGTTAGGCTGCCCCAATGTTAATGCACCGGAACCGGCTTTGACTAATAAGGAATCCGCATGACCATGATAGCAACCTTCGAATTTGATAATTTTATCTCGATTTGTATAGCCACGAGCTAAACGAATGGCAGACATCGTAGCTTCAGTGCCGGAACTCACCATTCTGACCATTTCAATTGAAGGGATAAGTTCACACACTAATTCGGCGAGCTCGATTTCCAACGGTGTCGGTGCGCCGAAACTCAAGCCGTTTTGTGCGGTTTTCATCACGGCATTTAAAATAGTGGGGTGATTGTGTCCTAAAATCATTGGGCCCCAAGACCCTACGTAGTCGATATATTGTTTACCGTCTGTGTCATAAATATAAGCGCCTTGCGCTTTTTCAATAAAGACCGGTGTGCCGCCGACACCGTTAAAAGCGCGAACTGGTGAATTAACGCCGCCTGGAATAACATGCTGAGCGCGGGAGAAAAGTGCGGTTGAATTTGCCATCGTTTTTATCCTTATATACAAAAAAGTGCTTTATTGTACTGAAAAAAAGGAAGGTGAGTAAAAATATTTATGTAGCCTTTTGTCTTTGTGATATCCTTTGCGCATTTTATTTTCATGGGAAAACCTATGTTATTGACGTTATTTGTTACATTTCTTGGGGCACTTTTAACTTTACTTGTGATGCGCCCCGTTGCGATTAAAATCGGTTTGGTGGATAAACCTAACTATCGTAAACGCCATCAAGGCGCAATTCCGTTAATTGGCGGCATTTCATTGTTTATGGGGAATCTTTGTTTTTATCTCATGCAGTGGGATCAAACGCGTTTACCTTATCTTTATTTATTCAGTATTTTAGTCTTGCTATTAATGGGCATTATTGATGACCGTTATGATATTAGCCCTTTCTTGCGCGCAGGTGTTCAGGCATTTTTAGCCATTCTCATGATCGATATGGGGAATGTTTACCTCGATCATTTAGGGCAAATTTTAGGGCCATTCCAGCTCACGTTAGGATCTATCGGCTTAATTATTACTGTGTTGGCGACCATCGGCATTATTAATGCTTTTAATATGATCGATGGTATTGACGGTTTACTGGGCGGATTGTCTTGTGTTTCTTTCGCTGCGATCGGTATTTTGATGTATCGCGATGGGCAAATGGATTTGGCTTATTGGAGTTTTGGCTTAATTATTGCAACGATTCCTTATTTAATGATGAATCTGGGGATTCCGTTGGGACCGAAATTTAAAGTCTTTATGGGCGATGCCGGCAGTACTTTAATTGGTTTTACGATTATTTGGATTCTGTTGCTAAGTACGCAAGGCAAAGGTCATCCGATGAATCCGGTGACCGCACTTTGGGTGATTGCTATTCCGTTGGTGGATATGGTGGCGATTATTTATCGTCGTTTAAGAAAAGGGAAGAGCCCATTCCGTCCGGATCGCTTGCATGTCCATCATTTGATGGTGCGTGCAGGTTTAACTTCCCGTCAGGCGTTTTTGTTAATTACCTTTGTCGCGGCATTGTGCGCCTGCTTTGGGATTTTAGGAGAAATTTACTATATTAATGAATGGATCATGTTCATCGCATTCATTATTCTCTTCTTCCTTTATTCTTATTCTATTACGAAAGCTTGGAAGATTACCCGTTGGATACGTCGAATGAAACGTCGTGCGGCTAAACGTGCTAAAACTAAATAGAAGTTAAATTTTTCACTAAAAAGTTAGAGTTAAATAAAAAATAACCAGAAATTTTATAAATTATATTCATTTTGGCTAAAAAAATAGCTGATGATAAATTTTTATAAAAAAAAACTAGACAAGCACTTTTTAAACTTTTAATATACGCCCCGCAACGACGCTTCTAGCGCTCGTAGCTCAGTTGGATAGAGCGTTGGCCTCCGGAGCCAAAGGTCGCAGGTTCAAATCCTGTCGAGCGCGCCAGAGGTTATGCGAGTTCAACTCATTAAATATGGTGGCTATAGCTCAGTTGGTAGAGCCCCGGATTGTGATTCCGGTTGTCGTGGGTTCAAGTCCCATTAGCCACCCCATCGGCGAGTAGCGCAGCTTGGTAGCGCAACTGGTTTGGGACCAGTGGGTCGTAGGTTCAAATCCTATCTCGCCGACCAATTCTAATTCTGAGGCTTCTCAGAATTTTTTGTTCTTTAACAATCAATCAGACAAACTGTGTGGGCACTTGAAGATTCGTTTTTATTATTAAGAATTTTAAAATTGAACTGAATAGTGCTACGAAAATTCGTTTATTTATATAGATGATTAATTAAGTCAGCAGTATTGAGCGATTAAACTTTTTGAACTGAAGAGTTTGATCATGGCTCAGATTGAACGCTGGCGGCAGGCTTAACACATGCAAGTCGAACGGTAACAGGAGAGAGCTTGCTTTCTTGCTGACGAGTGGCGGACGGGTGAGTAATGCTTGGGAATCTGGCTTATGGAGGGGGATAACGACGGGAAACTGTCGCTAATACCGCGTAGAGTCGAGAGACGAAAGTGCGGGACCGCAAGGCCGCATGCCATAGGATGAGCCCAAGTGGGATTAGGTAGTTGGTGGGGTAATGGCCTACCAAGCCGACGATCTCTAGCTGGTCTGAGAGGATGACCAGCCACACCGGGACTGAGACACGGCCCGGACTCCTACGGGAGGCAGCAGTGGGGAATATTGCGCAATGGGGGCAACCCTGACGCAGCCATGCCGCGTGAATGAAGAAGGCCTTCGGGTTGTAAAGTTCTTTCGGTGACGAGGAAGGCGTGATGTTTAATAGGCATCACGATTGACGTTAATCACAGAAGAAGCACCGGCTAACTCCGTGCCAGCAGCCGCGGTAATACGGAGGGTGCGAGCGTTAATCGGAATAACTGGGCGTAAAGGGCACGCAGGCGGCTATTTAAGTGAGGTGTGAAATCCCCGGGCTTAACCTGGGAATTGCATTTCAGACTGGGTAGCTAGAGTACTTTAGGGAGGGGTAGAATTCCACGTGTAGCGGTGAAATGCGTAGAGATGTGGAGGAATACCGAAGGCGAAGGCAGCCCCTTGGGAATGTACTGACGCTCATGTGCGAAAGCGTGGGGAGCAAACAGGATTAGATACCCTGGTAGTCCACGCTGTAAACGCTGTCGATTTGGGGATTGGGCCTTGAGCTTGGTGCCCGAAGCTAACGTGATAAATCGACCGCCTGGGGAGTACGGCCGCAAGGTTAAAACTCAAATGAATTGACGGGGGCCCGCACAAGCGGTGGAGCATGTGGTTTAATTCGATGCAACGCGAAGAACCTTACCTACTCTTGACATCCATGGAATCTTGTAGAGATATGAGAGTGCCTTCGGGAACCATGAGACAGGTGCTGCATGGCTGTCGTCAGCTCGTGTTGTGAAATGTTGGGTTAAGTCCCGCAACGAGCGCAACCCTTATCCTTTGTTGCCAGCGATTCGGTCGGGAACTCAAAGGAGACTGCCGGTGATAAACCGGAGGAAGGTGGGGATGACGTCAAGTCATCATGGCCCTTACGAGTAGGGCTACACACGTGCTACAATGGCGTATACAGAGGGCGACGAAGCCGCGAGGTGGAGTGAATCTCACAAAGTACGTCTAAGTCCGGATTGGAGTCTGCAACTCGACTCCATGAAGTCGGAATCGCTAGTAATCGCGAATCAGAATGTCGCGGTGAATACGTTCCCGGGCCTTGTACACACCGCCCGTCACACCATGGGAGTGGGTTGTACCAGAAGTAGATAGCTTAACCTTCGGGAGGGCGTTTACCACGGTATGATTCATGACTGGGGTGAAGTCGTAACAAGGTAACCGTAGGGGAACCTGCGGTTGGATCACCTCCTTACCAAAGATAGAATCGACTTTAAGTGTTCACACAGTTTGTTTGATGGTTGTAGACAAGGAAAGAACAAAATATCGAAGACAAAATCCTATTGGGTCTGTAGCTCAGGTGGTTAGAGCGCACCCCTGATAAGGGTGAGGTCGGTGGTTCAAGTCCACTCAGACCCACCACTTAGACTGGTGAGTTTGGTAGATTGGTTTTGTAACATTAACTAATCTTGAACATATCAAACCGCTATGTGTGAGTGAAAGCCAAGGGATGTGATTGGGGATATAGCTCAGCTGGGAGAGCGCCTGCCTTGCACGCAGGAGGTCAGCGGTTCGATCCCGCTTATCTCCACCAATATCGTCATAGTTAAGTTTATTGAAGTATATTTTTTATCATTTTATTTGATGGTATTAAATATTGCGTTGTGTTAGTTAAAATGAATTTAACTATGATGATAGTAAGTAGCTAATTGACTTACTTACATTGTTTTATCTGTTCTTTAAAAATCTGGAAACAAGCTGAAAACGAGACTTTCAAGAAAGTCTGAGTGAGAGTGATTGATAAAAGGCGATTACTCTTAATTAACTGTTATTAATCGTAGTTGAAGTGTTTGAGGCTTATTGTTTAATGTTATTTAAATAATAAGGTAAGAATACTTGAGGTTGTATGGTTAAGTGACAAAGCGTACAAGGTGGATGCCTTGGCAATCAGAGGCGAAGAAGGACGTGCTAATCTGCGAAAAGCTTGGATGAGTCGATAAGAGGCGTTTAATCCAAGATGTCCGAATGGGGAAACCCAGTGGGTGAAGAACCCACTATCATTATCTGAATCCATAGGATAATGAGGCGAACCGGGAGAACTGAAACATCTAAGTACCCCGAGGAAAAGAAATCAACCGAGATTTTGTGAGTAGCGGCGAGCGAAAGCGAAGGAGCCTGTTAGTGATAGCGGAAGTATTAGAGGAATTGGCTGGGAAGCCAAATCGTAGAGGGTGATAATCCCGTACTCGAAAATACTTTTGTGGTACTGAGCTAACGACAAGTAGGGCGGGACACGTGATATCCTGTTTGAAGATGGGGGGACCATCCTCCAAGGCTAAATACTCCTGATTGACCGATAGTGAACCAGTACTGTGAAGGAAAGGCGAAAAGAACCCCGGTGAGGGGAGTGAAATAGAACCTGAAACCTTGTACGTACAAGCAGTGGGAGCCCGCAAGGGTGACTGCGTACCTTTTGTATAATGGGTCAGCGACTTATATTTTGTAGCGAGGTTAACCGAATAGGGGAGCCGAAGGGAAACCGAGTCTTAACTGGGCGAATAGTTGCAAGGTATAGACCCGAAACCCGGTGATCTAGCCATGGGCAGGTTGAAGGTTGGGTAACACTAACTGGAGGACCGAACCGACTAATGTTGAAAAATTAGCGGATGACTTGTGGCTGGGGGTGAAAGGCCAATCAAACCGGGAGATAGCTGGTTCTCCCCGAAATCTATTTAGGTAGAGCCTTGAGCGGACACCTTCGGGGGTAGAGCACTGTTTCGGCTAGGGGGCCATCCCGGCTTACCAACCCGATGCAAACTACGAATACCGAAGAGTGATACTCAGGAGACACACGGCGGGTGCTAACGTCCGTCGTGGAGAGGGAAACAACCCAGACCGCCAGCTAAGGTCCCAAAGTCTATATTAAGTGGGAAACGAAGTGGGAAGGCTTAGACAGCTAGGATGTTGGCTTAGAAGCAGCCATCATTTAAAGAAAGCGTAATAGCTCACTAGTCGAGTCGGCCTGCGCGGAAGATGTAACGGGGCTCAAATATAGCACCGAAGCTGCGGCATCAGACGTAAGTCTGTTGGGTAGGGGAGCGTTGTGTAAGCGGATGAAGGTTCATCGAGAGGTGGGCTTGACGTATCACAAGTGCGAATGCTGACATAAGTAACGATAAAACGGGTGAAAAACCCGTTCGCCGGAAGACCAAGGGTTCCTGTCCAACGTTAATCGGGGCAGGGTGAGTCGGCCCCTAAGGCGAGGCTGAAAAGCGTAGTCGATGGGAAACGGGTTAATATTCCCGTACTTGGATAAACTGCGATGTGGGGACGGAGCAGGTTAGGTTAGCGTGCTGTTGGATATGCACGTTTAAGTTTGTAGGTGGGAAGTTTAGGCAAATCCGGACTTCCTTAACACTGAGAGATGATGACGAGGCTCTACGGAGCTGAAGTAACTGATACCACACTTCCAGGAAAAGCCACTAAGCTTCAGGTTTATCTAAACCGTACTGAAAACCGACACAGGTGGTCAGGTAGAGAATACTCAGGCGCTTGAGAGAACTCGGGTGAAGGAACTAGGCAAAATAGCACCGTAACTTCGGGAGAAGGTGCGCCGGCGTAGATTGTAGTCCCTTGCGGGCGAAGGTTGAACCGGTCGAAGATACCAGCTGGCTGCAACTGTTTATTAAAAACACAGCACTCTGCAAACACGAAAGTGGACGTATAGGGTGTGATGCCTGCCCGGTGCTGGAAGGTTAATTGATGGTGTAATCGAAAGAGAAGCTCCTGATCGAAGCCCCAGTAAACGGCGGCCGTAACTATAACGGTCCTAAGGTAGCGAAATTCCTTGTCGGGTAAGTTCCGACCTGCACGAATGGCATAATGATGGCCAGGCTGTCTCCACCCGAGACTCAGTGAAATTGAAATCGCCGTGAAGATGCGGTGTACCCGCGGCTAGACGGAAAGACCCCGTGAACCTTTACTATAGCTTGACACTGAACATTGAATTTTGATGTGTAGGATAGGTGGGAGACTTTGAAGTAGTCACGCCAGTGATTATGGAGTCGTCCTTGAAATACCACCCTTTAACGTTTGATGTTCTAACGAAGATTGCGAAACGCGGTCTCGGACAGTGTCTGGTGGGTAGTTTGACTGGGGCGGTCTCCTCCCAAAGAGTAACGGAGGAGCACGAAGGTTTGCTAATCACGGTCGGACATCGTGAGGTTAGTGCAATGGTATAAGCAAGCTTAACTGCGAGACAGACAAGTCGAGCAGGTACGAAAGTAGGTCATAGTGATCCGGTGGTTCTGCATGGAAGGGCCATCGCTCAACGGATAAAAGGTACTCCGGGGATAACAGGCTGATACCGCCCAAGAGTTCATATCGACGGCGGTGTTTGGCACCTCGATGTCGGCTCATCACATCCTGGGGCTGAAGTAGGTCCCAAGGGTATGGCTGTTCGCCATTTAAAGTGGTACGCGAGCTGGGTTTAGAACGTCGTGAGACAGTTCGGTCCCTATCTGCCGTGGGCGTTGGAGAATTGATTGGGGCTGCTCCTAGTACGAGAGGACCGGAGTGGACGCATCACTGGTGTTCCAGTTGTCTCGCCAGAGGCATTGCTGGGTAGCTACATGCGGAAGAGATAAGTGCTGAAAGCATCTAAGCACGAAACTTGCCAAGAGATGAGTTCTCCCTGTCTTTAAGACAGTAAGGGTTGTTTAAGACTAAGACGTAGATAGGTGCGGTGTGTAAGTGTAGTGATACATTGAGCTAACGCATACTAATTGCCCGAGAGGCTTAGCCATACAACGCTCAAGTGTTTTTGGGGAGACCTGGAGCATGGAGCGAAGTAGAGTAGCAGTTAAGAGAAAGACGCAAAGAGAGAGTTGAGAGAAGGCTTGTTTTTAGATTAAGAAGACGTGAATAAGATAAGAGAGAAATCATAAAGAATATTGGCGGCGATAGTGCGGTGGGCCCACCTGACTCCATACCGAACTCAGAAGTGAAACGCCGTAATGCCGATGGTAGTGTGGGGCATCCCCATGTGAGAGTAGGTCACCGCCAAGCCTGATAGGAACCCCTGATGTGAGAGCATCGGGGGTTTTTGCTTTGGGGGTGCATTGGAAAATAGAAAGAAGCTAGTATAACTGCAGACAATAGAACATACCTGAATTGTTATATACAAATTTTGTGCTAATTGTTATTCTTTAAAGGGTAACTGTTGATGTTTTAAGGAGAAAATTATGTATTTTTTAGATGGATTACCAATCGCCGCTATTATTTTTGTCGTGCTTGTTGGTGTGGTGCTTTATTCTACGCTTAAGATTGTCCCGCAAGGCTATAACTGGACTATTGAACGTTTTGGTCGTTATACCCGTACTTTAATGCCTGGTTTAAATTTTGTTGTTCCATTCGTTGATCGTGTAGGTCGTAAAATTAATATGATGGAACAGGTTTTAGATATTCCATCACAAGAAGTTATTTCAAAAGATAACGCCAACGTAGCTATTGATGCGGTATGTTTCGTTCAAGTTATTGACGCACGTAATGCTGCTTATGAAGTAAATCATTTAGAGCAAGCTATCATCAACCTTACTATGACAAATATTCGAACTGTATTAGGTTCAATGGAATTGGATGAAATGTTGTCTCAACGTGATTCAATTAATAGCCGATTGCTGTCTATTGTGGATGAAGCGACAAATCCTTGGGGAATTAAGGTCACCCGTATTGAAATTCGCGATGTTCGTCCCCCACATGAATTGATTGCTGCTATGAATGCTCAAATGAAAGCTGAACGTAATAAACGTGCAGATATTTTGGAAGCAGAAGGGGTGCGTCAAGCTGAGATTTTACGAGCAGAAGGGGAAAAACAATCGCGCATTCTGAAAGCCGAAGGGGAAAGACAAGAGGCATTCTTACAGGCTGAAGCCCGTGAACGTGCAGCTGAAGCGGAAGCGAAAGCAACGCAAATGGTATCTGACGCAATTGCTCATGGTGATACGAAAGCGATTAATTACTTTATCGCACAAAAATATACTGAAGCATTGAAAGAAATTGGTGGTTCGGATAACAGTAAGGTTGTTTTAATGCCTTTAGAAGCGGGTAATTTAATCGGTTCAATTGCAGGAATTTCTGAGTTATTAAAATCCGATAAAAAAACAAATTAATCATAAAGTAGAGGTTGGTATGGAATGGTTAACAGACTGGGGTGTTTGGCATTGGCTTATTCTTGGTTTTGTCTTGCTTATTGCTGAAATTTTAGTGCCGGGTGTTTTTCTTTTATGGTGGGGATTATCTGCCATTGTAATCGCAGGCATGACAAAATTGATTCCTACGCTACCTCTTTCTTTTCTTGCGGTAATGTACGCCGTTATTGCCAGTATTTTCAGTATTATCTGGTGGCGTTATCAACATGGTAAAGATCAAATCGATCAATCAAAAAGTGTTCTTAACCAACGGGATCATGCAATGATAGGGGCGCAGGGTAAAGTTTTGGAAATTGGTCAAAATGGTATTGGTAGAGGCGCTTTTGGCGATACTACTTGGCGAATACAAGGACGTGATTTAGCGGTGAATGACATTGTTGAAGTAACGGCTGTGGATAGCATTACATTAAAAGTTAATAAGATTTAAGGACGTTAATGAAGCATTTAATTATTTTTGCTCACCCTAACCAACAAAGTTTTAATCGAGCTTTAGTAGAACGTATTGTTCAGGCATCTCATGAAATGAATGTCGAAACGATTGTACGAGATCTTTACACATTAAATTTTAATCCCATTTTGTCTTGGGATGAATTAGGTGCTTGTCAAGCTGGCATTGTACCGGAAGAAGTGAAATTTGAACAAAATCTGATAAAAGCCGCTGATTTGATTACGTTGGTCTATCCTCTTTGGTGGATGGGATTTCCGGCAATTTTGAAAGGCTATTTGGATCGGGTGTTGAGTTATGGCTTTGCCTATCAAACTGAAAATGGTTGTTCGGTAGGTTTATTGAGCGATAAAAAAATGCAACATTTTATCACCATGGGAAATAATCTTGAGCGTTACCAAAGTCTGAATTTTGATAAAGCTTTGCAAACCTGTTTGGTTGATGGTTTATTTAATTTCTGCGGTATTACGGATATTCAGCATGATATTTTTGGCGATATACATTTATTAAATGAATCAGGTTATTTGAATATTTTGAATCGTGCGACACAAAAAACGCAAGAAAATCTGACCGCACTTTTAGCGAAAGAGGATAAGGCATAATGCAAGAGAACCTACAATTAAATAACTTTTCTTTGATTAGTCGATTATTTGGTAATTTATTTTATCGCCAGCCGACAGATCCTATTTTATCCGGTGTATTTGCTTGGCTAAATCAAGGTAATTTATCTCAAGTTTGGGCATTAAACGAAGATAATGACAGCCAAAAGGCGTTAGATTCATTACAAATGACAATTGATTTAACCTTGTTAGATAAAGAATACCAAAAGCTTTTTGGTGAATCCGGAAATGTTGCAACAGAAATTTCTGCGTATGACATTTCTGTTGAAGAGTTTCATGATTTTCGCCAAGTTCGTGGTTTGCCTGAAGCTGAGAATATCGATCATTTCGCTATGTTATTGTTAACCGCATCTTGGTTGGAAGATAATGCGGATTCTTTAAGTGCCCAACAGGAGTTATTTGAACGTTTTTTGCTGCCTTGTGCAGCTAAGTTTTTAGTGAAAGTTGAAACACAGGCTACACTGCCGTTTTATCGTTCTTTGGCTTATTTAACGCGTGAAATTCTCTCTGCGATGGCTGATGAGTTAGATTCGGAAGCATTATAAAAAATCATTTAAAATAAAGGTGAGCTTGCGGCTCACCTTTTTTGTATCTAGTCATTTATATAAATGATTGTCTTCATTCGGTTGTGTCTTAAAGCGGCGATGGAGCCACATATACTGTTCAACGCCTTTCATAATTTCTGTTTCAATCACTTGGTTCATTCTTGCCGCAATTTCAGCTTCATCACGTAGATCAGAAAAATCAACCGGCGGAGAGATGGTGACCGTATAGCCGGAATTATCTGCGTTTCTAAGCGGCGCGAAAGGAATCACTTTACTGTTTGGAGAAGACTTTAATAAGTAATAACTGCCGGTTGTTGTTGCAGTGTGAGGAACCGCAAAGAACGGCACGAAAACGGCATTTTTTCGACCATAGTCGTGGTCCGGTGCATACCAAATAATATCCCCATTTCGTATCGCCTTAATCATGCCACGGAGATCTTTACGATCCAGCATCGCTTTATTGGAGCGTAATCTCCCTTGTGTTTGAAGCCAATCAAATAATGGATTGTCGTTAGGGCGATAAACCCCAATCCCCGATTGATGAATGCCAACAATGCGAGCGCCCAATTCCAGCGTTAAGAAATGTACGCCAACGAAAATAATGCCGTCTGCCAGATTATCTTTTAAATACTCAAGCCCTTCAATTTTTGACCATTTTTTTATACGACGATCAGACCAAAACCACGCCATACCGGTTTCAATAATCGCCATTCCGGTAGCGCGTAAGTTGGCGTGTAAAATCTGATGAATTTGTTGTTCAGACCAGTCAGGAAAGCAAAGTTCCAGATTGCGCTTCGCGATCTTAGCGCGTCGCTTGCCCACACCGGTTTTAGCAAACAGCCAACCTAATCCATTGCCAATTTTGCATAAAATAGGGTAAGGCAGAAGTAGAATTAAGCGGAAAATACCGAGTGCGAGCCAAAAGCCCCAGTGTTTTGGATGGAGAAATTCAATTTTAAATGTCGGAAGAACTGATTTTGCCATAAGGATTACAGGATGACTTCAATTGGTTTTTAGTTTAACGGAATTTTTAGGAAATAGCATTTCCCCTGTGGTAATATTAGCAAAATTTTTTATTTCAATAAGTTAAGAGAAAATCAAATGGGTCAATATTCTGCACAATTTAATCAGGCAAAAGTTTTGGTATTAGGCGATGTGATGTTGGATCGCTATTGGTTTGGTACGACCAATCGAATTTCGCCGGAAGCGCCGGTGCCGGTGGTACGCGTTCAGAAAAATGAAGAGCGTGCGGGCGGTGCAGCAAACGTGGCGATGAACATTGCGTCATTAAATGTGCCGGTACAGTTACTTGGTTTGACCGGTCAGGATGAGGCGGGTGCAGCATTGACGGCATTATTACAACAACAAAAAATCGATTGTAACTTTGTTCAATTATCTACCCATCCAACGATTACCAAGTTACGTATTTTATCCCGTCATCAACAGCTTTTACGTCTTGATTTTGAAGAAGGCTTTCAAAATGTGACAAGCGAAAATTTATTACAAAAATTAGAAAGTGCGGTCAAAAATTACGGTGCTTTAGTGCTTTCGGATTACGGCAAAGGCACCTTAAATGATGTACAAAAAATGATTCAAATTGCGCGCAATGCCAATGTGCCGGTATTGATCGATCCGAAAGGGACTGATTTTGAACGTTATCGCGGTGCAACCTTGCTAACGCCGAATATGTCGGAATTTGAAGCGGTCGTGGGGAAATGTCATTCCGAACAAGAGATTATCGACAAGGGGCTGAAACTCATTTCAGACATCAATCTCACTGCACTTTTGGTGACACGTTCTGAAAAAGGCATGACCTTATTGCGTCCAAATCAACCGGTATTTCATTTGCCGACAGAGGCAAAAGAAGTCTTTGATGTGACAGGGGCGGGCGATACGGTGATCAGTGTGCTTGCAATCGCGTTAGCGGATGGCCGTAGTTTTGAAGAGGCCTGTTATTTATCCAATGTGGCCGCCGGTATTGTGGTGGGTAAATTGGGCACATCAACCGTTTCAACCGTCGAGTTGGAAAATGCGATTCATGGGCGAACTACAACCGGTTTTGGTGTGATGACCGAAGCTGAATTGAAACAAGCGGTTAAATTGGCAAAAGAGCGTGGCGAGAAAATTGTGATGACAAACGGGTGTTTTGATATTTTGCATCCGGGTCATGTGTCTTATTTAGAAAATGCCCGTAAGTTAGGTGATCGTTTAATTGTTGCTGTGAATACGGATGAATCGGTAAAACGCTTAAAAGGGGAAGAACGACCGATTAATCATTTAGCCTCGAGAATGGCGGTGCTTGCCGGTCTTTCTTCTGTGGATTGGCTGGTTGCCTTTGATGAAGATACGCCGCAACGTTTAATTGGTGAAGTCTTGCCTGATTTATTGGTGAAAGGCGGCGACTATAAACCGGAAGACATTGCCGGTAGTAAAGAAGTCTGGGCAAACGGTGGCGATGTGAAAGTACTGAATTTTGAGAATGGCTTTTCCACATCGAACGTGATCAAGAAAATTAAGCATTTGGAAAAATAACACAAACAAAAAGCGCGGTTTATTCGCGCTTTTTTTATTTATAAGTTATGCAAAATTTCTTCAATATGCTTCAAGCCATTTAATCGAGTAGAACTTAACCGTTGAGCAATGCCTAATGCATTGAAATAAGCGGTTAGATCAAATTGGCGCAAAGCTTCAGGCGTTTGATTTTCAATGCGCTGTAACAAAATCCATAATAAACCGTTCATAATCCGCGCTTCACTGTAGGCTTGAAAGTGAAAAGTGCGGTCTGTTTTTTCCGTGAATTTAAACCAGACTTGCACTTCACAGCCCGGAATGCCGTGCATCGTTGCCAATTCTTCTTCATTTGGCTCAGGAAGATTTTTTCCAGCTTGAATAATCAAGCGATAGCGTTCTTCCCAATGTTTTGTTTCAGCTAATTGTTGTTCAATATTCATCTTAATAATTCTAAACTTTTATCTAATGCGTTAAAGAAGGTTTCGACCTCTGAGGCTACATTGTATGGAGCAAAAGATAAACGCAACGTAGCCGTTTGTCCTAAGCGTGCCAAATAAGGCTGGGCACAATGTTCTCCAACGCGTAGTGCAATCTGTTGTTCTGCGAGTAAGGTGGCTAAATCAGAAGCGTTAATGTCTTCAAAAACGAAACTGACCACCGAGCTTGGTTGTGGCGAATTAAAGAGTTTACATTTTTCATAATGGCTTAAGCGTCGGCGAGTGATTTCCGCTAAATGTACTGCGGAGGATTCCATTTCTGCAATATCCCATTGGCTTAGCCATGCTAACACTGCATTAAAACCAATGACGGCGGCAATATTGGGTGTACCGGCTTCTAAACGGTAAGGCAATCCTGAAAACGTAATTTGCTCTTTGCTGACTTTGCTGATCATTTTACCGCCATATTGTAGCGGTTGTAGCAAATTGAGTGAGGATAATTTTCCGCTTAACACGCCAAGTCCGGTTGGCCCGTAAATTTTATGGGCGGAAAAAGCAATAAAATCCACATCCAATTCGGCTAAGTCAATTTTAACGTGGCTAATTGCTTGCGCTGCATCTAACAAAATGAAGGCAGAACTCTTGTCTCGAATATGCTGAATCAGTTGTATGACAGGTTGTTGGGTGCCGGTGACATTCGATGCAAAATTTAACGCCACCAGTTTAGTGTTTGGATTTAATTGTTTTAGCAAGGTTTCGGTGTTAATTAACCAACTATCATCAATCGGTAATACATGAAGTTTTGCCCCGCTTTTTTCGGCAATTTGATGCCAAGTAACGAAATTGGCGTGATGATCCGCTTCACTAATAATGATTTCATCGCCAGTCTTTAGATGTGGCAATAAGCCATTTGCAACGGTATTAATCCCTTGAGTAGTGCCTGATGTCCAAATGACCGCTTGTTCATCTTCCGCATTAATGAGGTGTTTTACACGAGTACGAGCTTGCTCGTAAAGTGCGGTCTGTTTTTCATCATATTGACTACGATGCACCGAACCGGCGGACTGGTAAAAATCCACCGTGGCATCAATGAGACATTGTGGTTTTAATGTCGTTGCGGCATTATCTAAATACACCACCGCATCGTTATGCGTGAAATAAGGAAAATATTGACGAAATGTCATGGGGTCAAAATTCATGTAATTTACCTTTTGGAATGACGCCATAAGTGCGGTTCAATTGGAGAACGATCCTGCCAAAGACCAAGGTGTTTATTGCGGGCAATTTGTTCGGCTTGGGCATAAATGGGGGTCATCGCATATTGTTTATATGCCCAGGCCATGCCTTGTTGCACCATGATTAAATTGACATTTTGCCCTTGGGAATTATATACCGTGGCTAACGTGCGGTGATAACGATCTTCTCCTGTAACCGCCAGTTTGACATGTCGTTGGTGAATGAGTGAAGCAAGTCGTTGACGAGATTTTTTACCGAAAGGTTGGTTATGCTCAGGGGCGTCAATTTCGGCTAAACGTACTTTTATCTGTTGGTTATTTGTGGTTAGGCAGCTAAAGGTGTCGCCATCAGTGATGCCTACAACACGACAGGTGAGCGTTTTTGCCTGAAGTGTAAAAGAGAGTAGCAACAGTAGAATGCAGAAAAATCCTTGTGGCATAATCATTAGCGCATTAAAAGTGCGGTCGTTTTTCTCGGTAAATTTTAAGCGGAAGGGAAGATTTAGTTACAAAAAAAGCTGCGTTTTACCGCAGCTTTTATTCTTCAGAAACTTATCATTGGTGCCTAGGGTCGGACTCGAACCGACACGTTTATTCAACGGCGGATTTTGAATCCGCTGCGTCTACCAATTTCGCCACCCAGGCAACACTGATAAGTCTCGTAAAAACGAGCGGTATTATAAGGGATTGTATTTCAGTTGCAAGTAAAAACTTTGTAATTTTATTTAACTGTATAAAATTCAACACATTTGATGATTTTTTATCTGTGAAATCTTCACCGCACTTTTTTCTTTTTCAGGCTTTACTCCCCGTTTTGAATAATAAATTCCCCTACTAACTAAATAGGAGTAAAATTATTTTAAAGTTTAAAAAAAAGTTGAGTTTGTTTATGTATCGGAAAGCGTTTGAATTAGCAAGATCGTTGCTCATTCTTTATCTTATGCTCTATCTTGGCGGTTTAGTCGCCCATTACGTACCTATTGGTATTCCATCGAGTATTTGGGGATTATTGCTGCTGTTTACCTGTTTGGTGTTACGTATCGTCAAAGTGGAATGGGTGATGTTTTCCTCCCGTCTTTTAATTCGTTATATGGCGTTATTATTTGTGCCGGTCAGTGTGGGAATCGTCAAATATTCCGGCTTGCTCATGGATCAAATGAAAGAATTATTAGTGCCGAATATGGTCAGTACTTGCGTGACCTTGGTTGTGATCGGTTTACTGTCCGACTATCTGTTTTCCCTCAAATCCTTTACACACCTCAAACATAAAATCATGAAAAAACGGGCGAAGGAGGAATGATGTCTTATCTTGTTTATGCTTACACATTATTGACAATTCTTGCTTTTGTTTTGGCGGTGAAAATCAATCAACGTTGGAAATCGGTGGTATTAAATAGCTTTGTGTTAACCGTGCTAATGTTAGTGGCTGTCTTGCTGGCATTTCATCTGCCTTATGACACCTATATGGCCGGCAATGCGCCGCTCAATAATTTATTGGGCGTCAGTATTGTGGCATTAGCAGTGCCGTTATATGAGCAACTTCGACAAATCAGCCGTCACTGGCAGATTATTTTAATTACCACTGTGTCCGCATCTCTCCTAGCCATGTTTAGTGGCGCCGTATTGGCATTACTTCTGGGGGCGAAACCGGATATTGTGGCGACTATTTTACCGAAATCTATTACTACACCGATTGCCATGGCAGTCTCTGAAAATTTGGGCGGGATTCCTTCGGTAGCAGCTGTTGGAGTCGTCGTTGCCGGTTTGCAAGGCTCCATTTTCGGCTATTTACTCTTAAAAAAAATCGGCTTAAAAAATCAAGAAGCGATCGGCTTATCCGTTGGGGCTGTTTCTCATGCGTTAGGCACGGTCAGTTGCATGGAAAATAATGCAAAAGCAGGGAGTTACAGTTCCATTTCTTTAGTATTGTGCGGTATCATTAGCTCAGTTTTGGCACCTTTTGTCTTCAAATTGATCTACGCATTGGTATAGCATGAAAAATCAAATTAATCCCCGTTGGCAGCAACGTTTTATTGACGATAAACCACGGGAAAAAGACCACCGTCCGCCGTTTCGTCGTGATCGCGGACGTATTCTCCATTCTGCCGCTTTTCGTTGTTTACAGGCAAAAACACAAATTCATGCGGTGGGCGAAAATGATTTCTACCGCACTCGCTTAACCCATTCTTTGGAAGTGGCACAAATCGGCAGCAGCCTTGTGGCACAACTCAAATTTGCTGAAGCCTTTGCTACTTTGGCACAACAACTGTCTCAGGATAAAAACGAGTTACAAAAACAACTTAGTCCTTTGTTGCCCACCAATGATTTAATCGAAAGTTTGTGTTTTGCGCACGACATCGGTCATCCGCCTTTTGGGCATGGTGGCGAGGTCGCACTCAATTATATGATGCGCAATAATGGCGGTTTTGAGGGAAATGCACAGACTTTTCGGTTGCTCACCAAGCTTGAACCTTACACGCCTAATGCCGGCATGAATTTAACCCGTCGTACCCTTCTTGGCATTGTGAAATACCCGACCATTTTGGATGTCTCTTCCGCGCAATATGATCAATTAGCCGAAACCCAGTATAGCGATCCTCGTTATGTCAAAATCGCTGACTGGCGACCGGGGAAAGGATTATTCCGTGACGATCTTGACATGTTTAACTGGTTGCTCAAGCCGCTTTCTGAAAGTGATCGTGCGTTATTCGGTTCACTCCAAAAAGAGCGGTCAAATCCGCAAGAGATTTTAAAGACTCGTTTTAAATCCCTCGACTGTAGCATTATGGAGCTAGCGGATGACATCGCTTACGGCGTACATGATTTAGAGGATGCCATTGTGGTAGGCGTCGTCAATGTGCAGCAATGGCAAGAGGCCTTGAATGCATTGAAAGACTGTCAATCAGATTGGATGCGACAACATATTGACGATATCAGTACAAAACTGTTTTCCGATCAACATTACTTACGTAAAAACGCTATCGGTGCGTTAGTGAATTATTTCATCACTAATGTGCGTTGGAAAATTCAACCTGAGTTTAGCGATCCGCTGTTGCGTTATAACGCCGAATTACCGTCGGAAGTGGTGGGTGTATTGAAAGTATTCAAAAATTTTGTCCAGAAATACGTGATTAATAACGTGGAAACTCAACGTGTAGAATACAAAGGTCAGCGTATTTTGACGGAGCTGTTCCAAATTTTTGATTCGGATCCGCAACGATTACTCCCAACTAACACCGCCAACCGCTGGCGGAATGCAGAAGAAAACGGTAAAAAACGCGTGATTTGCGATTACATTGCCGGCATGTCAGATGCGTACGCATTGAAGGTGTATCAGCAACTTTAAAGTGCGGTCGTTATTTATCATTAATATGAAATGACGCTTGCTGAGCTTGTCGAAGCATAAGTCATTTCATGACTATTTTTTTATTTTTAAAGGATTTTTTGTGGCACTTATCAGCTTAACCAACGGATATCTTTCTTTCAGCGACGCCCCTTTATTGGATCATGCGGAGTTACATATCGAACCTAACGAACGCGTCTGTTTAGTCGGCCGCAATGGCGCAGGCAAATCTACGTTGCTTAAAATTATTGCCGGTGATGTCATTATGGATGACGGCAAAGTGCAGTATGAAAAAGACTTGGTCGTGTCCCGTTTAGAGCAGGATCCGCCGCGCCATGCAGAAGGCAATGTGTTTGATTATGTAGCGGAAGGCATTGAGCATTTGGCGGATTTATTGAAGGAATACCATCATATTTCCGTGCAGCTAGAGCAGCATTACAGCGAGCAGACGTTAAACCAACTTGCCCAAATTCAAGCGAAATTGGAACATGCTAATGGTTGGCAGTTTGAAAATAAAATCAATGAAGTGTTACAAAAACTTGAATTAAATCCGAATACTAAGCTTGCTGATTTATCCGGTGGTTGGTTGCGCAAAGCCGCTTTGGCGCGCGCCTTGGTGTGTAACCCGGATGTGTTGTTGTTAGATGAACCGACTAACCACTTGGATGTGGATGCCATCGAATGGTTGGAAAATTTCTTGATGGAATTTGGCGGGAGCATTGTGTTTATTTCTCACGACCGTTCTTTCATTCGCAAAATGGCGACTCGCATTGTGGATTTAGATCGTGGCAAATTGGTGTCTTACCCCGGCAACTACGATTTATACCTTACCGCGAAAGAAGAAAATTTGCGGGTAGAAGCCTTGCAAAATGAGCTGTTTGATAAACGCTTAGCGCAAGAAGAGGTCTGGATTCGTCAAGGCATTAAAGCCCGTCGCACCCGTAATGAAGGACGCGTGCGCGCGTTAAAAGCCATGCGCGAAGAACGACGCCAACGTCGTGACGTGATGGGTACCGCAAAATTGCAATTAGATACGTCCAGCCGCTCCGGCAAAATCGTGTTTGAAATGGAAAACGTTAGTTACGACATTGACGGCAAACAATTACTTAAAGATTTTAGCACCACCATTTTACGCGGCGACAAAATCGCTTTAGTCGGCCCGAACGGGTGTGGTAAAACCACCTTTATCAAATTGCTGCTCGGTGAAATTCAACCGACAAACGGCTCCATTCGCTGCGGAACCAAATTAGACATTGCCTATTTTGATCAATATCGTGCCGATCTTGATCCGGAAAAATCCCTGATGGATAACGTTGCCGATGGTAAGCAGGACGTGGAAGTCAATGGCATCAAACGCCATGTGTTGGGCTATTTGCAAGATTTCTTGTTCCCACCAAAACGCGCCATGACGCCGGTAAAAGCCCTTTCTGGTGGTGAACGTAATCGCTTGTTATTGGCAAAATTATTATTAAAACCGAATAATTTATTGATTCTTGATGAGCCGACCAATGACTTGGACGTAGAAACGTTAGAGCTTTTGGAAGAAATCCTCACCGATTACCAAGGCACATTGCTCATCGTCAGCCATGACCGTCAATTTATCGATAACACCGCCACGGAATGTTACATCTTTGAAGGTAACGGTGTGTTGAACAAATACGTTGGTGGCTTCTTCGATGCCAAACAGCAACAAGCCAATTATTTTGCTCAAAGAGCCGAACAGGATGCTGTAAAACAGAAAAAAATTGAGCCGAAAAAAGAAGAAAGTGCGGTGGAAAATAAACCGGTTTCCAATAAACCAAAAACCGTCAAACTTTCTTACAAAGAACAGCGTGAACTGGAACAACTTCCTCAACTGTTGGAAGATTTAGAAGAAAAAATCACCGCACTTCAAACCGAAATCGGTGACCCGAATTTCTTCCAACAATCTCACGATGTGACGGATGCCAAACTGAAAGCGTTGGCAGATGCCGAAGCCAAACTGGAAACGGCATTTATGCGTTGGGAAGAATTGGAAGAAAAGAAAACTGTGGCGGAAGGGAAATAGCTAAATTGCTTGGGATGAAATAAAAAAGTGCGGTGAAAATTCACCGCACTTTTTTTGTTAAATCAGATTACTAATAAAAATTACCAAAATAATAAACGGCACGACAAATTTCACATAGTTAAACCAAATGTTGGTAAACGTAGAATTTGGGGTTGGTGACAGCTCTTTTTTCGCTTCATCTTTTAAGACGAAACCAACGAAAAGCGCGCAACCAAGTGCGGTTAACATAAACAGAATATTGCCGCTGACGAAATCGAAGGCATCGAAAATGCTTTTACCGAAGAAGGTCACGTCTTTCCACAGATTGTCGCCGAGAATTGCCGGCACGTTACCTAAAAGGAAAATCCCGCCGAGGGTTAAGATAATGGCTTTGCTACGACGCATTCTGAGTTTTTCTTGCAGGGCTGTAATAATCACTTCGTAAATGGTGATTGATGTGGTCAACGCAGCGATAAGCAATAAGCCAAAGAAGATAATCGCAAAGAATTTACCCGCCCATAAATGGGAGAACACAATCGGCAAGCTTTGGAACACTAAGGTTGGGCCTGCGTTTGGTTCAATACCGAAAGTGAACAAGGATGGAAAAATCATGAAGCCGGCTAACACGGCGATAATAGTGTTAGTGAAACCAGTGATAACCGCCGTTTGGATTAAATTTTCTTCTTTATTTAAGTAGCTAGAAAGGGTGATTAACACACCAAAACCTAAGCTTAAAGCGAAGAACACTTGACCTAATACAAAAATAAATAATTCAGCGGTGATTTTGGAGAAATCCGGTTTGAGGTAGAACGTAATCCCTTCCATGGCGCCCGGTAAGGTCACGTTGCGAATGACCATGCCGATTAAGAAAATAAACAGCAATGGCATTAAGTATTTCACTGAGCGCTCGATACCACCGATAATGCCTTTTGCCAAAATAATGTAATTCACCAATACGAAAAGTGCGGTGAACATGATGATTTCCACCGGACTGTTACTGATGTGTAAGTCATAGAAATCTTTAGCTACGTCTTTGGTGATCGGCGAAGAAATATCGAGAGTACCACTGATGAGATTGACGATATAGGTAATTACCCAGCCGCCAAGCACCATGTAATAAGCCATGATCCCGAATGCACCGAGTAAGCCCATGTAGCCGATGATTTTCCAGTATTTTGAAATGCCTTCACCTTTATCGTGGATTTTGTCACCGAAGGCATCAATGGAGTTGACACGTAAACGACGGCCAATCACGTTTTCCACTAAAATCATCGGGATCCCAATTAAAATCATGGCTAAACAGAACAGCATGACATAGGCACCGCCGCCGTGTTCTCCCACTAAATAAGGAAAGCGCCATGTTGCACCAAAGCCTACGGTTGCGCCGGCAACGGTAAGCACATAAGTTAAGCGACTGGACCAAGTTTGTCTTTCTGATTTTGTTGTCATAAGTTTTCCTGTATTTTTAATATTCTGTTTTATTTTTATATTCACATAAATCTTCAATCATGCACGCACCACAGCGAGGTTTACGTGCTACGCAAGTGTAACGTCCGTGCAAGATTAACCAATGGTGGACGTCCACTTTAAATTCGGCGGGCACGACTTTAATCAATTTTTCTTCGACTTTCACCACATCTTTGCCGGGAGCAAAGCCGGTGCGGTTACATACGCGAAAAATATGGGTATCCACGGCGATAGTTGGGTGTCCGAATGCGGTGTTTAAAACGACATTCGCGGTTTTTCTTCCTACGCCCGCAAGTGCTTCTAAGGCTTCGCGATCTTCCGGGACTTCGCCGTTATATTTTTCAATTAAGTCACGGCAGGTTTTAATGATGTTTTCTGCTTTGCTGTTAAATAAGCCGATAGTTTTAATGTATTCCTTTAAGCCATCTACGCCCAATGCCAAAATCGCTTGTGGCGTATTGGCAACGGGAAACAGCTTATCCGTCGCTTTATTCACCCCTTTATCGGTGGCTTGTGCCGACAAAATCACCGCAATTAATAATTCAAAGGGCGAGCTGAAATTCAGTTCCGTTGTTGGGTGCGGATTTGCGGCACGCAGACGTTTTAGAATCTCAATTCTTTTTTCTTTATTCATTATTTTTTACTGTCTATGATGTTTTTTAAGGCTAATAACAATGCCAGTCCAATAAACGCTCCTGGTGGAAGAATGGCAAGTAGCAGATTACTGTCGCTATGGAAAAATTCAATTCGCATAAATGCCGCCCAATCGCCTAGCAGATTTTCAATGCCGTCAAACAGGGTGCCGTTGCCGATAATTTCACGGATAGCACCAAGGGCGACTAAACCAAGCAACATGCCCAATCCCATAGAAAAACCATCCCATGCAGAATGGGCTATGCTGTTTTTAGAGGCGAAAGCCTCCGCACGACCGATTACAATACAGTTGGTGACGATAAGCGGAATGAAAATGCCGAGCGATTGATAAAGTTCGTAAGTATAAGCGTTCATCAGTAATTGCACCACCGTTACTGTGCTGGCGATGATCATGACATAAATCGGAATACGAATTGCATTTGGAATGTGTTTACGGAAAATGGATACCACCGTGTTGGTACAAGTAAGCACCAGCATAGTGGCTAAACCTAAACCCAGAGCATTGGTGACGGAGTTGGAGACTGCCAATAATGGACACAAGCCAAGCAGTTGTACCACCGTAGAGTTGTTGGTCCAAATGCCTTGAATGAAGATTGTTTTCCAAATGTTATTTTTATCTGAAATATTAACCGCACTTTGAGTGTCATTTGCTTGTGAGGTTTCTACGGTCTCATTTAATTTATCCATTATTCTTTCTCTTTCGGCAAGTTATCCAACATGGCAAGTGCCGCGCGTTTTACTTGGTTGACAACGGCACGTGGCGTAATTGTGGCGCCGGCAAATTGATCGAATTTCCCACCGTCTTTTTTTACCGCCCATTCTGCCGCTTTCTCTTGGCTGATGACTTGATGATCAAAACTCAAAATCCAATTGGAAATGCGCGTTTCGATTTTATCGCCCAACCCCGGTGTTTCATGATGTTCTGTAATTCGCACACCAAGCACTTCGCCGTCCGGTTTCATGCCGACTAAAATACGAATATCACCGGAGTAACCGTCATGGGCCACGCTTTCAAAGGCATAAGCGGTGATTTTGCCGTCTTTTTTGGCTGTACAGATTTTTTGAATAGCGACATTTTGCAATGCATCGATTTTCGGAACATAACAATCTTGTGTTAAATCGTTGGTAAAATAATCCTGTGGAATTACTTGCAATAACAACGCGCGTTGTTGCTCTTGCATTGCTTGAGCGATTTTATCTTTAGTTAAAAAATAAACCCCACTGGACATTGCCGTGCAACAAAATGCCACGAACGCTAACAACATAGCGGATTTTGAAGTAACTTTAATGGTTTGCATGGCGAAGTCCTTATTTCCGATGGCCGGCAACGCGCGGACGGGTGTAGTGGTCAATTAATGGCACACAAATGTTACTGAGTAAAATAGCGAATGCGACACCATCAGGGTAATTGCCGTAAAAACGGATTAAATATAGTAAGCTCCCCACGAGAACACCAAATACCAGTTTGCCTCGTGGCGTAATAGAGGAGGTAACAGGATCGGTGGCGATAAAAAATGCACCGAACATCATGGCACCGCTGAATAACTGTGCCGGTGCGGTTAAGTGTGCACCGTTGCCGAAGAGTTCGGTGAGCAAGCTCAATAGCGTAAAACTTCCTAGCATCGCCACCGGAATTTGCCAGTGAATCACCTTTTTCAGTATTAAAAAGATGCCACCTAGTAAAAAGGCCAAGTTAATTTGCCACCAACCTTGCGCAAAATCCCAACCGTTTTGCGTGAAAATCGGTAAGTTAGTCAATTCATAAAATGCCGCTTCGGAACATATCGCATCGGTTATGCAGGAACTTGCAGAAGAATAAAAGGTTCGTACGGTATCTAACGGTGTCGCTTGCGTAATGCCGTCAATGGACGCCGTTAATTGATGAAGACTAAAACCGTCGGAAGTCAGTCCGGAGAAAATCAACAATGCCGCATCATGAAAGGTCGGCGGCTCCGCCAATAACGCAATGGGCGGCATCCAAGTGGTCATTTGTAATGGGAACGATACGAGCAGCACCACATAACCCACCATGGCAGGGTTAAACGGATTCTGTCCCAAACCACCATAAACGTGCTTGCCCAAAATCACCGCACAAAATGTGCCAATAAGAATAATCCAATAAGGCGCATAAGGCGGAATCGCCACAGCAAGAATCAGTGCGGTTAAAATGACGCTAAAATCAGAAATATCGCTCAGCGCCGGTCTTTTGCGTAATAGCGAGACGCTCCATTCCAGCAATAACGCCAGTCCGATGGCTAACGCTGATTGAATCAATACGCCAAATCCAAAATAATAAATTTGCAAAATGATTGCCGGAATCATGGCGAGAATCACCCAAAACATCACGCGCGCCGTGAGTTTACCTGAATGGGTGTGGGGTGAACTGATCATCTTAAACATGTATATTCCTTAATCCTGTTCATTTTGTTGTACCTGTTGTGCGGCCTTTTTCGCTTTGGCACGCGCGAGTGCGGCAGCAATCGCAGCTTTGCGCGGATCCGTTTCTGCTGGATTTTCATCTGAAATTTGAACCGCACTTTGGTCTGTTGCCGGTTCGGCAGAGGTTACGGTTTCCCCTTGCTGCGCCGCTTTTTTCGCTTTGGCACGCGCGAGCGCGGCAGCAATCGCAGCCTTGCGCGGATCCGTTTCTGCCGGATGTTCATCTGAAATTTGAACCGCACTTTGTGCTGTTTCAGGTTCGGTAGAGGTTACGAGTTCCCCTCGCTGAACGGCTTTTTTCGCTTTAGAACGTGCGATAGCCGCCGCAATAGTGGCTTTGCGTGGATCCGTTTCTGCTGATTTTTCATCTGAAATTGGAACCGCACTTTGAGCTGTAGCCGATTCGGCAGATGCTACGGTTTCCGCTTGACGAGCTAATCGGCGTGCCTTGCGTTGTGCCATGATGTCGCTATTGTCAGGCTGAATATGGCCTTTTTCATCAATAAGGGTTTTTTGCTCAATTTGCGCATTTTCTGCAGACTCGGCTTTTTTCGCTTTTAAACGTTCTAAGGCAGCAGCGACCGGATCGACGCCTTTTTGCTGTGCTAATTCTTCACGGCGTGCTGCAGCGGCTCGTTGAGAACGCGCTTTGCGCTCTTGTTCTTCCCGTTCTAGGCGGGCTTGGCGTTGTTCAAAACGGATCTTCGCTTCTTCTGCTAATTTTGCTTTATGTTTAATTTCCCAAATTTTGGCTTTTTCTTGGCGGAAATATTGAATAAGCGGAATGTGGCTTGGGCAAACATAGGCGCACACACCACATTCAATACAGTCTTTGAGAGAATATTCTTCCGATTTTTCGTGATTTTCGCTTCGCGCAAACCAATAGAGTTGCTGCGGCATCAGTTTTACCGGGCAAGCGTCGGAACAGGCAGAACAACGGATACAGCTTTTTTCCTGTTCCGGTGGCGCATATTCAAAATGATCCGGTGCCAATAAGCAGTTTGCCACTTTGGTCATCGGCGCATTTAAGTCAGGTAGAATGACGCCCATCATTGGACCGCCCATGAAGACCGGGAAACGGTCGTCATATTGGTAGCCCGTTTCGCGCAATAAATGAGAAATTGGGGTACCGAAGCGTGCCCAATAATTGCCTTTATTAGGAATTTTATCGCCGGTGAGGGTGACAACGCGCTCAATTAAAGGCTCGTCATCAAGTACGGCACGTTTAATGGCAAAGGCGGTTCCCACGTTTTGCATGAGTACACCAATGCTATAAGAGCGTTGTCCGCTTGGTACTTCCATGCCGGTCAGTACTTGAATGAGTTGTTTTGCCGCGCCGGAAGGGTATTTAGTCGGAATGACGCGGATTTCAATATCATTCGCGCCATGTAACGCACGTTCTAAGGCGGATACGGCTTCAAGTTTATTGTCTTCTATGGCGATAACGACTTTTTCAGGGCGCAAAATATAACGCAAAATACGCACGCCCTCGATGATTTCACCGGCGTAATCGCGCATTAAGCGATCATCGCAGGTGATGTAGGGTTCACATTCTGCGCCGTTAATAATCAGCAGTTTAACCTGTTTTTCAGCAGAGTGAATTTTGGCGGCTGTCGGGAATACCGCGCCACCCAAGCCGGCAATACCTGCTTGATAAATTTTTTCAATCAGCTGTTCCCGAGTTTGGGTGAAAAAATCCTCGATTGGCATTTGTGGTCGCCATTGATCCAAGCCGTCTGCTTGAATATGTACGCAGGTTTCTGTCAATCCGGATGGGTGCGCAGCGACATAAGGGCCTACAGCAATGACTGTACCGGAGGTTGGTGCATGAATAGGTAAGGTGCGCCAGCCATCACCTTGTGTCAGTGGTTGTCCTTTGAGTACGCGATCACCGGGTTTTACCAATAGGTTTCCTGCTGTCCCGGCGTGTTGTTTTAGCGGGACATAAAAATCATCGGGCAGAGGAAGCGTGCGAATAGGCGTGCCGTTAGATTGGGACTTCATATCCGGTGGATGAATGCCACCATCAAATTCCCAAAGTTTGCCACTGTTGAAACGTGTTAATACATCCGCCATTTATTTCCCCACAATGATTTTCTTTTCAGCCGATGTGGTATCAACAATCGGAATTACTAGATTAGGATCGAATTTCCAATCCCAAGTATCAATATTTTTTTCGACTTTAATCATGGAAATACAGCTCGTTGGGCAAGGCTCAACACAAAGCTCGCAACCGGTACATAAATCAGGAATGATGGTATGCATGAGTTTATTGCTACCGATAATGGCATCCACTGGACAAGCCTGAATACATTTGGTACAGCCGATACACATATTCTCGTCAATAAAGGCGACTTTCGGTGTAGGATCTTCTGCTAAATCGTCTGTTTCCGGTGGTTCAACACCAAGGAGTTCGGCAATTTTAATGACAGTTGGTCTGCCGCCCGGAATACATTTCGTAATTATATCCCCATTGGCAATGGCTTCTGCGTAGGGTTTGCAACCGGGATAGCCACATTGTCCGCATTGGCTTTGCGGTAAAATCGCATCAATTTTTTCGACAATAGGATCGGCTTCGACTTTCAGTTTTACTGACGCAAAGCCCAAAATGGCGCCGAAAATCAGCGCCAATACAACAATGGCAATGAGAACATAATAGAAAGTCGCCATTATAGTTTCACCAATCCGGTAAAGCCCATGAAGGCGAGAGACATTAAGCCTGCCGTAATCAAGGCGATAGACGCCCCGCGAAATGGCATCGGCACATCAGCGGCAACCAGACGCTCACGCAATGCGGCAAATAAGACTAAAACTAAGGCAAAACCGGCAGAGGCACCAAAGCCATAAGCCACCGATTCCGTTAAATTATGCGCAAGATTAACGTTTAACAATGCCACGCCAAGCACAGCACAGTTGGTGGTAATGAGCGGTAGGAAAATCCCTAATAAACGATATAACATTGGGCTGGTTTTATTGATCACCATTTCGGTGAATTGCACCACCACGGCGATCACTAAAATAAAGACGAGTGTGCGTAAAAAAGTCGCATTTAATGGCGCGAGAATATAATTATCCACTAAATAGGAGCAAAGCGCCGCCACTGTCAGGACAAAGGTTGTTGCCAAGCCCATGCCGATAGCGGTTTCGATTTTTTTTGAGACGCCCATAAAAGGGCAGAGTCCAAGGAATTTCACCAACACGAAGTTATTAATCAATGCCGTGCCGATGATCAGTAGAATGTAATGTGTCATAGCGTTCAATTCGTTCGTATAAGCGGTGTATTATCGCCATTTATGGGCTTAAGAACAATAAAAAATTGGGAGAAATTCTAGCAAAAACCACCGCACTTTTTTATACGTCGAAAAGCGTATTTTGGAAAAGTGCGGTGGAAAATTCGAGAGATTTTATTTAGCAACGATTTCTTTCTGGAGGAATTGAGCAAGATCAGGATGCTCAAACTGGAACCCTTGAGCTAGCAAATGTTGCGGTATGAGATTTTGGCTGTCGAGTAATAAATCTGCACGTTCACCGAGCAGCAGTTTCAATATAAATGCCGGTGCGGTTGCCATGTGAGGGCGGCGCAAGGTTTCACCTAATAACACATTAAATTCGGCGTTACGTATGGCATGTGGTGCAACGAAATTAAATGCGCCCCGGCAATCGGTATTTTCCAATAAAAATAAAATGCCACGTACCATATCCTCTAAGGCAATCCAACCCCAGAACTGTTTGCCGGAACCTAGTTTTCCACCTAAGCCACAACGATATAACGGCAACATTTTTGCCAATGCACCACCTTTTGTACCAAGCACCATACCCGTGCGCACGAGGCATACTCGCGTGTTGGCTTTTAAGGCTGCGGCTTCCCACTGTTGACATAAGCGAGCGGCAAAATGATCTGCCGTTGGCGTATTTTCATCAATCCGTTGTTCACCCCAATCACCGTAATAACCCGTGGCGGAACCGGAAATAAAACATTGAGGCGGATCGTCACTACGATTTATCAGGTGTGCCAGTTTTTCTGTTAATGAAATGCGGCTAGATTCTAACCGCTCTTTTTGTGTGGTTGTCCATCGACGAGAAAATATCGGTTCTCCGGCTAAATTAATGACCGCATCAAACTGATTAAAATGCTGAAAGTAATCTAATGTATTAATGAATTCAATGTGATAGGAGAGTTGCTGTTTGGCTTTTGCCGGATGGCGCACCAAGGCGGTAATTTGATGATTTTTCGCCAATAATGAAGGAATCAACGCGCTTCCGATAAAACCGGTAGCTCCAGTAATGAGAATTTTCATGCAGTTTTTCTGTTTTTGTCGAACTTAAAGGGTATTTTCGAATAAGTCTTGAATACGCAACATTAAGTTATTGATGTCAGTTTCTTTGGTTGGTGTCACAAAAATGGTGTCATCCCCAGCAATATTGCCCAAAATGCCTTCCATTTTACTCACGGAATCCAGCAGACGCGCGATAAGTTGTGCTGCGCCCGGTGTTGTTCGAATGACGATCAACATGTTGTTATGATCAATGTCTAACACTAAATCTTTTAAGGAACTCCGCGTATTTGGCACGCTTAACTCACTTGGCAAGCAATAGACCATTTCCATGCGGGTATTACGGGTGCGAACCGCCCCAAATTTACTGAGCATACGGGAGACTTTCGATTGATTAACCGAGCTAAATCCCATTTTATGTAATTCGGTGACGATTTCACTTTGTGAACCGTATTTTTCTTGGCGCAATAGATCCTTGAATGCTTTTGTCAGGTTATCCGGATTTTCGTTTAACATGAACCTTTCTCTTATCAGATTAAAGTGGCTGAATTTTGCATAAAAATAGCGTTTTTAGCAAATAAATATTTACTTTATAAGGTGAAAGTGCGGTGGAAATTTAAGGCGTTTTTTATGACCTTTTTTACGGGGGAAAAAGAAAAAATTTGAGTTAGATCGCACATTTGAATTTGTCTGTTTGAATTTAAACGTTGGTAGGCGTACAATTTTTACAAATTTTTAACTACCCATTTCTTACTACATGAGGAGAATGAAATGAAAGTTGCAGTTTTAGGTGCCGCAGGCGGTATCGGTCAAGCATTAGCATTATTGCTGAAACTACAGTTGCCGGCAGGTTCCGAGCTATCACTTTATGATATTGCACCGGTAACCCCGGGCGTTGCTGTGGATATCAGCCACATTCCGACCGCGGTTAAAGTGGAAGGTTTTGCCGGTGAAGATCCGACACCTGCATTAAAAGGCGCGGATGTCGTGCTGATTTCTGCCGGTGTAGCACGTAAACCGGGAATGGATCGCTCAGATCTATTCAACATTAACGCAGGCATCGTACGTAACTTAATTGAAAAAGTCGCTGTGACCTGTCCGAAAGCATGCATTGGGATCATTACCAACCCGGTAAATACTACCGTTGCGATTGCAGCAGAAGTCTTGAAAAAAGCCGGTGTTTATGACAAACGTAAATTATTTGGCGTGACCACATTGGACGTAGTTCGTTCAGAAACCTTTGTTGCCGAATTAAAAGGCTTAAACGTTTATCGTACAACCGTGCCGGTGATTGGCGGACACTCCGGCGTGACCATTCTTCCTTTATTATCTCAAGTGCCATACGCTGAATGGAAAGAGGAAGAAATTGAACCATTAACTAAACGTATTCAAAACGCCGGTACTGAAGTGGTGAATGCTAAAGCTGGTGGCGGTTCTGCAACCTTATCCATGGCTCAAGCTGCGGCACGTTTTGCAAATGCGGTAGTACGCGGATTACAAGGCGAAACGGTGATTGAATGTAGCTATGTGGAAGGCGATGGCAAATATGCTCGCTTCTTTGCTCAACCGATTCGTTTCGGTAAAGAAGGCGTAGAAGAAATTCTGCCAATCGGTAAACTCAGCGCGTTTGAGCAACAAGCGTTAGACGCTATGTTACCGACATTGCGTGCAGATATTGAATTAGGCGAAAAATTTGTTAATCCATAATTCAACTGGAAAATAAAAAATCCCCGTAGCCCTAAGGTTATGGGGATTTTTTTCGGATGTAAATAAAAAGTGCGGTCGAATTTGACAGCACTTTTATCCTTTGGAAAGCAGAAATTAATCTACTTTTACAATCCAACCTTCCGGTGCTTCTACGTCACCGAACTGGATGCCGGTAAGTTCTTCATAAAGGCGTTTAGTGATTGGACCCACGTCAGTTTCTGAATAGAAAACGTGGAAGTCATCGCCATATTGAATGCCGCCGATAGGTGAAATAACCGCAGCTGTGCCGCAAGCACCCGCTTCGGCGAATTGGTCTAATTCATTGATATAGACATCACCTTCAATGGTTTCCATGCCTAAGCGTTCTTTGGCTAAATAGAGCAGTGAGTATTTGGTGATACTTGGCAAAATGGATGGCGAAAGTGGCGTGATGAATTTGTTATCGCGTGTGATACCGAAAAAGTTTGCCGCGCCCACTTCTTCAATTTTGGTATGGGTTTTCGGATCAAGATAAATGGCATCAGCAAATTTGCGTTCAGCGGCAAGTTCATGTGGTAATAAACTTGCAGCATAGTTTCCGCCCACTTTGACGCCACCGGTACCATGTGGTGCAGCGCGGTCATAATCGGTTACCAAGAAATTAGACGGTTTCATACCACCTTTGAAATAGGCGCCTACCGGGCAACAGAAAACGGAGAAAATGTATTCCGGTGCGGGGCGTACGCCGATGTTTTCACCGACACCGATAACGAATGGACGAAGATAAAGTGTGGCCCCGCTACCATATGGCGCAAGCCATTTTTCGTTGGCTTTGACCACTTCTTTACAGGCGCGGATAAATAATTCTGTCGGAACTTGTGGCATTAACAGGCGATCGCAGGTGTTTTGCATACGTTTCGCATTTTGATCCGGACGGAAAAGGTTGATTGAACCGTCTTTGCAACGGTAGGCTTTTAAGCCCTCGAAACATTGTTGTCCGTAATGCAGCGCGGTGGAACCTTCGTGAATATGCAATGTGCTGTCAGTGGTTAATTCACCATTGTCCCATTTGCCGTCTTTCCAATGGGCGATAAAACGATAATCTGTTTTGATATAACTGAATCCGAGATTTTTCCAATCAAGTAAGTCTGACATGGTTTTTCCTTAATATAGATTGAGATTTAAGTCGTTTTTAATCTACACCATTCCATCAGGATTGAAAATATTTTAGTCGTAAAAACAAATGAAAAGTTTAAGTGGGAAGACTCTCGTTTGTGGAAGAGGAATAGGGCAGGAAATAACAGCAGAACTATGTTAAAATCGCCCATAAAAAACACCGCTCTTTTAGGAGCGGTGTCTGGCGAAAATGCCAAAAATACAGGAAATGAAAAGAAAAAGTAACTTTCGTTACTTTGGTTTGGAAAAACCAAACAATATGCAAACACAACATCATACTTAATTCGAAAATCTTAACAGTTAAGAAATTGTGACTTAAGTATGGTTTCATTTTAAGTAGAATAAGTATAACGGGCAAAAGAGATTTTTTTATTAGATTGATAAAAAAAAGTAATCTGATTTAAATTTTTTCTAAGAAATGAATCATTGGGAAATAACATGTATAAACGTTTGCCACCTTTAAATTCGCTAAAAGCATTTGAGTCAGCCGCGAGATTTTTAAGTTTCACGAAAGCGGCGGATGAATTATTTGTGACGCAAGCAGCGATTAGCCATCAAATAAAAATTTTGGAAGATTTCTTAGGCGTTACGTTATTTAAACGTAAAAATCGTGCGCTGGAGTTAACTGATTTTGGCAAAGCCTACTATGCGGACATCACCAAAATTCTGCACCGTTTAGCGGAGGCGACGGATAAATTATTCGCTTTAAAAAATGATAAACATTTAACCATCAGTGTGCCGCAAACTTTTGGTATTCAATGGTTGGTGCCACGTTTAAGCGAATTTAATAAATTATATCCCGACATTGAAGTACGCTTAAAAGGTGTCGATCAAGATGAAGGCTTGCTTAGCCAAGACATTGATATTGCGATTTATTACGGCAAAGGCAACTGGGATAACTTACAAGTGGATCGTTTGGTGGAAGAGGATTTACTGGTGCTTGCTGCACCGAAATTATTGGCACAAAAACCAATTCATCAGCCACAGGATTTAAAACATCATACCTTGTTGCACATTCATGCCCGCGATAATTGGCAACATATGGCAAATTATTTGGCATTGGAAGAATTGAATATTCAGCAAGGCCCAATCTTTAGTCATACCTTCATGGCCTTGCAAGCGGCAATTCATGAACAAGGCATTGTGCTTGCCAATCGTATTTTAGCGCAACAAGAGCTAGACAACGGCAATTTACAACCGGTATTTGATACCCATTTGCGGGATCCGAAATCCTTTTATGTGGTCAATCATTTAGATAACAGTAATGATGAGCGCATTGTGGCGTTCCGTTCCTGGATTATTCAAACCATTAATCAAGAAGAAAATAAACAAGAAAATGAATAAGTTGGCATTATATTGTCGGATGGGATTTGAGCGCGAGTTGGCGGCAGAAATCACCGATAAAGCAGCAGAAAAAGGCGTCTTTGGCTTCGCCCGTGTGACCGAAAACAGCGGCTATGTAATTTTTGAATGTTATCAGCCCGGCGAAGCCGATTTATTGGCACGAGAATTGCCCTTTCAACAGCTGATTTTTGCCCGTCAAATGATCGTGGTTTCCGATTTGCTGACGGATTTACCACAACAGGATCGCATCACACCGATTCTTCAGCAATATCAACAGATTGCGGAGACCATCCCATTAACAAACAGCAATGAATTATGGGTAGAAACTGCCGATACGAATGAAGCGAAGGAATTGCTTGGATTTTGCCGTAAATTCACTGTGCCACTGCGCCAAGCGTTGAAAAAGCAAGGCTGGCTAAATGCAAAAAGTAACTTAAAGAGCGGTCTGACATTGCATGTTTTTTTCTTACAAAATAATACTTGTTATGTGGGCTACTCTTACAATCACAATCATTCCGCCCATTTAATGGGCATTCAACGCCTAAAATTCCCGGCAGATGCACCAAGTCGCTCTACATTAAAATTGGAAGAGGCGATTTTGAGTTTTATTCCGCGCCAAAAAGAAGCGGAATTGCTTAACGAAACCATGTATGCCGTGGATCTCGGTGCTTGCCCGGGCGGTTGGACATATCAGTTAGTGAAACGTGGTTTATTTGTATATGCCGTCGATCACGGCAAAATGGCAGCCAGTCTGCATGATACGGGGCGCATTGAGCATTGTGCGGAAGATGGCTTTAAGTTTCAGCCGCCGAAACGACGTAAAATTGATTGGCTAGTGTGCGACATGGTAGAGCAGCCAAGCCGAATTGCCGAGTTAATGGTGAAATGGCTGTTGAACGGTTGGTGTCATAGCATGATCTTTAATTTGAAGCTACCGATGAAAAAACGCTATGCGGAAGTACAACAATGTCTGCAATTTATTGCGGATAAATTGTCGCAGCAAGGGTTAAAATTCCAGTTACAGGCAAAACACCTGTATCACGATCGGGAAGAAATTACGGTTTACTTGCGTTTGCTATAAACGATTAGCGTGAAGTAAAACTTAAAAATTTTTGTTTTTTATACCGCATTTTGTGCAAATAATTTGTAAAATAACCGCGCTATTTACGCCAAAGTGCGGTTGTTTTTTTCGCTATTTATGATGGGAGACAAGTATGCGTTGTCCTTTTTGTTCGACAGAAGAAACCAAAGTGATTGACAGTCGTTTGGTTTCTGACGGTTTTCAGGTACGTCGCCGCAGAGAGTGCGGTCAGTGCCACGAACGTTTTACGACCTTTGAAACGGCAGAACTAATTGTGCCGAAAGTGATTAAAAATAACGGTAATCGTGAGCCGTTTAATGAAGATAAATTACGTCGAGGTATTCAACACGCCTTGGAAAAACGCCCCGTGAGTGCGGACGATGTGGAAAAAGCCATTAGCCGCATTATTCATAAATTGCGCGCGACCGGTGAGCGTGAAGTGCCAAGTAAATTGGTGGGTACGTTAGTGATGGAAGAATTAAAGAATTTAGATAAAGTGGCGTATATCCGTTTTGCCTCCGTCTATTTGAGTTTTGATAACATCAACGAATTTAGCCAAGAAATCGAAAACTTAAAGGATCATTGATGAACGAACCATTTAGCCCACAAGATGCCGCTTTTATGCAACTGGCGCTTGATTTAGCCAAACAGGGTGAATTCACCACAACGCCAAATCCTTCCGTGGGTTGCGTCTTGGTGAAAGACGGCGAGGTTGTCGGCAAAGGATTTCATGCGAAAGCCGGTGAGCCACACGCAGAAGTGATGGCATTACGTGAAGCTGGGGAAAAGGCACGTGGTGCAACCGCTTATGTCACCTTAGAACCCTGTTCTCATTTTGGGCGTACGCCGCCTTGTGCGAAAGGCTTAGTTGAAGCCGGCGTGAGTAAAGTGATTGCGGCGATGTGCGATCCGAACCCACAAGTGGCGGGCAAAGGGTTACAGATTTTAAGCGATGCAGGCATTCAAAGTGCGGTGGGATTATTGGAAGAAAATGCCGAACAGCTAAATAAAGGCTTTTTGAAACGCATGCGTACCGGCAAACCTTTCGTGCAATTAAAACTGGCCATGAGTATTGATGGCAAAACGGCCATGGCAAGTGGCGAAAGCAAATGGATTACCGGCGCGCAGGCAAGGGCGGATGTGCAGCAATATCGTGCCAAAGCTTCCGCGATCTTATCGACTTCACAAACGGTGCTGGCGGATGATCCCAGCTTAAATGTGCGTTGGGAAGAATTGCCGCTTGACGTAAAAGCCAGCTATGCACAAGAAAAACTACGCCAACCGGTGCGTGTGATTTTGGATTCTAGCCATAAAGTGCGGTCGGATTTTAAGGTGTTTTCAACGGAATCACCGGTTTGGTTGGTGGGCGAAGAGGATTATTCGCTGACAGATTTTCCGCCCTTTACGGATTACTTAAAATTAGACAGAAACCAAGGTGAAACGCGCTTGCAGTCATTGATGGCAGAGTTAGGCAAGCGTCAAATTAACACCCTTTGGGTGGAAGCGGGTGCGACGTTGGCAGGCGCATTAATTGCTGAAAATCTGGTGGATGAACTGATTATTTACATGGCGCCAAAATTGTTAGGCGATCAAGCCAGAGATTTATGCCATTTGCCTAATTTAACGCAACTTGCCGATGCGCCTTTATGGCAACTGCAATCTTGCGAACCTGTCGGCGATGATCTCAAGTTAATTTATATAAGAAAATGAGGAACTGATGCTAAAGAAACTTTTTCATTCGGCGATTATCGGCTTGGCTTCTGCTGCCGTGATTTTGTATGTCATGCCTAAAATCACTGACTCTCAACATGATGTTGCTTCTTATCGGGATGCTGTACGTATTGCCTCGCCTGCCGTGGTGAATGTTTATAATCAAGCCTTTACGTCCTCTTCTTCTCAGTTCCAAGTGAATAACCTCGGTTCTGGTGTGATCATGTCGAAAGACGGTTACATTCTGACCAACAAACACGTGATTCAAAATGCCGATCAAATTGTGGTGGCATTGCAAAATGGCAATATTTTTGATGCGGCATTAATTGGTTCAGATGCGTTAACGGATTTAGCCGTATTGAAAATCAAAGCGGATAACTTATCCACGATTCCACAAAATCCCAATCGCCCTGTGCATGTGGGCGATGTGGCGTTAGCCATTGGTAATCCATACAATTTGGGACAAAGTGTGTCGCAAGGGATTGTCAGTGCGGTAGGGCGTAGTGCGGTTGGTGAAGCACTGGGCCGCCAAAACTTTATCCAAACTGACGCATCCATTAACCGAGGTAATTCCGGTGGGGCGTTAATTAATTCTGCTGGTGAGCTATTGGGTATCAGCACATTGAGTATCGGCAAAACCGCCAATGAAATCGCGGAAGGCTTAAATTTTGCGATTCCTATTGATTTAGCCAATGACGTCATGAAAAAAATTATTCGTGATGGACGTGTCATTCGTGGTTATTTCGGTGTACAAACAGATATTTTATTTAGCAATGGGCAAGGGGCATCTTCGCAAGGTGTGCTCATCACCAGCATTATTCCGAATAGCCCGGCAGCAAAAGCAGGGTTACAGGCAGGCGATATCATTCTGAAAATCAATGAGGTCGAGGCACGTTCTCCGGCAGAAATGATGAAACTTATCGCGGATGTGCGTCCGAATACACAGGTTCAGGTTGAAATTTCCCGCTTGGGTCAAGTGTATAAGATTCCTGTAGTTATCGAAGAATATACCTTTAATTAATGGGTTGTGGCATGGAACAAATTAAAACCAGTCATTTTTTCGCTTGTTTGGATCGCTTAAGATTGATTCAGCGCTGGTCGCTCATGCGTAATATTGAACGAGAAAATTTGGCGGAGCACAGCTTGCAGGTGGCATTTGTTGCCCATGCGTTGGCGTTAATTAAAAACCGTTTTTACGGTGCCCAACTCAACGCAGATCGTATTGCCGTGATGGCGATGTATCACGACACCTCGGAAATTTTTACCGGTGATTTGCCTACACCCATTAAATATTTCAATGATGAGATAACGCATGCCTATAAACAAATTGAAACGGCGGCTGAGTTACATTTAATGAGTTTATTGCCGGAAGCATTGCAGACTGATTTTTTACCTTATTTGGATAATCAATGTTTTGCAGAGGAAGAAAAGCACATTGTTAAGCAGGCGGATTTAATTTGTGCTTATATTAAAGTGAAATTTGAGCTGGAAAATGGCAATCAGGAATTTAAATCGGCAAAAGTGCGGTTAGAAAAATTGATGGATCAATGGCAAAGCCCCGAAATGGATTATTTTTTACAGGTGTTTGTACCGAGTTTCGGCAAATCCATTGATGAAATTACATTGTAAATTTTTTTATTGCTTTTCTTACAAAAGTGCGGTGAAAAATCACCGCACTTTTTTTGTCTTTTGACATTAATAAAGCGTCGCAATAATCACTTGTTCCGGATCAACAGAAGTCCAAACGGACTGATTGATTTCCACATGTTGATCTTTGGTGAGCGTTGCACAGAACTCGATGTTTGAGCCTTCTAACACTAGAATCGCTTCACCGGCTTCACCTTTATCAATAATGGAGGTGACTGTCGCTTTAAATTGATTTGGCAAATTTTCTTGCGGATTGGCGGTAATTTTGACCCATGGTGCTTTAAACATCACCATTACTTCTTTGTCAGATTCAAGTTTTAAACGCACCGCACTTTTTTCAGTGATAGAGACAGTCAGCGGTTTGTCAAAATCTTCTAAAAGAATGTCAACAAAACAGTGAACATCTTCAAATCTTAATGCTTGTACTTTGCCGAAAAATTGGTTTCTGGCACTGGTTTGTAAAGAAAAACGCGCCATAGCAGAGAGCAAACTGTTTAACGGCACTTTTTCATCATGCAGAATATCAAAGGCTTTTTCTTGGGTTTGTTCTAATAAATCATAGAGTTTCAATAAACGTTGTGCATAAACGGTTAATGCCGTTCCGCCACCATTTCGCCCACCAATATTGCGTTCTAGCAATGGTTTGGGGCTAATTTTGTTCATGGCTTCAAGGTGATCCCAAGCGCTTTTATAACTGACATTGGCATTTTTAGCCGCTTGATTGATAGAACCGCATTTTTCAATTTCTTGTAATAAACGGATGCGTTTAGGATCGGCGAAAAGGGTTTCTTTCAGTTTGATGGTGAGTAAAATTTCTGTTCCGTTCATCGTGTTCCTCAAAATTGCGCTGACGACTATATGCGGCACATCATACTATATTTCTAAAAGAATAAGAATGTTTAACCCTACCTCCGAAAGGTTAGCGTATATTTTGTTTTTTAAATAATGGATTATACGCCTTTTATTTCTTTATTTTCGTTGTATAATTTGCGCTATATATAAATTATTAACCAACCAAAACGGAGTTTTTACTATGTTTAAATATTCAAAAATCGCTGCCGGTTTAGCGGCGGCTTGTTTAGCATTCTCTCTTTCTGCACAGGCGAAAGTGACTGTGTTTGCTGCTGCTTCCATGACCGATTCATTAAAACAAGTGGCAGAAGATTACAAAAAAGTAAATCCAAAAGAAGAAGTGGTCTTTTCTTTTGCTTCCTCTTCAACCTTAGCAAAACAAATTGAAGAAGGTGCACCAGCGGATTTATTTATTTCAGCCAGCACAAAATGGATGAAATACCTTTCAGAAAAAGGGTTAACGGTTAAAGAAACCGAAAAATTATTAGTGGGTAATGAACTGGTTTTAATCTCACAAAAAGACAGCAAATTACAAAACGTTGATATCGCAAAAGGTGAATGGATTAAGCAATTAAAAGATGCTTATTTGTCTGTAGGTGACCCTGCGCACGTGCCTGCCGGTCAATATGCGGAAGAAGCGTTAACCAAATTAAACTTATGGGATCAAGTCAAAGACAAATTAGCTCGTGCCAAAGACGTGCGTGCGGCATTAGCCTTAGTTGAACGTGGTGAAGCACCTTTAGGTATTGTGTACGCAACCGATGCGAAAGTGAGCAAAGAAGTGAAAGCGATTGGCGTGTTCCCACAAGATTCTTACAAACCGGCGGATTATCCTGTTGCGATTTTAAAAGATCACAACAATGCGGAAACGCAAGCATTCTTGAAATACTTACAATCGCCTGAAGCGAAAAAAGTATTTGCGGATTACGGTTTCTCTGTAAAATAAGCAGACTCGCTTTGACTCATTAAGCGTAGCCATAGTGCTACGCTTTGTTTATATAGGGAATTGAATTTTGCTTACAGAGTTTCTGGTGTTATTAGGCTTGAGCCCATTAGAAATCGATGCCATTCGCCTGAGTTTAGAAGTCTCCGTCAGTGCTATGGTATGGAGTTTGCCTGTTGCCGTTTGGGTGGCATGGCTTTTGGCACGAAAAGATTTTTATGGCAAATCCATTGTGGGCGGGATTATTCACTTGCCTTTGGTGTTGCCGCCGGTTGTCATTGGTTATCTCTTACTGGTTGCCATGGGACGCAATGGCTTTATCGGTAAATATTTACATCAATGGTTCGGGTTGACCTTTGGATTTAGCTGGAAAGGGGCGGTGTTAGCTTCTGCGGTGGTGGCATTCCCTTTGGTTGTGCGTGCTATTCGACTTTCCCTTGAAAGTATTGATTTAAAATTGGAACAGGCCGCCAGAACACTGGGGGCTTCTGCGTGGCGGGTGTTTTTAACCATCACGTTACCGTTATCTTTACCTGGCATTCTTGCCGGAATCGTGCTTGGTTTTGCCCGCTCTTTAGGGGAATTTGGTGCCACCATTACCTTTGTGTCCAATATTGCCGGCGAAACCCAAACCATTCCCTTGGCTATGTATTCCTTTATTCAAACACCAGGCGCAGAAGAACAAGCGGCTCGGTTATGTGTCTTTGCCGTGATTTTATCGCTGATTTCTTTATTGTTATCAGAATGGTTGGCAAAACGTATGCAAAAAAGATTAGGACAAAGTGATGCTACACATTGATGTAAAAAAACAGTTAGGCACTTTATCCCTCGAAGCGCATTTAGATATTCCATCACAAGGCGTTACCGCACTTTTTGGATTGTCCGGCTCGGGGAAATCTTCCCTCATTAACCTTGTCAGCGGATTGATTAATCCGGATGAAGGCGTGATTTCGTTAAATGATCGTGAATTGTTCAATTCGGCAGAAAATGTGTGTGTGCCGATCAATCAGCGCAACATAGGTTATGTTTTTCAGGATGCCCGTTTATTTCCTCATTATACGGTGAATGGCAACTTGCGTTATGGCATGAAAAATACCAGTAAAGATGAATTTAACTATATTGTTGAGTTGCTAGGTATCGGCCATTTGTTAAAACGTTATCCGATAACGTTGTCCGGTGGTGAAAAACAGCGTGTGGCTATTGGACGTGCTTTGTTAACCGATCCGGAAATTTTATTAATGGACGAACCGCTTTCTGCGTTGGATTTACCGCGTAAACGTGAATTGATGAATTATCTGGAACGGCTATCAAAAGAAATTAACATTCCGATTTTATATGTGACTCACAGTCTTGATGAATTGTTGCGTTTAGCCGAGCGGGTTGTATTGCTGACTAACGGCAAAGTTGAAGCTTATGATGTGTTGGAAAGTATTTGGGAAAGTCCGCTGTTTCTTCCTTGGAAACAGGAAAACGAACAAAGTGCGGTGCTTTCTTTGCCTGTTTTTATGCATAATCCATCTTATAAAATGACCGCACTTTCGATTGGCGATCAGAACATTTGGATTAATCAAGTTGAGGCGCAGATCAATGAGAAAGTCCGAATTTGCATTCATAGTTCTGATGTGTCGATTAGTTTGAATAAAGTAGAACAATCTAGTATTCGCAACACGTTGTATGGACGGATTGTTAAGATTTTAGAGCTGGAAAATCGAGTAGATTTAAAACTGGATATTGGCGGAAAACACCTTTGGGCAAGTATCAGTAAATGGTCTTTCCATGATTTAGCGTTACAACTGGGACAATTGGTTTATGCGCAAATTAAAACGATTTCCGTGATGTCGGCGTAATTTTATTTATACATACAAAAACAGCACCTTTAAGGTGCTGTTTTCTTTTCTTTAATGGTTTGCTTCAACAAGAAGTGCGGTCAAAATTTATTGCGTTTTTTAACCGCACTTTAAGATTAGCTAAATTTCTTAAAGATGACTTTGGTCTTTTCGCCTTTCTCTTCCCGTACAACGTCTTTTTCTAACTCAGGAAGTACTTCTTCGCGATACCATTTCGGGTGGTGTTTTTTCGCCCAGCGAACGGTTACCCAGCCTTCAACGACACCACGAATGGAGCCTTTCACCCAGAATGCCATGTACATGTGTACTAGGATACCGGTGAACAACATAAAGGCACAAACAGAGTGCAATAAGATGGCGATACGCAACACCGGAATAGAGAAGTGGTGCGAGAAGTATTGACGCCACATAATGATGCCGGAGCCCATTAAGGTAAACATGGCAAGGATTAATGTCCAGAACAACATTTTTTGACCCAAGTTATATTTACCGTTATCAGCAACAGCGTGCTCGTTACCTTTTAAGACTTCAAGCATTCCTTTCGCCCAACGAATATCGTTTTTCTCCGGAATGTTATGGTGCCAGTAGAGTGAACATAAGAACACAAAGGCAATAAACATTAAAATACCGGTGAACGGGTGAATCGCACGGGCAAGTTGTGGTGTACCAAGAATTTCCGTTAACCATGCAAAGTCAGGGAAGAAGAACGCTACCCCGGTAAACATGGTTAAGAAGAAACTGATTACCAAGAACCAGTGACTTAGACGCGCCGGGAGTTTATGACGAATGATACGGGTATCATTGGTAATCTCAAATTTACCTTTATTCATCTTTTTTGCCTCCCTCTACATCTTCAAATTCTTCGTGATGATCTTCAACATCTTCTTCCTCATTCGGGCCTACTGTGAGGTAGTGACCGATTTCAGCAAGTGCAAGACCACCCATGGCAACCGCAGCAACCGGTTTCAGGATGTCTTTCCATAATGTAACGGTTGTGTCGATTTGCGGATCTTTCGGTAAACCGGAATACAATTCAGGTTTATCTGCATGGTGTAATACATAGATTACATGCGTACCACCGACGCCTTCCGGATCGTAAATGCCGGCATTTTCATAGCCGCGCGCTTTAAGATCTGCAACACGTTGTTCCGCGTAGATTTTCATTTCTTCTTTGGAACCGAAACGAATTGCACCGGTCGGACAGGTTTTCACACAAGCAGGTTCTTGACCCACAGAAACACGGTCAACACAAAGGGTACATTTGTACACACGGTTGTCTTCCGGATTCATGCGTGGAATGTTGAACGGACAACCTGCGATACAGTAACCACAACCGATACATTTGTCAGATTGGAAATCCACGATACCGTTCGCATACTGGATGATCGCACCCGGTGCCGGACAAGCTTTTAAACAGCCCGGTTCTTGACAGTGCATACAACCATCTTTACGGATTAACCATTCTAAACGATCATTTTCTTCCACTTCATTGAAGCGCATCACCGTCCATGCTTTTGCATTGAGGTCAACCGGGTTGTCATAAATCCCCAAACATTGGGCATTCACGTCAGAACGAATATCATTCCATTCCGAACAACCTACCTGACAGGCTTTACAACCAATACAGGTGGATACATCAATGAGTTTTGCCACTTCAACTTTGTGATCACGCGCACGTGGCGGCTCAGTTAAGCCTGATGTAGCGGAGATCTTGATAATGTCTTGCGTTTGAACGCCTTGAGCAGTTCCAGCCATGTTATACCTCCGCCTTCTCAATATTAACTAGGAATGTTTTGTATTCCGGGGTTTGTGTGACTGATTCACCCCAAGATGGCGTTAAGGTGTTGGAGGAGAAACCACGGTTACCTTTACCATTTAATACTTTCATATTCCAGTGAATTGGGATACCTACATGGTGTACTGTTCTTCCGTCAATTTCTAACGCTTTCAAACGTTTTGTCACCACAGCAACAGCTTTGATATAACCACGACGAGAGGTAACTTTTACCATATCGCCTTTTTGGATGCCTTTTTCTGCTGCAAGTGCCTCACCGATTTCCACAAATTGTTGTGGTTGCGCGATGATGTTTAATGCCGCTTGTGCCGTCCAGCTGTGGAAATGCTCGGTTAAACGATAAGTTGTTGCGACAAACGGATACTCTTTATTTGAACCGATAAACTCACGGTCTTCTTTATAAATACGTACCGTTGGATCTGTTACAACACTTGGGTGTAACGGGTTCGTATCAATTGGACTTTCAATCGGTTCATAATGCTCCGGTACCGGTCCACTATTGACTTTATCAACAGCGAATAAACGACCAACACCTTCAGCAGACATGATAAACGGACCTGCATCAGAACCTGGTGGTTGTGTGCCATAGTCAGCAATATCAAACCAGTTCCAGTTTTTGCCGTTCCATTTGATCAACTGACGGTGTTTATCCCATGGATTACCGTTAATGTCTAAAGACGCACGGTTATAAAGCACGCGACGGTTTGCCGGCCATGCAAAGCTCCAACCTACGGTGCAACCTAATCCTGAAGGGTCAGAATTATCACGATTTGCCATTTGGTTACCTTTTTCTGTCCATTGACCAACATAGAGCCAGTTTCCAGATGTGGTAGTACCGTCATCTCTTAAGTGAGCAAATCCATTTAATAATTGACCTTTCTTATAGATGAGATTGTTATTCGCATCATAAAGATCCTCAAGTGCATAACCATTAAGCTCTTTGGCTAGTTCAACTGAGCTTGGTGAATGTGGTTGAGCATAATTCCAGGTCATCGCTTCAAAAGATTCAATACCACGACCACCTTCTTTCTTGTAAAGCTCATGCATTTCTTCACGGAGCATAGATAAAATCTCTGCATCCGGTAAGGCTTCGCCTGGTTGATCGCAAGATTTTTGGTGCCATTGTGCCCAACGACCTGAGTTAGCGATAGAACCATCTTCCTCTGCGAAACAGGTTGTAGGTAAACGGAATACCTCAGTTTGAATTTCTGCTGGATTTACATTGTTAGATTCACCAAAGTTTTTCCAGAACTCAGAACTTTCGGTTTGCAATGGATCCATAACGACTAAGTATTTCAACTTACTCATACCCGCAACAGTTTTGTTTTTGTTCGGTAATGAGTTTAATACGTTGAAACCTTGTAAAATCCAGCCGTTTAATTCACCGTCATGCATCATTTTGACATGAGTAATCGGGTCATAGATGCGATCGACTTTTGGTAAGAAGTCAAAGCCCCAGCCATTCTCTTTTGTTGCTTTATCTCCGTAGAAGGTTTTCATCATACTTACGAAGAATTTTGAGGTATTACGATAATAGTTGACTTGATTAGGCACGATATCTTTCGGCGTAATCGCATTCATATATTGTTCATAAGAGGTTTCTTTTTCGTTTGGTAAACGCATATAGCCTGGCAACATTGTTGGTAACAAGCCCATATCGGTTGTACCTTGTACGTTTGAGTGACCACGTAATGCGTTAATACCACCACCCGGCATACCAATATTACCTAAAAGTAATTGGATCATCGCCATGGAGCGAATATTTTGCGTACCGATTGTGTGTTCAGTAAAGCCAAGCGCATATAAGTGCGTCATGGTTTTATTTGGTGCCGATGTTTTACCGATTTCTTCACAGATTTGTAAGAAGGTTTTTTGTTTTACACCGGTAACTTTTTCAACCATTTCCGGGGTATAGCGGGAAACATGTTCTTTTAATACGTTAATGACACAACGTGGGTGTTGTAATGTCATATCACGTTTAGCATGACCATTTTCATCAAATTGGTAGTTCCAAGTTGATTTATCATACTTACCTTTTGCTTCGTCAAATCCGGAGAATAGACCGTCTTCGAACTTATAGCCTTCATTCACTAAGAAGGATGCATTGGTATAGTGTTTAACGTATTCGTGTTGAATTTGATTGGTTTCCAATAAGTAACGGATCACACCCATTAAGAATGCAATGTCAGAACCGGAACGAATTGGTGCGTGAAGGTCAGCTACGGAAGCTGTACGGTTAAAGCGCGGATCGACAACGATGATTTTCGCACCGTTTTTCTTCGCTTCAATGACCCAACGGAAGCCAACAGGGTGAGCTTCAGCAGGGTTACCGCCTTGAACAAGAATAAGATTGGCGTTTTTGATATCAACCCAGTTGTTTGTCATGGCACCGCGACCAAATGATGGAGCAAGACTTGCTACCGTTGGTCCGTGTCAAGTATTCGCTTGGTTACATACCGGAAGCATCCCTAACATGCGAATCCACTTATGGGTTAGCAATGCAGCTTCATTACTAATTGCCGATGCCGTCATAATCCCCGTGGTTGTCCAACGGTTGACGATATTGCCTTCGGCATTTTTCTCAACAAAGTTGGCATCGCGGTCATCTTTCATTAAGCGGGCAATGCGTTTAATGGCGTCTTGCCAAGAAATGCGCTCCCATTTATCAGAGCCCGGTGCACGATATTCCGGATATAAGGTCCGGCTTTCGCTATTTACGAAGTCTAAGGCACCGGCACCTTTAGGGCATAACGCACCACGGCTGATCGGATGATCCGGGTCGCCTTCGATATGGAATAATTTAGAACGGGTATTTGTCGCGGTGTGACCACTTATGGTATTAGATGGTGTACCTGTACTGTACATCAACATACCGCAACTTACCGAGCAGTATGTACAGGTTTGACGCGATTCTTTCGCACGCAATAGTTTGTATTCGCGTGGCGCAGCTAAGGCCGTAGCCGGAGCAAAGCCTAACATCGCAACCGATGTTCCTGCCATACCGCCGGCACAGACCTTGAAGAATTTTCTTCTTGAGATCTGCATAAACACTCCCCACAATCAACAAAATTTGTTGTTGTTTTCAGTTTGATAGTTTTAAATTTGTATTTAACTAGATAATCTGATGGTCGTTTTTGTTAAATTTGTATTAAAATTTAACAAAACGATGCTGAGTAGTTATGTAACAATAAAAATATATAGTTACCTTACTAGTAGCGGCGGGTAGAATACCTATTTTTTGTACAGAAATCCATAATTAATAATGGCTATAAGGATAGAAAATTTTGAGTTGGATCAAAAAAAAATTAATTCACTTTATTAAAAAATTAACAAATGAGCAACAAGGCGATAACAAGATTGCTATTTCTGAGAAACAAGAAATTTTAGCCACGGAAACGCCTGTGGCACTGGTGTATAACGATATTTCTCACACGGTGATGATGTGTTCTCCACGAGATTTGGAAGATTTCGCCATGGGGTTTTCTTTATCGGAAGGGATTATTGATAAACCGAGTGATATTTATGGCATTGATATTGAAGACGCCTGTAACGGCATTGAAGCAAGAATAGAGTTGGCAACGCGCTGTTTTGTCGCACTGAAAGATCATCGACGCACCTTAACCGGACGAACCGGTTGTGGCATTTGTGGGGCGGAACAGATTCAACAGGTTTATAAAAATGTCAAAAAATTAGACCGCACTTTAACCTTCCGTGTGGCACAACTAGACGATTGCTTACAGCAATTACAGGTCGCTCAGGAATTAGGTAAACAAACAGGCTCCACGCATGCGGCGGCATTTTTCTCCATGGAAGGTAAATTACTCGCCATTCGTGAAGATGTCGGGCGCCATGTGGCATTAGATAAATTATTGGGGTGGCATGCTAAAGCAAGTAAACCGCAAGGCTTTATTGTTGTGACCAGCCGCGCCAGTTATGAAATGGTGCAAAAAACAGTCTCTGCAGGCATAGAAATGTTAGTCGCAATTTCAGCTTCAACAGATTTGGCGGTAGAAATGGCAGAACAATACAACTTAACGTTAATTGGTTTTGCCAGACCTGGGCGTGCGACGGTTTATAGTGGTAGAGAACGTTTAGCAATTGATGATTAACCTTTTTTCGTTTCCCCTGTATGTATGATGTTTCTCCTCTTTTCATTGAGTTTTCAACCGAAATCGTTATAATTTCGCCTGTACAAAAAAACAGTGTTTGTGAGTGAAAATAATGGATTTCGCAGAATTATTAGATGGCTTAAACGATAAACAACGGGAAGCGGTGAGTGCGCCATTGGGCAATTATTTGGTGTTGGCGGGCGCGGGGAGTGGTAAAACCCGCGTATTGACGCACCGAATTGCGTGGCTGATTGGCGTTGAAGGTGTCTCCGAAGGGAGCATTATGGCGGTGACTTTCACCAACAAAGCTGCGGCAGAAATGCGTCATCGTATTGAATCCGTCTTGTTCGACGGCAATCAGCGTTTGTTTGGTATGTGGGTCGGCACCTTTCACAGCATTGCTCATCGACTTCTGCGTGCTCATCATCTTGATGCGGATTTGCCGCAAGATTTCCAGATTTTAGATTCGGAAGACCAATTGCGTTTACTCAAACGCCTCATGAAATTACATCATTTTGACGAAAAAAGTTTCCCGCCAAAACAAGCTGCTTGGTATATCAATAATAAAAAAGACGAAGGCTTGCGCCCGAATCAAATTGATGATCATCACGATCGTCAAGAACGAGAATGGATTCGAATTTATCAGATTTATCAAGATGCTTGCGATCGTGCAGGACTGGTAGATTTTGCTGAAATTTTATTGCGCTCGTACGAATTGTTTTTACATAAACCACTGATTTTACAACGTTACCAACAACGTTTTCAGCATATTTTGGTGGATGAGTTTCAAGACACTAACAAAATTCAATATGAATGGATTCGTTTATTGGCGGGCAAAACCGGCAAAGTGATGATTGTAGGGGATGACGACCAATCTATTTACGGCTGGCGCGGGGCAAAAATCGAAAATATTCAGTTATTTTTGAAAGAGTTTGCCAATGCACAAACCATTCGATTAGAACAAAATTACCGTTCCACCATGAATATTTTGCAGGCTGCTAATGAGTTAATTTCTAATAACAACAACCGACTAGGGAAAAATTTATGGTCGGAAGGAAATCAAGGCGACCCTGTAGGCATTTATGCGGCTTTTAACGAATTGGATGAAGCGCTGTTTGTTGCCTCACAAATTAAAACTTGGATTGAAGACGGCGGCAAACTCAACGATTGTGCCATTTTATATCGCAGTAACAGTCAATCACGGGTGATTGAAGAAGCGTTGATTCGTTCACAAATTCCGTATCGTATTTATGGTGGCATGCGCTTCTTCGAACGTCAGGAAATCAAGGATGCCTTGGCGTATTTGCGCTTAATTGCTAATCGCCAAGACGATGCCGCCTTTGAACGCGTTATTAATACACCACCACGGGGCATTGGTGATCGCACGTTGGACACTTTGCGTAACCTGACTCGCGAACATCAAATCACGTTATGGCAAGCCACCAATTTGGCATTGCAGGAAAATAAACTGGCAGGCCGTGCCGCGACCGCTTTGCTTCGCTTTATGGAATTAATCAATTCTCTGCAACGGGATACGGAAGAGATGCCGTTGTTTGCACAAACAGATTTTGTCATTAAGCATTCCGGTTTGTATGAAATGTATAAACAGGAAAAGGGCGAAAAAGGCGAGGTACGCATTGAAAACTTGGAAGAATTGGTCTCTGCCGCTCGCGAATTTATCAAGCCTGAAGAGGCGGAAGATATGACAGAGCTTACGGCTTTCTTGACGCACGCGTCGTTAGAAGCGGGCGAAGAGCAAGCGGCACCGCACCAAGCCTGTGTGGAAATGATGACCTTGCACTCAGCAAAAGGCTTGGAGTTTCCTCGAGTGTTTATGATTGGCGTAGAGGAAGGGTTATTCCCAAGTTTCCGTTCCTTTGAAGAAGCGGGGCGTTTGGAAGAAGAACGTCGTTTGGCTTATGTGGGGATTACCCGAGCCAAACAAAAACTTACCATTTCTTACGCGGAAAGTCGTCGTTTATATGGCAAAGAAGAACGTCATTTGCCTTCTCGTTTTATCACGGAATTGCCACAACAATGTTTACAGGAAATCCGTTTACGCGGCACCGTTACACGCGCCTTGAATCAATCTAAAGTAGGCAGTGTTTCGCCGATTGCCAACGAAAGCGAATGGAAAATGGGACAAAAAGTGAAACATGAAAAATTCGGTTTTGGTACGGTGATTAATGTAGAAGGGGCGGACAATAATTTGCGCCTACAAATTGCGTTCCAGAATCAAGGAATTAAATGGCTGATCGCCCATTTGGCGAAGTTGGAGAAAGTTTAAGTTTCGTTTTGTCATTAATGCAAAAAAAGTGCGGTGAAATTTCACCGCACTTTTTTTATCGATACTGAATGGCTTTTGGGTAACCAATCTGTAACGTTAATTTTTGATTGCTTTCCACAACATTTTTCCGTGCTTGAATAAAAAAACGAGAGGTCATGGCTTTTTCACCGTGATTGAGAAAAATTTCTACGATAGAACGATCAAAGAAAATTTCCACCGTTTGTAGTTTCTCAATTTCGCAGAAACGTTTACTACCGAATTTTTCCATCAACGCGGTTTGTTCACTTTGGCTACGCTCTAAACAAACTAATCCGTTTTCATAAGAAAGACGTAAGGATTGTCCTTGTTCATTTTGGAAGAAGGTTAAATCAAAGGCTTGATTATTCGCTTCAAATTTCACATAAGCACGATCTAAATCTACAATTTCGGCTTTGCCATCAAGATGAAATGTAGAAAGTGCGGTCAGATTTTTATACGTTTTGGTGATAGGGCGTTGGTGGATTTTGTTGCCTTCTAAGCGTAATTCTCTCGGCAGCGTTAAAGCCGAATGCCATTTGAATTTGTCTGTCGGATAGGTTAAGTCCGGCAATCCGATCCAACCGAACAGGATGGCATTTTCTGTCTTGCTAAGACCTGCAAAAGTTTGTGGTGCGTAGAAATCAAAGCCTTGATCCAGTTCGGCGATGTGTTCGGCGTGAAAGGTTAAGCCGTCTAGTTTGCCAACAGCATACACGGCGTGGTAGTTATTTTGAAATTGATGAGGCTCACGCGATTTGCCTTGTGGCGACCAAATAAACACATCTTTATCGCCGAGTTTCAATAAATCAGGACATTCCCACATAAACACCTTGTTATTATCAAAGGCAGTCAAGGAAAGTTCGCCGAGTAAACGCGGTGTATCCTCAAGATTGTCCATTTCAAAAATAATCGCCGTACCGGTGAGATTTTCCCGTTGTGCACCGCAGATAAAACGGATTTTTCCGTTTTCGGCAAAATAAGGTTTGGGGTCACGAACGTGTTCCGTATAGCCTTCAGGCGCATTTTCAATTAACGGACGTTTGCTTAACAATTTCCCATTAAGATCGAAAATCGCTAAATTTTGGTAAGGCACGCGTTGATTGTCACTTGGGCGACGGGTGTTGCCGGTGTAGAACATGGCTAATTTATCACCGACTTTTAATGCGCCACCCGAATAACAGCCGTGAGATTCAAAAAGCTCACAAGGAATGAGATCGTCAGCGGATTGATAATGTTGGAAATCTTTGGTGATTAAATGCTTCCAATGTTTCATGCCGTGTAGTGCATCAAAAGGAAACCATTGATAAAAAAGGTGATATTTCTCGCCATCAAAGATGAGACCATTAGGATCGTTCATCAGCCCTGTTGGTGGCGCAATATGAAAGTGCGGTCGAAAATCTTTGTCTTTTTGTACGGTTTGAGCAATTTCTGCAAGCTCACCGGATGCTGCCGCAAGGATGCTTTTGTATTTTCCATTGTTGAAAATAGGCATAAGGTTTCTCCCCCTCTGTTGGGGCAGGTGGCACGCATCATAAGATGCGTGCTATTGGATTGAAGCAATGGGATCAGTTTGCCAAAAATTCCGCTAATTGTGCTTTATTTGGCAGGGCAGACATAGCACCTTTTGCCGTAGTAGCTAACGCGCCACAGGCATTAGCTTGACGGAGAATTTGCTCAAGCACAGCGGTTTCTTGCCAATTTACATGTTGTGAAAGGGCGGAAAGAAGACCACCAACGAACGCATCACCTGCGCCAGTGGTGTCAACCGGTTTTAAGGCTTTGCCGGCAACGATGTCTTTTTTACCGGCTAAATGATAGCGTGCGCCGTCTTTGCCCAAGGTCACGATAATCAATTTTTCCGGATAAAGTGCGGTGATTTTTTCAAATGCGTCGTCTAAGGTTTGCGTGTCAGTGAGGAGCGTCAATTCTTCTTCTGAAAACTTCAACACATCCGCGAATGCCACCGCCTTCATCACCGTTTCTTTCATGTCTTCAAAGCTTGCCCACAGGGATTCGCGCAAATTCGGATCGAAAGAGAAGAATCCGCCCGCGGCTTTAATGCGGCGAATGGCTTCAAAGGTGGTTTCGCGGGAAGGATTGTTAATTAAGGCAATGGAGCAACAATGGAGCCATTCGTTTGCTTGGAAATTCGGTAAATCCGCCACTTGTAAAAATTGGTCGGCACTTGGATTCACCATAAAGGTAAAGCTCCGTTCGCCGTTATCTAACCCGACCACGACAGTGGAGGTACGCTGTTGCGGATCAAGAATCATGTGGCTGGTTTGTACGTTTTCCTGTTGCAGGGTTTGTAGCATAAATTCGCCCAATGGATCTTTGCCCACGCGACCGATAAACGCACTTTCACCGCCTAAACGGGCAATACCTACTGCCACGTTTGCCGGTGCACCGCCAGCACAACGCAAATAATGATTTTCTCCGTCCGGGATTAAATCCACTACGGCGTCACCTAATACCCAGATCTTTTGATGCATATTCTGCTCCTTGTGTTAGCCCTAAAAACGCGGATAAAAATAACCGCACTTTATGATGACATAAGTGCGGTTCGTTTTTGTGATGTTTTTATTTCACCGTGACTTTGGCGAACTTACGTTTACCTACTTGGTAAACCGCAGTCGAAGCGCTGATAACAAGTTTGGCGTCTTCTACTTTTTCACCGTCAATTTTCACGCCACCTTGTTGTACCATGCGGTTGGCTTCTGAAGTTGAAGCGACCAAGCCGGCTTCTTTTAACAAGTTGGCAAGGCCGATTTCACTTTCAAAGGTAAATTCAGGCATGTCATCAGGCATCGCGCCTTTTTGGAAACGGTTGATAAATTCTTGTTCAGCCGCCTCTGCCGCCGCGTCATCATGGAAACGGGCAATAATTTCTTTGGCTAATAAGATTTTTACATCCCGTGGATTTTTACCATTTGCCACATCTGCTTTTAATTGGGCGATTTCAGCTAATGGACGGAAAGAAAGCAGGTTATACCAATCCCACATTAAGTCATCGGAAATGGACATGATTTTGCCGAACATTTCGCTTGGTGCTTCGGTGACACCGATATAGTTGCCGAGGGATTTAGACATTTTTTTCTCGCCATCCAAGCCCACTAATAACGGCAGGGTAATCGCCACTTGTGGTTTTTGACCGGCAGATTTTTGTAATTCGCGACCCACTAATAAATTGAATTTTTGGTCGGTTCCGCCTAACTCAACATCGGCTTCCAACGCAACAGAATCATGACCTTGCAAGAGCGGGTAAATAAATTCATGAATCGCAATCGGTTGATTGTTAGAGAAGCGTTTTTTGAAATCATCACGTTCTAACATTCGGGCAACAGTGTAGTTGCTTGCTAAACGAATCATGCCTTCGGTGCCTAATTTACCCAACCATTCAGAGTTGAATACGATGCGGGTTTTTTGCGGATCGAGAATTTTGTAAATTTGTTGTTTGTAGGTTTCCGCATTACGTAACACATCTTCGCGGCTAAGCGGTGGACGAGTCGTGTTTTTACCGGATGGATCGCCCACCATGCCGGTGAAGTCACCGATTAAGAAATAAACTTCGTGGCCTAATTGTTGGAATTGACGTAATTTGTTTAATACCACAGTGTGACCTAAATGAATATCCGGTGCGGTTGGGTCTGCGCCGAGTTTCACGCGCAATGGGCGATTTTCTTTAAGTTTTTCAATTAAATCCTGTTCAGAAAGAATTTCATCTACGCCGCGTTTTAGTTCCGCGAGAACGGTATTCATATCAGTCATGTCTTTTCCTAATGTTATTCAATTTACCGAAAGGCTACATTATAGAGGTTATTCGACAAATTTGAATTATTTTTAAGGAAAAGGCCGGATTTCAGGCGAAAAAAAAACGCCTCTTGTGGGGGATGAGGCGTTGAAGTTGGAGTGATTATCTATAATTTGTTTTGGTAATTGAATGATAATTATTCTCAAAAATAATGTCAAGCACTTTAATGAAAATAATTCTCAAATAATTTGCTTAAATTGAGTTTATCTTAAGTGGTACGACCTTTGTGAGATGAAGTGCGGTTGGAATTCCCTGCGTTTTTTCAAATTCAGCGGCATACGCATAGGCTTCCACACCTTCTTTGAGAGCTTGCCGGAAAAGCGCATCGTATTTGGTATCAATATGTTTCGCGATTTGGAAATGGTCAAAACCATCATGTAAGCCACAGAAGAAAATGACGGCACGATGGCCTTGTTTTTTCATTGCGATCAATTCGCGCAAGTGTTTTTGTCCGCGTGTCGTGACAGCATCGGGAAACATGCCGAGTTTTTTGTCGTTATCTACATACGTGATGGATTTCACTTCTACATAACAATCGGGCAGATCTTTACCTTTTAGCAGGAAATCAATACGGCTGTTTTCCTCACCGTATTTCACTTCCGGGTGAATTTCATCATACATGGCGAGTTCAAGGATTTGTTTTTTCTGTAAGGCATCAAAGGTGAGCTGATTAGAGCGGTGGGTGTTAATGCAAACCATATTGCCATTTGCTAATTGCGTTAATTCCCATGAGCTTGGGTATTTCCGTGTGGCACTGTCGGAGGTGGAATACCAAACGATGTCGCCTTCTGCACCACAGCCAATCATGGCACCGGTATTGGCGCAGTGCAGCGTGGTGATATCGCCGTTTGGCAGTTGCACATCGGTTAAGAAACGTTTGTAACGACGGATTAAGGTGGCGGATTGTAGAGGAGGTAATTGCATTGTGTTTGACCTTGAGCATCAAAGTGCGGTTAAGTTTTTCAGTGTTTTTTAACTGACCGAATGTGAAACGGCAGCCAAAATATTCGCGCGCTAAGATAGCAAAGCGAGGGAGGGATTTCTAATTTTTTTATGTGCTACTACAAATTGTAATAGGGATCACATATTGAATAAAAAGCCGAAAATTTTTTTTCGTTTTTAGGGGAACAATGATAGAGTGAGGGCTAATTTGACAGCCTAGAGGTGTCATTTCGGGCGGGTAAATTTGTTACCTACATCTTAATCTATCAAAGGGAATCATTATGTTAATTGGTGTACCTAGAGAACTGCTTGATAATGAAAGTCGTGTGGCGGCAACGCCGAAAACGGTTCAGCAAATTTTGAAGCTTGGCTTCGATGTGATTGTTGAACATGATGCGGGTTTCAAAGCGAGTTTTGAAGATCAGGCATTTGTAGCTGCCGGTGCGAAAGTCGGTGATGCCGCACAGGTTTGGCAAGCGGACATTATTTTTAAAGTCAACGCGCCGACCGACGATGAAATCGCTTTAATTAAAGAAGGGGCAACCTTAGTCAGCTTCATCTGGCCTGCGCAAAATCCGCAGCTCATGGAAAAATTGTCAGCGAAAAAAATCAATGTGTTGGCGATGGATGCCGTGCCGCGTATTTCTCGTGCGCAAGCATTGGATGCATTAAGTTCAATGGCAAATATTGCCGGTTATCGTGCCGTGGTGGAAGCCGCACATGAATTTGGCAGTTTCTTCACCGGACAAATTACCGCAGCAGGTAAAGTGCCACCGGCGAAAGTGTTGGTGATTGGTGCGGGTGTTGCCGGTCTTGCCGCGATTGGGGCTGCAAACAGTCTAGGTGCTATTGTACGTGCTTTTGACTCCCGTCCGGAAGTAAAAGAACAAGTAGAAAGTATGGGCGCCAGCTTCCTTGAAATCGATTTTAAAGAAGAAGGCGGCAGTGGCGATGGCTATGCTAAAGTCATGTCTGAGGAATTTAATCGTCGCGCGCTTGCCCTTTACGCAGAACAAGCGAAAGAAGTGGACATTATCATTACCACCGCATTAATTCCGGGCAGACCTGCACCGCGCTTAATCACCAAAGAAATGGTGGAATCCATGAAGCCGGGTAGCGTGATTGTGGATTTAGCCGCAGCGACCGGCGGTAACTGTGAATTGAGTAAAGCCGGCGAAGTGGTGGTCACCGATAATCAAGTGAAAATCATTGGTTACACCGATTTACCAAGCCGTTTACCAACGCAATCTTCCCAACTTTACGGTACCAACCTGGTTAACTTGTTGAAATTGCTTTGCAAAAACAAAGACGGTCAAATCGACATCAATTTCGACGACGTGGTATTGCGTGGCGTGACAGTGATTCGTGATGGTGAAGTCACATGGCCGGCACCACCAATTCAAGTGTCTGCGCAACCGCAACAACAAGCAAAAACCGCAAGTGCGGTCAAAAAAGAGGAAGAAAAACCAACGGATCCGCGTAAAAAATACGGCATTATGGCGGCAGTGGGTGTGCTTTTCTTATGGCTCACGTCTATTGCGCCAGCGGCTTTCCTTTCTCACTTAACCGTGTTCGTCTTGGCTTGTGTCGTGGGTTACTATGTGGTTTGGAATGTGAGCCATGCGCTACACACCCCATTGATGGCGGTAACCAATGCGATTTCAGGGATTATTATCGTAGGGGCGTTATTGCAAATCTCACAAGGTAATTTCTTCATTAGTGTGTTGGCGTTTATTGCGATTTTAGTGGCAAGCATCAACATTTTTGGTGGCTTCCGCGTCACTCAACGTATGCTTTCCATGTTTAGAAAAGGCTAAAGGAGAAAATCATGTCAGAAGGTTTTGTACAAGCTGCGTATATTGTGGCAGCGTTGCTCTTCATTATGAGCTTAGCCGGTCTTTCTAAACATGAAACGGCAAAAGCAGGGTGCTGGTATGGCATTATCGGGATGGGGATTGCCCTCATCGCCACCATCTTCGGGCCAAAATCCGAAGGCACATTATGGATCATCATTGCTATGGTGATTGGTGGGGCGATTGGTATTCAGCGTGCATTAAAAGTTGAAATGACGGAAATGCCGGAATTAGTGGCAATCTTGCACAGCTTCGTGGGTTTGGCTGCCGTATTGGTAGGCTATAACAGCTACGGTTTGCATGATATCCCAACCATGCCTAGCGGTTTAAATGACGTAGAACAAGCGAAATTCCTTGCAGAACAAGCCGCACTTGCCAGCGTGCATAACGTGGAAGTGTTCTTGGGGATCTTCATCGGTGCGGTGACCTTCACCGGCTCTGTGGTGGCATTCGGTAAATTAAGCGGAAAAATTAATTCCAAAGCCTTAATGTTGCCACACCGTCATAAATTAAACTTGGCAGCGCTTATTGTTTCCGCGTTATTAATGGTGGCGTTCTTAAGTGAACCGGAAAATATCTTCCCGGTATTAATCATGACCGTGATTGCCCTTGCATTCGGTTGGCATTTAGTGGCCTCTATCGGTGGTGCAGACATGCCGGTGGTGGTGTCCATGTTGAACTCCTATTCCGGTTGGGCAGCAGCTGCGGCAGGTTTCATGCTTAGCAATGACTTGTTAATCGTGACCGGTGCGCTTGTAGGTTCTTCCGGTGCGATCTTGTCTTACATCATGTGTAAAGCCATGAATCGCTCTTTCATCAGCGTTATCGCCGGTGGTTTCGGTAATGACGTTCAAGTGTCTTCCGATACGGAACAAGGCGAACACCGCGAAACCACAGCGGAAGAAGTGGCGGAATTATTGAAAAATTCCAGCTCTGTGATCATCACCCCGGGATACGGCATGGCGGTGGCACAAGCGCAATATCCGGTGGCGGAAATCACTCAAAAATTACGCGAACGCGGCGTGAACGTGCGTTTCGGTATCCATCCGGTTGCCGGACGTTTGCCAGGCCACATGAACGTGTTATTGGCGGAAGCCAAAGTACCTTACGACATCGTGTTGGAAATGGATGAAATCAACGATGATTTCGCTGACACCGACACCGTCTTGGTTATCGGCGCGAACGACACCGTCAACCCTGCGGCGATGGACGATCCGCACAGCCCAATCGCCGGCATGCCGGTATTGGAAGTGTGGAAAGCGGCTAATGTAGTGGTATTCAAACGTTCTATGAATACCGGTTACGCAGGCGTACAAAATCCATTGTTCTTCAAAGAAAACACGCAAATGCTGTTTGGTGATGCGAAAGAACGTGTGGATGACATCTTAAAAGCATTGTAATTTGCTTTGAATGACAAACTAAAAAATAAAAGTGCGGTGAATTTTCACCGCATTTTTGTTTCTGAGAAATGCATTTCAATTAATGAATCATTAGTTCAATAACGCTATAATTACGCCATTCGTTTAATAAAAAGGAAGTAAGCATGACAGAGCAGGCTTTGCACGCGGAACAGAATGAATGTGTCATAACAAACGACATTCGGCTGACGCAATATAGCCACGGCGCCGGTTGAGGCTGCAAAATATCGCCTAAGGTTTTAGAGGAAATTTTGCATACCGAAATGGCACCGTTTATTGACCCGAATCTCCTTGTCGGCAATGATACCAAGGATGACGCGGCGGTGTATGATTTAGGCAATGGTACGTCGATTATCAGTACCACGGACTTTTTCATGCCGATTGTCGATGATCCTTTTGATTTCGGACGCATTGCGGCAACCAACGCTGTGAGCGATATTTTCGCCATGGGCGGCAAGCCGATTATGGCGATTGCGGTGTTTGGCTTCCCGATTAACAAATTGCCCGCAAGCGTGGCGCAACGCATTATTGACGGCGGTCGTTTCGCTTGTCAGGAAGCGGGCATTGCCCTTGCCGGCGGACATTCTATTGACTCGCCTGAACCGATTTTCGGCTTGGCGGTGACCGGCATTATCGACACTGAAAAAGTGAAACGAAATGCCTCTGCTGAAGCCGGTTGCAACTTGTATTTAACCAAGCCATTGGGCATCGGCGTATTAACGACGGCAGAAAAACAAGGCAAATTAAAAGCAGAACATAAAGGTTTGGCGACCAAATGGATGTGCCAAATGAATTTACTGGGCAGTCAGCTTTCAAACATTGACGGCGTTACCGCCATGACCGATGTCACCGGTTTCGGTTTGTTAGGGCATTTAGCCGAAATCTGCGAAGGCTCCAACCTCAATGCCGAAGTGGATTTCGCCAACATTAGAACCCTAGACGGCGTTGATGATTACATCGCGCAAGGCTGCATTCCGGGCGGTACGAACCGTAATTTCGACAGCTACGGACACAAAATCGCCCCGATGACAGATTTACAAAAAGCCGTGCTATGCGACCCGCAAACCTCCGGTGGTTTGCTCATCGCCGTTAACCCAGATTCGGAAAAAGAGGTTTTTGCTGTCGCCGAAACTGCCGGCGTTGAGCTATATCCTGTCGGCAAACTCATTGAACGACAAGCTATACCGGAATTTATTGTGGTGAAATAGCGTTGATTTGTTGATTAAAGTGCGGTCATTTTTCCAAGTGTTTTTTGAAATGAAAAACGTTTGAGGAAATGACCGCACTTTTTTAGTCATGAAAATTTATGCTGGCGCGCGTTTCCTAACGTGTGCCGTAGAAATTAAAGTGCGGTGAGTTTTTGAAGTGTTTTTAGTGAGATTAGGCACACGCTAGGAAGCGTGCCCCTATCAAAGGTATAAAAACGATTTTTATTTTTTCTCACTACTCAAATGTACAATAGACCCATCATTCTTTAATAACTTTCTTGTTTTTTCTATATGATCTTCAATATAAGCCTTTGTATGGTCTTGAGAGTTAATAATTATAGGTGGTTGTTCATGATCTTTGAATGATTGATATTGGATACGATACCCTTTGATTTTTAGTTTCTTCCCTTTTATTTCTAGAAAACCATTCTCAATGAATATATCTTCTTCAACTATTTTGTCTAATCCAGTAGGTAAGTTCATTTTTAAATCATATAATGAAATTTTTTTATCATTTTCAATAATAAAAATCTCATCTTCCATTGCATTAAAATGTGAGTTTTGAAGCTGTTTTGTTGTTATCGGTATGAATTGAATTATTTTACAAGGTAACTTAATGGTTTCTTTAATTTGAATTTCTCTTACTAAAGGAGTTCCATCATCTAGAGTCCAATCATTGTTTTGTGGTTTTCTAATTATAAATAGACCTATACCATGATGTTTTGCTTTATTTTGAGCACCTTCCTGATATCCTACTTTAGTTGCGAAAATTCCTTTTAAACCTGGGATGTCAGAAATTTTACTAACAAAAGCATCTATTTTTTCAATAGAAATAGAGGAACTATAATCTTTACATTCAATAACTGTCTTGTATAAATACCCACCAATTTTAAACTCCCAATATACATCAAATTGTCTTGGGTTACCTATTCGATCATATAAAACTTTATTTTGTTCTACGGTTATAGTTTCTCTACCTTCAATATTTAATAAAATTTGTTGTACATCTCTAACAAATAACTCATATTCTTTTCCAGTATTTTTCATTTATCAGTTTTCTCATATTAATAAATAACTATAATTTTTGAATTGATAATGGGAATAAATTCAGCAAGTAATATTAATGAACTCAATCAATCCAGCAATAAGTATTTGTAAATCTTTCAATTTTCTTGAATTTACGTGTCTTATCTCCAGCCAATACAGATTTTAACAGCCATCCTACATCTTTAGCTGATTGTTCATAAGCTTCATCATTTGTTTTTCCATTTGCTTTATGGTTATCCCAAATTGGTTGTAATGGTGTTCCTTCCCAGTCTGTATTATCACCACCAAATAAAATCCGAACAGAAAATTCATCTCCTTTAGAGTGGCAATTTAACCATCCATAAACAGCACCTTGGATAAAAGCTTTTGCTAAGGCTTTCTCTTCTTGGTTTAATATACGAATATCTCTAATATTGTGATTGTCTTGGTTGTTAATAAACATTTTTTTCTCCTTTTTTTGATCAAGTAATATTCCTATAGTAGGCTAATAATTCACTTAAGAAGTAAATTTTAGGCTTACTTCATCGCCACACCCAACCACTTCATCATCTCTCTCTCATCCCAACCTTTACGTTTGGCATAATCTTGAGCTTGGTCTTCATCGATGCGGCCTAAGGTGAAATAGTTACTTGCCGGGTGGGTGAAGTACCAACCGCAGACGGAGGCTGCAGGCCACATGGCGTAGCTTTCGGTGAGTTTCATGCCGATGCGTTGTTCCACTTCCAATAAATCCCAGATCAGGGCTTTTTCGGTATGTTCCGGGCAGCTAGGATAACCCGGCGCAGGGCGGATGCCGACATAGTTTTCATTGATTAAGCCTTGGTTGTCGAATTCCTCTTGCGTGTAGCCCCAAATGCGGGTGCGTAGCTCAAAGTGCAAGTATTCCGCCATCGCTTCGGCTAAGCGGTCGCCGACGGCTTGTAGCAAGATGGCGTTGTAGTCGTCGCCGGCGGCTTTGTAGCCTTCCACTAGCTCCATTTCTTCAATGCCGGCGCACACGGCGAACATCCCCATCCAGTCTTTTTTGCCGCTTTCACGATCAGCGATAAAGTCGCTCAAGGCAAAGTTAAATTGGCTTTTGCTGTTTTTGCCACGTTCCGTTTGTTGGCGTAAGCCGTAAGCCGTGCCGATAGATTGAGTGCGGTCTTCATCGGAGAATAACACCACATCATCGTCCACACGTTCCGCAGGGAAAATACCCAACACGCCACTTGGGTTAAGTTTGTGGTTTTGTTCGAAAGCATCTAACATCGCTTGCGCATCATTCCACACGCGGCGGGCTTCTTCGCCACTTTCCGGATGAGCAAAGGCATCCGGATAGCCACCCATTAAGCCCCACACGCGGAAGAATGGCGACCAGTCGATAAATTTACGTAGTTCTGCAATTGGCACGTTTTTAAATTCCACAATGCCGGTTTGTTTTGGCGTTGGCGGCACATAATCCGCCCATTCGCCGTTAAAGCCGTCAAAACGGTTGGCACGCGCTTCTTCAATGCTGAGTTGTTTACGCAACGGCTTACGGTTGGCAAAAGATTGTTGGATTTTTTCGTAATCTTTCTTGAATTGTTCCCACAATGCCGCACGGCCTTCCGGGTTCATCAACGTGGCACAAACCGTTACCGCACGGGAGGCGTTTGAGGTATAGAACACGCCGTGTTGTTTATATTTTGGATAGAGTTTAATCGCAGTATGTTCTTTGGAGGTCGTTGCACCGCCGATCAACACCGGCAAGTTCAAACCTAAACGCGTCATTTCGCCAAGGAAGTATTCCATTTCGTCTAAAGATGGCGTAATCAAACCGCTCAAGCCGATAAGATCCGCTTTTTCATCAATCGCCGTTTGAATGATTTTATCTGCCGGCACCATCACACCCAAGTCAATCACTTCAAAGTTATTACATTGCAACACCACGCTCACGATGTTTTTGCCAATGTCATGCACATCGCCTTTCACGGTGGCGATTACCACTTTACCGTTGCTAGAGCCTTTTTGTTTGGTGGCGTTGATAAACGGCTCTAAATACGCCACGGATTGTTTCATTACGCGTGCGGATTTCACCACTTGCGGGAGGAACATTTTACCGTCACCGAATAAATCGCCCACCACGTCCATGCCTGCCATGAGTGGGCCTTCGATCACCTCTAACGGCGTTGGCAATTTTTGGCGGGCTTCTTCGGTGTCTTCGATGATGTGCGTAGTAATGCCTTTCACAAGGGCGTGTTTTAAGCGTTCTTCCACCGGCCATGTGCGCCATTCGGCGACAGAATCCACCGCACTTTCATCGTTGCCTTGGTTGCGATATTTTTCCGCAATATCCAATAAACGCTCTGTGCCATCCGGCGTGCGGTTTAAAACAGCATCTTCAATCACATTGCGTAATTCCGGATCCAGATCATCGTAAATCGCGAGCTGCCCTGCATTCACAATCCCCATGTCCATGCCTTGTTTGATGGCATGATAGAGGAAGACCGCGTGAATGGCTTCACGCATGACGTTATTACCACGGAAAGAGAAGGACACGTTTGACACACCGCCGGAAATTTTGGCATGTGGCAAGCTGCGTTTAATGCGACCTGTGGCGTTAATGAAATCCACGCCGTAATTGTTGTGTTCTTCAATCCCGGTACCGATGGCAAAAATATTCGGGTCGAAAATGATGTCTTCCGGCGGGAAGCCAAGTTGGTTGACTAAGATGTTATAGGCACGGGTACAGATTTCCACTTTGCGATCTTCGGTATCCGCTTGTCCCACTTCGTCAAACGCCATCACGACCACCGCCGCGCCGTATTTACGCACCAGTTTGGCGTGTTCGATAAAGATTTCTTCGCCTTCTTTCAACGAGATGGAGTTCACAATCGGCTTACCTTGCACCGATTGCAAACCTGCTTCAATCACTTCCCATTTGGAGGAGTCGATCATCACCGGCACTTTTGCTGCATCAGGCTCGGTTGCCATAATATTGAGGAAACGGGTCATGCATTTTTTGCCGTCGAGCAAGGCTTCGTCCATGTTCACGTCGATCACTTGCGCGCCGTTTTCCACTTGGTCTATGGCAATTTCAATGGCTTCGGCAAATTTGTCTTCTTTAATTAAGCGTTTGAATTTCGCCGAACCCGTTACGTTATTGCGCTCGCCCACGTTCACGAACAGGCTTTCATCATCAATGTTAAGCGGTTCTAAACCGGATAAACGCATGGCGGTTTTAATTTGTGGCAATTTGCGTGGTGGGATATTTTCTACCGCCTCGGCAAAGGCTTTGATGTGTTCCGGTGTGGTACCGCAACAGCCACCGATAATGTTTACAAAGCCGCTTTCCGCCCATTCTTTAAGGTGTGCCGCCATGTCTTCTGCGCCAAGATCGTAGCCACCGAAGGCATTCGGCAAGCCTGCGTTCGGGTGTACGGAAACGTAGGTTTCGCTGATTTTAGACAGTTGTTCAACATATTGGCGAAGTTCTTTCGGGCCTAACGCACAGTTTAAGCCGAATGTCAGCGGTTTGGCGTGGCGCAGGGAGTTGTAAAACGCTTCGGTGGTTTGTCCGGAAAGGGTACGGCCGGAAGCATCGGTTATGGTGCCGGAAATCATAATCGGCAATTCCACGCCCAATTCTTCAAACACGGTTTCAATGGCAAACACTGCCGCTTTGGCATTTAGCGTGTCGAAAATGGTTTCGATCATAATTAAATCGGCACCACCTTCGATTAAGCCTCGTGTGGCTTCTGAATAGGCGTCCACCAATTCCATAAAGGTGACGTTACGGAAACCCGGGTCGTTTACGTTCGGGGAAATGGACGCAGTGCGGTTCGTCGGGCCGAGAATCCCCGCCACGAATCTTGGTTTTTCCGGCGTGCTGTATTTATCCGCCGCCAGACGTGCCAGTTTTGCGCCGGCAAAGTTGAGTTCGTAAGCAATGGATTGCAAATCATAATCTGCTTGTGCAATGGTCGTGGAGCTGAACGTATTGGTTTCGATAATGTCCGCGCCGGCTTCTAAATATTTTTCGTGAATCGCGGAAATGAGTAACGGTTGTGTGAGGGTCAGCAAATCATTATTGCCGCGTAAATCGACCGCACTTTCAGCAAAGCGTTCACCACGGAAATCCGCTTCGGTGAGTTTATATTTTTGGATCATCGTGCCCATAGCGCCGTCTAAAATTAAGATACGTTGGGCAAGGGCATTTTTTAGTATTTCAGTGGTGTTTTTCAAAATAAGCTTTCCGTTTGTTGAAGTTCAAATAAATGGGAGGAATAGTAGGAAGATGTGCTTGCGCTGTCAAATGTTATCTCTCTAAAAGTGCGGTGATTTTTTAGCGCGTTTTTCTAGTAGGCATAAGAAGAGAATTCTTTGCCGATTTTCTGCTTTTTATCTTGGTCTATGCTAAACTAGCGCGCAGTTTTTCTCGTATTTTTAATGATTTTTTATCCCTTATGACCTTATCTACCCCTCTTTTTATTGCATTGCGCTATTGGCGGGCGAAAAGTGCCGATCGTTTTGGACGGTTGGTGACGAATTTAGCCAGTTTCGGCATTGTGCTTGGCGTGATGGCATTGATTATTGTGCTGTCTGTGATGAACGGTTTGGAAGGCTATCAAAAGCAACAAGTGCTTTCTTCCATTCCACACGCCATTGTCAGCCCGAACGGCAAGGTGAAGATCGACGATGCCGAGCCAACTATGCCGAATTTCGTGCAAAAAGCCGTGCCGATAAATATGACGAATGTGATTTTTCAAACCGCGGGCGGTGTCAGCGCAGGGCAAGTGATTGGGATTCGACAATTTGCGGATGACCCGATTTTATCCATATTGTCTGAGCAGCATTTTGAGGATTTGCTCCCGACAGGCGAATTTAAAATTATCATTGGCGATCAACTGGCGCAGAAATTAAACCTGCATGTCGGTGACAAAGTGCGTTTAATGATTACTGAAAACAGCCAATACACGCCATTTGGGCGCGTGCCGTTGCAACGTTTATTTACCGTCAGTGAAATCTATTTTGAGACGGGCGAAGTATCCGGTTATGAAGCGTTTGCCAATTTAACGGACATTGGACGCTTAATGCGAATTCAGCCGGGCGAAGCACAAGGTTTCCGTTTATTTTTAACAGATCCGTTCCAAATTACTGAATTGCCGGCTGCGTTTCCTTCGGCGGAGCAAATCATCGATTGGCGCACACAAAAAGGCGAGTTTTTCCAAGCGGTGCGTATGGAAAAAAATATGATGGGCTTGTTGGTGAGCTTAATTATTGTGGTGGCAGTGTCCAATATTATTACGTCTTTAAGCCTGATGGTGGTGGACAAACAGGGTGAAATCGCCATTTTGCAAACCCTCGGTTTAACAAAAGGACAAGTGCGTTCCATCTTTATTTATCAAGGTTTATTGGTGGGATTAATGGGTACCTTGGTAGGCGCCATATTGGGCGTGTTAGTGACGTTAAATTTGGACGCTATCGTGAATATCTTAGGAGCAAAAACGATGTATTTGCCGACCGCACTTGAGCCTTGGCAAATTCTGACGATTATCGCGTTTTCCTTATTATTGTCATTGCTATCCACCATTTATCCGGCCTATCGCGCCGCGAAAGTGGAACCGGCAGAAGCCTTGCGCTACGAATAAAAAGAGATGAAAAAATGAATACAGCATTATTATCTTGCCAAAATATCACGAAATTTTATCAAGAAGGCACACAACAAACGGAAGTGTTAAAACAGGTGTCTTTTTCTATGCAACCGAGCGAATTGGTCGCGATTGTGGGCAGTTCCGGTTCGGGCAAAAGCACGTTATTACATACCTTGGGCGGATTAGATCAACCGAGCAGCGGTGAAGTGTTTATCAAAGGGCAATCCTTGCAACAAATGACACCGAATGCGTTGGCGAAGTTGCGCAATCAATATTTAGGCTTTGTGTATCAGTTTCACCATTTAATGGCAGATTTCACCGCACTTGAGAACGTGATGATGCCGATGCTTATAGGGCAACAAAACAAAACGGAAGCGCAGGATCGTGCCGAGCAGATCTTAAGTGCGGTCGGTTTGCAGCACAGAATTTCACATCGCCCGTCTGCGCTATCCGGTGGAGAACGCCAACGTGTGGCGATTGCCCGTGCGTTGGTGAATAATCCGGCATTGGTACTGGCGGACGAACCTACCGGCAATTTGGATCACAAAACCACGGAAAGTATTTTTGAACTAATTCAACAGCTCAATCAAGAAAAGCAGATTGCTTTCTTATTGGTCACCCACGACTTGAATTTGGCGGAAAAATTGAATCGCCGTTTAATTATGCAAGATGGCATGTTGCGCGAGGAAAATGCCTAATGAATACGCCATTTTTTATTAGTTGGCGCTATCAACGCAGTAAGCATAAAAACCGTTTGGTGTCGCTGATTTCATTTTTTTCCAGCATGGGCATAGCCTTGGGCGTGGCGGTATTAATTATCGGCTTAAGTGCCATGAACGGTTTTGAACGTGAACTCAATCAACGGATTTTGGCTGTCGTGCCCCATGCGGAAATTTCCTCTGCAAGCGGGCAAAGCAACGCACCGATTGATCATTGGCAACATCTTGCCGCTAAGTTGAAACAAAATCCGCAAATCATTGGCGTTTCGCCTTTTGTCAGTTTTACCGCTCTCGTGGAAAATGGCGCGAAATTAAAAGTAGTACAAATTAAAGGCGTGGAAACGGCGTTGCAAGATCAAGTCAGTTCTCTTGGGCATTTTGTGTTAAATCAAGGATGGCAAAATTTTGCCCAGAATGGCGGTTTGGTGCTGGGGTCTGGTATTGCACGGGATTTGGATGTGCAAGAAGGGGATTGGGTTTCTCTGTTAATTTCCCAACAAAAAGGCACGGAAAATTTAACCCAGCCGTTGCGTGAACGGATTCAAGTAACCGGTATTTTGCGTTTAGACGGCCAGTTGGATCACAGCTATGCCTTGATGCCCTTGGCGCAGGCGCAGCAGTTGATGGATTATCAAGCGGAGCAGGTGAGTGGGGTAGAATTGAAAACCGCCGATCCGTTTAACATTCAAACCCTTGATTATTCCATGTTGCAAGATTATCCGCAGATGCTTTACCTGCAAAACTGGATCAGTAAATTCGGCTATATGTATCGCGATATTCAGCTGATTCGCACGGTGATGTATATTGCCATGGTGCTAGTGATTGGAGTGGCCTGTTTTAATATCGTGTCCACGCTCATCATGGCGGTGAAAGATAAAGCGGGCGACATTGCCATCATGCGTACCCTTGGCGCGAATAATGGGTTTATTAAGCGTATTTTTATTTGGTATGGCTTGCAAGCAGGCATGAAAGGCTGCCTGATTGGCATTGTGTTGGGCGTGATTTTGGCCTTAAATTTGACCGCACTTATACAGGGTTTGGAAGGTTTGATCGGCAGGAAATTATTGTCCGACGGCATTTATTTCGTGGATTTCCTGCCAACCGAACTCCATTGGCAAGATGTGTTGCTGGTGTTGCTTTCTGCGTTAATTCTCAGTTTATTTGCCAGCCTTTATCCGGCAAATCGTGCGGCAAAATTGCAACCAGCACAGGTATTAAGCGGTCATTAAAAAGAAATCAAATAAACTAGTTTACTAGTACAAATTGCAGTGGTAGAGTAATACCACTTTTTCGGTCATTTTAGAATTTTATGAAGATAAGCGAGTGAATAATGAACACAAAAAACGATATTTCCATTGAAAACGACGATACGCGAATTGGCAAGATTGAACAGGTGTTACCCCCGATTGCCTTGCTAGAAAAATATCCGGCAAGTAGCGTTGCGGTGAAAACCGTGGAAAATGCCCGTCACGAAGCGCATAAAATTATTCATGGTGAAGATGATCGTTTACTTGTGGTTATCGGGCCTTGTTCCATTCATGATCCGAAAGCCGCATTAGAATATGCGAAACGCATTAAATTAATGCGCGAAAAATACCAAGATACCTTACAAATTATCATGCGTGTGTATTTTGAAAAACCGCGTACCACTGTGGGTTGGAAAGGTTTAATTAATGACCCGCACTTAAATAATACCTATGCCTTGAACGACGGTTTGCGTATGGCGCGTAAATTATTGTCCGACATTAACGATTTGACCGTGCCGACGGCGGGTGAATTTTTGGACATGATCACACCGCAATATTTAGCGGACTTCATGAGCTGGGGCGCGATTGGGGCGAGAACCACCGAATCCCAAGTACACCGTGAATTGGCTTCCGGTTTATCTTGTGCCGTTGGCTTTAAAAATGCGACTAACGGTGGCGTAAAAATTGCCTTAGACGCGATTGGTGCGGCAGAAGCGCCACACCATTTCTTGTCCGTCACGAAGTTTGGTCATTCAGCTATCGTTTCCACCAAAGGTAACGAAGACTGCCACATTATTTTACGTGGTGGCGACAATGGCCCGAATTATAGCGAACAAGATGTCGCTAACGTATGCGATGAACTTGCCAAAGCAGGATATAGAGCTCATGTGATGGTAGATTTCAGCCATGCCAACAGCTGCAAACAATTCAAAAAACAATTGGATGTGAGCCGTGAAGTGGCTCGTCAAATTGCTGCCGGCTCCAATAAAATTTTCGGCGTGATGATTGAAAGCCATTTGGTGGAAGGCCGTCAAGATTTGGTGGAAGGCAAACCTTTAACTTATGGCCAAAGCATCACCGACAGCTGCATCGGTTGGGAAGACAGCGAAAAAGTCTTACAAGAGTTATCTGATGCGGTGGCGGCAAAACGCAAATTAAACGGCTAATATTTCTTTTAAGCAGTTCATTTCAAACAAAAGTGCGGTGGATTTTCAGAGCGAATTTCCACCGCACTTTTTTTGACTTTTAAGTTAAACCGCCCCCCGATTTGGTATATCATATAGGGACTTATTTTTATCCACTGAGGCAATAATGGCGTCTAAAAATTCTCCTCCGGTAAAAGAACAAAACACCACCAATTTGAACATTCCTCCTCATTCTATTGAAGCTGAACAAGCTGTGTTGGGCAGTATTTTGCTGAACAACATGTATTGGGATGATGTGGCTGAAAATGTGGTGAAAGAGGATTTTTACCGCTTTGAACATCGTCTGATTTTCGAGGAAATGGAAAAGCTGATTGCCCAGCAATCGCCGGTGGATTTAATTACCTTAGAACAGGCACTAAAAAGTCGCGAAGTCATCGAACAGGTGGGCGGTTTTGCTTATTTGGCGGAGCTTTCCAATAACACGCCGAGTGCCGCCAACGTGGTGGCTTATGCCAATGTGGTACGAGAAAAGGCGATCATGCGCGAGTTGATTTCTGTCGGGAACAAAATTGCGCAAAACAGCTATTCTCCGAAAGGGCAGGATGTGAAACATTTGCTGGATGAGGCGGAGCGAGAGGTTTTTGCCATTGCTGAGAAGCGTACATCCGGTACCGAAGGCCCACAAAATATCATTTCCATTCTGGAAAACACCATCAACAAAATCGAACAGCTCAGTCAAATTAAAGATCATTCCGGTGTTACCGGCGTTTCCACCGGTTTCAAAGATTTAGATAAGAAAACGGCAGGTTTGCAAAAATCCGACTTGATTATTGTGGCGGCGCGTCCTTCCATGGGGAAAACCACCTTTGCCATGAACCTATGTGAAAATGCGGCGTTAGGCAGCGATAAACCGGTATTGGTGTTCAGTTTAGAGATGCCGGCGGAGCAAATTATGATGCGTAGCTTGGCGTCACTTTCGCGTGTGGACCAAACTAAAATTCGTACCGGTCAGGGCTTGGATGATAATGATTGGGCGAAAATTTCTAGCACCATGGGTATGTTGGCTAAAAAGCCGAATTTATTTATTGACGATTCTTCCGGTTTAACGCCGACGGAGCTACGTTCCCGTGCGAGACGGGTTTATCGTGAAAATAACGGCTTAAGTTTGATCATGGTGGACTATCTTCAATTAATGCGTGCGCCGGCTTTTTCTGAAAATCGTACGTTGGAAATTGCGGAGATCTCCCGTTCCTTGAAAGCGTTAGCAAAAGAATTGGAAGTGCCGGTGATCGCCCTGTCACAATTAAACCGTACCTTAGAAAACCGTCAGGATAAACGCCCAGTCAACTCGGACTTGCGGGAATCAGGCTCCATTGAGCAGGATGCAGACTTGATTATGTTTATTTATCGTGACGAAGTGTATAACCGTGAATCGGAAGAAAAAGGCATTGCGGAAATTATTATCGGGAAACAGCGTAACGGGCCGATTGGACGCGTGAAGTTGGCATTCCAAGGTCATTTTTCCCGTTTTGATAACTTAGCAGAACATCATCATTATGATGACGAATATTAGATAACAGCGTAAAAGAGATAAAAAATGCACATGAAACCTGCAACAGCGAAAATCAGTTCTGTTGCGTTAAAACATAATATTCAAACCATTAAACAAAAAGCCCCAAACAGTAAAATTATTGCGGTAGTAAAAGCCAATGCCTACGGACACGGCGTCGTGTTTGTTTCTTCTGCCGTCGAAAGTCTGGTGGATTGCTTTGGCGTGGCGCGTTTAGAAGAAGCACTAAAATTACGCTCCAACGGCATCACTAAACCGATTTTGCTGTTAGAAGGGTTTTTCTCTTCCAAAGACCTACCGATTTTAGCCGTTAATAACATTCAAACTGTCGTGCATAGCCAAGAACAGTTAGAGGCTCTTGAAGAAGCCCAAACGCCTAATCCGGTGAAAGTGTGGTTGAAAATTGATACCGGTATGCACCGATTGGGCGTGCATTTGGATGAAGTGGATAGCTTCTATCAAAAACTCAAATCGCTTCCGTGTGTTGATCCGAATATTGGCTTTGTGAGCCATTTTAGCCGTGCTGATGAGCTAGAGTGCGGTTACACAGAAAAACAATTAAGCCGCTTTTTACAGGCAACGGAAGGTAAATCCGGTGAGCGGAGTATTTCCGCTTCCGGTGGTATTTTGTTCTGGCAGGATGCGCATTTAGATTGGATTCGCCCGGGCATTATTATGTACGGCATTTCTCCGAATAATACAGCGGGTAAAGAATACGGTTTAACGCCGGTGATGAATTTAACCTCCTCCTTAATCGCCGTGCGCGAACATAAAAAAGGCGAACCGGTGGGATACGGCGGTGTTTGGACAAGTGAAAAAGATACGAAAATCGGCGTGGTGGCCATTGGTTATGGTGATGGTTATCCACGTGATGTGCCGCAAGGTACGCCGGTTTATCTGAATGGTCGCCGTGTGCCGATTGTGGGCAAAGTATCCATGGATATGCTCACCGTGGATTTGGGCGCAGACAGTCAAGACAAGGTCGGCGATGAAGTGATCTTGTGGGGTAAAGAATTACCGATTGAAGAAATCGCAGAAATTACGGGCGTTATCAGTTATGAATTAATCACCAAATTAACCCCGCGTGTATTAACCGAATACATTGATTAAATTTAAAGGAGTGCTTATGCAAAATATCAATCCAACCCAAACGAACGCATGGAAAGCGTTAACCCAACATCATGCGCAACGCAAAAATACAACGATTCAAGATTTATTCGCGCAAGAGAAAGATCGTTTCGCCAACTATTCGTTAACCTTTAACAACGAAATTTTGGTCGATTTTTCCAAAAATAACCTGACCCAAGAAACGCTCGGTTTATTGCGTCAACTGACCGAAGAATGTGGTTTAACCGAAGCCAAAGAAGCCATGTTCAACGGCGAAAAAATCAACCGTACGGAAAATCGTGCCGTATTACATACCGCACTTCGTAACCGTTCCAATATGCCGGTTTTCGTGGATGGTAAAGATGTGATGCCGGAAGTTAATGCCGTGCTTGCGAAAATGAAATCGTTCTGTGAACGTGTGATTTCCGGTGAATGGAAAGGTTATACCGGCAAAGCTATTACCGATGTGATCAATATCGGTATCGGCGGTTCCGATCTTGGCCCTTACATGGTGACCGAAGCGTTGCGCCCGTATAAAAATCATTTAACCATGCATTTTGTTTCCAACGTGGACGGGACACACATTGCTGAAACGTTGAAAAAAGTGAATCCGGAAACCACTTTAATTTTAGTGGCATCCAAAACGTTTACCACCCAAGAAACCATGACGAATGCCTTGTCTGCTCGTGATTGGTTCCTTGCCGCAGCAAAAGATCCGGCCCATGTGGCAAAACACTTTGCAGCGCTTTCAACCAATGCAAAAGCGGTCGCAGAATTCGGCATTGATACCAACAATATGTTTGAATTCTGGGATTGGGTTGGCGGTCGTTATTCTTTATGGTCTGCTATTGGTTTGTCTATTGCGCTTTCTATCGGTTTTGGAAACTTTGAAGCGTTATTAAGCGGTGCGCATGAAATGGATAAACATTTCCGCAGTGCGCCGTTAGCACAAAATATTCCGACAACGCTAGCTTTAGTGGGCTTGTGGAACACCAACTTCTTGGGCGCACAAACGGAAGCAATTTTACCGTATGATCAATATTTACACCGTTTTGCCGCCTATTTCCAACAAGGCAATATGGAGTCTAACGGTAAATATGTCGGCCGTGATGGCAAAGTGATCGACAGTTATCAAACCGGTCCAATTATTTGGGGCGAACCGGGTACGAACGGTCAGCATGCGTTTTATCAATTGATTCACCAAGGCACCACATTAATTCCTTGTGATTTCATTGCTCCGGCGCAAAGCCATAATCCGTTGTCTGATCATCACAACAAATTGCTTTCCAACTTCTTTGCGCAAACCGAAGCCTTAGCGTTCGGTAAAACCAAAGAACAAGTGGAAGCAGAATTCTTAAAAGCGGGTAAAACCTTGGCGGAAGTGGAAGATATCGTGCCATTTAAAGTGTTCACCGGTAACAAACCGACCAACTCCATTTTGTTACAAAAAATCACCCCGTTTAGTTTAGGGGCGTTGATTGCCATGTATGAACACAAAATTTTCGTACAAGGCGTGTTGTTTAACATTTACAGCTTCGATCAATGGGGCGTGGAATTGGGCAAACAACTTGCTAACCGAATCCTGCCTGAATTGGTCACGAACGATAAAATTGAAAGCCACGACAGTTCAACCAACGGCTTGATTAATCAATTCAAAGCTTGGCGTTAATTCTGTCTGATTGGCAATGCTAATTAGCAATAAAGTGCGGTTATAAAAAACGGTGTTTTTTAACCGCACTTTGGCTTTTTCTTACTGCCAGAAAATGAATTTTATGCTAGAATCCGCGCACTCTTTTTTATTCATCTTACAAAGGAAATCACATGAAAATTTTAGAAGGTCATATTGCTGCACCAGAAGCGAAAGTTGCCGTTGTTATCGGACGCTTTAACAGTTTTATCAATGAAAGTCTTTTGGAAGGTGCTCTTGATGCGTTGAAACGTGTCGGTCAAGTAAAAGACGAAAATATCACTTTAGTTCGCGTGCCGGGCGCGTATGAATTGCCATTAGTTGCGCGTCGTTTGGCGGAAAGCAAAAAATTTGATGCCATCGTGGCTTTAGGCACGGTGATTCGTGGTGGCACAGCGCACTTTGAATATGTGGCAGGCGAAGCCAGCAGCGGTTTAGGCAAAGTGGCGATGGAATCTGACATTCCGGTGGCGTTCGGCGTATTAACCACGGAAAATATTGAGCAAGCCATTGAACGCGCGGGCACCAAAGCAGGCAATAAAGGCGCGGAAGCAGCTTTGGTTGCGTTAGAAATGGTGAATCTTTTAAATCAAATTCAGGCAGCGTAAGTGACAATGACGGAACAAGTAAAAAAAATCTCTCCTCGTCGTCGTGCGCGTGAATGTGCCGTTCAAGCCTTATATTCTTGGGCGGTTTCACAAAATTCACCGGAAATCGTGGAACTCAATTTCATGACCGAACAGGACATGAAAGGCGTGGACACCCCGTATTTCCGTAAATTATTCCGCCAAACGGTGGAAAATGTGGAGGCAGTGGAGCGCACCATGCAAGGCTACTTGGATCGTGGTTTAGAGGAACTGGATCCAATCGAAAAAGCTATTTTGCGTTTAGCGGTGTATGAGCTGCAATTTGAGGCGGATGTGCCTTATAAAGTGGTGATCAACGAAGCGATCGAAGTCGCCAAAGTGTTTGGCGCAGATGAAAGCCACAAATACATCAACGGTGTGTTGGATAAAATCGCACCGGTTGTACGACGTTAATCTTCATTGAGACAAGGAGGCACAATGACAGAGGGTGAATTTGATATTATTCAACGCTATTTTACCGCCTCTAAACGTGTGCCTCGTAAAGATGTCCTCCTTTCTGTCGGTGACGATTGTGCCGTCACCGAATTAAATCCTAATCAGCATCTTGCGATTACCACCGATACCATGGTGGAAAACGTCCATTTCCTGCCGAATATTCGTCCTGCCGATTTGGCGTATAAAGCCGTTGCGTGCAATTTAAGCGATCTTGCTGCTATGGGCGCAGAGCCGGCTTGGATTTCATTAGCCTTAACCTTGCCAAAAATTGATCATGATTGGTTAGCAGAATTCAGCGAAAGTTTTTTTGATATCCTTGATCATTACAACGTGGATTTAATTGGTGGAGATACAACCAAAGGTCCGTTAAGCGTCACCATTACCGCGCAAGGTATTATGGCGAAGAACAAATGCCTTTGTCGCCATCACGCCAAAGTGGGCGATTGGATCTATGTATCCGGCACCTTGGGCGATAGCGCTGCGGGCTTGTCTTTCTTGTTACAAGGCAAAAGTGCGGTCAATTCTGCGCAAGAATATTTAATTCGTCGCCATTTACATCCTACACCAAGAGTCCTACTCGGCATGGAACTGGCCATGACCGGTTTTGTGAATGCCGCCGTGGATATTTCAGACGGGTTGGTTGCCGATCTTGGGCATATTTTAACGCGTAGCCAATGCGGCGCGGTGATTGAGTTGGACAAACTCCCACTTTCCCCTCAATTAATTGATGAATTCGGTGCGGAACAAGCGGAGCAATTTGCCTTATCGGGCGGTGAAGACTATGAGTTATGTTTTACCGTGCCGGATAGCCATAAAGCGAAATTAGAAAAAGCCTTGGCGCATCTTGGCATATCTTATACCTGTGTTGGACAAATTCGCCATGCCGGCAAAAAGCGCATTCAATTTCAACGTAACGGCCAGCCGGTAGAGATTGTCACTCACGGCGGTTTCGATCATTTTAAATAGGTCTTTTATTATGACTGCACCACAAAATCCCCTTGAACGGGTGACGTTACGTAATCCTATTCATTTTCTCGCATTGGGTTTCGGCTCCGGTTTATTGCACCCGGCGCCCGGCACGTGGGGCAGTTTGGTTGGCGTGATCGTTGGCGCATTATTATTGCCTTGGCTCGGTGCAAAAACGTTTTTTATATTGACCGCACTTTGTTTCTTTCTTGGCATTTGGTTATGCGAACGCACTAGCCACGACATGGGCGTACATGATCATGGCAGTATTGTGTGGGATGAAATTGTCGCCGTTTTCTTGGTGCTGTTAGCCGTGCCGCAAGTGTCTTTATTTTGGTGCGCGATTGCGTTTGTAACCTTCCGTCTATTTGATATTTTAAAACCTTATCCGATTCGCTATTTCGATGAAAAACTTACCAATGGTTTTGGCATTATGGTGGATGATATTTTGGCAGCAGGTTATAGCATTCTCGTCATTCTCGCCTTAGCGCATTTTATCTAGCGACATCATGTTACATTTAATGTTCGTTCATTTAATGGGATTGCTTTCGCCAGGGCCCGATTTCTTTTATGTCAGCCGTGCTGCGGCAATACATTCTCGGCGAACCACAATTTATGGTGTGATTGGCATCACGATTGGTGTCACCATTTGGGCAACGGCTGCGGTGTTAGGTTTGGCGATTGTGTTTAAAACGATGCCGGCGTTGCAAGGCATTGTCATGGCATTGGGCGGTAGCTATTTGTTTTATCTCGGTGTGAAAATGGCTCGTATCACAACCAATGCGGTATTTGATGAAAGCAATTTGGTACAAAACACCGCGTCTAAAAATGAAATCATCAAAGGTTTGTTGGTGAATTTATCCAATGCCAAAGTGGTGATTTATTTCAGCAGCGTGATGTCTTTTGTCCTCGTCAATATCACCGAAACGCAGCAAATGTTGACCGCACTTTTGCTTATCACGATAGAAACCTTTGTTTATTTCTATGTGATTTCCCTCTTATTTTCACGTCCCTTTGCAAAACGTTTTTATAGCCGATATAGTCGCTATATGGATAACGCATCAGGCGTGATTTTTATTTTATTTGGCGCATACTTAATTTACAGTGGTGCGTTGAATATCATGAGTTAGTTTAAATCGGAGAAGATTATGGAGTTAAGAATTGCCATCGTAGGCGCAGGCGGACGCATGGGACGTCAGTTGATTCAAGCAGTACAAAACGCAGAAGGCGTGGCATTAGGTGCGGCATTTGAGCGTAAAGGCTCCTCATTGGTGGGCGCAGATGCCGGTGAGTTGGCAGGCATTGGCAACTTAGGCATTCAAGTGGGCGATGATTTAAACGCGGCAAAAGAACAATTCGATGTGCTGATTGATTTCACCCGTCCGGAAGGCACCTTGGAACATTTGGCATTTTGTGTGGCGAATCAAAAAAATATGATTATTGGCACGACAGGCTTTGATGACGCGGGCAAAGCAGCGATTAAAGCCGCTTCAGAGCATATTGGCGTTGTGTTTGCCTCTAACTTCAGCGTGGGCGTGAATCTGGTGTTTAAATTATTGGAAAAAGCCGCCAAAGTGATGGGCGATTATTGCGACATCGAAATCATTGAAGCACACCATCGCCACAAAGTTGATGCGCCGTCCGGTACCGCACTTTCCATGGGCGAGCACATTGCCAAAACGTTGGGGCGTGATTTGAAAACCCACGGCGTATTTTGCCGTGACGGCATTATCGGTGAACGTAAACGAGATGAAATCGGCTTTTCTACGATTCGCGCTTCCGATGTGGTTGGCGAACATAGCGTTTGGTTTGCCGATATCGGCGAACGCGTTGAAATTGCTCACAAAGCTTCCAGCCGTATGACCTTTGCTAACGGCGCCGTGCGTGCCGCGAAATGGCTTGAAGGAAAAGACAAAGGCTTGTTTGATATGACGGATGTGTTGGATTTGAATAATCTATAAAAGTAGGGGCGAGTAAAGCCCCTTTTTTGTTCAGCTTCATTGATCAAAGTGCGGTCATTTTTTACGGCGTTTTTAAAGTTCAATCTCCAAATCTTCTTCTACCTGACAACAACACAATAAAATCTCATCTGGTTGTAAAAAGGCTAACGGTGTTTCCGCATAGGACACTTTGCCTTTTTTTATTTTTACTCGGCAGGAACCGCAATAGCCACTGCGGCATTGGTATTCATGGTAAATGCCATGTTGTTCCAAGCGATTGAGGAGCGGGATTTGATTATCGTGTTCGATGGTTTGACGGCTGTGTAATAAATGAATTTTCATGATCATTAAAATAAAAAAGAGCAGTTAAAAAACTGCTCTAAATAGCATTGGGCGTATTGTAATCGAAATTAGATCCACACGAAATATGCCATGCCGCCAATTATTCCGATACAGAAAAGATTGAGAATAAAGCCGACCTTTGCCATATCCACTTGTTTGACATGGCCTGTCGCGAACACGATAGCGTTCGGCGGTGTAGCAATTGGCAACATAAAGGCACAGCTTGCACCACAGGCGATGATGGCAGCGAGGGCGATTGGTGGCAAGTTTAAGGTTTGCGCCACTGAAATCACAATCGGCATGATCAATGCTGCGCTGGCGGTGTTAGAGGTGAATTCTGTGAGGAAGATGATGAATGCGCTGACGACGAAACAAAGCACCCACAGCGGTTTTTCATTGGTAAATTGCACAATGGTATCTGCCATGATTTTACTGGCACCGGAGTCTTTCATCACGATACTCAAGGTTAAACCACCGCCGAAAAGCATTAACACGCCCCATTCCACACGTTCTTGAATTTCTTTCCATTTGGCTACACCGGTTACGCCGATAATCACCACGACGGTTAAGGCGATAATACTGTCGAAGCTATCAATTTTTTTCTCTAAGCCCAGTAAACCGGAGAACCACGGGTTGATGAGTGAACTAAACAGAAGCAGTAATGCCATCACGCTGAAGATAACGAGAGTGATGATGTTCTTTTTGGTGAAAGAGACTTTTTCAAGAGAAGGGGAAAATTCAACTTGGAAATTGGGACGTAAAATCACCCAAAGGGCAAAGAGCATGGAAGGTAGCAAGAACAGCATTACCGGGAAGCCATAGCCTAACCACTCGGTGAAAGTCACTTGAATTTGAGAGGCCAAGATGGCATTAGGAGCGCTACCGACTAAAGTGCCAATGCCACCAATACTGGCACAGAACGCCATGCCTAATAAGGTAAACGCATACAGGCGATAATTTTTTTCTGCATTCAGCCCTTTTAACATCCCGATGGTGAGTGGCAACATCATTGCCGCGACAGCAGTATTGTTGATCCACATAGATAAAAAGGTGGTTACCCCAAATAAATACGCCACGGAAAGTTTTAAATTGCCTTTGGCGAGTCGCACGATGTAGTTCGCAATGATTTTATCCAGTTGCTGAATTTGTAATACCGCCGCAATCACAAAGCCGCCGAAGAACATATAAATAATCGGGGTAGCAAAAGGTGCAAGGGCTTTCTGTGTGTTAATGAGCCCTAAACCAATGGCGAGAATCGGCACCATAAGCGAGGTCACCGTAATATTAAAGGCTTCTGTCAACCACAAAATACCGATGAACGTCAGCAAGGCCAAGCCACGGTTTTCCTTTGGTGAGAAGGGCAATGTGTTGATTAGCACCAACATCAAGATAAAATCCAAAACAAGAATAATCAGGCTTTTATATTTAGCGAAGAAAGGGATTTGTGTTTGCATAATAAATGTCCTCCATGGCTGCTATTTATTAGCATTGTTTTAATAAACTAGAAACATTTTTTTAACAAAATTGTGACGGCTATCAAATATATTTTGTGAAGAAGAAAGAGATAAAAGTGCGGTGATTTTTATGAAAGGATTACATGCTTGTTTTAGTGAGTAGAGGAGGCAATCCTTGATAAATAAAAAAGTGCGGTAGATTTTACCGGCGTTTAAAAACACTCGAAAAATCCACCGCACTTTTAGCGATATGAAAGATTATAGATCGAAATCGTCGAAATCTTTTGTATCTACTTTGGAGTCAATTTGACCTACAAGATAAGAACTCACTTCCACTTCTTGCGGGGCTACTTGTACGTTGTCGGAAACTAACCACGCATTGATCCAAGGAATCGGGTTGGAGCGCGCTTGGAATGGCAATGGCAAACCGACTGCCTGCATACGGATATTGGTGATGTATTCCACATATTGCACCAAAATGTCTCTGTTCAAACCGATCATGGAACCATCTTTAAACAAATAATCCGCCCAGTCTTTTTCTTGTTCTGCTGCCGCTAAGAATAAATCGTAGGCTTCTTGTTTGCATTCCTCGGCAATTTCCGCCATTTCAGGATCGTCTTGACCTGCCGCCATAATGTTTAAAATATGCTGCGTACCGGTTAAGTGCAACGCTTCATCACGAGCGATGAATTTAATGATTTTCGCATTGCCTTCCATTAATTGACGTTCTGCAAAGGCAAAAGAACAGGCGAAAGACACATAGAAACGAATGGCCTCAAGCGCATTCACGCTCATTAAGCACAGGTAAAGTTGTTTTTTCAAATTACGTAAGGTGACGACACATTCTTTGCCATCCACGGTGTAAGTGCCTTCACCGTACAGGCTGTAAAGTTGGCTGTCGCGGATTAAATCGTCGTAATAAGAAGAAATATCGCGCGCGCGTTTGATGATTTCTTCGTTGGTCACGATATCGTCAAACACGATAGACGGATCGTTTACAATGTTACGAATAATGTGCGTGTAAGAACGGGAATGGATAGTTTCGGAGAACGTCCAGGTCTCGATCCAGGTTTCCAATTCAGGAATGGATACCAACGGCAACAACGCCACGTTTGGGCTACGACCTTGAATGGAATCCAACAAGGTTTGATATTTTAAGTTACTGATGAAAATGTGCTTTTCATGCTCAGGCAACGCCGCATAGTCGATACGGTCTTGTGACACATCCACCTCTTCCGGACGCCAGAAGAAGGAAAGTTGTTTTTCAATGAGCTTTTCAAAGGTCTCATATTTTTGTTGATCGTAACGGGCAACGTTAACGTTTTGACCAAAGAACATCGGTTCTTTTAACTGGTCGTTTTTGTTTTGTGAGAAAGTGGTGTATGCCATTTTTTTGTCCTTTAATCTTATGAGTAAAGTGCGGTCAGTTTTTAAAATGTTTTTTTATGCTGGCGCAAGCGTCTTCGCTTGTGCCTTTAGTTTATTTGCTTAGCACAAGCGTGGACGCTTGCGCTATCGGATGGGTTTTCTTTTACAAATTGTTCCCATAATTGGGGCAACAATCGCCCTATAGTGATACAAATTGTACGAATCGGTTCTTCCATTGCTGGATAGGCAATGTAAGTTAATTCTGACAGATTTACGGATGACACATAAATTTGTCCTAAAGATCTAATTTTTAATTGGCAATCAGGATAAATTTCAGCCACTTTATTTTGAGAAAAACGAATAAACTCTTCTAAATAGCTTTTAGAATAACCAGTTAAAAATTTAGAGCTAAAAGATAATGAAATTATCATGTTATATCCTTAAAACTAAATCTTACACGCCCCACCAGCACAGCCATCATCTAAATCTTCTTGGCTGTCTTCGGCACCGTCACGGGTGTTTTGGTAGTAGAGGGTTTTTAAGCCGTATTTGTAAGCGGTTAACAGATCTTTTAACAACACTTTCATCGGCACTTTGCCGTCTTCAAAACGTTTCGGATCGTAGTTGGTGTTGGCGGAGATGGCTTGGTCAACGAATTTTTGCATGATGCCGACCAAGTGCAAGTAGCCGTCGTTGCCTGGGATGTCCCAAAGCAATTCGTAGTTTTCACCGAGGTTTTCATAATCCGGCACCACTTGTTTCAAAATACCGTCTTTCGAGGCTTTGACGCTCACATGGCCGCGTGGCGGTTCGATACCGTTGGTGGCGTTGGAAATCTGAGAAGAGGTTTCCGACGGCATGAGGGCGGTGAGGGTAGAGTTGCGCAAACCGAATTCTTGAATATCGCGGCGTAGGCTTTCCCAGTCGTAATGCAACGGCTCGGAGGTTAAGCTATCGATGTCTTTTTTGTACGTATCGATCGGCAAAATGCCTTGTGCATAAGTGGTTTCGTGGAAATATTCACATGCGCCTTGTTCTTTCGCCAAGTTCATGGAGGCTTTCAATAAGTAATATTGAATGGCTTCGAAAGTGCGGTGGGTTAAATCGTTGGCGCTGCCGTCAGAATAACGCACGCCGTGCTTCGCCAAGTAGTACGCGTAGTTAATGACGCCGATACCTAAAGAACGACGGGCTAGGGAACTGCGTTTTGCCGCAATCACCGGATAATCTTGGTAATCTAATAAAGCGTCCAATGCGCGTACGGCAAGATCCGCCAAATTGTCTAGCTCGTCTAAGTTGTCCAATTTGCCCAAGTTAAAGGCGGAAAGGGTACAAAGGGCGATTTCGCCTTGTTCATCATTAATGTGGCTTAACGGTTTGGTTGGCAAGGCGATTTCCAAGCACAGGTTGGATTGTCGCACCGGTGCCACTTTCGGATCGAACGGCGAGTGGGTATTGCAGTGATCCACGTTGTGAATGTAAATACGACCGGTGGATGCCCTTTCTTGCATTAATAAAGAGAACAATTCCACGGCTTTCACGGTACGTTTACGAATGGATGGATCCTGTTCGTATTGTACGTAAAGTTCTTCAAACTTGTCTTGATCCGCAAAGAACGCTTCATAAAGTCCCTTCACGTCGGACGGGCTGAATAGGGTAATGTCGCCGCCTTTGATTAAGCGTTGATACATTAATTTGTTCAGCTGTACGCCGTAGTCCATGTGACGCACGCGGTTGTCTTCCACACCACGGTTGTTTTTTAACACCAACAAGCTTTCTACTTCTAAGTGCCAAATTGGGTAATACACGGTTGCCGCACCGCCACGTACACCGCCTTGGGAGCAAGATTTCACGGCAGTTTGGAAATATTTATAGAACGGAATACAACCGGTATGGAACGCTTCGCCGCCACGAATTGGGCTACCCAGCGCACGAATCGCACCGGCATTTACACCGATACCAGCACGTTGGGACACATATTTCACAATGGCGGACGCTGTAGCGTTAATGGAATCCAAGCTGTCGCCACATTCAATCAACACGCAAGAGCTGAATTGGCGAGTTGGCGTACGTACACCAGCCATGATTGGGGTTGGCAAGGAAATTTTGAAGGTAGAAGTTGCATCGTAGAAACGACGGATATAATCCAAACGGGTTTCTTGCGGGTATTTGGAGAACAGGCTTGCCGCCACTAATAAATAGAGGAATTGGGCAGATTCGTAGATCTCACCGGTCACGCGGTTTTGAACGAGATATTTGCCTTCTAATTGTTTCACAGCTGCATAAGAGAAGGTCATGTCGCGCCAATGGTCAATAAAACTGTCCATTTCATCCCATTCTTCACGGGTGTAATCATCCAATAAGGCATGATCGTATTTGCCCATGCGCACCAATTTTTTCACATGATCGTATAAACGCGGCGGATCGAAATGGCCGTAAGCCTTTTTACGCAAATGGAACACCGCAAGGCGTGCGGCAAGGTATTGATAATCCGGAGAATCTTTGCTGATTAAGTCTGCAGCTGCTTTGATAATGGTTTCGTGAATATCAGAGGTACGAATGCCTTCGTAAAACTGAATGTGAGAACGCAATTCCACTTGCGACACGGAGACATTGTCCAGTCCTTCTGCCGCCCAGGTAATCACGCGGTGGATTTTATCGAGGTTAATCGGCTCCAGTGTGCCGTCACGTTTGGTGACCATTAATGCTTTATTCATGAAAGACGCTACTCCTTAGATATATACCCAAAACACAACATATAGTTGCAAGCCAAAAAATTGGGCACAAGATAATGTGTTGAGATAAAGAATTCAAGCGATATATTTTTTTATCTCTTAGTTGACATTAAATAACTGGTTATAAATAAAGAAGATTTTTCTATGGGCGGAAATAGGCATTTATTAAAATTTGTGCGCGAGATCAAATTTTGAATTAAAAACGGAGCCGAAGATGTTTTGGGGGATCAAAAGTGCGGTGAAAAAATAGATTGAATTTCAACCGCACTTTTTTATTTGACTAGAGATTTCCTCCAATCCCTTTAAACTTCTCAACAAATGCGGCGATTTTTTGGAATATACGTTGTTTTATTGTGAGGTATTGTGGATTAAGCGGGCTCATTTTAGGGAGTGCGTCATTTAAATCCGTGCCTTGTTCACTGGCGTAGCCACGTTTTAATGAAACGTTAATATAACGTTTCGCTGCATCAATATTCAGTCCTTCACTGCTCATCAATTCATCGGCTTCTTGTTGTTGCTCTTTTTGGGCAAATTGGAAGAACGACTCAATAATGCCGGCTTTGTCGGCAATGTTATCCAAGTCAGTTTGATTAATAAAATCCACAATCAAACTTTCTTTTGCTCGATTTCCTAGGCTTGCTCGAATGATAGAGCGAATTTCATCAATGAGTTCAGATTTATTTTTCGTTTTCTTATTGTGTTCGAAAATCAATTCTAAGATGTAATCCAGATTGATTTCTTGGGATTTTAATAAATCCACTTCAAACACCACATCGTCCCAATCAATCGTTGATTTTGCTTTTTCCTCGCCCTCTTTTTGACGACGGAGCCAATCGCGAATATCATTGTAAGTAGAGCGATAATTTTGAATATTGCGTTCACTTGGTATATCAATAGGCCGCATTTCAGCAAAAGCGTCATCCGTTAAATAATACTTTTCTTTAAAGGCTTCAACAGCTTTTTCATCCGTAGTATCAAGCGATTGGAAAGCTTGCAAAGCGGCAAATTCGTCATAATTTTGCAGAATATTTTCAACCCGCAAATATTCACCAAATAATTTCACAAAGTCTTTCTTATCTTTTTCCGTTTGAATTTCACTTGGATCAGGAAATTTTTCTTTTAGCTCAGTTACAATATCAACATATCCACGACAAGCAACACCGGCATCGGTAAAGCCTTCCATATATTGTTGATAACTTTTTTCCAATACGACATTGCGTGTATTGGACTTACCGAAAAGCGTAATGGCATCAATGGTGTCTTGTTCTAAATCACGGAAGGTCACGATGTTGCCAAAACTTTTAGTGCTGTTATAAATGCGGTTTGTACGTGAATAAGCTTGAATCAAACCATGGTAGCGTAAGTTTTTATCTACGAATAAGGTGTTTAATGTCGGCGCATCAAAACCGGTTAAAAACATCCCAACGACAATCAATAAATCCACTTCTTTGTTTTTGACACGTTTGGCTAAATCACGGTAGTAGTTTTGGAAGGATTTACCATCCACGTCGTAATTTGTTGCAAAATAGCTGTTGTAATCGTCAATGGCTGATTTTAAAAATTCTTTGGCAGTAGAATTCATCGCTTCTACTTCAAAACTTTCATCGGCAATATCTCCTATTGCGTCTTGCTCCTCATTGGCGGCAAAGGAAAAAATTGTCGCAATTTTAAGTGGATTTTTAACCGCACTTTGCAACCGTTTGAACGTTTCGTAATAGATTTTAGCCGCATCGACACTGCTTACGGCAAACATGGCATTAAAGCCATGATTACCCGCATTAAAACGATGGGTTTTTTGTTTGAAATTATCTAAAACATATTGAGCAATTTGCTCGATACGTTTAGGTTGTAAAAAGGCTTGTTTCTTCTCAAGTGCGGTCAGTTTTTCAAGACTTTTTTCGGTTTCAATGCTCTTAAATTGTGGACGAACATCATTGTAATCCACTTTAAATTTCAGTACTTTTTCATCACGAATCGCATCGGTGATAATGTAAGAGTGAAGTTCAATGCCAAAAACACTTGCCGTGGTTTCTGCACCTAATGCGTTACTTGGGAAAATCGGCGTACCGGTAAAACCAAATTGATAGTATTTTTTAAATTTTCTCGTTAGATTTTTTTGCGCTTCACCAAATTGAGAACGATGGCATTCATCGAAGATAAAGACCACTTGTTTATCGTAAATCGGTAATTTATCTTCCGATTTCATCAGGTTATTGAGCTTTTGAATGGTGGTAACAATGATTTTATTGTCGTCTTTGTCGATATTGCGTTTTAACCCCGCCGTATTTTCCGAACCATTCACGCTATCCGGTGAAAAGCGTTGGTATTCCTTCATGGTTTGATAGTCCAAATCCTTTCTATCTACTACGAAGAATACTTTTTCAATAAAGTCTAATTCCGTTGCAAGGCGTGCAGCTTTAAAGCTGGTGAGCGTTTTGCCGGAGCCGGTGGTGTGCCAAATGTAGCCGCCACTTTCTTTATTGCTCCAATTTTTAGCCAAATAAGAACTTTTAATTTTCCATAAAATACGTTCGGTGGCGGCAATTTGATACGGGCGCATAATCAATAGGGTGTCGGAAACATCAAACACACAGTAATTCACCAACACATTAAGCAGGGTATGCTTTTGCAAGAAGGTCGCTGTAAAATCTTTTAAATCTTTAATTAAGGTATTTTTTGCCGTAGCCCAATTCATTGTGAACTCATAGCTATTCTTATCGCGCTTGGTAGTGTTGGCAAAATAGCGAGTATCTGTTCCATTAGAAATGACAAAAATCTGAATGTATTTAAAGAGAGAGTTTTCTTTATTGAAGCTTTCTTTGCTATAGCGATGAATTTGATTAAAGGCTTCACGAATAGCCACACCGCGTTTTTTCAATTCAACATGCACAAGCGGTAAACCATTCACCAAAATTGTCACATCATAACGATTATCATAGCTGCCGGTTTGTTCGAATTGATTGATGACTTGCAGAGTGTTATTGGCAAGATTTTTCTTATCTAGCAGATAAATATTCTGAATGCGTCCATTATCAAACACAAAATCATAAATATAGTCATCATGGATTTTACGGGTTTTCTCAATTAGGCTATCACTGGGTTTATCCAAATATTCCTCTAAAAAACGTCGCCATTCCGCATCGGAGAAAATCACGTTATTTAAGCGTTGTAACTGTGTCCGTAAGTTTTTGACCAACGCATCATGGTTATTGAGCCCCTGTAAATACTCATAGCCTTGTGCCTGCAAATCACGGATAAACTCACGCTCAAGGCTTCCTTCTGTTTGATAACCAGCATTAGGCTCTTCTACAAGCTTATTATATTGATCTAAAACGATAAAATGGTTGGATTCGGCAATGGTTTTGTATTGGGTCATGAGTGGTTCCTTAATTATTAATGTTTTTGCTTTTTCAGATCTTTTTGCCAGTTTTCTAAAATTTCTAAATCTTTAGTATCTATTTACAATGTTTTTGCCTGATATTGCTCACCATTCTGGGCAGTTATTAAGTAATCCTTAATAACTGAAAACTCATCTAACTCTTTGTCTTGTAATATGTTCTGCATATGGGTGGTTATATTTTGTACAGAGGTGTTAAAAAGTTCCGCAATCTGATTTTGAGTCAACCAAGCCTCATTTTCGACAACCAATAAAGCAACGTGAGATTTGCCATCATCGGTATTGTAGATGATTAAGTCGTTCATATTTTTACTCTGTTGTATTATCAGTTTGTGGCTCTTTAATCTTTTCTTCTATATAGAAACCATAATTATTAATTAGATGTTCAAGTAAATATTTAACAATCTTCTTTTCGGCATCTGTTGGTTCAGCGATTATCTCATTTGATAACGTAGAGTGACTAGTAAAATTGATTATACGAGTGTAATAGCTTTGTCTTGCATCATCATTGGGTAATAGATTTGACCATCCTGAATAACCAAGAAAGTTGGTAGTTTTTTCATATAAATTTCTCAGTAACATGAAATGATATTTTTGAATATCTTTAGATTCAACTTTTTCAAGTAGATTTCGTAGAAAAAGATGATAGGAGAAACTTTTGTTTGAACCACCTTGTTTCTCCTCTATATCAAATCTTTCGTTTTCATTTTTATTTTCATCTTTTCTTAGAATATAACCACTTTTTGCTCCAAGCTCATTATATAAAACGTTATAGAATAAAGGGTTGTGTGTAGTGATAATAAATTTTATAGTATTGGGGCTATCTTTGACTAATTCCGCTAAATCAACCGCCAACTGAATAAGATGATTTTCATCTAATGAACTTACTGGATCATCAATAAAAATATATTTAAGTTCATCAAATTCATTAGTAGAGCGTTCTGTTGGTTCAGAAATATTTAATTCAGCAACAACTTGTTCAATTAACGTATGAAAAATACTCCAAATAAAATTACTTTCTTCCCCCCTAGATAGTTTTATATTTTCTTCAGGTGTATCATCTCCACGTGCAAAATTGAATGTAATTTGATTATTATCAATATCAAATTTAGGCATAAGTTTTTCATCACAATAATGATGAAATTTTCCAATCACTTTGCCTTCATCCCCTTGATCTTTAATCAACCAACGAATAAAAGAATTTGGTTGAATCTTTAATTTAGATTCAGCGTCATTAAGAATATAATTATCCCAATAGAATAAATCCTCGGTAAACGCATTGAAATAAAGTATTTTTCTTCGTGTTAGCTCTTCTTCATTACCATGATTTTCTTTAGGTGCGATAAGATTCTTAAAGGCTTTTGATAAACGGGTTTTTCCACTTCCATTAAAGGCGTAAATTAGATTAACCTTTTTATCGGAATCTCTTAACTGTTTTGCAATTTCGTCTAAACTTTTAGTCATATTATTCTCTGCCTGGGAAATTCAATAACAATTCTCTGTAATACTCATACCGCTTTTGGCTTTGTTCAATCGCTAAAGGCAAGCCTTCGGTGATGGAGTTGGTGAGGGTTTCAAATTTATCTAAGATTGAAACGATACGTTGTTGTTCTTCGAGTGGAGGAATTGGTATTACAACATCAAGTATTTGATCCTTTCTTAAATTTGTCTGATCTGTACCATTATCATATTTTGTCAATTGTTTATTTCTATTTAAAAAATGATTAACAAAACTAGGGAGTAATTCCACCTCTTCTTTTACTGTAATTCTTCCTATACGTTGATTAAGAGTATATTTGTTGTCTTCTGTTACAAAGAATGTTTTTGCAAGAGCCTTTCCATTTGGCAAATCACTCATCACAATCAAAATATCCTCTTTAAATAAAGGAACAAGCTGGTCATTACAGTATTTTTTTACAGCTCCATTTGTTGAAATAAATTTTGAATTTATAACAATAAATGAACCATTTTCATCAATGTTTTTTTCATGCCCTTTCCCATTTTGGAAATAAGCCACATCAATAAGTTTCTTCTTCGCCCCCCCCATATTTAATCGTTCTAAACTATCGAAAGATAACAATCTCTCCCGATAGTATTCATATTGCTTCCGGCGTAGTATAAGCTCGCTGGTAAGCTCGCTGGTAAGCGCTGTCAATGCGTCCAAAATTTTTACGATTTCGGTTTGGACGGAGAGTGGGGGGATGGGGATTGGAATTTGTTGTAGTTTAGCTTTTGTTAATTTTGCACGATCCTTTCCAGCTAAGAATGGAATGAAATTCATATTAGTTAAATAATGGTATAAAAAACGATTATTTAATTTTTCTTTGCCATTCACTACATGAACGTGGTTATTTGCCCAAAATTTACCTACAGCCCATTGGATAGAGTAATTTTCTAGACTAGCAGAACCATCTTCAGCAATTAATACAAATTCTCCATCGTGAGTATATCCCTCGACATAATCCTGTATATTATTTGCACCATAATATGGAATATTCCCTGACACTCGTAAGGATGATTTGACAGGTTTTCTTGCATTATTGACGATATTGGCAACTTCATCTAAGGGCTTCCACTCAACCTCAGCCCCATCTAATAATTTTTCTAAAAAAGTGTGGTTGTTTTTCATGGTGTTTTACCCCTCAATCTCCGCCACAATCTTGTCAATTTCCGCACGCAAGCGGTCGATATTAGCAACGGTTTGTTTAATTTCCGCATTGAGTTTATCGATATCAATCACCTCTCGGGTGTCTTTTTGTTCCACATAAGAACTCACCGCAAGGTTGTATTCATTGTTAACGATGTCTTCAAAGGACACGGATTTGGCTAAATGCGGTACATCTTCTTTATCGGCAAACAATTTGAGAATTTGCTCGATATGTTCCTCTTCCAAAATATTGTTATTGGTGGCGGATTTAAATAAACCGCTGGCATCGATAAATTGGGTTTGGGTATCGGGTTTATGTTTGGAAAGCACCAAAATATTCACCGCAATACTGGTGCCGAAAAAGAGATTTGGCGCAAGCGCAATTACCGTTTCCACATAGTTATTATCCACCAAATATTGACGAATTTTTTGTTCCGCACCGCCACGATAAAAAATACCGGGGAAGGAGACAATCGCCGCACGGCCTTTTGCTGAAAGATAGCTTAACGCATGCAAAATAAAGGCGAAGTCCGCTTTGGATTTTGGCGCAAGCACGCCGGCAGGGGCAAAGCGTTCATCGTTAATCAGTGTTGGGTCATCCGAGCCAATCCATTTTACAGAATAAGGCGGGTTAGAAACGATAGCATCGAAGGGTTTATCGTCACCAAATTGAGGATTCATTAAGGTGTTGCCAAGGGCGATATCAAACTTGTCGTAGTTGATGTTATGTAAAAACATATTCATACGGGCAAGGTTGTAAGTGGTGTGATTGATTTCCTGCCCGAAGAATCCTTCTTCGATGATGTGTTCATCAAATTGTTTTTTCGCTTGCAATAATAAAGAACCCGAACCGGCAGCAGGGTCGTAAATTTTATTGACCTTGTCTTGTCCATATAAAGCCAATCGGGCAATCAGCTTGGAAACGCATTGTGGCGTAAAGAACTCACCACCCGATTTACCGGCATTAGCGGCATAGTTGGAAATTAAAAATTCGTAAGCATCACCGAATAAATCAATATGATTATCTTCAAAGTCACCAAAATCTAACTCGGCAACGCCTTTTAATACCGCAGCGAGACGGCTGTTTTTATCGGCAACGGTATTGCCCAAGCGGTTGCTGGTGGTATCAAAATCAGCAAATAAGCCTTTGATATCCTGTTCAGAAGGGTAGCCAGTAGCGGAGTTTTCAATATCTGTAAAAATGCTTTTTAGGTCTGTATTTAAATTCGGATTAGTATTGGCTGTTGCCACGACATTTTTAAATAATTGGCTAGGGTAAATAAAATAGCCTTTTGCTTTGATAGTATCTTCTTTGATGGCAGCAATAATAGGGTTGTCATCATTAAACGCAGAATAATCAACGCTATCATCGCCACCTTCAATATAGTTGGCAAAGTTTTCACTGATAAAGCGATAGAAAAGTGTACCCAAAACATACTGTTTAAAATCCCAACCATCAACAGCGCCTCGTACATCATTCGCGATTTGCCAAATACGGCGTTGAAGCTCTTCTCGTTGTTGAATTGCAGTGGCCATGATTGAAACTCCTTAGAAATCATAAAAATAATTGAGAATTAAGGCGTTATTCTACCTTTAATGTTATGTTTTGATAAAGATTAAAACCACCTAAAGAATCAAATGAGTAGATAAAAACGAAAAGTGCGGTCTTTTTTCCCAACAAATGTTAAACCGCACCCACAAGTTCCTCGTTTTTGTTTACATGATATTGGTTGTACCTGTATTTATTCGGCTTTCATTGGCATAAAAATTAAACGCAATCGGTTTCGATTTTTTCATGTAATGGCATATAATCTGAGCCTTTCGTTATGTCAGTTATAAGAGAGCGTTCAAATGCAAAAATGGTTTAAACAGAGTTTAGGTTTGGTGTGTCTTTCGTCTTTATTTTTTAGCCAACAGGCGGCGGCGGAAGGACGTTTGACCGTGTATTGCACGGTGCAAAATGCCTTGTGTGAAAAGGTAACGACGCAGTTTGGTGAAAAATATGACGTGAAAACCGAATTTGTGCACGGAGGCACTGAAACCATTTTTGGCAAGATCAACGCGGAGAAAGATAATCCGCAGGCAGATTTTTGGTATGGCGGCACCATTGAGCCTCATTTCCAGGCGGGCGAGTTGGGTTTGTTAGAAGCCTACCGTTCGCCAAAACAAGCGGAAATTTTACCGCAGTTTAAACCACTCATGGCGCAAAAGGGTGATTTCACTTCCGTAGCCTACATGTTGGTGTTGGGCTTTGGTGTGAATACACAAAAATTGGCGCAACTAGGATTGCCTGCGCCGCAAACCTGGGAAGACTTACTCAAACCGGAATATAAAGGTGAAATTCAACTGCCGGATCCGCGTGCTTCCGGTACGACTTATACGATCATGGCAACCTTGATTCAACTTTGGGGCGAAGAGAAAGCCTTTGATTATTTGAAAAAGCTTAATGAAAATGTCTCGCAATATGTGAAAAGTAATTTGGTGACAGCGAATTTATCTCGTGGTGAAAGTGCGGTGAGTGTTGGTTTTGTGCATGCGTATGCCACGGAAAAAGAAAAAGGCGCGCCGGTGGAAACGGTGATCCCACAAGGCAAAACCGGTTATGCGTTGGGCGGTGCGAGTATTATTAAAGGCGCACGCAACCTCGATAATGCCAAACTTTTTATGGATTTTGTGTTGTCGAAAGAGGTGCAGGAAATACCATGGCGTGAATTCGGTTTATATCAAATCCCAACCAATGCCAACGCGGAATCTTCACCAAAATCCGTTGACCCGAAGAAATTAGATTTTGTTGAATTTGATTTTGTGAAATTCGGTTCTAAAGATGAAGGCAAGCGATTAATTAATAAGTGGCTGGCTGACATCAAATTATCGAAATAATCCTACCGATGCTCGGCACCCTATGCTGTGCCGAGCAAGATCTTATGCTGACGTATCCATGCTAAAACACCTATTCCATCAGCCTATCACTTGGATTTTACTCGCTTTTCTGGCATTTGCCTGTTTGCCGGTGCGAGCCTTGGATTATGGTCTTTTCGGGGCGACCGCAACAGAATATTTTGCCGCGATGGGATGGGTTCAGGTCAATATCAGTTGGCTGTGGTTTGGTGCATTATGGATTTTCCCCTTTTTTCAGCGACTGCCTGATTCTCGTTGTTCCGCAAAAATAACCGTTATTTTGACCGCACTTTTGGTTGCTTTCATTTGGTTCTCGGCGGAGGCCTATGCTTTCCGTTTCGGCTATGCGGTGATTTTCCTGTTTATTGCCATCGGCGCCATATTCGTGGATGCCTTAGCGCATTTAGGTTTTTTACGGGGGGAGCGTTTTTTATTGGCGGTCGCCACCGGGCTTGCCGTGTTGGTGATCGGCTTTATTTTTTATCCGATAAGCGCATTATTTACGATCTTTTTTACCGGCGAATCCGGTGAGTCTGGTAATGTTTTTACGTTATTAAACCACCTTGGCTTGTGGAAAGTCATTGGCAATTCCTTGGCGGTATCGTCTGCGGTCGGCGTATGTTCTGTTGCCTTTGCGCTTGTTTTGGCGTTGTACACCACAAGAATTGCCAAACGCAGTTTTTTCATCAGTAAGGTTTTTTCTTTGTTGCCGATGGTGACGCCGCCTTTTGTTGTTAGCTTAGGCGTGATGTTGATGTTTGGTCGCTCAGGCTATGTGACACAATTTCTCGCGCAACATTTCGGCGTGAACCCGAATTGGCTTTATGGTTTTAACGGTATTCTGATTTCCCACACGTTGGCATTAACGCCCATGGCATTTATGTTGTTGGAAGGGGCATTAAAAAACCTTTCCCCGAAATTGGAAGAAGCCGCCGTCATGCTCGGCGCAAATCGTTGGCAGAGTTTCCGTTTTATCGTGTTGCCGTTATTAAAACCGGCACTAGCCAATGCCTTTTTAATCGTGATGGTGCAATCTTTGGCGGATTTCAGCTCGCCTTTCGTGTTAGGCGGCAATTTTGATGTGTTAGCAACGCAAATTTATTTTTACATTGTGGGGGCGCAAAACGATTATTTCTCCGCAAGTGTCTTGGGGATTATTTTGTTAAGCATTTCTCTCGGCGTTTTCTGGCTGCAATATCATTCTATCGGGCGCAAAAATTATGTCACGCTCTCGGGCAAAGGGTTTGAAGGACGCAGTACGCCGTTATCTCTTGGTTTAAAAATCACCGTTGTGAGCATTTTTGCTGCCTGGGTTGGCTTCAATGCCGTATTGTACGGCAGTATTTTTTACGGCAGCGTGATGCAGAACTGGGGTGTTAATCACACCTTTACTTTGCAACACTACATCACGCTATTCGGACAAGGCTGGAAGAACGGTGCGATTCCGTCTTTAGTGCAAACCGTATTATTCGCCGTGATCGCCGCACCTTTTACTGCCATGAGCGGTTTTTTATTGGCGTATTTCTTTTCTCGTCATCGCTTCTTCGGACAAAAACACATTGAATTTCTGACGTTACTCAGTTTTGCGGTGCCGGGAACGGTTGCCGGGGTGTCTTACATCCTTGCGTTCAATAATGTGCCGCTCTATTTAACCGGCACCGGGGCGATCATTGTGCTTTCGATGGTCACGCGCAATATGCCCATTGGTTTGCGTGCCGCATTAGTGAATTTTAAACAACTGGATCCGGCATTGGATGAAGCCGCCTATTCTTTAAAAGCTAGCGCGTTTCAGACGTTACGTTTTATTACCTTGCCTTTATTGAAGCCCGCTTTATTGTCTGCTTTGGTGACCAGTTTTGTGCGTGCGATGACGACCATTAGCGCGATTATTTTCTTAGTTACACCAAGCACCCGCGTGGCAACGTCATTTATTTTAAATCGGGTGGAAGACGGCGATTACGGCTTAGCGGTGGCGTACGGCGCCAGTTTAATTGTGATTATGATGCTGGTTATCGGCTTATTCGGTCGATGGGTTGGTGAGACAAAGTTAGGACGATAACATGACACAATATATTGAATTAAAACAGGTTTATAAAGCTTTTGGTTCAACCAAGGTATTGCAAGATTTCAATCTTACCTTTGAAAAAGGTAAATTTACGACTTTATTGGGCGCCTCAGGTTGTGGCAAAACCACCATTCTACGTCTTATTGCCGGGTTGGAAGATCTCGATCAAGGGCAAATTTTATGTGACGGAAAGGATATCAGCTGTCTACCGCCACAACAGCGAGGCGTGGGGATTGTTTTTCAATCCTACGCGCTTTTCCCTCATTTAACGGTGGGGGAAAATGTGGCATTTGGTTTAAAAATGCAGGAAACCCATTCCTCCGACATTGCTGAAAAAGTTAGCCGAGCATTAAAAATGGTGGAACTTGAAGGGTTTGAGCATCGCCGTATTGAACAACTTTCCGGTGGACAACAACAACGTGTCGCCTTGGCGCGGGCGTTGGTGATTACGCCACAAATTTTATTATTTGATGAGCCGTTAAGTAATTTGGATACCAATTTGCGTCGTACGATGCGTGAGATGATTCGCCATTTACAACAAAAACTCGGTATTACGGTGCTTTATGTGACTCACGATCAAACAGAAGCCTTTGCTATTTCTGATGCAGTAGTGGTGATGAATCAAGGAAAAGTCGAACAGATTGGTTTGCCGAATACCCTCTATCATCATCCAACCTCTCGTTTTACGGCAAACTTCATGGGCGAGGTGTCTTTCTTTCCGGTAAGCGTAAAAAACGGAAACTATGTTCTGGCAGAAAATGCGTTGTCGATTGAATCAGATGTGCCACCGCAAGAGGGAAACTATGTGCTCGGTATTCGCCCTGAAGGCGTGTTCTTGGCACTCACCGGCGAACCTGCGGAACGTTGTGAAGTACAATCGGCGATTTCTATGGGGAGTTATTGGGAGATTCAGGTGCAATGGCATGGTTTGCCATTATTGGTGCATTTAAATCCAAATGATTACATACCAAATCAGCCCGAGTATTTTGTTAAGTTACGTCCGATTGGTTGGTTTGTGCTGCCTGTAGAGGAATAGGAAAGACTGAAAGTGCGGTGGGTTTTTACCGTGTTTTTCGCCCTGTGTTAGACGAACAGGGCGAGGGTATTAACGTGCCGGAATGAACGGAAATACGCGTTATTCTTTCCAAATAATATGATATTGACGATCTTCTTCTCGGTGAGAAATTAAAAACTTGGCAAAAATATCATCCATTTCATCTTGTTCATTCACCAGTCCAATCCAGACTTCGGCATATTCTTCCGGATCAATTAACACGCCAATTTCTTCTTCCCAGTTATCGGCGGTTTCAACAAACTCAACAGCGCCACGTTCTTCAAATTGCAGATTAAATAACAGAATATCGGCAGGATCGAGATTTTCCGGTGCCATCTCTAGAAAAATATCGTAGGCAATATCAATTGCCGTATCGGGATCCAGTTTTTTGAATTCGCTCATTTGTGTATTCCATGCAGTAAATTGAGGGCTCATCATAGCATAATTGTGGGAGAAAGTGCGGTCGGTTTTTATGGTGTTTTAAATGCGAAGAAAAGGGGCTTTTTTAGCCCCTTTTTTATTTACTTATACTATCTTTTTCACCGATTTGCGAACCACCAATTCAGGGTAGATTTCAATTTTTTCTTTTTGATCGGATTTATGGTTAATGCGTTCAAACAATAAATTCACCGCTTGCACACCTAAACGAGACTTAGATTGGTGCACGGTTGTCAGCGGCGGTGAATAAAAACGGGAGGCATGAATGTTGTCATAACCGATAATGGAAATGTCTTCCGGTACACGTAAGCCTTTTTCGCCAATCGCGGAAATCGCACCCAACGCCATGAGATCGTTACAACAAAATACCGCGGTTGGTAAGTTATCTTGGCTTAAAATTTTATTCATGCACTCATAGCCGTCTTCCGGTTCAAAAAAGCCTTCCATCACCCAGTTCGGATTAACGGTTAAACCGGCTTCTTTTATCGCATGGATAAAGCCCTCATAACGGGTTTTCGCGGTTGTTTTGGTGAGCTCACCGGCAATAATGCCGATGTGTTTATGGCCGTTTTCAATGAGATGTTTGGTGGCTAAATAGCCGCCATCAAAGCTGTTATCTTGGATGATGTCTGTGTGTACGTTCGGGCCCCAATCCATCACGACCATCGGGATATTTTCAAAGGAATGAAGTAGATTTAACGAATCCGGCAAGTATTCGGAACACATAACCAAAATGCCATCTACGCGTTTTTTCGCTAGCATTTCTAAATGGTTTTTGATTTTTTCCGCATTATTTTGCGTGTTACACAGAAACAATGAATAACCTTGGCGATAGCAGTGTTCTTCTACTGCATGAATGATTTCCGCAAAATAAGGCGCTTCACTGGTGGTGACGATCATGCCGATAGATTTGGTGGTATTCACTTTAAGGCTACGCGCCACCGCACTTGGGGAATAATTCAGATCTTTGATGGCCTGTAAAACCAAACTTTCGGTTTCTTGTGCCACAAAGCGGGTTTTATTGATTACGTGCGACACCGTGGTGGTGGATACGCCTGCCATTTTGGCAACATCTTTGATGGTAGCCATAACGTTCTCCCTAAAAAATTTTGGCTATTATAAAGAGGTAAGTACTTTTGGTTAAGGGCATAACACAGAATTTTTATTAATCTGTCGGCTTTTTCATATTTGGTTGGCTTTTTATGTGAATTTTTTGTTAAGATATAGGCTCTTTTAACATAAAGACAAAAAAAAGAGGTGAATCATGGGGACTTTCGGTTATGCAATGATGACGGTTGCGCTTTCTCTTAGCGTGATTCTTGTTTTAGCGTTTTCCATTTTCTAATGAAAAACACATCAAAAAGAAACCGCACTTCGTTTTAAAGTGCGGTTTCTTTTTAGACTCATTTTTCTATTTTTCCTGCTAATCCATCACGGATTTTATGTTCAAAAAAGGCGTAGTCCACTAAAAAGGCATCATGACCATAGTCAGAGCTGAATTCGTAATAATTTAAATTCACGCCATTTTCTTCCAATAGCTGTTTGCTTTTGCGTAATTCCGGCAATTTGAACAGTTGATCGTTATCCACAGAAACTAACGTGTAACGTGCTTGAATGCGAGAAAGTGCGGTTTTTAAGTCGGCATAACCGAGGCTTGGATCGTATAAATCCAACGCGCGTAGTAAATGCAGGTAGCTATTGGCATCGAAGCGCGCAAGAAATTTCTGTCCTTGGTAGCTCAAATAAGATTCCACTTGGAAATAGTCCCCCTGCAAATTGCCTTCTGCTTTGGTCGCGCGTCCGAAAGCTTTGGTCAGCTGAACATCTGTGCGATAGGTAAGCATGCCAAGCATACGCGCTAACGCTAATCCTTTATCCGGTTTTGCACCGTCGTAATAATCGCCGTTATTGAAATTTGGGTCACTGATAACCGCTTGACGCATGACGTGATTAAATCCGATGGCTTCTGCACTGAAAGACAGAGAAGAGCATAAATTTACTACGTTGGAAACAAAATCAGGGTAATCAATCGCCCATTGATTGGCTTGCATTCCGCCAAAAGAGCCCCCAATGATGGCGTGTAAATGTGGAATCGCCAGTGAGTCTAGTAATGCTTTTTGTACTTTTACAATATCTTGTACTACGACGGTAGGAAATTGACTGCCGTATGGACGACCGGTTTGCGGATTAACTGAAGAAGGACCGGTTGTGCCTTTACAACCACCAAGCACATTGGAACAAATAAAGAAATAGCGCGAAGTGTCTAATGCCAATCCGTCACCCATGAAGTTTTGCCACCAACCTTGTTGGTTTGCCTCTTGATCAAAATAAGGTTCGGCATCCCCGGTAAGGGCATGGCAAATTAACACGGCATTGCTTTTATCCGCATTCAATACACCGTAAGTTTGATAGGCAACGTCGATGTGTTCCAGTTGACCGCCTAACGTAAGCTGTAAAGGTTGATGGGTAAAAACGGTGGTCTTTTTTATTGTCATTGCAAAATCCGGCGCAATTTCTCTTGTTATCAGTAAAGGTGAGTAACGTTACATCCTGCGGCTATCCCTTGTCAAGAAATTTTAGACGTCTAAACATCTGGAAGTTTTTAAGGCTATAAATAACGAAATTACACTTGAATTCCAGGCTTTTTTTCATTATGTTGAATACCAATTTTTTCTGATAAAACAGCCAATGAAATTGAATTTAAAAGAAAAGTTACAAATATATTTCACACTAACGCAGATGAAACGGCTTTCCCGTTACATGGCGTTATTTATGGCTTTTTTTGCGATTTTGTTGGTGATTGTTGATCAGACCATTGGATACTATGTGCGTAATGACATTTACTATGACATCGAAAAAGTGCCAAATCGTCCTTATGGCTTGGTGCTTGGCACGTCAAAATATTTCTCGGATAACACTCTGAATCTCTTTTATTACAATCGATTATTGACTGCTCAACGTTTGTTTGAAAAAAGAAAAGTAGATTATTTATTGTTAAGTGGTGATAACCGTACATTGCAATACAATGAACCGCGTACCATGTTGAAAGATTTGAAAAAGATGGGCGTTCCGCAAGAGTTTATTTATTTAGATTTTGCCGGATTCCGCACATTGGATTCCGTGGTTCGTGCCGATCAAGTGTTTCAAGCTCATTCTCTCACGATCATTTCACAAAAATTCCACTGTGAACGCGCTCTATTTATTGCAAAATTCCATGACATTGATGCTATTTGTTTCGTTGCCGATTATCCGCAAGGTTATACAAAAGTGCGAGTGCGAGAATTTTTTGCCCGCTTGCAGGCTGTGTGGGATTTATTAATGGAAAGGGAACCGCACTTTTTAGGGGTACCGGAACCTTTGCCCCCACCGGTGACGATTCCCGATGTGACGGATGCTAACAGTGGTACTTAATGACTTTACGGCTTAAAGGCGTGCTATTTACTGTTGTTTTATGTTTTTTCGAAATAGCATCAAATGCCAAATTCAATAGAGATTGCGATACTTTATCGTAATCTTGCACGCTACAAATCACCGGGTTTTCTAATAACTCCAACATTTCAAAATGACCAAAGGTTGCAATCGTTAAGTGATGAGGCACATGCCCAAAACGTTGTAATAATACCAACATCACGCCTTCTAATAGCGTAAATGAAGTGGTAAAAATGGTTGTTGGCAAATTCCCTTTTTCTGATAACCATTGTGCAAATGTATTTGCCGCATTGTTTTTATGAAATTTATCTGTATATAAATAATCAACTTTTACCGTTTTATCTTTCAGTGCTTTGCGAAAACCCAGCTCACGCTCCTTGCTAGTGGGCAATTCAGACAGTGCGCCAAAGAATAACACCTGCTGTTGATTTGGCAGTTTGAGAAATTCCTCTGCTAAGCGACATGCATCGCCTTCATCATCGGTCAATACATTTACCACATTGGGGGATTGAATACGGCGATCAAACCCAATAACAGGTACATCGGCATTTTGATAAAAATCTGTGTTATAAGGTAGAGCAGAAGAGACAACCAACGCATCAACTTGACGTTGTAATAAATGTTTTACGCAGTCTTGTTCATTTTCAATATGATCATTGGAGCAAGAAATTAACAGCTGATATCCTTTTTCTCGCAAGCGATTTTCTAACTTGTTGGCGATTTTTGCGTAGCTGATATTTTCAAAATCAGGAATAATCAAACCAATAGTTTTACTTTTACCTACGCGCAAGCTTGCCGCCATGGCATTGGGTTTGAAATCATATTGCTTAATCAGCGCCTGCACTTTGGCTATCGTGCTATCGCTTACGCGATATTGTTTAGCTTTTCCATTCACAACGTAGCTCACCGTTGTGCAAGAAACGCCCGCTAACTTGGCGATTTCATCTAATTTCACATTAACTCCTTATAAATGTCAGAAATAGATCGTAGATTGATTAAATTGCACAAATTTTGCATGTAACTACGTAGATTATAGCATCTCATTTTATTAAAAATGGAATGCATGTCACAAAATTGTTTATATGTTCAAAATATGCTGGGATTGGGTGGAAATAAGCTTATCAAACTGTTAAGTGGGATTTGCTTTGCTCTTGCGTATTTAAAAAATTAAATAAAAAGTGCGGTCAAAATTTACAACGAATTTTGACCGCACTTGGTGTTTATATAGCGACTATAAATAGCCTTTTTCTCCACGTGGTAAGCTCACTAAACCGGAGCGGACGATTTCGATGACAACGGCTTCTTCTTTTAGGGTACTCACGAAGGCGTCCAGTTTGTCTTTGGTGCCGGTGAGCTGGATGATGTAAGACTTCGTGGTGACGTCCACAATTTGCGCACGGAAAATATCCGTCAAACGTTTCAGTTCTTCTCGCGCTGCGCCTTGTGCACGTACTTTAATTAACATCACTTCACGCTCAACGTGTTCGCAGCCGCTTAAATTAATCACTTTGAACACATCCACTAATTTGTGTAGTTGCTTTTCAATTTGCTCTAGCACTTGTTCATCACCGTAGGTTTCGATAGTCATACGGGATAACGTTGGATCGTCTGTTGGTGCTACAGTAAGGCTTTCAATGTTGAAAGCACGTTGTGAGAATAAGGCGACGACGCGGGATAACGCACCTGATTCATTTTCGAGTAATACTGATAAAATTCTACGCATTATGCATTCTCCGGTTTAGTCAAAATCATTTCATTCATAGCGCCACCACGCACTTGCATTGGGTAAACGTGTTCGTTGGCATCAACGTTGACGTCAACAAAGACCAGTTTATTTTTTATACTGAACGCTTGTTGGAGTTTTTCTTCCAGTTCTTCCGGTTTGGCGATTTGAATACCCACATGATCGTAGGCTTCCGCTAATTTTACGAAATCCGGCAACGAGTTCATGTAAGTTTGCGAATGGCGACCGGAATAAATCAAATCCTGCCATTGTTTCACCATACCGAGGAAATGGTTGTTCAAACAAATGACGACGATAGGAATATCATACTGTTTGGCGGTAGAAAGTTCTTGAATGTTCATTTGAATACTTCCATCACCGGTAATACAAACCACCGTCGCTTTCGGATCGGCAAGTTTTACGCCAAGTGCAGCAGGTAAACCGAAGCCCATGGTGCCAAGCCCACCGGAATTGATCCAACGACGTGGTTGGTCGAACGGGTAGTGTAATGCAGCAAACATTTGGTGTTGTCCTACATCAGATGCCACATAGGCATTACCCTTGGTTAGGCGATAAATCGTTTCAAGCACTTGCTGTGGTTTGATCACGCCACTGTGACGATCGAAATTGAGGCATTTTTCTGCTTTCCATTGTTCGATTTCTTTCCACCAATCGGTTAAATCAGATTGGGATTTCGCAAGGTTTTCATCTTCCAATAACGATAAAAATTCGTCTAATACGCTTTCTGCGCTGCCTACAATTGGAATTGCCACCGGTACGGTTTTGGAAATGGAGGTGGGATCCACATCCACATGAATCACTTTCGCATTCGGGCAATATTTCGCGAGATTATTGGTGGTGCGATCGTCAAAGCGAACGCCGATACCTAAAATCAAGTCGCTGTTATGCATTGCCGTATTGGCTTCATAAGTGCCGTGCATACCAAGCATCCCAAGGAATTGTCTATCCGTACCCGGGAATGCGCCTAGGCCCATAAGAGAAGATGTGACTGGCAAATTTAACTGTTTAGCAAAGCGTGTTAAGGCATTGTGGCAGTTGGCCGAAATGACACCACCGCCCACGAAAAGCACCGGTTTTTTTGCCACCAATAAGGCTTTTAAGGCTTTTTTGATTTGCCCTTTGTGACCTTGCACCGTTGGGCTGTAAGAACGCAAAGTGACTTCTTCCGGATAAGTGTAGGCAAATTTGTTTAATGGATTAACAACATCTTTTGGTAAATCAATGACCACAGGGCCTGGACGACCGGTAGAGGCAATATAAAAGGCTTTCTTAATGATGGTCGGAATGTCTTCCGGGTTTTTAACTAAAAAACTGTGTTTCACGACCGGACGGGAAATCCCCACCATGTCGCATTCTTGGAAGGCATCACTACCAATTAACCCCGATGGTACTTGCCCGGAAAGCACCACTAACGGAATAGAATCCGCATATGCGGTAGCAATGCCGGTAATGGCATTGGTGGCACCAGGGCCGGAGGTAACTAAAACACAGCCTACTTTACCGGTGGCTCGTGCGTAACCATCAGCCATGTGTACTGCGGCTTGTTCGTGGCGTACTAAAATATGTTCAATACCGCCGAGGGTATGAATGGCATCATAAATGTCTAAAACTGTACCGCCAGGATAACCAAATAAAAATTCAACACCTTGATCACGCAAGGATTGAACGACCATTTCTGCTCCCGATAATTTTTTCATTTTCACCTCTTAATATGTTGCTTCAAAAAACGCTGATTTTTTTTACCGCACTTTTACATAAACAACGTAAATGTGGGTACTTTGTAGGAATGAAATTATTTTTAATGGAAAGCAGCTAAGTTGTCTATTTAAAATTTGATGGAAAAATGAATTTTTTCTGAATTTGCCAGTATAAAATTCTTTTTAAATTTTAATTTTGGTTTTTTATAAAATTATTTTTATTTTAGGTATAAAAAATGCGACTTTATGCCGCATTTTATAAATTTAACAAAATTATATTTTTTGTTTTGGTTTTGTGCGCTAGATCACAATTTAGCGTTTTTTAAAGATAAACACGAGTAAGGCAAGTACAGCACCTGTGGTGATAAAACCAAGTAGACCGGAATAGGTGAAACCGACAACGATATAGCCCGCAATAGTTGCGGTTGCCACGGTAAGGGCATAAGGCAACTGTGAGGTAACGTGATCCATGTGGTCGCATTTTGCCCCAGTGGAAGACAAAATGGTCGTATCGGATACCGGTGAGCAGTGGTCACCGCAAACGGCTCCCGCCATCACTGCGGATAAGCAAGGCAACATAAATTCTACAGAGCCAGGCATTGCGTGAGAGGCGATTGCTGCAGCGATAGGTAACATAATACCGAAGGTTCCCCAGCTGGTGCCGGTGGAGAATGCCATAACGGATGCCAAAATAAATAAAAGTGCAGGTAATAAAGCAAGTGGCAATGTATCGGAAACTAAAGAGGCTAAATAAGCACCGGTTTTCACATCGCTTACCACATTATTAATTGTCCATGCGAAGAATAAAATGAGAATCGCACCAGACATGGATTTAATCCCTACGCCCCACGCTTTGATGTATTCGGAGGTATTCACCAAACGATCGGCAAAAATACAAAGTGAAGCAACTAATACCGCACTTAAACCACCGGTCACTAATGACACGCCAACGGTGGTATTTTCAAATGCACCTAAGATAGAGAAAGGTTTGCCATCGGCGGCTAAGGCTTCGTTACCCGTATACATCATGGCGGAAACGGTCACGATAATTAAGGTTAAAATCGGTAGTACAAGATTACGTACATGGCCTTTTATGTCAGAGAGTTGTTCTTCTTCTGTATTTTCAGCTTCTAATGCAAGTTTTTCATGTTGTGCCATCGAGCCAATATCAAAAGAGAAATAGGCAACAAAGAACACCATTAAAATGGAGAAAATGGCATAAAAGTTCATAGCACTCATTGCCATAAATGCACCGATAGGGGTGTAGCCGGTGAGTGAGTAGGTTGCAAATAAGCCTGCGATTAACGTAATAATGTACGCTCCCCAGCTGGACACCGGCATAAGCACACACATCGGCGCGGCTGTAGAGTCGAGAATATAAGCTAATTTAGCGCGAGATACTTTGAATTTATCGGTAATTGGGCGAGCAATTGCACCGACAGCTAAGCTGTGGAAATAGTCATCAATAAAGGTAATGAAAACTAGTGCTGCGGCAACTAATTTTGCACCACGACGATCTTTAATGTGTTTTTGCGCCCATTCGGCAAATGCACGGTTACTGCCGGACATGCTTAAAAGTGCGGTCAAAACGCCAAGCAATAATAAGAAAAGCAGAATGTTAATGTTGTTGCTATTCAAACCGTCTTCTGTAATGAAAAGGGAAGAAATATTATTTTTTAAATACACTAAGGTATTCAGCGGTTCGAAGTTCGCCAACATGGTGGCACCGACCAGAATCCCGACACTTAAAGAAAGGATAACTTTACGCGTAACAATCGCTAATACTAACGCAAGTAAAGGAGGAAGTATTGACCAAATTGACGATGAATAATCGATGAGTTCCATATGTTGTTCTACCTAAAATTAAGGGAGAACCACTGACTTTAAATATTTAGAATAATCAGAAATGATTTAAAACGGCAGGTAAATAAAGACCCAACCTAACCAGTAGCGCTCCATAGTTGTTATTGACTATGACAGTGACGGTTCTTTCGAAGACGCCACCAACCAGTTAAAACGACTTTTAACTGATTTCGGCAAACGTTCCTTTCCATTTTCTTCATCGTTATCCACTCTGAAAATATACTTATAACGTTTGCACCTCTACGTATGTATAGGACACCACAAGACTACAATAAAAAAAGAGGAATGCCAATAAGGAAAATGAAATTTTACGTCATAAATAAATTCGATAAATTCTGTTTACCTAGAATATTTATTTGTTTATGATAGTTAAGGATTTTATATTAATAATGAATATCGGAGGTAAATTTAATGGCTGAAGTGTTAAAAGTTTTAACAAATATTCGTAGTTTACGTGTACTTGCTCGAAACGAATCGTTGGAATTATTAGAAAGTATTTTAGAAAAGTTACAACTGGTTATTTCTGAAAAAAGAGAAGAACTCTTGAAAATTCAACAAGAGGAAAAAGAGCGTCAAGAACGCATCGCTAAATATAAAGATTTATTGAAACAAGAAGGTATTACCGTCGATGAATTAGCTGAGATTTTAGGTGCGGAAGTTCCTCGTAAGAAGCGAGAAACACGCCCTGCAAAGTATCAGTATGTGGATGAAAATGGCGTAACAAAAACTTGGACTGGTCAAGGCCGTACGCCAAAAGCGATTCAAACAAAATTAGATAAAGGTCAATCTTTATCCGATTTTGAAATTTAATATTGTTTTAATTATCGTAAGAAACCCATTTTTATGGGTTTCTTTTTTATTAAGAGGATAATATGGTTGAAAATAAAATATTATTGACAGATTGTCCTGATGCGAAAGGACTTATTTCTAAGATCACAAATATTTGTTATAAGCATCAATTAAATATTGTGCATAATAATGAATTTGTTGATTTTGAAACCAAACATTTTTTTATGCGCACGGAACTACAAGGGATTTTTAATGAAGAAACTTTGTTGGCCGATTTAGCGCTGAGTTTACCTGAAGGGACCAATTGCCGTCTCATCAGTACAAAACGTAAACGAATTGTGATTTTAGTCACGAAAGAGGCGCATTGTTTAGGCGATATTTTGATGAAAAATTACTATGGTGGTCTTGATGTGGAGATTGCTGCCGTGATTGGAAATCATGATTCATTGCGTACGTTGGCAGAACGTTTTGATGTACCGTTTTTCTGCATTAGTCATCAAGATTTAACCCGTGAAGAACACGATGAGTTGCTCGCTGAAAAAATTGATGAATTTGCACCGGATTACATTGTGCTTGCGAAGTATATGCGCGTGCTAAATCCAAAATTTGTGGCTCGTTATCCTAATCGAGTTATTAATATTCACCACTCATTCTTACCGGCATTTATTGGTGCGAAACCTTATCAACAAGCTTATGAACGCGGCGTGAAAATTATTGGTGCAACAGCGCATTTTATTAATAATGAGTTGGATCAAGGACCGATTATTATGCAGAATGTGATCAATATTGACCATACTTATAGCGCGGAATCTATGATGAAAGCCGGGCGTGATGTAGAAAAAACAGTATTGAGTCGCGCTTTAGATTTGGCATTGCACGATCGTATTTTCGTTTATAAAAATAAAACGATCGTTTTATAGACCGCACTTTAATTGCTACAATAAGCACCATTCTGATTTAAGCCACCTTTCTGTCAAAAATCGAGGAAAGGTGGATTTTTTATTAATGATGATTTAAGGCTTGAAAAGTAAAGCTTAAGCCTTCATATATAACGACATTACAAAATACAAGACAGGTTATGGGCAAGAAAAAACGCTCGGCGAGTTCTACTCGCTGGTTAAACGAACATTTTAAAGATCCTTTTGTACAAAAAGCGCATAAGCAAAAACTGCGTTCCCGTGCATATTTCAAACTTGATGAAATCCAGCAAACAGACCGTTTATTTAAACCGGGTATGACAGTGGTCGATCTTGGTGCCGCTCCGGGTGGTTGGTCGCAGTATGTCGTCAGCCAAATTGGTCGGAATGGACGCGTTATCGCATGCGATATTTTGGAGATGGATCCCATTGTAGGGGTTGATTTCCTACAAGGGGATTTCCGTGATGAAAATGTCCTGAGTACTTTGCTAGAACGCGTTGGCGAAGAAAAAGTCGATGTGGTGATGTCGGATATGGCGCCTAATTTCAGTGGAATGCCATCAGTGGATATTCCACGCGCAATGTATTTGGTCGAGCTTGCATTAGATATGTGCAAACAGGTGTTGGCGAACAAAGGCAGTTTTGTTGTAAAAGTTTTTCAGGGTGAAGGTTTTGATGAATACTTAAAAGAGATTCGTTCTCTCTTTAGTGTAGTAAAAGTTCGGAAACCTGAGGCCTCTCGAGATCGCTCTCGGGAAGTTTATATCGTTGCAAGTGGCTATAAGTTTTAATGGGTTAAGTAACAAAGAAAGACAATCAATTTGATAACTTTAACTTTCGAAATAAATATAGTAACCTTGCAACATTTTATTAACTTTATAAGTATGGGGTAATGCCTTGAACGATATGGTAAAAAATTTAATTCTTTGGGTTATTGTTGCTGTTGTAATGATGACGGCATATCAAAGTTTTAATTCGACTTCTACCGGCAGTGTAACGGACTATACAACTTTTATTACTGATGTTGAAAATAGTCAGGTGCGTCAGGCTAAGTTTGAAGACAATGAAATTTTAGTTACCAAAGCAGACGGTTCTAGATATACAACAGTCATTCCTTTAGAAGATAAAAACTTACTGAATGATTTATTAAATAAAAAAGTCAAAGTAGAAGGCACGCCTCCGGAAAGAAGAGGATTATTATCTCAAATCTTGATTGCTTGGTTCCCGATGTTGTTATTAATCGGCGTCTGGGTTTTCTTCATGCGTCAAATGCAAGGTGGTGGCGGTAAAGCCATGAGCTTTGGCAAAAGTCGCGCGCGTATGATGACACAAGAGCAAATCAAAACCACTTTTGCCGATGTGGCCGGTTGTGATGAAGCGAAAGAAGAAGTGGCTGAAATCGTTGACTTCTTACGTGAACCGAAAAAATTCCAAAATTTAGGCGGTAAAATTCCAAAAGGGATTTTAATGGTTGGTCCTCCGGGGACCGGTAAAACGTTATTGGCAAAAGCGATTGCCGGTGAAGCGAAAGTACCTTTCTTCACGATTTCCGGTTCTGATTTCGTTGAAATGTTCGTGGGGGTTGGGGCTTCTCGTGTGCGCGATATGTTTGAACAAGCGAAGAAAAATGCGCCTTGTTTGATTTTTATCGATGAAATCGATGCCGTCGGTCGCCAACGTGGTGCTGGGCTTGGTGGTGGTCATGATGAACGCGAGCAAACCTTAAACCAAATGTTGGTTGAAATGGATGGCTTTGAAGGTAATGAAGGCGTTATCGTGATTGCTGCAACTAACCGTCCGGATGTTTTAGACCCAGCGTTAACCCGCCCGGGACGTTTCGACCGTCAAGTTGTGGTTGGATTGCCTGATGTGAAAGGTCGTGAGCAAATTCTTAAAGTTCACATGCGAAAAGTGCCTGTTGGGCCGGATGTTGATGCAATGACCCTTGCGCGAGGTACGCCGGGCTATTCCGGTGCGGATTTGGCAAACTTGGTGAATGAAGCGGCGTTATTTGCTGCACGCACCAATAAACGTATCGTTACGATGGTTGAGTTTGAAAAAGCCAAAGACAAAATCAACATGGGACCTGAACGTCGCACCATGATCATGACTGACAAGCAAAAAGAGTCCACCGCATATCATGAAGCGGGTCATGCCATTGTCGGTTATTTGGTGCCGGAACACGATCCAGTGCATAAAGTAACAATTATTCCACGCGGACGTGCTTTAGGTGTAACCTTCTTCTTACCGGAAGGCGACCAAGTCAGCATCAGTCAAAAACAATTGGAAAGTAAACTTTCTACATTGTACGCAGGGCGTTTAGCAGAAGACTTGATTTACGGCGAAGAAAATATTTCTACAGGCGCTTCTAACGATATTAAAGTGGCAACTAATATTGCTCGTAACATGGTTACTCAATGGGGTTTCTCCGATAAACTTGGTCCAATTCTTTACACTGAGGATGACGGGGAAGTATTCTTGGGGCGTTCCATGGCGAAAGCAAAACACATGTCTGATGAAACTGCTCATGTGATTGATGAGGAAGTGCGTGCGATTGTGAGTCGTAACTATGAACGTGCGAGACAAATTCTGATCGACAATATGGATATTTTACACGCCATGAAAGATGCGTTAGTAAAATATGAAACCATTGAAGAAGAGCAAATTAAACAGTTGATGAATCGCCAACCGGTTACACCGCCAGCCGGTTGGGAAGAACCGAAGGGCACTAATAGCGCTGAGCCTCAACAGCCAAAAGCTGAAGAGCCTAAAGCAGTAGAGACTCAACAGCCTGAAAGTGCGGTAGAAAAAAACGACGATTCTGCCTCCTCTGATAACTAAACAAAAAAAGCCTTTTCGGTTCGCCGCAAAGGCTTTATTATTGCAACCCGCTTCTTTAAGCGGGTTTATTTTTTGGAGTCAAAATGGAACATCATATCGAAGATTTAATCCATATTTTTAATCAATGTTTTGAACAAGAATACAACACCAAATTAGTCAAAGGGGGCGATGAGCCATTGTATGTTCCGGCAAATGAGGATTGCCCTTACAATGCCATTTATTTTGCGCGTGGTTTTTACAGCAGTGGATTACATGAAATCTCCCACTGGCTGGTCGCCGGTAAAGAACGCCGTAAATTAGAAGATTTTGGCTATTGGTATGAACCTGATGGACGTAGCGAAGAGCAACAACGTTTATTTGAAAAAGTGGAAGTCAAACCGCAAGCATTAGAATGGATTTTGGCAACCGCTGCCGGTTTTCGTTATTTTGCCAGCGCTGATAATCTCAATGGGCAACCTGGTGATACTCAACCGTTTAAACAGGCGGTCTATGAACAAGTGAAGGTCTATGCGGAAAAAGGTTTACCAAAACGGGCCGAAACTTTGCGACAAGCGTTAGTTAAGTTTTACGGCACGGAAGACGGTATTGATCTAACGAAGTTTGATGTGACAAGAATTTAGTTTAGAACGTAAAAGTGCGGTCATAAAATCTAACAAATTTTGTGACCGCACTTGATGTTTATTGTCGTGCTAATCGCAGGTTTTGTGGCAACGCTTCAAAGTTTGAGCGATATGGATTGATATCTAGCCCGCCTCGACGAGTGTAGCGCGCATATACCGTCAGCTTTTCCGGTTTTGCATATTGCATGAGGTCACAGAAAATACGCTCAACGCATTGCTCGTGGAATTCGTTATGTTGACGGAAAGAAATAATGTAGCGCAATAACTGCTCACGATTAATTTGTTTACCCACATAATGAATCTGCAAGCTCCCCCAATCCGGCTGTTGGGTAATAAGGCAGTTGGATTTGAGCAAATGACTGACCAACGTTTCTTCGACCACATTATCCCCAGTACAATTTTTCAGTAACTCAGCGTTAAACGCATAATCCTGAATTTCAATATCTAACTCATCAATACATTCGCCTGATAGGGCAACAATAGGCTGTGCCGTATAGTTTGCCAGCGAATTTAATTGCACCTTAACTTCACCTTTGGCGCAATCCTGTAAATCCTGTTGCAGGATGTGTTGCACTTCGGCAGCGTCAGCAAATTTTGTTTGGTTAAAACTGTTTAAATAGAGTTTAAAACTTTTCGATTCGATTAAATTTTCACTACAAAAATCAATTTGTACATCGGCAATCGCCACTTGGGGAACGCCTTTGAGGTTGAGCCATGAAATTTCATACGCCGTCCAAATATCGGCACCAATGGAAAAGGGCTGTGTTTGTGTAATGCCCAACGTGTCGCGATTGAGATGGCGAGGGACCGGTTGTAATAAAGTGCGGTCATATTTTTCCGCATATTGAGTTTGCTGACCGAGTTTTAAGGCGTTCAGGCTGGGATCTTGATAATGCATAGTTTTCCTTATTGCCAATGCCATGAGAGATTTGAAACGAGGCGGCAATGATCACATTTAAAATAGAGGAAGTCAAAAAGCGGTTGGCTTAATGTCCAGTTTCGTTTACACAGCGGGCAACAGGATTGCAGCTCTGCCTCGCGGCTTTCGCCTCCGATGCGATACAAATAATAGTAAGTTGGAATGCCGCTGTGGCGCGCAATTTCCTGTGCTAAATGATAGCCATGCTTAAACAACGTGCTTTGCGTGTTGGTAATTTGTGCCAAGGCGGATTCTTCTAACACAGAACCATTCATTTGCAACTGATCGCAAGCTTGCCAATTTTCCTGCCATTTGATCAAATCCATTGCTAAGTGCGGTATGTTTTTCAGTTGTTTATATAACGGAATTGGCTGCAAAGTATCACCGCTTTGTAGTGGCGAGCAAGATTGCAAATAGGTGGTGTAGAGCAGTTGCCAAGAGGGTGGTTCTGTCGCTGTAATTTCTGAATTAAGATCTTCTGCCACAATCTGAAAACTCTCAAAAAATACACCGCACTTTTCTGCTGCCTGAATGGCTTCATCCACTGAGGAATTATTGAATTCCGCTAAAAGAGAGGTTTGCTCCGGGCAGGTAACGCGTACAGCTAACCCCGTTTGATTTTCCTGTTCGGCAACAAATTGTGGAATTTCACGTCCGATAATTTGCCCATTGTAGCGCCATTGCTCAATAATTTGGTTCACGCAATGACTTTGGTGTTCTAAAGAAAATAGATCACTTTGTAGAGAGAAAAAGGCTTCGATTAGATACATAGACGGTAACGTTAAAGTTGAAAGGGCGAATTTTACACTAAATTTGCCATGGCTGGCGCAAAAACGCGAAATCTTCTACAATGAGCCGTTCTTTACGAGGCCTTTTTTATGTATCAACAAACCCGATTACATTTACAAAATTTGCAGCAAACCATGGAGCGTTTAGCGTTGTGGCAAACGATGCCACCTCAAGAAGACGCATTCTTGAGTGAGCAACCTTTTGCACTGGACACCATGAGTCCGACAGAATGGCTGCAATGGATTTTTATTCCGCGCATGTATGCACTTTTAGAAAGCCAAGCTACGCTGCCAAGCCAAATCGCGATCAGCCCTTATTTGGAAGAAGCTCTAAAAGAAGAGGCGTATTTGGCGGAATTACTACGCCCGATCATTGAAATCGAAGAATTGCTGCAACAACAATGAGACTAGAGATTTTATATCAAGACGAGCATATAGTGGCGGTGAATAAACCGGCAGGTATGCTAGTACATCGTAGCTGGTTGGATCGTCATGAAACCCAATTTGTGATGCAAACCTTACGCGATCAGATCGGACAATTGGTTTATCCCATACATCGCTTAGATAGGCCAACATCCGGTGTGTTGTTATTTGCGTTAAACAGTGAAACAGCAAATTTGTTATGCCATCAATTTGAGCAAAAACAAACGGAAAAAGAATATTTGGCCGTGGTTCGTGGTTATGTGACAGGGCAGGGGAAAATTGATTATCCGTTGAAAGTTCAATTGGATAAAATTGCCGATAAATTTGCTCAACAGGATAAAGAACCTCAAAGTGCGGTCACGTTTTATGACGGATTGAAAACCGTTGAAATGCCTTATGGCGTAGGGCGCTATGCCACGTCTCGTTATTCATTGGTTCGCTTAATACCGAAAACCGGGCGTAAACATCAGCTTCGTCGCCATATGAAACATATTTTTCATCCGATTTTAGGTGATACGCAGTATGGCGATTTACACCAGAATCGTGCTTTGACAGAACACACTGGCTGTTCTCGTTTAATGTTACATGCCGAAAAATTAACCTTCGTTCATCCGTTAACGCAACAGTCAATTACGCTTCAGGCAGGGTTAGATGAGAAATGGCAAAATTTAATGCAGATTTTTCAATGGTAAAAAATACGTAAAAAAACGACCGCACTTTTCATATAAATAATAAAGGAAAGAAAATGTTAGAGAATGATTTACTTAATTTAACGCATGAACAGCAACAGCTTGCCGTTGAGAAAATTCAAGAATTAATGTCGCAAGGGGTGGGAAGTGGTGAAGCCATTGCCTTAGTGGCAAAACAATTACGGGAAAAAAATACACAAAAACAAAATAAAAATGAATAAAGTGGTAAATTATACAAGCTGAAGGGATTTTGCTGATTAATTTTTATTATTTTTTGTGATCTCGGTTTGATTTTATAACTTTTCTTATTGCGTGCGAGAGAAATTTATTTAAATATAAATGCCAACATATCAAGGTGATAGGGCAATTGTCTTATTGAAGTAAACGTAGTTCTAAAAGGACGAAAACCATAAGAGGTTTAAATTATGGAAGTTGGTGTTGTTAAATGGTTTAATAATGCAAAAGGATTTGGCTTTATTTCTGCAGAAGGCAGTGATACTGATATTTTTGCACATTATTCTGTGATCGAAATGGATGGATATCGCTCATTAAAAGCGGGGCAAAAAGTTCAGTTTGAAGTGATTCACGGTGACAAAGGTTCACACGCAACAAAAATTGTTCCGGTAGCAGAATAATAAAGATTTCCTTATTTAGTCATTGAAATAAAGACAAGCCCAATTGGACTTGTCTTTTTTTATTTGAGTAAATCTTTTAATCCGGCTTTCATTGCCGACATTTGATTTTCATATAACGCTTTTTTCTCTCGTTCATCAATCATATACATGATGGTTTCCGAGAGCGTCATTTTCATTTTGCGGGAATATTTTGATAAACGAAGCCAAACCGCATATTCCAAATCAATGGATTTTTTCTTTGTAGATTGTTTTTCACCATTGAAGAAACGTTTTCTTCTAGCACGAATAGCCTGATCCATTTTAATCACCAATTCAGGGGCTAAATGCGCCTTTATCCATTCTTCAATTTTTTGCGGATAGTTTTGGCAGCCGATGAGTTGTTTAACGATGTCTTCTTGCAAACTTTTTTCTGCATAGCGTGTGACATTTTCACCTTCACGGGCTTTTTTCGTTAAATACACCCATTTCCAGTGGGCTTCTTGGTTTTCTAACTTTTGATATTTCATAAGAATTCTATTTAGTGACGTGGTAACTCTGTCACTATACGCTGTTTATAGGTGTTTTTCTAGCAGATTTTTAAGCGATGCGAAGAAAGACGGGAAGAAATGTGCGATAATGCGCGCAAATTAAATAGACAACAGAGATTAACGTGACTTTATCTTCTTTATCTAACACTACATTGCCTTGGCAGGCGTTACGTCCGGAATTGACGGTGACCGACATTCCTTCACAACCTCAGGATTTTTTTGCTTTACAACCTCGTGCTGGTGAAGCCGTGCGGCATTTCATTCGAAATTCACACCGCACTTTATTGGTATTGAAAGCGGATGATCAAGCGGAATATGCCTCTTTATTGGAAGGTTTTATTCAAAAACACCAACCTGAAATGGGTGTGTGTGGTGTGCAATATACTGTAGAACAAGGGGATTCTTTCTCTTTTCCACGTATTTATGCTGAGCCTGCACAATCGCTAGAAGATAATTTTGCAGCCAAAAAAAGCGTTGCTACGGCGTTATATTTTGATCAGTTCCAGTTATTCGGTTCGCTTAAAGTGCACGCGTCTTCTCATGATATTCAGCTTCATGCCGGACTGGTTCACCAGCTGAACAACGGCGTGCTGATTGTGACTGCGGGCGCGTTATTGGCACAGTTTGATTTATGGCAACGTTTGAAACAGATTTTAACGACCGGTATGTTTGATTGGTATTCGGCGCATCCGTTTAAAACGTTGCCTTGTGAAATTCCGAGTTACCCTTTGTCATTGAAAGTGATTGTGCTAGATAATCGCACGGAATTAGCGGCTTTAGAAGAGTTGGAAGAAGAACTCTATCATTTAGCAGATTATGCGGAAATTGAAAGCTATTGCAGCGTAGAAACAGCAGAGCAACAACAACAGTGGATGCGTTATGTGCAATGGGTTGCCCAACAAAATCAGTTACCGGCGTCGGATTTAAGCGGTTTTAATAAACTGTATCAATTATTGGTGCGTGATAGTGAAAATCGCCATTTGATTAATGTATCGCCACTTAAATTAAAAATGATGCTCACAGAGACCGCACTTTTAACGGAATCTAATCTTCTGAGCGCAGTGGATTTTGAACGTTATTTTCAACATAAAACAGCACAATTTGGTTTTTTGCGCGAGCAAACTTACGATGGCATTTTACAGGAACAAATTTATGTGGCGACTGAAGGCGAGATGGTGGGGCAAATTAATGGTTTATCGATCATTGAATATCCGGGAACGCCATTGTCTTTCGGTGAGCCTTCGCGAATCAGTTGTATCGTGCAATTTGGCGATGGCGAAATTGTGGATGTAGAGCGCAAAAATGAACTAGCGGGTAATATTCATAGCAAGGGTATTATGATTGCTGAAGCCTGCTTGGCCAATGTGCTTGAATTGCCGTCACAGTTGCCTTTTTCCGCTTCTTTAGTATTCGAGCAATCTTACGGTGAAATTGATGGCGATAGTGCCTCTTTGGCGAGTTTTTGCGTCTTATTAAGTGCCTTGTCTTCTTTGCCATTGCCGCAATCTATTGCCATTACCGGCGCAATCGATCAATTTGGATTAGTCCATGCCGTGGGCGGTGTAAATGACAAAATCGAAGGTTTCTTTACCATTTGCCAACGTCGTGGACTCACAGGTAAGCAAGGTGTGATGATCCCAAGTGCGGTGCTAAATCAACTCAGTTTGTCGGAGTCGGTGGTCAGTGCGGTGAAAAATCAGGAATTTTTTATTTATCCAGTAGAAACGGTGGATCAAGCCTGTGAGATTTTATTGCAGCGGGATTTGGTGGAACAAGAAAATAAAACCTATGATTTTGACACCTTGCCGTTGTCTCGTTTGATTCATCAACGTATTGATCAATATTCTGAACAGCAATCTCACAAATTCAGTTTATGGGATGTGTTTTTCGGGAGAAAAAATCGCTAAATCAAAATAGCCATCAAAAATTAACTGATCGGACAAGTTTGGCGTACAAGTGTTAGCTATTTTAAATGACGTAATGCTTTGCTAGAATCCAACCCGCATTCAACATTATGTTGTTTAACCAGATTTTATAGGATGATTAATAATGAACACTTGTACTCCAAACATTAAAGACAGTTACACTTACGAAGATTTATTGGCTTCTGGACGTGGCGAATTGTTTGGCAAAGAAGGTCCGCAACTACCTGCACCGACCATGTTAATGATGGATCGTATTGTGAAAATGACTGAAGATGGCGGTACATTTGGCAAAGGCTATATTGAAGCCGAATTAGATATTCATCCTGATTTACCTTTCTTTGCGTGTCACTTCATCGGCGATCCGGTGATGCCGGGTTGCTTAGGTTTAGATGCTATGTGGCAATTAGTCGGCTTCTTCCTCGGTTGGGTTGGCGGCAAAGGCAAAGGCCGTGCTTTAGGCGTTGGCGAGGTGAAATTTACCGGACAAATCCTGCCAAGCGCGAAAAAAGTCGTTTATCGTATCAACATGAAACGTGTGATTAACCGTAAATTAGTCATGGGAATGGCTGATGGTGAAGTGGAAGTGGATGGTCGTGTGATCTACACTGCAACCGATTTGAAAGTAGGCCTTTTCCAAGATACGTCAAGTTTCTAATTCACCATTTCTAAAAAACATTGAAATTTTTGACCGCACTTTTCTAGCAAGGAAAGTGCGGTTTGTTTTTGCAATGTTTTTATCTTTATAATGAATTGGTTAATTTTTTTGCAGTCATCCATGCAATCAAATAAAAAACTTGTTTTAGCCTAAAAAGGTAGCTATTATTAGCGCACTTTTCACTGCGACTGTAGCTCAGTTGGTTAGAGCACCACCTTGACATGGTGGGGGTCACTGGTTCGAGTCCAGCCAGTCGCACCATCTTTTCTTCCTTTATTTTTCTTCGTTATCATTTCATTTTTTATTTTTCCAAACCCGTCGCAGTCTTTCTGATCTTTTGCTAGAATCAGCGGGAAAAACACCTTTCTTATAACCTTGTTTTTCATCGTTTTTATTTTGTCTCTGATTGGAAATTACAATGGAAAATCAATCTTTTCTACAACAATTCTTTAAATTAAAAGAAAAAGGAACCTCCTCCAAAACGGAAATTATTGCCGGAATCACCACTTTTTTCACCATGGTGTATATCGTTTTCGTGAACCCGTCTGTGTTGGGGGATGCGGGCATGGATAAGCAAGTTGTCTTTGTGACCACTTGTTTAATCGCAGGCTTCGGTACGATTGCCATGGGGTTATTCAGTAACTTGCCTATCGCTTTGGCGCCGGCAATGGGCTTGAATGCCTTCTTTGCTTATGTAGTGGTCGGTAAACTTGGCTATTCTTGGCAAGTGGGCATGGGCACCATTTTCTGGGGCTCTGTGGGCTTATTGCTATTAACCATTTTCCAAATTCGTTATTGGCTGATGGCATCTATTCCGCTCAGTTTGAGAGTAGGTATCGGCGCGGGGATTGGTTTCTTTATCGCCTTAATTGGTTTCAAAAATATGGGCTTGGTGGTTGCAAATCCTGCAACCTTAGTTGCTTTAGGCGATCTACACAGTCCGCAAGTGTTATTGGGCATCCTTGGCTTCTTTATTATCGTGGTATTGGCAGCACGCAATATTTATTCTGGTGTGTTAATTTCTATCGCCACGGTGACCGCACTTGCATTGTATTTTGACGAAAGTGTGATGTTCCATGGCGTGGTTTCCATGCCGCCGGCATTAACGCAAGTGGTTGGCCAAGTGGATATTGCCGGTGCTTTGGATACGGCACTTATTGGTATCATCTTCTCTTTCTTATTAGTGAACTTATTTGACTCGTCCGGTACCTTGCTTGGTGTCACCGACAAAGCAGGTTTTAGCGATGAAAAAGGGCGTTTCCCGAAAATGAAACAAGCCTTATATGTTGATAGTGCGAGCGCCGTTGTCGGATCTTATATCGGTACTTCTGCGATCAGTACTTACATTGAAAGTGGTGCAGGCGTGTCTGTCGGTGGACGTACCGGTATGACGGCGGTTGTTGTCGGGTTATTGTTTTTACTGACGATTTTCTTCTCCCCATTAGCCGGCATGGTGCCTGCTTATGCCACCGCGGGCGCATTGGTTTATGTGGGTATTTTGATGGCATCCAGCTTAATTAAAGTGCAATGGGACGACTTAACAGAAGCGACTCCCGCCTTTATTACTGCCGCTATGATGCCATTTACATACTCCATCACAGAAGGCATCGCTTTTGGCTTCATCAGCTATTGTGTGATGAAACTCGGAACGGGGCGTTGGCACGAAGTTAACGCACCGGTTTGGGTGGTTTCTTTATTATTCTTAATTAAATTTATCTGGGTAGGTTAATGATGATGCAAAAACTTCTTTTTATTTTAAATGAATCGCCATACGGCACAGAAAAAAGCTTCAACGCATTACGTTTAGCCGTGAATTTACAGGAAGAACATGGCAAAGAAGTCGAAATTAAAGTGTTCTGTTTTGGTGATTCCGTGTTAAGTGGCATTGCCGGTCAACATCCGAATGAAGGGTCTAACGTACAACAAGTGATGGAAATCTTGATAGCGCAAGGTGCTGAAGTCAAACTCTGTACAAGCTGCACTAAAGCGCGTGGTTTATCCGAGATAAAGCTAATTGATGGCGTGACTCGCGGCACCTTAGATGATGTTTCTAAATGGACGTTATGGGCAGATAAAGTCGTTAGTTTCTAACGAGAGTATTGGGCGGATTCGGTTCCGCCCTTATTTTATTCAAAATTTTTCATTCGCGTAATCTTAACCATGCAACAACTCAATCCGATTTCTATCCCGTTAAATGCTGTTAGTCTAATTGAAGCCTCTGCCGGTACGGGCAAAACCTATACCATGGGTTCCCTTTATTTACGTTTGTTACTGCAAGCAGGAGAAAATACCTTTCCCTATGCGTTGAATGTCGAGCAAATTTTGGTGGTGACCTTTACTGAAATGGCGACAGAGGAGCTGAAACGCAAAATTCGTGAACGTATTTACGATGCCAAACAAAAATTGACGGCTTATCAGCAGACACAGGATTCGGCAGTATTTGGACAGGATGATTTTTTACGCGAATTGGTTGCGAGCATCACCGACTTACCGCTTGCCATTCAACGCCTGACCTTGGCGGAACAAAATATGGATTTAGCGGCGATCTATACCATTCATGGTTTCTGTCGCCGAATGCTGATGCAATACGCCTTCAATTCAGGCGTTCATTTCAATCTAGAATTAAGCGGTGAAGAAGATGAGTTGCTATTGCACTTGGCACAAAAAATTTGGCGTGAGCATTTTTATTCACAGCCTTATGCTGTTGTCGAATTTATTCAAAAGAATTTGGTTTCACCAAGCAATATTGTGACAAAAATCAAAAAATTTGCCGGAATCGAATTAAAACTCCCGGAAAAACGACCGCACTTTTTTGAGGGGACTTTCGAGGAATTTCTTTCAAAACTTACCGATTACTCGCAAGTATTAATCGCGCAAACTCAGGAATTAAAGCAAAAATGGCTAGAAAAAGAGGTGGAAATTACGGAGTTGATTGAAACAGAAATCAACACCAAATATAAGAATACGAAAGAACAAAAATTAAACCGCCGCAGTTTCACATCTGCCAATCGCCCGAAATGGCTTGCCGCCATGAAACGTTGGGCGGGAATCGAAAAAGCAGATTTCCCGGATTGTTTTTACCGCTTCGGTCAAACGGCAATGGATGAACAGAAAGGCGAGGAAGCACAGGAAGCTTTGAGTCACCCGCTTTTCATCAAAATTGATGAGTTATTAGCATTTTCCGAACAACAGGCTTTACTGTCTCAAGCGCTCTGGTTTCATTATTTAGAAACGCTGAATGGGCAGCTAGCAGAATACAAACTCAACCATAGCGAAAAAAGTTTTTATGATTTATTGCGCTTGTTAAAAGAAGCTTTATGCCATCTGAATAATACTGAATTTGCTCAGTTGATTCGTTATCAATACCCGTTTGCCATGATTGATGAATTTCAAGATACGGATGCGGTGCAATATCAGATTTTTTCTAAGGTTTATGTAGAGCCACTACGATTAGAACCTACGTCTGATAACGGCTTTATTATGATTGGCGACCCAAAACAGGCGATTTATAAATTCCGTGGCGCAGACATTTTTACTTACTTTAAAGCGGCTGATGAAGCACAGCACCGTTTCAATCTAGGAAAAAATTACCGCTCTCACCAAGATGTTGTGCAATGTGTCAATCACTTGTTTGATTTTCACGAACCGCCTCCGTTTTTATATAACAAGATTCAATTCTTGCCGGTCGAATCTAAAGACGATCATCCGAAATTTTGGTTAAACGGTGAAGTGGAACCTGCCGTACGGTTTTATGTGGATGAAGCCTCCGTAAAAGAGAATATGGCAAAAGCTTGTGCTGTTTCTATTCAACATTGGTTGCAAAGTGCGGTGGAAAATAACGCTGATTTTCGTTCCGATGAAAAAGGCATCGAAAAAACGCTAAAACCGGAAAGTATTGCGGTATTGGTGCGTAGTCGCAAAGAAGCCGATTTGGTAAAAAATGCGTTACGTCGTCTTGGCATTGCTTCCGTGTTTTTGTCTGAAAATAGCAATGTGTTTGACAGTAATGCAGGAAAAGATCTGTTGTTGATTTTAACGGCATGCCTTAATCCATTTTCCGAACGCAACATTTTAAATGCTGTTGCAACGGCGATTTTTGCGCAAACGGCAGCCGATATTCAGCGCATTCGTTTAGACGAAAACCGTTGGGAATATTGGGTAGAAAAATTTATTCATTATCAAAAAACGTGGCAAAAACAAGGTGTATTAGTGATGTTGCACCAGCTATTCCTACAAGAAAAAATTACTGAAAAATTGTATCCCACGGTGGATGGTAAACGCCTGGTGACGGATTTGCTACATTTAGCGGAGTTATTGCAAGAAGCGGCAACGTTGAACGAAAGTGAAGCCGCATTGTTACGTTGGTTTGAAAAGCAAATTCAAGGGGAAGATCGGCAAACAGAACAACAAGTTCGGTTAGAAAGTGAGTTGCAGTTGGTCAAAATTGTCACGATTCATAAATCCAAAGGGCTGGAATACGATTTAGTTTGGTTGCCGTTTATTGGTTATGCCTCCAAATTTAGGCCTGAACACATTTCCACTTATTACGACCAAGATCGGGATGAGGTGCTGTGGGATATTGATGGTTCTCATGAGAAGGATGTAAAACAAGAGGATTTTGCCGAACAGCTTCGGTTACTCTATGTGGCGCTGACCCGAGCGAAATATCAGTTGAACATCGGTGTGCCGAAAACCTTTGAGAAAAAGTGGAGTGCCTTGTTATATGTGCTCACACAAGGAGACATTCAAACGAATGACAATCCGACAGCCTACGACAGCTTGCCGCTATTAGAAAAGTTGGTTCAACGCGCCCCAAGGGGAAGTATTCAGATTTCTGAAACCACGGCATTAAAAGCGCTAGATGAACTAATGCAGTCGGAGACTCAAGCGCCATTAAACGCGGCAACATTCACCGGACATATTGAACAAAACTGGACGGTGACCAGTTTTAGCGCCATTGAGGCGATTCATCAAAATAAAAAATATTACAAAGAACAGCTGGCGGCAGAAAGTGCGGTTGCTTTTGAGCCTGTTTTTGATGGCGGCAAAGATTATGATTTTAACGAGCAAGCGACAGAAACCATGGCGGAAAGCGTGAGTCATGAATCTGCCTATCCTTTCGGTTATTCGCCTTTTGATTTTCCGCATGGGATTAAAATCGGTACAGCGTTGCACCGTTTCTTGGAAAAATATGATTTTAGTCAGCCGTTAAATGAAGACAAAGTGCAAAAACTCTGCCAATGGTTACAGTTAGAGGAAACTTGGTTGCCATCCTTACAACAATGGATGAAGGCGATTTTAGATACGCCGTTAAGTGCAGATGATACAACGTTGAAGCTGAACAATTTATCTCGCCAGCAATGTGTGAAAGAAATGCAGTTTTATTTGAAACTCAATCGGGTGTTTGATGTGACGGCATTTAATCGGGCGTTGCAAAAACATCACCATTTGCCATCGGAAGCGCTGCAATTTGATGCGATTAAAGGCATGTTACGCGGTTTTATGGATTTGGTTTTCTGCCACAATGGGAAATATTATTTGGTGGATTACAAATCGAATTTTCTCGGTGTCGAACCGCAAAACTATGTTGGCAAAAGCCTTGAGCAAGCCATGCTGGCAAACCATTACGACTGGCAATATTTGTTTTACACGCTGGCATTGCACCGTTATTTGCAACAACGTGATGCAAACTATCAATACGAAACCCATTTTGGCGGCGTGTTTTATTGTTTCTTACGCGGCATGAACGGTGAAAATCAGGACGGTGTGTTTTTTGATAAACCGGATTATGCGTTAATTCAAGCCTTGGAGAATTTGTTCTGATGTTAACTTTATTATCTCAACTCAAAGAAAAAGGCATTATTAACGCCGCCGACTATTATTTTGCCGAGTTTATTCATCGTAAACAGCAACCGTTTAATTATGCGCCATCTGTGCAAAACTTGGCGGTGTTGATGGCGGCATTGTGTAATTTCAATTATCGCCAAGGCAACACCTGCCTTCTGTTAAATCAGTCCACCGAACAGGATTTATTCGGTTTACAGGATTATTTCAACGAACGTATTTATTTGACGGAAATTCAGCAAAAAATTGATTATTTGCCGATTTCACAATGGCTATCTACCTTGCAAAAGGTACAACACATCGCCTTTACTGATTCGCCATTACAGCAAATTGCGCCTTTGGTGTTGCAGTTTAATTGTTTGTATTTTTATCGCGTGTGGCAAGACGAATTTCGGATTGCCGATTACTTTAAAAGTGCGGTCTGTTTTGAGCCTGTTTTTTCAACCGAGCAACTCTCACAAATTGCCTCGATTCTCGATCGCTATTTTCAGGAAGAGCAGGGCATTGATTGGCAGAAAATCGCTGTTGCCATGGCGTTACGTCAGCGTTTTTGTTTAATTACCGGCGGGCCGGGAACGGGGAAAACAACAACCGTAACCAAGTTGCTTTTAACCTTGCAAGAACTGTATCAAAACGATTTGCGCATTAAATTGGTTGCGCCAACAGGAAAAGCCGCGGCGCGTTTAACGGAATCCATTGTGGATGCCGTGGAACGTTTAAAACAGACATTTGCACAGGAGCCAAATAAGCGGGAAATTATCGAGAATCTGCAAATTCCGATGAACGCAGAAACGATCCATCGTTTGCTTGGTGTGCGTTTTTTCAGTGAAGAAACCCGTTATCACGCGGACAATCCATTGCCGTTGGATGTGTTAGTGGTGGATGAGGCGTCCATGATCGATCTCACCTTAATGGCTAAATTGCTTAATGCGCTCAAACCGGAAACCAAACTGATTTTATTGGGTGATAAAGACCAACTTGCTTCCGTAGAGGCCGGTGCTATTTTGGGCGAATTAGGGCGTTTTGTGAATGCGGCAAAACCGACATACAGCTCGTCCATGGCGCAATATTTACAGGCAACAACAGGGATGACATTGCCATCAGAAGATAAGGTAAACGCCATTAGCGACAGTATTTGTTATTTACAAGTCAGTCGCCGTTTTGGGGCGAATCCGGAAGTGGGTGAGTTGGCAACGACAGTGAATTTAGGCAATGCGGCCAAGAGTTGGCAGTTATTGCAACAATATCAGCAACATCAAGATAAGCATTGTGGTGTGTACTTAACGGATTTTGCGCATTATTTGAGTAATAAAGACGACGTGCAACAGCGTAAAGCTTGTGTGAAATTGATTGTCGATCGTGCCGCGGAAGAATACGCGCGCTATTTGCAACAAATTCCGTCTGATGGCGTTCTTCAGGAAGATAAAGTGCGGTCAATTTTTGCTGCGTTTAATCATATCCGTTTTTTAACCGCATTACGCGTAGGGGAGTTTGGTGTCGAGCAGTTAAATTTGGCTATCGCGGAAAAATTACGCCAAAAACGGTTGTTACAATTTCATCAGGAACGGGAATGGTATATCGGCAAGCCGATTATGGTGACTCAAAATGACAGCGGAGTCGGCTTGTATAACGGCGACATCGGCATTTATTTAGAGCATGGGCGCGTGTGGTTTGAACAAGGACAAAATAGCTACAAAAAGGTGTTGGCTAGTCGCGTACCGAATCATGAGACTGCCTTTGTCATGACCGTGCATAAATCTCAAGGCTCCGAGTTTCCACATACGTTCTTGATTTTACCGTTGGAGAATAGCCCGGTTTTATCCAAAGAGCTGGTTTACACGGGAATCACCCGCACCAAAGATTTCCTCACGGTATTTGCGTTGCAAAGCGTATGGGAAAGTGCGGTGAAAAATCCGGTACAACGTCAAAGCGGATTAGGGCAGTTATTAGAAGAATAAAGGAAAATACATGACAAAATGGGATGAGCGTTATCAAACGGAAGAATACATTTTCGGCACGGAACCCAATGAATTTATCGCTAGAATTCAGCCTTACTTGCCAACCTCGGGAAGAGCTTTGGATGTTGCCACAGGAGAAGGGCGCAATGGCATCTTTTTAGCCCGTCACGGATTAGAAACGGAAGGCGTGGATCTCTCTCAAGTGGGATTGCGAAAAGCGGAAGCGTTAGCGCATCGTTATCAGGTGCCATTCACAACGAGATTGGCAAATATTGCCGAAATGACGATGCCAACGGCGCATTATGCGGTCATTACGTCCGTCTTTTGTCATTTTATGGAACCGGAACGGACTCAAATCATGCAACGTATTGTGAATGCCTTGCAACCGGGCGGCTTGTTTGCCGGTGTGTTTTATCATCCCGATCAACTTCATTATGGCACCGGTGGGCCTAGCCATGTTGAAATGCTCGGCACCTTGGATGAGATGCAACAAGCATTATTGGGGCTGGAATGGCTATTGGCAGAGCATGATGTGCGAGAAATGAATGAAGGCAGCCGTCATGTTGGAGCCAGTTCCGTGATTTGTCTTTTAGGGCGCAAACCCTAGATTTTTTATTTGACAGTGACGAATAAAAAGACAAAGTGCGGTCAAAATTTATCGTATTTTTCCTGTAAAACCGTTAGCTTTTCGGTGAAATTTTCTGTATAATCGTCCGACCCTGTAAATGCTGAGGATTCCCACCGCGCATTATTTTGTCGAGATCGCACTCGAAGGGGTGAAGATTAAGATAACTGGTTGTGCTTTTTTAAGCACTGGGTATTAATATTATTATATTGGTAATTAATTAATGAAAACTTTTGTAGCAAAACCAGAAACGGTTAAACGCGACTGGTATGTAGTAGATGCGACAGGTAAAACTTTAGGTCGTTTGGCGACTGAATTAGCGCGTCGTCTTCGTGGTAAACATAAAGCTGAATACACTCCGCACGTTGACACAGGTGATTACATCATCGTTATCAACGCAGACAAAGTTGCTGTAACCGGTAACAAAGACAGCGATAAAATTTACTACTGGCACACAGGCTATGTAGGCGGTATCAAACAAGCGACTTTTAAAGAAATGATCGCACGCCGTCCTGAAGCAGTGATTGAAATTGCGGTTAAAGGTATGTTGCCAAAAGGTCCATTAGGCCGTGCAATGTTCCGTAAATTAAAAGTGTACGCAGGTGCTGAACACCAACACGCTGCACAACAACCACAAGTATTAGATATTTAATCACGAGGTTTTAGGATATGGCAGAGAATCAAAACTACGGCACAGGTCGCCGCAAAAGCTCTTCAGCTCGTGTATTTATCAAACCGGGCAATGGTAAGATTGTTATCAACCAACGCGAATTAGACGTTTATTTCGGTCGCGAAACTGCTCGCATGGTAGTTCGTCAACCGTTAGAATTGGTTGAATTAACTGATAAATTAGACCTATACATCACCGTTAAAGGTGGTGGTATTTCCGGTCAAGCGGGTGCAATCCGTCATGGTATTACCCGTGCATTGATGGAATACGATGAAACCTTACGCCCAGCACTTCGTGCAGCAGGCTTCGTTACTCGTGACGCACGTCGCGTTGAACGTAAAAAAGTGGGTTTACACAAAGCACGTCGTCGTCCACAATACTCCAAACGTTAATTTTTATACGTTTTTCCAAAAAGCAGAGAGCAATCTCTGCTTTTTTTATATGTGAAATTCAGCAAAAGTGCGGTGGGTTTTTAGAATGTTTTTGAGATCCGCCATGCCTTGTTATAATGCACGCCATTTTAAGTAAAATCAGGGCAGAACATGAAAATTGCATTAGGTGTAGAATACGACGGAAAACGGTATTTCGGTTGGCAGAAACAAGAAAAAGTAGCCAGCGTACAGGCTGAATTGGAACAGGCGATTTCTACGGTAGCGAATGAAGAAATCAGTATTTTCTGTGCAGGTCGTACGGATTCCGGCGTACACGCCACAGGGCAGGTGATTCACTTTGAAACGACTGCCAATCGCCCTGAGAAAGCCTGGAGTTTTGGAGTCAATGCCAATTTGCCTGATGATATTGCCGTGCGATGGGCGAAAGTGGTCGATGATGATTTTCATGCCCGTTTTAGCGCCACCGCCCGCCGTTATCGTTACATTTTATATTGCAATAAACTGCGTTCGGCCATTTTGCCGCAAGGGATAACCCATTGCCATTTGGAACTCGATCATCAATTAATGCACCAGGCGGGACAGGCGTTGCTCGGTGAAAATGATTTCAGTTCTTTCCGTGCCGCGCAATGCCAATCCAATACGCCGTGGCGTAATGTGCACCATTTAAACGTCAGTCGCCAGGGGCAATATATCATCGTGGATATTCAAGCAAACGCGTTTGTTCATCACATGGTGCGTAACATTGTGGGGAGTCTGATTGAGGTAGGTTGCGGCAATCAACCGGTGGAATGGTTGGCTTGGTTGTTGGGTCAGCAAGATCGTACTCTCGCGGCACCGACAGCTAAACCAGAAGGATTATATTTGGTCAATGTGCTTTACCCCGACCGATTTGCGTTGCCGAAAATGCCGATGGGGCCATTATTTCTCGCAGATTAATTTAAAAATACTAAAAAAAGTGACCGCACTTTAGGTTAAAAAATAAAGTGCGGTCATTTTTTATAAGAATTTTAGGTGAGCGATAAAGCCGCAATATAGTTACCACCAACCTAATAGCTTCATCCATAACCCACCGACACCAAACCAGATAATGAGGGATACGATGGAGGTGGCGAAGCTGACGCCCCACCATTGACCGGTTGAGTTATAACCGGAACCATAGAGGGCTGGGCCAGGGCCACCGGCGTATTGGGTTAAGCTCATTGAGAGGGTTGAGGTATAACCTAAGCCGAGAGCGGCAATAATCGGAGGGGTGCCAACGGCAATGGCTGCCGCAACGAATGCCAAGTACATGGCGGAAATATGTGCCATGGCAGAAGCGAAAAAGTAGCGAGTGTAGAAATACACTAGGACTAAAATCGTAAAGGCAACCGGCCAACTGAATGCCCCCACAGAGGAGGAAATATGGCTGGAAATCCAGGCAATAGCACCGTATTTATTCAACGCATTTGCCATCATCACCAAAACCGCAAACCAGAACATGGTGTCCCATGCGGTGGTTTCAGCAACGATATTTTTCCAACTCATGATGTTTGTCAGTAATAAAATCACCAAGCCGATAAAGGCAGAAACCGTTGCCGGAATATGGAAGACCAAATCACCTACGGTCCATAAGAACAACAATAAGATGAAATCAAGCGCCAAAATCCATTCTGCTTTGCTCATTGGTCCCATATTATGCAATTCTTCACGCGCCATTTCTGCCATTTTCGGGGTGTCTTTGAGTTCAGGCGGGTAAATCAAATAGACGAAATAAGGCAATACGATCAAACTGATAACGCCCGGCACGATCGCGCCTAAGAACCAAGTCATCCACGTAATTTCAACGCCTTGACCTTTGGCAAGTTCCGCGATTAACGGGTTGCCCGCCATGGCAGTGAGGAACATGGTACACACGATAGTGTCGATTTGTGATACGGCAATGGCAAGAAATGCACCGGCACGTCTGGCGGTTGGGCCGGGTTTGGAATCGTAGGCATCAGCGATGGACTGCATGATGGGATACATGATACCGCCACCACGCGCAGAGGCAGACGGAATCCCCGGGCCAATGACCACATCGGCTAATGCGATACCATAAGCAACGCCCATCATTTTTTTACCGAAACGTGCGACAAAATAGAGGGCAATGCGTTTTCCCAGGCCGGTTTTGATGACCGCGCGAGATAAAAACATCGCAATGGCGATTAACCAAATGGTTCCGTTGGAGAAACCGGATAACATGCCCACTTCCCCTTTGGCGGGAGATAACGGTGTTAAGCCGGTTAAACCGCTAATGACGAGTGCAACTAAGGTTGCCGCCCCCATAGGCATGGCTTTGGCGATAATCGCCACAATAGTGGCAACAAAGAGGGCAAGCACACCCCATGCTTTGGCAGAAAGGCCTTCCGGTATTGGAATCAACCAAATTGCCATCCCGACAATCACTGAAAGCAGCAACCCTTGCCATTTGAAGCCCATTTTTACTTCAATTGGCGCAATTGTTTTCCCTTCCATATAACTCCTCCGAGTTTATTAATTAGAGTGAGATTGCTCTCTACGGCGAATAATCCATTATTCATCTTATTAAATAGCATCCTTACTCAAGGAATATAATATGCCTGTTGAACTAAAAAGCACAATAATGATGTGGAAATTAATGTCTTTTATTTTGTGGGCTAAGTTGGCGTAAAATGATGTTATCAAAGTAATAAGAGGAACATGGAATGGCTGAGCTAACCCAACAAGTTTTCGAGTATGTCTTCACCCAATATGGCACTCAGCCGGAATATTTGTGGAAGACCCATCCAGATTATGCCGTATTGCGTCATAGCGATAATCGCAAATGGTATGCCATTGTGATGAATGTCGAAAAATCGTCATTAGGGCTAAATGGCACAGGAAAAGTGCCGGTAATAAACGTGAAATGTTCCCCTGAAATGCTGAGTTTATTTTTACCTCAATCAGGATTCCTACCAGCCTATCACATGAACAAAAATCACTGGTTAACGGTGTTGCTAGACGGCTCTGTTGAGAAAGATACCGTGCTGTTTTTATTAAATGCTAGTTTTGATCTCACCGCTACCCGACAAGTGAAAAAACAGCTCGGGATCGCCCGTTATACGGAGTGGATCGTACCAGCAAATCCGAAATATTACGATGTGGAGAAAGATTTGCGCGAAGGCGGAGAAATTTACTGGAAGCAGAGCAATAATATTGCCGTGGATGACATTGTGTATATGTATGTTACCGAACCTACGGGTGCCATTCGTTATAAATGTGTGGTATTGGAGGTGAATATTCCGTATCACCAAAAACGTACGGATGATTTACAGGTGAAACGGGTGATGAAAATTCGTTGTCTGAAAGAATACGATAAGCGTCTTATTCCCCGCGCGAAAATGGCGCAATTCGGTGTCACTGGGGTACGCGGACCTCGGCATATGCCGTATGCATTAAAACAGGAAATTGTATTGTTGACAGGTGATTTTGACGAAAAGTAAAAACACATTAAAAACAAACCGCACTTTGAAGGGATAACATCAAAGTGCGGTTTGTTTTTAGGCTGGAAATGAAAAGATTAATACATGCCTTCACGCTCTTCACGGGTGCTGATAAAGATATTTTTCACCTGTGTATAAGCGGCAAGCATCATTTTATGGGTTTCACGGCCGATGCCGGAGGTTTTATAACCGCCGAATGGTGCGCCGGCCGGTAAACGGTTATAGCAGTTCACCCAAACACGACCGGTTTCAAGTGCGCGTGCAACCCGTAGCGCACGGTTAATGTTATACGTCCACACTGCGCCGCCCAGGCCATAATCGCTGTCATTTGCCATTTGGATCACATCTGCTTCATCTTTAAACTTGATCACCACGGCAACCGGCCCAAAAATTTCTTCTTGTGCCACGCGTTTTTTGTTGTCCTGCGCCAAAATTAAAGTCGGTTGGAAAAATTCGCCGCGAGCCAATGCCGGGTCGGTTGATTTACCGCCACCAAGGATTATTTGGCAACCTTCTTCTTTGGCAATATCCACGTATTTACTGATCACCTTAATTTGATTTCCGTTGACTTGTGCGCCCATTTGTGTGTCATCTTCCCAAGGTAAGCCGACTTTAACTTTCTTAAATTCTTCTTTTAATGCCGCGATGAATTTATCGTAAATGCTTTCTTGTACGAAGATCCGTGAACCGGCACAACACACTTGCCCTTGGTTGAAGAGAATCCCTTTTTGTGCGCCTTCTAATGCTTTATCAAATGGCATATCGTCAAAGAAAATATTGGCGGATTTGCCACCTAATTCCAAGGTGGATGGAATCAACATTTCAGCGGCAGCCATACCAATTTTTCGGCCGATTTCGGTGGAACCGGTGAACGCCAGTTTGCTAAATCCCGGGTGACGTAACATGTATTCGCCGGATTTGGAGCCCTTGCCGGTAATGACATTGAAAACGCCTTTCGGCAACAAATGATTAATTTTTTGCGCTAAAGAAAGCAGGCTCAATGAAGTGGAGGAAGACGGGTGAATCACGACAGTACAACCTGCAGCCAAGGCCGGCGCAATTTTCCATGCGGCCATTAAGAACGGGAAGTTCCACGGAATAATTTGACCAACAACGCCAATCGGCTCGCGTAAAATCAATGACAAGTCTTCGCTATCCAGTTGGTTTGCCACACCTTCTTCGGAACGAATCACACTAGCAAAATAACGGAAATGATCGGATGCCAACGGAATATCTGCAGCACGCGTTTCACGAATCGGCTTACCGTTATCCAGCGTTTCTTGCAAGGCAAATAACTCGGTATTTTCGTCAATAATGTCTGCGATTTTATTTAAAATCGTGGCACGTTCTGTCGCACTGGTATTTTTCCAGGTTTTAAAGGCTTCTTTGGCGGCATTTACGGCAGCATCCACATCCGCATCGGTGGCGTCAATAAAAGTGGCTAATGCTTCACCGTTTGCCGGATTATGGGCTGTTAAGGTGTTGCCTTCTGAGCCATCCGTCCATTCGCCATTGATCAATAAACCGTAGTGTTTGTCAAAGACATTAAGATCTTTTATCATCTCTTTTCTCCTTTTTCTACGTGATGAATCAAAGTGATACCTACTCTTTTTACATCATCAGATCTTTAATATTTTGTCTGTAAAAGCGGGCTGTGGTTCAATTTGAGCACAATGCAAGACTTGAAACTGGGAGATAGATCACATTTTGGCGGTGATGAGGAAAGGCAGGATAAATTAATGGCGGAGCAGAGTAGATAATTGTTCATTGTTAATGAACAACCCTCAGCATGGTAATTTCTACGCTATCTGCTAAAATACGCCGCATTTTTCTATTGGGTAAAAAGTGAATTAACATGAAATTTATCGTCAAATTATTTCCTGAAATTATGATTAAAAGCGAATCCGTGCGGAAACGGTTCGTGAAAATTCTGACCAGCAATATTCGTAATGTTTTAACAAAGCATGATGATACGGTCACGGTGGTGAAACATTGGGATTACATTGAAGTGCGGTCGAAAATTGAGGCAAATTTTCCGATGCTCATTGAGCAACTGCAACGCATTCCTGGGATTCACCATTTTCTGCAAGTAGAAGAGAAACCGTTTTCCAGCCTACATGATGTTTTTGAACAAACCTTGTTAGACGTGGCATCTCAGTTAGAAAACAAGACTTTTTGCGTGCGAGTGAAACGTAAAGGGAAACACGAATTTACGTCAATAGAAGCAGAGCGTTATATCGGTGGCGGGCTGAATCAACATATCGCCAGCGCCAAAGTACAACTGAAAAATCCTGATGTGACGGTGCGTATTGAAATTGAAGACGACAAAATGATGTTGGTTCGCGCTCGTTATGAAGGCATTGGCGGTTATCCGATTGGCACACAGGAAGATGTGTTATCGCTGATTTCCGGAGGGTTTGACTCCGGCGTGTCTAGTTATATGCTGTTGCGCCGTGGTTCTCGTGTGCATTATTGCTTCTTTAATTTAGGCGGTGCAGCGCACGAAATTGGTGTGAAACAAATGGCGTATCACATTTGGCAACGTTACGGTAGCTCCCACAAAGTGCGTTTTGTGGCGATCAATTTTGAAGGCGTGGTAGGCGAGATCCTTGAGAACGTGGATAACGGGCAAATGGGCGTGGTGCTTAAACGCATGATGGTGCGCGCGGCGTCCAAAATCGCGCAACGTTTTGATATTCAGGCGATTGTGACAGGGGAAGCGCTAGGGCAGGTTTCCAGCCAAACCTTAACCAATTTGCGTTTAATTGATGAAGCTGCCGACGTGTTGGTATTACGCCCGTTAATTACGCACGACAAAGAACAAATCATCGCCATGGCAAAACATATCGGCACCGATGACATCGCCAAATCCATGCCGGAATTTTGCGGCGTGATTTCCAAAAATCCGACAGTGAAAGCGATAAAAGCGAAAATTGAACAAGAAGAAGGCAATTTCAATTTTGCCGTCTTGGAAAGTGCGGTGGAAAATGCGCAATATTTAGATATTCGCCAAATTGCCGAGCAAGCGGAGAAAGAAGTCGTTTCCGTGGATGCCGTGTCGGTGTTGAGTGCAAATGATGTGATCATCGATATCCGTAGCCCGGAAGAAATCGATGAAAACCCGTTACACATTGAAAATCAAGCAATGATTCTGCTGCCGTTCTATAAACTTTCCAGTCAATTCGCCGAGTTGGATCAAAGCAAGAATTATGTGCTGTATTGCGAACGAGGTGTCATGAGCAAATTGCAGGCACTGTATTTAAAAGAAAGCGGGTTTAATAATGTGAGGGTGTTTAAGAAATAGCTTTCTTAAATCATGTCTTAAAAAGTGCGGTTGATTTTCAAAACGTTTTTACATTCGAAAAACAAGCTGAAAACCGACCGCACTTTTTTATTCACAATCAGATTTCAAACACCGAACCGGCAGGAATGTCTCGGCACTGCATATTTTTACTGAAATGCACAATATTATTCTCACCTAGAATTTTCACCTGATTGCCGTTAATTAAAAACGCAGTGCCTTCCGGCATGGCGTAAATTTGTGCCGTTGGGTTCACCAGTAAAAATTCCTCAAAACGTTCTTCACGGCTTTCCCCGTTATGCCCCGGCATTTTGCCTGAAATGAAATGCGGGTTGATTTGATAAGGGAACAGATTAAGCGCATCAAAAGATGGTGGATAGGTGATTGGCATATCGTTGGTGGTCATAATGGATTTGCTCGCCATATTGGCGCCCGCGCTCCAACCGAAATACGGCGTGCCGCTTTTCACTTTTTCACGAATAATGTCCAATAAATCATGTTCATACATTTGCTTTAGCAAACAAAACGTATTGCCGCCACCAATGGCGATCACATCCGCTTGTTCAATAATGGCGCGGTGCGGTTTGCCGTGATGTACCGACTGAATTTCCATATTTAAGGGCGCCAAAATTTGTTGTACTTTTTGTTCGTATTGATCGTTAGTTTGACGAACACCTGCGTAAGGCACAAAGGCGATTTTTTTGCCTTGGTATGCTGCTAAAAAATCTTGTAACCATGGGATCGCATGTTCTAAATAACCTGTATTGCCATAGCGAGAACCGCTAAGCAGTAACATTTTTTGCATAATTCAATCTCCTGATGAAATAACCTTCACCATTATGCTGACTTGTGCATTTTTATTAAGCAAAAAATGTGAATTTTGTGATCTGCGTAGAGATTTAAGTGCGGTGAAAATCCTCGCTGTTTTTTCACCGCACTTTTTATTAAAGCGAGCTGGGTTCTGAATGTTCTTCTTCCGGCGATTCTAAGAGTTCGCCTAGGAGTTCATCAATAGCGGAGCAGAGGAGAGCGCGGTCATGGCGATAGGAAATATCGTCCGCATTAAGGCGGCCCGCAAGGATTTTGATCTCCATGGGTTGGCTATTCTGTACGGCATTAAAGGGCACAATTGCACCATCGATGATAGGTTGACCAACGGTTTCATTGATCCACTGAATGCGATCTGCAAGAGAAAGACTGGATGCGGGGCTGTGCTCAATACCTAAATTATCAATAAAGATCTTTTTTGCTTCGCTTTGTCGAAGTTGTTCGGTAATTTCCGGTAGAAGAATAGGCGGCATAATGCTGGTGAGGAAACTACCGGGGCCAAATAAAATCAGATCAGCTTCTTTGAGAGCCTGAATGGCTTCCGGTGTGGCGGTGACGTAAGGTACAAGAAAAATGGATTTGGGTAGCTCGGTTAAGCTATCGACGCTGACTTCACCAACAACGCTGTTGCCGCCGTTTAATACGGCCGCGAGGTGTACCGATTGCTCGGACATCGGGACAATAAAAGATTTTACATGCAATAATTCGCGAATGAGATTGACTGCTTCCGTTGGGCGAATGTGCATATCTTCTAGGGCTTTGAGCATGAGATTGCCGAGGTTATGCCCCGCCAATTCACCGTTGCCACCAAAACGATATTCAAACAATGCGGAGGCGGTGCTGGGTTCCGTGATGATTTGATTTAAGCAGTTACGTAAGTCTCCCCAGGCAATGCCACCTTGATTGGTGCGAATTCGGCCGGTTGAACCGCCGTTATCGGTGGTAGTAACAATGGCGGTAAGACGTTCTTTCAAAAAACTTAAAGAAGACATCACGCGGCCGAGTCCATGCCCACCACCAATAGCGACGACTTTTTTGAGTGTGCTTAAATTTTCGTACTGTTGATATCCTTTAAAATCCGCCATTGTATTTCCCTTGTTTTTTTCGTGCGCATTATAACCTGCTTTGAAAGAGAGTACAGATTGCTAATTATTATTGGGTATGAAAATCGCTATTTTAAGGTGTTTTATTATCGCTATATAAATTTGCATATAATTGATTTTAAAGAATTTTATGAATTTATAACCTAGATCAAATTAATTGATTGCTTTTGTTTTCGTGAATCTTTTACAATGCTGCAAAATTTATTAACCGCATGTAACTCCGAGCTTACTCACCTACGTTTTGCGCACAATGTGTTGAACACAAAATAGGGTGGTAATGCCAATAATACGAAGTCGGTATTATTCAGGGATACGTTGGAAACGATTTATCCTCTCCGTTTTTAGAAAGGTGTCAAATGCAAACCATTCCAATCAAAAATGTTGGCGCGGCTCAACTCGTTGATTCGTTCCAGCGTGAATACTACTATTTGCGACTGTCGATTACCGATGTGTGTAATTTTCGTTGCAATTATTGCCTACCTGACGGTTATCAGCCTGAACCTAATAAGCCGAGTTTTTTAACCTTGGACGAAATTCGTCGCTTGGTCAGTAGCTTTGCGGTGATGGGAACGGAAAAAGTCCGTATTACCGGTGGCGAACCGACCTTACGTAAAGATTTCCTGCCAATTGTCGAAAGTATTCGTGGCATTGACGGTATCAAACAAATCGCACTGACCACAAACGGTTTTCGGTTGCTTAAGGATGTTGCCGCTTGGAAACAAGTCGGTGTGACGTCTATTAACGTCAGTGTGGATAGCCTAGATGCAAGAATGTTCCAGCGTATTACCGGTGTCGATAAGTTTGATGACATTATGCGTGGTATTGATCGCGCTTTTGAATGTGGCTATCAAAAAGTCAAAGTCAATTCTGTATTAATGAAAGATTTGAATGATAAAGACTTTTCCGGTTTCTTGGCATGGATTAAAAATAAGCCGATTCAAATGCGTTTCATCGAGTTGATGCAAACCGGTGAAATGAATTCTTTCTTCCAAAAACATCATTTATCGGGACAGATTTTAGAACAGAAACTTTTGCAAGACGGCTGGCAGTTGCAGATAAAAAATCGTTCTGATGGCCCGGCAAAAGTTTTCCGTCACCCAGATTATATGGGCGAAATCGGCTTAATCATGCCTTATGAGAAAAATTTCTGTGCCAGTTGTAACCGTTTGAGAGTTTCTGCTAAAGGGAAATTGCACCTTTGCTTATTTGGTGAAGAAGGGATTGATTTGCGTGATTTGTTACAATCTGATGAGCAACAAATGCTTTTGCAATCAAGAATTTTCTCAGCGTTACAAGGTAAGCGTGAACACCATTATCTGCATGTCGGCGATAGCGGCGTGCGTAATCATTTAGCCAGTATCGGCGGTTAATTTACGCCGAGACTGAAAACATCAAGAAAACCAACCGCACTTTTAAATTATCATGACCACATTTACTCACATTAATGCGAATGGCGAGGCGAATATGGTGGATGTTTCCGCCAAAGCCGACACGGTTCGCGAGGCGCGTGCCGAAGCCTATATTCATATGGCACCGGAAACCTTACAAATGATCCTCTCCGGACAACACCATAAGGGCGATGTGTTTGCTACCGCCCGAATTGCCGGTATTCAAGCCGCAAAACGCACTTGGGAACTGATTCCGCTGTGTCATCCGCTTTTACTTTCTAAAGTCGAAGTGAGTTTGACCGCACTTCCTGAAACCAATCAAGTACGCATTGAAAGCCTGTGTAAATTGAGCGGTAAAACCGGTGTAGAGATGGAAGCCTTAACGGCTGCAAGCGTTGCTGCATTAACCATTTACGATATGTGCAAAGCTGTGCAAAAAGACATGGTGATTGAAACGGTGCGTTTGTTAGAAAAGAGCGGTGGAAAATCCGGGCATTTTATTGCGGAGGAGAAATAATGTTACGCATTTTATTTTTTGCTCAAACTCGAGAATTAATCGGTTTGGATGCCATTGAAGTGAATGAAAATTTCGCCACGGCAGAAGCATTACGTCAACACCTTGCGGCGAAAGGCGATAAATGGGCGTTGGCATTGCAATCGGATAAACTTTTGGTGGCCATCAATCAAACCTTAATGCCGTTAGAAAGTGCGGTCAAAAATGGTGATGAAATTGCGTTTTTCCCACCGGTGACTGGGGGCTAAATGAACGATATTCAAATTTCCGTGCAAGAGCAGACGTTCGATCAAAATGCCGTTTATCGTTGGTTGAGCGAAGAAAATTCAGTGGGTGCCACGGTAATGTTTGTGGGCAAAGTGCGTGATATGAACTTAGGGGATGAAGTCAGTAGTTTGTATTTGGAACATTACCCGGCGATGACCCATAAAGCCTTGATGGACATTGCTCAACAGGCAAAAGCGCGGTGGGATTTACAAAAGATTTCCATCATTCATCGTGTAGGTGAGTTGAACACCGGTGATGAAATTGTGTTGGTAGGAACAGCTTCTGCGCACCGCGGTGATGCTTACCACGCGAATGAATTTATTATGGATTATTTGAAAACCCAAGCGCCTTTTTGGAAAAAAGAACAAACCGAAAAAGGGGAGCGCTGGATTGAAGGCCGCGACAGTGATTATGCGGCTGCCGATAAGTGGAAATAAGAGATCTCATTGATTTTACTTATTCGTATTTGAAAAAGAAAAATCCGTTTTTTTATAAAGCGGATTTTTTTATGCTTATTAAAAATAAAATATCATGCCTTTTCTTGGAAAAGGTATGGCGCTTTATGCTAGAATAGTCGACCATTTTTCCCGATATGAGGCATATCGGTTGAATATTTTAATTACTACCAAGTCGTCGGAGGAATAGATGACAAGTTCTGCAAATAAACGTTCTGTGATGACGCTATTTTCAAATAAAACAGATATTTATTGTCACCAAGTGCGTATTGTGTTGGCTGAGAAAGGCGTAGCTTATGAAACGGAAATTGTAGATCCGCAAGCATTATCAGAAGATTTAATGGAACTCAATCCGTACGGTACTGTGCCTACGCTAGTTGATCGTGATTTAGTGCTGTTTAATTCTCGCATTATTATGGAATATTTAGACGAGCGTTTTCCGCATCCGCCATTAATGCCGGTTTATCCGGTGGCTCGTGGAAAAAGCCGCTTATTGATGTTACGTATTGAGCAAGACTGGTATCCAACGTTGGAAACCGCACAAAATGCGGCTTCCGAAACTGAACGTGCGAATGCCTTAAAACAATTGAAAGAAGAAATTCTTGCGATTGCACCGATTTTTAATCAAACCGCTTATTTTATGAGTGAGGAATTTAGCTTAATTGACTGCTATGTGGCACCGTTACTATGGCGTATGCAGGAATTAGGTGTCGAGTTCAGCGGTGCTGGCAGCAAAGCAGTGAAAGCCTACATGTCTCGTATTTTTGAACGCGATTCCTTCTTGCAATCCGTGGGCGAATTAGCGCCGAAAAACTTAATGGATGAAAAATAATAGGCGATTTAATGGAATATAAATCATCCCCGAAACGTCCTTACTTGTTAAGGGCTTATTACGATTGGTTGATCGATAATGATTTCACACCGTATTTGGTGGTTGATGCCACTTATTGGGGCGTGAAAGTGCCGGTAGAGTATGTCAAAGATGGACAAATTGTATTGAACTTGTCTGCCAATGCCACCGGAAATTTACAGTTAACCAATGATTTTATTCAATTTAATGCCCGTTTTCGTGGCGTGCCACAGGATATTTACATTCCAATGGGGGCAGCATTAGCAATTTATGCGCGTGAGAATGGCGATGGCGTGATGTTTGAGCCGGAAGAAGCTTATGATGATCATCCGGCGCAGGCAGAAGAACAACCAATTGGGTTTGAGAAAGCCGTCGATAAAACGGATAAACCGAAAAAGACAGAGAAATCGACATCTCACTTACGTATTGTGAAATAGTTGTTCGATCATCAGATTAAAAAACTTTGAAAAAAGATACCGCACTTAGGTATCTTTTTCGTTATTCAAAGCATCAAAAGTGCGGTCAATTTTAAACATGTTTTTCTAGCTATAAAAAAATCGCCTCGTTAATTCAACAAGGCGATTTTATTTACTCATAAATTAGAAGTTGGCGTTGCGTGGTGCTCGCGGGAATGGAATTACATCACGAATGTTTTGTAAACCGGTGACATAAACAATCAACCGTTCAAAACCTAAACCAAAGCCGGAGTGCGGTACAGTACCATAACGGCGTAAATCGCGGTACCACCAATAATCTTCAGGATTTAAGCCCATTTCTTCCATGCGTTTATCCAATACATCTAGACGTTCTTCACGTTGTGAACCACCAATGATTTCACCGATTCCCGGAGCCAACACATCCATCGCTGCAACGGTTTTTCCGTCATCGTTTAAACGCATATAGAAGGCTTTGATGTCTTTCGGATAGTTTTTCACCACAACAGGCGATTTGAAATATTCTTCCGCTAAATAGCGTTCATGTTCGGAAGAAAGGTCGATTCCCCAAGAAACCGGGAATTCAAAAGTTTTGCTGGATTTCAATAAAATCTCAATCGCATCGGTGTAATCTACTTGGGCGAAATCAGAATGAATGAAACGTTCTAAACGATTAATGACATCACCATCAACATGTTTAGCAAAGAATTCCAAATCATCACGACGCTCAGCTAAAACTGCGCGGAAAACATATTTCAACATATCTTCGGCAAGTTTAGCGTTGTCTGCGAGCGTTGCAAAAGCCACTTCCGGTTCAATCATCCAGAATTCTGCCAAGTGACGGGTTGTGTTGGAGTTTTCGGCGCGGAATGTTGGTCCAAACGTATAGATTTTGCTTAACGCACAAGCGTAAGTTTCACCGTTTAATTGACCGGATACGGTTAAGAATGATTCTTTACCGAAGAAATCTTGGCTAAAATCCACCGCACCTTTATCTGTGCGCGGTAAGTTTTCTAAATCTAACGTAGAAACGCGGAACATTTCACCCGCACCTTCCGTGTCGGAAGCGGTGATTAATGGCGTAGCAACCCAATAAAAACCTTGTTCATGGAAGAAACGATGAATTGCTTGTGCTAAACAGTGACGCACACGGGCAACAGCACCAATGATATTAGTACGAGGACGTAGATGCGCGACTTCGCGTAAATATTCGATTGAATGGCGTTTTGCTGCCATTGGATAGGTTTCAGGATCTTCGACCCAACCGGTGACTTCGACACTTTCAGCTTGTAATTCAACAGCTTGCCCTTCTGCCGGAGATTCTACAACAGTGCCGGTGACAATCACGGAACAGCCGGCTGTTAAGCGTAATACTTCAGATTCATAGTTAACGATATCATTATTTACGATAGCTTGAATGGGAGCAAAGCAAGAACCGTCATAAACGGCGAGAAAGGATAGGCCTGCTTTGGAATCGCGACGAGTACGCACCCAACCGCGTACAGTCACTTTTTCGCCAATTGCAATTTTGCCTTGTAGTACATCTACAATTGATGCAATTTTTGTCATATATACCTCAGAATTAATGCTTTTTTAGAAACCGCGTTAGTTTACCTCAAGTTCGAAAATTTTCAAAAATCTATCCGGTGGTTTTTATTTTTGTGACAGGAGGCGCAGATTTAAAGCAAATTTCTTGAGTAAAAAGAGTTAACTGGTATAACTACGTTCGTCAAATTAATTATGATAATAAATATGGACGCATTGAATGAATAAGGAAGAAAAAACACCCTCACGCCTAATTCAATTAGGCAGAATTTACCGTTTAATTGAACAATTTGAAGAAATTTCCCGTATTGAACTTTCAAAACTTTCCGGATTTGCTCCCGCGACGATTACTTCTCTTACTCGCGATCTCATAGAAAAGCATTTAATTATGGAAAAAATGGTACGTAATACAGACAATCGTGGACGACCGGCAACCGCATTATGTGTCTCTCCAATCTATTGGCAGTCCTTATGTGCCACATTGATGGAAGATCGTTTTGAAATCACACTTAGTGAGCTTAACGGTGTTATTGTTAAACAAAAGATTTTTCCACTATCAACAAATAAATTGTCAACGCTCGATGAGTTTTTAGTCAGTAGCATTGAACAATTCCTTAATAAAACAAAAGAATTATCAAATTTAATTACATTTTCAGTCACTGTCGGTGGGGAATTGGATAAAGACGGAAACCTAATAAAACTAGGAAGTCAGAGATTTAATCAATTAAATCTTAGAACGTTATTTTTGCCTTATTTTGATGTTCCAATTTTAATTTCAGAGTATTTTAAGACTTGGTTATTAGCTGAATCGACTTTAGGTAATGCAATTAATTGTGATGATGCTTTGTTTATCCAATTAGATGATGAGGTTAATTTTAACGTATTGTCAGAAGGGAATATTTTATTTAATCGAGAGCATGAGCGAATTAATATTAATCACTTAGTCGTTCCTCGATTAAATGAGTTACAAGCGCTAATTAATCGTGATTTACCGGAAGTAGAGCGTTATCAAGTACAACATCAGATTACCCATCGGGCAATTATTCAGCTCATTGATTTGCTGTATCCGAATAATCATTTTTCCATAAATGCTGAAAAAATTAAGTTCTTGTGTAGAAATATTATCCAACAAGAGAAGACGGCATTACGAATTTTGGATCATTTAACGGATTGTTTAGCCTATATTTTGATGAATCTCCTTCATATTTTCTCTGCAGAGAAGATCATGCTCAACTCTAGTATGTTAATTGTTAAAGATGTTTTACTTGAAGAACTCAATCAAAAACTAGCTACCTATTTTCCTCATGGAAAGGTTGCAGAAGTTGTGATGGGTAAATATGAATGGAATAGTCCGGTCGTCGCTGCTGCCGCAATTAAGCAAGGAATTTATGACGGAGCTTTATTAACCAGTTTGGAATAATAGGAATAAATTGTAAATAAATTCAGCAAATTTGTTTTAGCTCAATACTACTCATTATAAATTCTCTTAGAATTCTGAAAATCATATGAAAAAGGGGATATTAATGAGTAGTTTTTTTGTCACCGGAACTGACACAAATGTAGGGAAAACTGTGGTAAGTCGGGCAATTATTCAGGCCTTACAAAAAGCGGGTGTGCAGGTTGTCGGCTATAAACCTATTGCATTTGGTCAGGATGAAATGATTTATCCGCCACATAATTTATCTGAAAATAGCGACTATGACACGAAAGATAATCCTGATGTATTAACGTTAATGGCGAGTACAGAAGAAAAAGTTAGTTATGAAGAAGTGAATAGCTATACATTTTTACACACGATACCTATCTTAACAGAGGACAGTAAGCGGGTTCATATTGAAAAATTAAATAAAGACTTGGCTCATTTACGTGATAAATATCAATCAGTTGTTGTTGAAGGTTCTTTTGGGTGGTTAACACCGATCAATAAAGATTACAGTTTTGCCGATTGGGTTGCTGAACATCATATGCCGGTTGTTGTTGTGGTAGGTATTAAAGAAGGTTGTATCAACCATGCTTTATTAACAGTGCAATCGATTATTGATAAAGGATTGCCGTTATTGGGGTGGGTTGCTAATCGAATTAACCCTGGATTAGGGCACTACGCAGAAGTGATCGAAACCTTGAAACAAAAAATTGATGCCCCGTTATTGGGCGAGGTTTCTTATGTTCACAAACCGGAAGAGCAAGACTTAAGTCGTTTTATTACTAACGTAGATCGTTTAACTTATATGAAAACCGAGTTGGTTGCTTAATGCCGTAGAATAAAGTGCGGTCAGGAAATAAGATATTTTTAGTGAGTTAATATTTTCTTCACGATAAAGACAATATAATTGATATAAAAAAGGCTTAGAAATGTTTCTAAGCCTTTTGTTTTATACAATCAATTATTCAACGGTCAGAATACGGCAAGTGTTTGTACCACTTTCGCTAAATTCAGCCCCTTGAGTTAATAACACGATATCACCGGCCATTAAGAAACCTTTGTCTTTTAGCACGCTAATTGCTTTTTGAGCACCTTCCATGGTACGGCTAACATCATTGTAAAAGACCGGTGTTACACCGCGATATAATGCGCACAAGTTTAATGTTTTTTGGTTACGGGATAAGGCAAAAATCGGTAAACCGGAACTAATACGGGACATTAATAGCGGTGTACGGCCACTGCTACTCATCGCAATAATGGCGCTTACGCCTTTCATATGGTTAGCTGCAAACATGGTTGACATAGCAATAGTTTCTTCGATGTCGTCAAATTCAACATTCATACGGTGATGAGAAACGCTTGCACCTGGCATTTTTTCTGCGCCTAAACAAACTTTTGCCATTGTCGCAACCGTTTCAGCCGGGTATTGACCTGCAGCAGTTTCTGCAGACAGCATGACCGCATCAGTACCATCCAATACCGCATTCGCCACGTCCATGACTTCCGCACGGGTTGGCATAGGGTTGCTGATCATGGATTCCATCATTTGTGTTGCAGTAATTACCACACGGTTTAATTGACGGGAACGACGAATTAATTTCTTTTGCACTGCGACTAATTCCGGATCACCGATTTCAACACCGAGGTCACCACGGGCAACCATGATGACATCAGCAGCTAAAATGATATCGTCCATCGCTTCGTTAGATTCTACGGTTTCAGCACGTTCGACTTTAGCAACGATTTTGGCATCTAAACCGGCATCTTTCGCTAATTGACGAGCATAGTTCAAATCTGCACTGGAGCGTGGGAAAGATACTGCAAGGTAATCTACACCGATACGTGCAGCGGTAATGATGTCAGCTTTATCTTTCTCAGTTAATGCATCAGCAGACAAGCCACCGCCCAATTTGTTGATCCCTTTGTTATTTGATAATGGGCCACCAACGGTAACTTCCGTGAAGACTTTTGCGTTTTCGGTAGATAACACTTTTAATTGAACGCGACCGTCATCCAATAAGAGGATATCGCCTGGAACCACATCTTGCGGTAAAGTTTTGTAATCTAATCCAACAGCTTCTTGTGTACCTTCACCTTTCGGTAATTCTGCATCTAAGATAAATTTATCACCGACATTTAAGAAAATTTTGCCATCTTTGAATGTAGATACACGAATTTTAGGACCTTGCAAGTCACCTAAAATCGCAACAGTTTTGCCTAGTCTTTTTGCGATTTCACGAACACGTTCTGCACGACCAATATGATCTTCCGGTGTACCGTGAGAAAAATTCATACGTACTACGTTTGCACCGGCGGCAATAATTTTTTCTAAATTGTTACCGCGGTCAGTGGTTGGACCCATGGTACATACAATTTTTGTTCTTCTTAATTTTCTGGACATTAACATTCTCCATCTATGTTTATCTTATAAAATTTTCTTTATGTGAATGATTATTTCTTAATCACAAAAAAACTGGTCGGCATTATACGCTTAAAATAAAATTAGATCGAGATCACATTTTAGGAAAAAGTCCTTGCTATTTGTGGGATTCTAAGAAAAGCCTTTATACATAATTGGTTACGATTTATACATTAAAAGTGCGGTCATTTTTTCCGTTATTTCGTAGCGGCTTTCATGTTGCGAACAAACTCAGCGAGTTCCGTTAAACATTGGGCGTGATTTTCTAAATTTCGCTCAATGATTTTTACGGTTGCCGAACCGGAAATCGCGCCGGCTGCGCCAAGTTGAAGTGCTTCTTTTACTTGCGCCGGTTGAGCAATGCCGAAACCTTGTAGAATAGGCGGAGCATGGCGAGCCTTAAGTTGCTCTACAAGGGTGTCTAAGTTAGCCGCATGAACTTGGTTTTCTGCGCTGGTCACGCCAGCACGCGAGACCAAATACGTATAACCTTCACTGCTTTCAGCCACACCTTGAATCGTTTTTTGATCCGCATTCGGCGGACAAATAAAGACTGGCTGAACACCGTGTTTTTTGGCTGTTTTTACATAGTCTTCTTTTGCCAATAATGGAATATCCGCCACTAAAACGGCATCCACACTGACTTCCGCACAACGTTGATAAAAATTATCCAAGCCTTTGGCAAAAATTAAATTCGCGCAAAGTAATAGGCTGATGGGAATCTCAGGGTATTTTGACCGCACTTTGGCAAGCAATTTAAAACTATCTTCTGTACTGTGACCAGCGTTGAGGGCGCGATTATTGGCGGCTTGAATAACAGGACCGTCCAATAACGGATCAGAAAAGGGAAAACCCAATTCCAATGCGTCTGCGCCGTTATCGACGAGGGTACAAATAATTTCAAAAGAGCGGTCAAATGTCGGATCGCATAAGGTAACGAAAGGAACGAATGCGCCTTCATTTTTCGCGCTTAATTGGGCAAATGTGGTTTCAAAACGGCTCATAATTGCATTCCTTTTTCATTTAAAATTTTATCTACGGTAAAAATGTCTTTATCGCCACGACCGGATAAATTCACTACCAAAATTTGTGCTTTATTCGGTTCCTGATGAATCATTTTTAATGCCTGCGCCAGTGCATGAGAACTTTCTAATGCAGGAATAATGCCTTCATGTTTTGCCAATGCTTGGAACGCATTTAAGGCTTCATCATCGGTAATGCTCGGGTATTCCGCGCGACCAATGCTTTGCAAATAGGCGTGTTGCGGGCCGACAGAAGGGAAGTCCAACCCGGCAGAAATGGAGTAGGATTCTTCCACTTGGCCGTCTTCTGTTTGCATGAGCGGTGATTTCATCCCGAAATAAATACCCACTTTTGCATGGCCTAATGGAGCCCCATGTTCACCTGTTTCAATGCCATGGCCGGCAGGTTCTACGCCAATTAAACGCACATTCGGTTCATCAATGAAATCCGTAAACATACCGATTGCATTTGAACCGCCACCTACCGCTGCAATCACCGCATCCGGTAAACGGCCTTCTTTTTCTAAGATTTGACGTTTGGTTTCTTCGCCAATCATTTTTTGGAATTCGCGTACAATGGTTGGGAAAGGGTGAGGGCCTGCTGCTGTACCCAATAAATAATGGGTTGTTTCATAGTTTGCCGACCAATCACGCATGGCTTCACAGCATGCATCTTTTAAGGAGCAAGAGCCTTTTTGCACCGGCACCACTTCAGCCCCCATTAAGCGCATACGGAATACATTCGGTGATTGGCGTTCTACGTCTTTGGCACCCATGTAAATGCGGCAAGGCATATCCAACATGGCACAAGCAAGGGCTGTCGCGACACCGTGTTGACCTGCGCCGGTTTCCGCGATAATGCGGGTTTTCCCCATGCGTTTTGCTAATAAAATCTGACCTAAAACTTGGTTGGTTTTGTGGGCACCGCCGTGGAGCAAATCTTCTCGTTTTAAATAAATTTTGGCTTTCGTGCCTTTGGTTAAGTTACGGCAAAGTGTAAGTGCGGTCGGTCTGCCGGCATAATTTTTCAGGAGATCCTGAAATTCACGTTGAAATTCTGGGTCATGTTGCGCTTCAACAAATGCTTTTTCTAATTGTTGAAGCACAGGCACTAAAATTTCCGGCATATACATTCCGCCAAACTGCCCAAAATAAGGGTTTAAAATCGTGTCTGACATGTAGTTTCCTTTTTTGTTAGCCATTTCTTGCCACATTTAATGGCGCGAAAGTTTGCGCCGTCGGCATCACTTCAATTCGATTAATATTCACGTGTTCCGGTTGTTGATTGAGCCATAAAACGATATTGGCGATATCCTGTGCAGTGACATATTGCACGTTTTCATATACTTTATCTGCGCGGGCGTCATCGCCTTTAAAACGTACGTTAGAAAATTCCGTACCGCCACATAATCCCGGTTCTACATTGGAAACACGCACATTGGTGCCGGCCAAATCTGCGCGGAGGTTTAAACTGAATTGTTTCACGAAGGCTTTTGTGCCGCCGTAAACGTTGCCACCCGGATAGGCATAATTGCCGGCAATTGAGCCTAAATTAATGATATACCCTTGATTACGCGCCACCATTTGCGGCAAAACTAAGCGGGTTACGGTGACCAAACCTTTCACATTGGTATCGATCATTTTTTCCCAGTCATCTAAATCGGCTTTATCTGCGCTTTCTAAGCCAAGGGCAAGGCCTGCGTTATTCACTAATAAATCGATGGCTTGTAATTCTGTCGGCAGCGTTTTGAATGCATTTTCAGTCGCTTGACGATCCGAAATATCGAATGCAAGAGGAAAGAATTGGCTGCCGTATTCTTGTTCTAATTGCGCTAAACGTTCTTGTCTTCTTCCTGTACCAATCACTAAATAGCCCGAATTCAATAATGTGCGACAAATGGCGTTTCCAAAACCGGCGGTGGCGCCTGTCACTAATGCAATTTTTGTCATGTTTATTTCTCCTTGTTGTGGAATTGGAGTACGGAAAAATTCATTTAGAAAAATGACCGCACTTTTTATGATGAACAATATACTACTACACTAGTATGTAAAAATATAGCGCGTTAATAAAGAAATTTACAAGAGAGTGTGCAAAAGTGCGGTTGTTTTTTGCAATGAATTGAAGAGAAAGAAAAAAGCACGTTTCGGAATCGCGTGCTTTTTTATTTGAAATGAATAAAAGTGCGGTGCTTTTTCACCGTGTTTTTTAAGCTACATCATGGCACCCACATATTTCAGCATCACCCCGGCGGCGATGGCGGAACCAATCACACCGGCAACGTTCGGCCCCATGGCATGCATGAGTAGGAAGTTTTGGTTGTCTGCTTCCAGACCGATTTTGTTAGAAACCCGTGCAGCCATTGGTACGGCAGACACACCGGCAGAGCCGATGAGAGGGTTAATTTTGTTTTTGCTGAATTTGTTCATCAATTTCGCCATTAATACACCGCTGCCGGTACCGATCCCGAAAGCAATCACGCCAAGAATTAAAATGCCCAAGGTTTGCGGTTGTAGGAATTTGTCGGCGATGAGTTTAGATCCCACTGATAAGCCAAGCACGATGGTGACGATGTTAATCAAAGCATTTTGCGTGGTATCGCTTAACCGTTCTACCACACCGCTGACGCGCATGAGGTTACCGAAGCAGAACATCCCGAGCAATGGGGCGGCATCCGGTAAAAGTAAACCCACGAGCAACAGCAAAATCACCGGGAACAAGACTTTTTCACGATTGCTCACATGGCGCATTTGTGTCATACGGATCTTGCGTTCTTCTTCCGTGGTTAAGGCTTTCATGATCGGTGGCTGAATCAATGGCACTAACGCCATGTAGGAATACGCCGCTACAGCAATGGCACCGAGCAATTCCGGTGCGAGTTTGCTGGTGAGGTAAATCGCAGTCGGGCCATCCGCACCACCGATAATACCGATGGACGCGGCTTGTGGGAGCGTGAATTCAATAATACCGAAATAGTTCAATGCCAAAGCACCGAGTACGGTGGCGAAAATACCGAACTGTGCCGCAGCACCAAGCAGCAACGTTTTCGGATTTGCCAATAACGGGCCGAAGTCTGTCATCGCGCCTACGCCCATGAAAATCACTAACGGCGCAATGCCATAACCGATAGCCACTTTATAGAACAACGCCAAGATCCCGGCGCTGTATCCCATGTCCATTGACAAGGCTTCCAGTTGATTTACGGTAGAGCCGGACGCTGTCGCAAGTGCAGTTTTAATGAGTGCCGGATCAGCGGCGACGCCTAATTTCGCGGCAATGACGGCAATTTGCTCCGGTGAGCCAAGATGAAGCAAATTCTCTAATGCCGTCATGGCAAGCCCGGCTTCGGGAATGTTTGATAACAATCCACCAAAGCCGATAGGCAATAATAGCAATGGCTCAAACTTGCGTGCGATGGCAAGCCACAACAGGAGCAGGCTGATAGCGATCATCACCGCTTGCCCCCATTGCAAATGGAAAAGCCCCATACCCTGAATTAATGCAATAATGCTATCCATAGGTAACTCCTTAGACGAGGTTCATAACGGTATCACCCACCGCGACGGCATCGCCGGTTTTGACACAAATACCACGCACGGTACCGGCTTGTGCCGCTTTGACTTCGGTTTCCATTTTCATGGCTTCAAGAATGAATAACACATCACCTGCCGCGACAGTTTGACCTTCTGTTGCCACCACTTTCCAAATGTTACCCGCCATTGGCGCCGTTACCGGTGTGCCACCACTGGTTGGCGCTGGTGCCGGTGTGGCTTGTGGCGCCGCTTGTGGTGTGGTTGTGGCTACGTGTGAAATGTCGCCGCCTTCACTGACTTTCACCACAAAGGCTTTGCCTTCCAATTCCACAGTATAAACGGCGGAGCCGGATGCTGCAGGTGCTGCTTTAGAAACAGGTTTATTTTCCACCGCACTTTCATTACCTGTTGGCGCTGGTTCAAAGGCTGCCGGGTTGTTGCGGTTTTCTAAGAATTTCCATGCGATTTGTGGGAACAGCGCCACAATTAAAGCATCGTCTACAGCGTTGTCTGCTAATTTAACCCCTTTCACTTTGGCTTGTTCGGCAACTTCAGCTTCAATTTTCGCGATTTCAGGCGCAATGTGATCGGCCGGACGGTCAGTCACCGGAGCTGCACCCTCTAATACGCGAGCTTGTAATGCGCTATCTACCGGTGCAGGCGTTTTACCATATTCACCTTTTAAAATACCGGCAGTCTCTTTCGCGATGGTTTTGTAGCGTTCGCCTGTCAACACGTTAATGACCGATTGTGTCCCTACAATTTGAGAGGTTGGGGTAACAAGCGGAATGTAACCCAAGTCTTTACGTACGCGTGGAATTTCTTCTAAAACCAAATCCAATTTATCGGAAGCATTTTGTTGTTTTAATTGATTTTCCAAATTGGTAAGCATGCCGCCCGGCACTTGTGCCACTAAAATACGGCTATCTACGCCACGTAGCTGCCCCTCAAATTTGGCATATTTTTTACGCACATTACGGAAATAGGCAGCGATTTTTTCCAAGCGCGGAATATCCAAGCCGGTGTCATATTCGGTGCCTTGTAAGGTTGCCACCATGGATTCTGTTGCCGGGTGGCCGTAGGTGCCGGACATAGAGGAAATTGCAGTATCAATCCCATCTACGCCTGCTTCAATGGCTTTTAACAGTGCCATTTCTGCCATGCCGGTAGTGGAGTGGCAATGTAAATGCAATTCGACATCGAAACGTTTTTTGATTTCGCGCACTAGGTCTGCCGCCGCCATCGGATTCAAAATACCTGACATATCTTTAATCACCAAGCTGTCGATACCGATTTCCAATAATTGTTCGGTGGTATCAAGCCAAGTTTGCATGGTATGTACCGGGCTGGTGGTATAACTTAATGTCCCTTGTGCATGAGCGCCGAATTTACGCACGGCTTGCAACGCCGCTTTCATGTTACGTGGATCGTTGAGCGCATCAAATACGCGGAACACGTCCATACCGTTTGCTACACAACGTTCGACAAAACGTTCTACTACGTCGTCGGCGTAGTGGCGATAACCGAGCAGATTTTGACCGCGCAACAGCATTTGTAACGGGGTTTTCGGACAGGCTTTTTTCAATTCACGCAAACGCACCCACGGATCTTCACCCAAAAAACGAATACAACTGTCAAAGGTTGCACCACCCCAAGCTTCTAACGACCAATAGCCGATATTGTCTAATTCTTGAGCGATCGGCAACATGTCATCGAGACGTAAACGGGTCGCGAAAAGCGATTGGTGAGCATCACGAAGTACCAGTTCGGTCATTTTAATTTTTTTAGTCATAGTAAAATCCTTATTTTTATTTGAACTGTTGGGTACGGCGATGGTGCGCGATAGCCGCTGCAATTACAGGGCGCAAACGCTCAAAATCGTCAGTAGGTGCCGCAGAAAGTGCGGTGGCATTTGAAGGCGTTTTTGGTGAGGGGTGAGGCTCAGGAAAATATTTGTTTATCAGCTTTGACATGAGTCCGATTGCCCAGATTAAAATGAGCAAAAAGACCAATACAAAACCCATCCCTGAAAACATCAGATTAATTCCTTCACCGAAAAGTTCTGCCGAAGTCATTAGTCGTATCCTTATATTTAATATGGGATTTTTATTCTACCCAAGTCATTTTCACAAAACCGTGATTGAGATCATAAATTGAGTGAAATAGGAGAGAAGAAAAGGGAAAAGTGCGGTGTTTTCTGAAGGGGATTTGAGCGTTATTTTAAAATGATGTTGCGTGCTGTCTGACGAATTAAATAAGCCATCTGCACGCATTTGAAGAGAAATTCTATTGTGACTATTTCACACTCACTACTGTGCTTTTATTTCTTAAGCGCCACAATTGATAAACGTTTACTAAAACCAAGAATATATTCAATAACGCTACGGGATAGGAACCTTTAAGAAGACCATAGATCACAAACAAAATTGCCCCGATGCAGTTAACGGTTCTCAAAGAAACGATGGATTTAAATAAAAATGATGCTGCCACAAAGAATGTTGCGACATAGCCTAAAAGCTCAATAGAATCGATTTCGAACATGAATGCCTCCAGGGAGTTAGATATAAAATGAAGGGAATAATATTGTAAATAAGCGTACCTTACAAACAAAACACAGAAAGATGAAAACAAAAAGCAAGCTAAAAGCCTGCTTTTATTCAAATTATTGCCATTCAATATCTCGCGTTACTGCTGATTCAACCCTAAAAAATCGCCTACTTCATGTTCCAACTGGCTCATGGCAAGTAGGGCTTCTTGGGTTTGTTTGGCTTCTTCTTCATCAATGATGCTCATCGCGAAACCAACGTGGACGAGAACCCATTTGCCAAGCAGAGGTTTGGGGTCATCGCTACAGATAAGGGAAATATTCACATCACGTTGCACGCCGCAAACATCCACGGTGGCAAGTTGTAATGCGCTGTCGCCGATTTTTACAATTTGACCGGGCACACCTAAACACATAATTCATTTACTCCGATTAAAAATTTCGCTTATTTTACCATTGCTTTAAATAAATTGCGGCGATCTGGATCAAACGTCGCTTGTTTGATCGGCATGGATAAAATCATGCGTTGACAATCCTGTGTCAGTTGGATGGCTTGTTCGTGGGTAAGATTCGGATCAAGCGGGGAATGCAAGGAGCAACTTAAATATTGCGGTACAGTTTCAATGCCACTGACCGTGAAGGTAAGAGCTTTGTAAGGCAGTTGAACAGTGATTTTATCCCCTAACTCTCGCGGTTCCCACGTTTGTTGCGGGCCCGGCAAAATAACGACGCTAATCATCCATGGGGTTAACACCGAGCCGACCCATTGTCCTTCAAATAAAACGAATTTTGGGCAGAAACATTCAATATTGTGATGAAAGAAGGGGAGATCTTGCATTTCAGGAACAATTTTTTGCATTTCAGCAAGGAAAGTCTCCGTTGGATTTTCTTCAAAGCCAGAAACAGAGTTTAAAAGTGCGGTGGCATTTTGAGGTGTTTTTTCGTGTCGGTACATGGTTAACTTTTCACAAAATAGTGGCGTGCGTTCTATAACGTGTGCCAGAAGTATTAATAAAATAAGCACGCGTCAGAGACGCGCGCTATCAGTGGGTGTTTGTCAATATCAATAAGATTAAAGCATAGCAGGTGAAATCTTAAAGAAAGTTCCCCTCTTTCGTAAAGAGGGGGTAGGGGAGATTTAACTCTTGCCTCTATTAATTAGGTCAAATCTCCCCCCGTCCCTCTTTTCTAAAGAGGAGAGTCTAGATTCAAACCATATTCAGTAATCACTTGATTCAAGGCTACAAAAACATTCGGTAATGTTTTTTGTATCGTTTCCGTCAAGCCAATTCCGGATTCTAGCGATTCTGGCTGGATACCGATAAGACAAAGGTGTTTTGGGAATTCGTCCGTCAATTTCATTGCAGAAAGTACATCACATATACCCAGTTGGTGTGGCGAAATTTTGCGAGAGAAAAAGGTAGGCACTTGCTCGTCATGTAACACGACAATCTCACCTGGCTGTTTGTTAGCAAGCACGGCATCGACAATAATCAAATGCTCACGGTTTGCCATCGCATCCAGTAATTCCATGCCACAAGTGCCACCATCGATGATGTCAAAGTGCGGTTGAATTTCAGGGCGTTTTTCAAGCTCCTGCACCACACGCACACCGACACCTTCATCGCTTAACAAAATATTGCCGACACCAAGAATTAACGGCTTCATTACAACACCTTCACTTCAGTCACTTCGCCATTCTCTGTATTAACAACGTGTACGGCACAGGACATACAAGGGTCGAAAGAGTGAATGGTTCTCACCACCTCCAATGGTTTAGTTGGATCTGCCACCGGTGTACCAATAATGGAAAGCTCATAAGGGCCCATTTGGTCTTGTTCGTTTCGTGGGCCTGCATTCCATGTAGATGGTACAACTGCTTGATAGTTTTCAATGCGGCCATCTTTGATGACAACCCAGTGAGAAAGCATGCCGCGTGGTACCTCACCGAAACCAACACCACGGAATTCGCCGCTTGCAGGGATATCTGTTTTAATATAAGCCGTCATATCACCTTTCGCGATGTTATCAATGAGCATTTGCCATTGAGCACTTAAAATATCGTTGATTGCACAGCAATGCACGGTACGGCCGATAATACGTCCAAGGGTAGAATGTAATTGATCGGTAGTTAACGTATTACCAGTCAATTTTTCATAAATGCCTTTTAATTCGTTGAAATGGGTAACGGTTGGTTTGTCATTCGCTGCCAAGCCGCAAATTAAATAGGCGAGAGGACCTACCTCAACGACTTTTCCGTAGAAGGTTGGGGCTTTTACCCAAGAATATTTACCGTCATCTTGCCAGCCTGTGTATTTCGGACGAGTTAAACCCGCCCAAGGTTCTAATGGCTCATCGTCTTCGTACCAAGCGTGTTTACCGCTTTCTTTAATGCCTTTTACAACGAACTCATCTTTTTGTTGATCAATTGGGCGGAAAGTCGATAAATCGCCGTTTTCGATATAACCACCTTTTAACATGAATTTAGAGTTATCTGCATCAATTGGGTATTCTGGTACAGATAAGTAGTTGCCGGATGTTTTACCTAAGTTTAACCATTCAGGATAGTAAGCCGCAAATACTGCTGCATCTACTTTATACACTTGGTTAATGAAGTCAGTTAAGCGGTCGATACACGCTTTCACGAACATGAGACGTTCTTGGTTTAGTACCGCTTGGGAATCTAAGTTAATTGGGTTTGCTACACCACCAATCGCCAAGTTTTGAATGTGTGGTGTTTTACTACCCAGTAATGCGACTACACGGTTAGCATCACGTTGACATTCAAGCGCTTGCAAATAGTGCGCGACGGCAATGAGGTTGACTTCTGGTGGAAGTTTCATTGCAGCATGACCGAAATAACCGTTAGCGAAAATGCCAAGTTGTCCGCTGTCCACTAATGCTTGAATTTTTTTCTGTACGTTGCGGAATTCATTAGCACTGTTTAATGACCATGTAGAGACACCTTTTAGCATGTCTGCTGCTTTTTCAGGATCAGCTTTTAGCGCAGCGGTGATATCCACCCAGTCCATGGCGGAGAGTTGATAGAAATGGACAATATGGTCGTGAATGCTGTGTGCAGCAAGAATCATGTTGCGAATGTACTGCGCATTGACTGGTACTTTAGCACCGATAGCATCTTCTACGGCACGTACGCTGATAATCGCGTGTACTGTGGTACATACGCCACAGATACGTTGCATAATCATCCATGCGTCACGTGGGTCGGCACCTTTTACGATATTTTCCATACCGCGCCACATGGTACCGGATGACCAAGCATTGGTGACGACGCCGTTTTCAATTTCGCAATCAATACGTAAATGCCCCTCAATACGGGTAATTGGGTCAATTGAGATACGTTTTTTTTCTGACATTATTCTGCTCCGCTAACTTTTTTGCTGAATGCCGCTTTTTCGGCAATAATTTTTTCTGAGTCTTCGGTATGTTTTTCTTTAAATACCGGTAATACAGGGAATAAACGAATGATTAAAATATAGGCACATACTTCAATTGAAACGAAGCCAATTGAAATAAGCAATTCTTCCGCAGATGGGAAATATCGATAGCCATTGCCCGGATTATACATGATGAGAGAGTAGTTCATCCGCCATAATGCTGCACCGAGTAACATGCTTAATGCCGAAATAAATAACCAACGGGAATCTGATTTTTTCTCCCCGAGGAAGAGGGTAAGTAACGGTAATACCATCAACCAGACTTCCATCCAGAACATCCATGCTTCAAATTTAGTTAATTTATCGAAACCCACAACCATTTGCAGTTTGTCGTGATAAATCAACTCACCAAAACGCACCGCTAGGAAACAGAAGATCAAACCTGCAGTGACACGCGCTAATTGAGTGAATAAATGACGCTCATCCGGTGTTTTTCCTGCAAGACCGGCTTTCACTAAGGAACCTTCAAATATCACGATAGAGAACCCCATAATGAAAGCGGTAAGCAGGGAGAGAATCGGTAACACTTCATAACTTTGCCATACAGGATGTACTTTGTGGCCTGCTACAATCATCAAGGAACCCATTGAAGATTGGTGCATCATTGGCAATAAGGCACCCAATGCAATAATGAAGAACATGATTTTATTGAGTTTATTAAACCATTTCTTCAAACCAAGGAAACCAAGCCATACCGGCGCAAATTCTAAGGTGACAACAATGATATACACCGTCATACAAAATGCCGTTTCAAACAGCACGGAATTGGTATTGAACTGCCCTGGAACGTAGAAATACGGCAAGTGCCAATAACGTCCCATATCAATGGTGATAGATAAACCGCCAAGGGAATAGCCAAAGAGACTGGCGAGCAATGCTGGGCGCACAAGAGCGTGATATTTCCCTTTATTGAAAATATACACTGTCCAAGCTAATGCCCAACCGCCACAGGCAAAACCTGTACCGACAAGCAAGTCAAAGGCAATCCATAAACCCCAAGGATAACCGCCATTAAGTGCGGTCACGGAACCAATACCAAAAACTAGACGTTTTAAAATTAATAAAACGCAAAGCACGGCAAGTGGTGCAAAAAAGAGAATTGCGGCAGAAACAAGGCGACCGCCCACCGGACGTGGATTACTCATGATGCTCATCCTCCGCTTCTTCAATTTCCTTGCGTGCCTGACGCATGGCTTCTTTTTGTGCTGCAATACGCTCGGCAATTTTATCGCCATGCATATTTTTGTAAGTCATAAAGGTAAGACCGGCAAGTGCCACTAACGGCAACGCTAAACCACGATACAAGAAATGTTGTAAATGCGCTGCACGACTTCCCGTTGCCACTTCATCTAAAGGTGGTAGGCCAAGATTTTCAAATGGTACTCCACTTAAGGCTAGGACTTGTGTTCCGCCGCCTTCTTTTTCACCGTAAATATGGTATTGATATGCCGGCACGGTAGCGCGGTATTTATCCGTACTATTGACGTGTTGACGCGGGTAATCGTATTCAGTACCGCGTAATAAACTTAAACGGCGTTTGGCCTCCGCCAATAATTCTTCTCTTGTACCGAAAATAATGGCACCCGTTGGGCAAACATGGCAACAACCCGGCAATTCGCCTTTATCTAGGCGTTCAACACCTTTTTGGTTACAGAGTTCACATTTGCTGATTTCACCGAATGGATTGTCATAGTCGTATTTTGGTACATCAAAAGGGCAACCCACCATGCAATAACGGCAACCGGTACAAATATCGGGATCGTATTTTACGATACCGGTTTTTGGATCTTTGGTAAGGGCTTGAACCGGGCAAACCGCAACACAGTTTGGGTCAACGCAATGCATACATTGTTTTTTCACGTAAGCATAGCCATTTTCCGATTGGTCTTTATTTTTACCGTCACCATCGGTCCAAACTTGAATAATATTACGCGTAAACGGCGTGAGCTTGTCGTTATTTGACCAGGTTTGATCACCTTTTGGATTTACTGGTGTGTGGTTCACGTTTTGACATTCAGCCACGCATGCCTGACAACCTACACAAAGGGTAGAGTCGTAAAGCATTCCAAGCGCACCTGGAATAGGCTCAACCACTTCCGATGCCTGTGCACTCGACACAGGCAAGGTGGAAGCAATTCCGCCAAGCACACCGGCTTTTAGAAATTTTCGTCTATCCATGTTATTTACCTGTATGCTGTTCTTTCTCTGCCGCTTTGGCTTCGGAACGGGCTTTATGTTGAACACTTAATTCGCGTAAGGTGACAACACTCACACCGGCAAGGATGGCAGCAGCACCGCCCAATAAACCGATGGCTGTCATCGTTGCACCTGAGCCTTCATTATTGTTTACATCGGGTTTTTCAGCGCGCGGTGTTGGGTTTTCTACACCGGCTAATTGGAAAATGCCTTTGGTAAAGCCCACGCCTTTTTCGTTACAACCATAACAAGGATGACCAATACCTACCGGCCAGTTATTACCACCGACATCACAGAATTCTAAAGTAGAGCAGTTGCCGTAAGTTTCCGGTCCTTTACAACCGAGATGGTATAAACACCAACCATTGCGATGACCATAATCGCCGTATTCTTTGGCGAAGCGACCTGCATCAAAGTGCGGTCTGCGATAGCAGTTTTCGTGAATTAAGCGATCGTAAGCGAATAGCGGACGATTGAGTTTGTCCATTGCCGGTAATTTCTTATAAGTAAGAATGTAAGCGACTGTTGCAAGGAAGTTATGTGGATTCGGCGGGCAGCCCGGAATGTTAATGATCGGCGTACCTTTTGGTAACACATCAGTTAAACTGCTGGCGCCGGTTGGGTTACCACCGCTGGATGGCACACCACCCCAGGCAGCACAAGAACCAATCGCAATAATGGCTGCAGCACCTTTTGCCGCCTCTTGAATGTGTTCTACAATCGGTTTTCCAGCGACCATACAATAAACACCACCGTCTTTCACCGGAATGGAACCATCAACGACTAAAACATATTTGCCATAATATTTATGCATGGCGTTGTGTTTATTATCTTCAGCTTGTTCTCCAAACGCGGCAGAAAGGACTTCGTGGTATTCTAAGGAAATCATTTCCAATACTAAATTTTCCACCGTCGGGTGAGTGGCACGTAGCAGAGATTCTGTACATCCTGTACACTCTTGTGCACCAATCCATAACACCGGCGGACGAGCAGGCGCCGTCAAGGCTTCTGTCATTTGCGCACTGGCTTTACTACTTAGCCCCATTGTTGCTGCAAGTGCGGTACATAATTTCATGAAATCCCGGCGGGAAACATCAGCTAAGGCAGAAAATAATCCATCGCTTCGTTGCATATATTCACTCCAATTCACACATTTTATATATGGTTATCGGCGCTATGATATGCTCATAAGGTGGAACATTATTTGATCGTCATCAAGAATATCCCTATTTTTTATCCGAATATAGGATGTAACCTTTTGTTTTTATAGATTAATTGCGATTAATTCTCATTTATTAAATTATTGTAACCATAACTAGGTATGAAATTTTATTTGGAGTTAGAGAAAAAAGGATTTGATCGCAGAAAAGGCTGAATTAAGAAAAGAAAAAGGCGCACATTGGACATTGTGTGCCATTATTTATTGTGTGGTTTTGTGACGCTATAAAATCTTTGCAAAAACCGACCGCACTTTTTCGGCATCTTTCACGCCGGGCGCACGTTCCACACCGGAATTTAAATCAACCCCGACACAATGTTGTGCCAATGTATCTTCAATGTTATCAGGGTTAATGCCACCCGCCAGAATAATTTTATGTTTCAGATGGGCAGGAATCAATGACCAATCGAAAGTCTCACCGGTACCACCTTGTTGCGCGCCTGACTTGCTATCGAAAACAAAACGATCAATCGCAGAAACGTCGTCAAAAACCACCGCACTTTTATGGGTTACCTCCACGGAAATGGCTTTCCAAATACGAATGCTTTCAGGCAATTCGGCGCGAAGTGCGGTGATAAATTCCGCTGTTTCATCGCCGTGCAACTGAACGGCATAGAGCTGTAACTGCTGCGCGATTTTCACGATAAAATCAATGCCTTGATTTTGAAACACGCCCACAAAACGAAGTGGTGCGGCCGTCACCAATTCTTGGGCTTGGCGTAAACTGACACAACGTTTGGAGTTTTCGACAAAAATCAGTCCGCCGTACAATGCACCGCTTTCGTAAACGGTTTTTACGTCTTGCGCACGGGTTAAACCGCACACTTTGTTTTCGCCGAAAATGACTTCACGTACGGCGTTGTTCAAATCAGGTTTGCCCATCAAACTGCTGCCAATTAAAAAGCCGTGGGCAACTTGTTGTAATTCTCGCACTTGTTGATGATTGTAAATGCCTGATTCGCTGATGATTCGTACATCGGCAGGAATGCGGTCGGCATATCGGTTGGTTAGTGCCACTACGCGGTTTAAATCTACGCTTAAATCGTGCAAATTACGATTATTTACGCCGATAATTTTCGCCTCTAACGCCAAGGCGCGTTCAAATTCTTCTTCGTTACTGGTTTCGGTCAACACGCCCATGCCGAGAGAATGTGCCAAATCGGCTAAGATGCGATAAGTTTCGTCGCTCACTACTGAAAGCATGAGTAAAATCGCGTCGGCTTGGTAAAAACGCGCTAAATACACCTGATATTCGCTGATCATAAAGTCTTTGCACAACACCGGTTGTGTGACAACGTCGCGAACTTGTTTGATGTAGGTAAAATTGCCCAGGAAGTATTTTTCATCCGTCAGCACAGAAATCGCATTGGCATAGTTTTTATAGATCTGCGCAATTTCTGTCGGCTTAAATTCACTGCGAATCAATCCTTTGGACGGCGAGGCTTTTTTACATTCTAAAATGTACGCCGGTTTTTGGTGGGTGCCTTTTGCCAACGCATCATAAAAAGCGCGGTCGGATTTTTGAATGTTTTTTTCAAATTCACTTAACGGAAATTCCGCTTCTTTGTTTTTTACCCATTCGGCTTTATCAAGCACGATTTTTTGTAACACCGTTGCGGCTTCAAGTGGTTTGGAAAAGTCTTGTGTGATCATGTTTATGTCTTATTTTTTGAAAACGGGTCTTTAAATTAATAGGCCGTTAATTTTTGTAAGGTTTCAAACGGTTTGCCTTGTGCAATCGCATCCAATACCCGTTGTGCATTTTGTTTAATGTCTTCTTGTCCGAACAGTTTTAATAATAGTGCGGTGTTCATGGCAACGGCTTGGTTGTGTTCCGTTTTGCCTTTGCCTTGTAAAAGTGCGGTAATCATTTGCGCATTTTCTGTCGGTTCGCCACCGCGCAAACTTTCCAACGGTTTGACTTGTAAGCCAAAATCCTGTGGCGTTAGGGTATAACGTTCAATCTCGCCGTTACGTACTTCCGCTACGTCTGTAGCGCCATGAATGGCCACTTCGTCTAAGCCACTGCCGTGCACGATAATCGTGTGTTCGTGACCTAATTTGGCAACAGTTTTAGCATAAATATCAATCAGTTCGGGAGAATAAACGCCGAGCAATTGATGTTTCGGACGTGCCGGATTAATAAGTGGACCAAGAATATTAAAGAGCGTACGGGTTTTTAAGGCTTGGCGTACCGGCACCACATATTTGAAGCCCGGATAATATTGCTGTGCAAACAAGAAGCAGATGCCAATGTCATCCAATGCTTGGCGGGCTTGCTCTGGCGACATCGCGATATTGACACCCAAGGCAGTTAATAAATCGCTTGAACCGGTTTTACTGGAAACGCTACGGTTGCCATGTTTAGCCACTTTGGCACCACAAGCCGCTGCGACAATAGCGGATGCCGTAGAAATATTGATAGTATTGGCGCCGTCACCGCCTGTGCCTACGATGTCGGTAAAGGGGTAGTCGGGTGTTGGAAACGGTTTGGCATTTTTAACGGCGGCTAATACGGCACCGTTGACTTCATCGATGGTTTCACCACGCACTTTGAGAGCCACTAACATGGCGGAGATTTGTTCGTTGCTTAATTTCCCCAACATGATGGCGTTAAATAAGGCTTCGCTTTCCGCGGCGGTTAAGGTTTGTGCGCCATAAAGTTTTTCTAATAGAGCTTGGTTTTCCATCATCCTTGTCCTTATTTATGAATATCGTAATCCAAATCGCGCGCTTCATCGCCGGTCATGCCACGGAAGCCCCAACAATGCGCCGGTTGCTCTTTGATGGTGATTTCCACGTCAAACGGGCTAATGCCTAATTTGTATTCAAATTCACTGAACAACATTTTGATTAAACGTTTTTTGGTTTGCTCTAAACGACCTTGCATTAAATTGATTTCAATTACCATGTAATTGTCGGTACGGTTTGTGGTATGTGGGTAGTAAAAATCGTCGTCTTCCAAACAAATAAAACGAAGCGCGTGCTTGCCTTTGGCAACATCTAAACCGAGTTCAAGACAGTTATAAATCACCTCTGCTACAGCAGATTTGCGAGGGGAGAGGGTACGTTTTAAGCCATATACTGTGATCATGTTTTGTCCTTTTTTATTTAAAATCTCCCTCTTTAGAAAAGAGGAACCAGGGAGATTGGAAAAATATTGTTATTGAATAAAAATCAAATGAAATTAACCATATTTTGATTATTAACTTACTCAGTTTTATGACGACTGCCAAATCTCCCTTAACCCCTCTTTGCTAAAGAGGGGAAGTGGTATATTAATTCCGTTTCAACAACCATTCCACCGATTGCGCCAATAACTTTGCCCCTTGCACTGTTAAAATAGATTCAGGATGGAATTGGAAGCTACAAATGGGCAAAGTGCGGTGGCGAATTGCCATATTAATGCCATGATAAGAAGCATTCGGAATCAATTCATCGGGCAAATTAATTCCCATGAGGGAATGATAGCGCGCTACCGGCATCGGGTTGGTCAAACCTTTGAACATGGCTTCATTGTCGTGTTCAATTCTGGACACTTTGCCGTGCAAAATTTCACCCGCATGAACGACTTTACCACCGAAGGCTTCGATTAACGCTTGATGCCCCAAACAAATGCCCAACATCGGTACTTTGCCGATTAATCGCTTAATCAACGGAATCATATTCCCCGCTTCATCCGGGGTGCCCGGCCCGGGAGAGAGCGCAAGAATCGTATCCGGTTGTGCCAAGGCGTTTTTTTCTAAAATCGCTAAATCACAATCATTGCGGTAAATGTGAACCTGATGTCCCAGTCCGCGAAATTGATCCACCAAATTGTAAGTAAAGGAATCAAAGTTATCTAAAAATAAAATAGTTGCCATGATGTCACTCCTATTGATTCGCTTTCTTATTGGTTTGTACGATGGCGTTGATGACCGCACGGGCTTTGTGACGGGTTTCGTCGGCTTCCATTTGCAGGTCGGAATCCAACACCGTACCGCAACCGGCTTGCACATGGGCAATACCGTTTTGCACGAAGGCGGAGCGAATCACAATACAGGTGTCAAAATTGCCATCAGATTGTAAATAGCCTACGGCACCGCCGTAACTGTGGCGTTTTTGTTGTTCAAATTGATAAATTAGCTGCATAGCTTTAATTTTCGGTGCACCGGTTAGCGTGCCCATGTTCATACAGGCTTGATAAGCGTGTAACGCATCCAGTTCAGGGCGAAGTTTACCTACAACGCGAGAAACAAGGTGCATAATGTGCGAATAACGATCCACCTGCATTAAATCTTTCACATGACGGGTTTTACTTTCGCACACACGGGCGATGTCGTTACGGGCTAAATCCACCAACATCAAATGTTCCGCTTGTTCTTTATGATCCAAACGCAATTCCAGTTCCAAACGGGAATCCAATTCGGGATCGATATTGCCGTCAGCATCAAAGCCGCGCGGACGGGAGCCGGCAATCGGATAGATCTCCAACTGACGGGTAGTTTGCGAATATTTCAAGGCACTTTCCGGTGAAGCACCGAACAAAGTGAAATCCTCGTCTTGAATAAAGAACATATACGGGCTTGGGTTGTTTTGTTTTAACTGACGATAAGTCGCCAACGTATTCGGGCATTCAAGGGAGAAACGACGGGACGGCACGATTTGGAACACGTCGCCACAATAAATATGTTGCTTCAGGCGCTCAATAATTTTCTTGAATTTATCATCATCTAAATTAATGGCAACCTCGGTAGAAGCCGATTTGAGGCTCAAGTGCGGTCGAATTTCCAAGAGTTTTTTGGCAATCTCTTGGGCGTTCTGCTGCAACGTAGCCAACGCATTTTGTGCAAAACAAAAGGTTTGTAATTTCGCTTGTTGCAATTGATGGTCAATCACCAGTAATTGTTCCGCTAAATAAAAGCAATAATCAGGACAGGTAATGCCATCATCTTGCAAAGTGATGTTTTCCATCGGAATAAAATTTGCCACCAAGTCATAGGCGAATAACCCGCCTAAAAAAACCGGCAACGAGCTTGCCTGATAAAGTTCGGTGAAACAACGCAACCCGTCGAAAATGCTGTGCGCCAATAATTTGCTGTCTTCGTCTGTATTATTGTCGACAGGTTTGAATTCCACTTGCAGTTCGGTGCTTGTTTGGGATGTTACGTTTACCTGTGCCGAGAGCTTTTGCGCAATTAACGGTAACACTGCGGCACCGTTGTCGGTTAACGCATGAAAAGTGACGGTTTGTCCCAAACAAGAAATTTTCATGGCTGCGTTAACGAGTAATAAACTTTTCAGACTGTTTTTGCTGGAGATCTCAGCAGATTCTAAAAGTAGCGTATTCGGTTTGTTTTCACATAAGGTGGCGAAAATAGCGGTAGGGTCGCTGTGATAAGCTACGTTTTGCGTAAAAGTTTGAATAAAAGCGGAAGACATTCTCATTTCCTTAAAACATAAAATAAAGTTGCACTATTAAACTAGTGCAGGTATTTAAAGTCAAGAAAAATTAAAATTTTGTTTAAGAATGGTGGGAATGGATGAATAGCGAAGTAGGGCGAATTTAATATCCGCCCACGATATGAGTCAAAAAGTGCGGTCGTTTTTTACGGCGTTTTTACTGCGCCATCTTTTTTGCCGTCTTCAAAAATCCTTGAGCTGAATTGTAAATTTCGGCTTTGCCTTGGGCGTTGAGAATCATATCGGACATTTCACGGAAGGCGCCTTTTCCGCCGCCTAAGCCTAAGGTGTAATCGGCACAGTTTTTGACATATTCCGGTGCATCGGCAACCGCGAAGGAAAGTCCACAAACAGCGAAAGCCGGGAGATCAACGCTGTCATCGCCAATGTAAGCTGTTTGCTCCAGCTCAACACCGGCTTGGCGACATAATTCAAAACAGGCACTTTCTTTTTCCAGCTTGCCTAAAAAGGCGAGTTTAATGCCTAAATCGGCAATGCGTTTGCGCAAAATTGCCGAATCACGTCCGGATAACACAGCAACCTGAATGCCGGCTTCCATCAACATCCGAATGCCTAAACCATCGCGCACATGAAAACTTTTGAGCGCTTCGCCGTTAGCATCGTAGTGCAGTAAACCGTCCGTTAATACGCCGTCCACATCGGTGATAACGAATTTCACCTGTTTTAATTTTTCTTGTAACTCTGTTGTCATCAGCTTGAGAACTCCACTAAACCGACCACATTTTGCGCATCATCCACCACAACCAAAGAGTGAATTTTGTGCGCTTTCATATAATTTTCCGCTTCAGATAAATAGGTATCTTGATGAATAGTTTTTGGATGAGAGGTCATCAATTCCTGTGCGGTTTTGCTAAGCGTATTGGCACCGTTGGCCGTTAATGCACGGCGAATGTCACCATCGGTGATAATACCGCGTAATTGCTGTTGCTCCATGACCAACGCTACGCCCATACGACCTTCATTCATAATGGTTAAGCAATCGGTGAAGGAGGTCGTTAAGGCGGCGATCGGTAAGCGAGTTTGCATTTGATCTTTCACGCGGCATAACAAACGGCGACCTAAGCTGCCGCCCGGATGGAATTTCGCAAAATCTTCCGGTTGGAAATCGCGCGCGCGCATTAAACAAACTGCCAACGCATCGCCCAACGCCATGGTCACAACCACGGAAGTGGTCGGTGCAAGGTTATTCGGGCAGACTTCCCGTTCTACGCTAATGTCCAACACATAATCCGCATGACGCGCTAAAGTGGAATTTTTATTGGACGTGAGCGCAATGATTTTGTTGCCGAAGTTTTTCAGGCTTGGAATGAGTTTGTTTACATCGTCGGTTTCGCCGCTGTAAGAAATGAGCATCACCACATCAATGGGTTTCAACATGCCTAAATCACCGTGAAAGGCTTCCGTAGGATGCAGGAAAAAACTCGGTGTGCCGGTGGAAGCAAAGGTGGCGACCATTTTTTTGCCCACTAAACCGGATTTGCCGATACCGCCGATCACCAAACGGCCTTTGCAATTTAAAATTAAATCAACAACCTCAGTGAAGGTGCAGTCTAATTTTTCGCTGAGTTGTCCGAGGGCTTTTTCTTCAACGCCCAGGGTTTCTCGGGCAATTTGTAAATAATTCATTGAAGTTTCCTTATGTGGCACAAAAGTGCGGTGTATTTTAGGCCTGTTTTTGTGGCGTTCATTCTAGCCCAACTTTTTACTTAACACTATATTTCACCTTGAATTTAAGCTATACTGCGCGCCAGAGTTGGTCAGGCAATCGCCGGTCTATTGAAGCCTCTAACATCGCGAAAGCGTAAACTGGGGGACAAGTAGGCGGGAGGAAAGTCCGGGCTACACAGGGCAGAGTGCCGGATAACGTCCGGGAGGCGAGAGCCTACGACAAGTGCAGCAGAGAGCAAACCGCCGATGGCCCGCAAGGGATCAGGTAAGGGTGAAAGGGTGCGGTAAGAGCGCACCGTGCCGCCGGTAACGGTTGGTAGCAGGGTAAACTCCACTCGTAGCAAGACCAAATAGGAATCCAATGAATGGCCCGTTCAGGATTCGGGTAGGTTGCTTGAGCGCATGTGTAAATATGCGCCTAGATGAATGATTGTCCATGACAGAACCCGGCTTATCGACCAACTCCCTTTTTCTTTTCAAAAAACATCGTCAAAATCCACCGCACTTTTCTCTTTTTCCAATAAAACAACATTTTTTCTCATTGAATTCATTGGCATACTTGATTTTCCTTTTTTTGTCGCCATTATAGCCAAGCGTGTTTTTATTACTGTTTTATTTAGGAGTTTTTCATCGATGATGCGCATTTTACTTTTCCTTGCGACCAATATGGCAGTATTGTTGGTTTTTAACATCATTTTATCGTTAACCGGCATTCAATCTCGTGATGCGAGCGGTTTAATGCTGTTTGCCGCATTATTTGGTTTTGCAGGTTCTATTATTTCGTTATTTATGTCCAAAACCATGGCAATTCGTTCTGTGGGTGCTGAAGTGATTCAACAACCACGCAACGAAACAGAGCGTTGGTTATTGGATACCGTATATTCACAAGCAGATCGTGCCGGTTTACCACGCCCTGAAGTCGCTATTTACCATTCTGCTGATGTAAATGCTTTTGCCACCGGCGCAAGCAAAAACAATTCGTTAGTGGCGGTGAGTACCGGTTTGTTAAATAAAATGACTCGTGGCGAAGCTGAAGCTGTTTTGGCGCACGAAGTTAGTCATATTAAAAACGGCGATATGGTGACCATGGCGTTATTGCAAGGTGTGTTGAATACTTTCGTGATTTTCTTATCACGTATCATTGCAAACGTGGTGGCGAATTCCCGCAATCAGGGCAGTGAAAGCTCAAGCAATTCCGGGAGCTATTTCTTAGTTTCGATGGTGCTTGAAGTCGTATTTGGTTTCTTGGCAAGCATGATTGCTATGTGGTTCTCCCGCCAACGTGAATTCAGAGCCGATGCAGGTTCAGCGAATTTAGTGGGTAAGCAAAAAATGATTGATGCGCTAAAACGCTTACAAAACTTGCATGAACCGGAAGAGCTGGAAGGCTCCACCTTGGCGGCATTTGCCATTAACGGTAAACGTGGTGGCGGCTTAACAGAATTGTTCTTAAGCCACCCGCCGTTGGAAAAACGTATTGAAGCATTGCAACAATTACCTTAATAGTAAAATTTTAATAAATAGAGGCTTTTTTAAGCCTCTATTTTTTTATCCAAAGAAAATGGCTGAAAAGTTTCAGTTGAAATGTAAACGGAAGAATAAAGTGCGGTCATTTTTCCCTATAAATCTTCGTTTTATTACGGAATAATTTCCGCGGTCATAGATAAATCGCGTGATTTTCTAAGCAGTTAGTATTATTATTGACAGCATTTTTTAGATAGATTAATCATCACAGAGGATATTTATGCAGCATCTTAAAGAGCTTGTGGATAAAGCAAGAAATGCTATAGACAACATTGAAGATAAAAGCCTTGCCGCGCTTGATGAAATTCGCGTGGAATATTTTGGTAAGAAAGGTCATTTTACCCAATTAATGCAAGAATTGCGCAATGTGGCGGCGGAAGAACGTCCGGCAATGGGCGCGAAAATTAACGAAGCTAAACAAGCGGCATTAGATTTTTTAAATGCAAAAAAAGCGGAATGGGAACAAGCCCTATTAAATGCACAATTGGAAAACGAACGCATTGATGTGAGTTTACCGGGGCGCAAAGTGGAAATGGGCTGTTTACATCCGGTTTCTATTACCATTGAACGCGTGACCAAATTTTTCTCTGAACTGGGTTTTTCTGTGGAATCCGGTCCTGAAATCGAAAGCGATTATTACAATTTTGATGCCTTAAATATTCCTAAACATCATCCTGCGCGTGCCGATCACGACACATTCTGGTTTAATCCTGAATTATTGTTAAGAACGCAAACTTCCGGGGTACAAATTCGTACCATGCAAAAACAGCAACCGCCAATTCGCATTATGGCGCCGGGGCGCGTGTATCGTAACGATTACGACCAAACCCACACACCGATGTTCCATCAAATCGAATTGTTGTATGTGGATAAACATGCGAATTTCACCGAATTAAAAGGCCTGTTGCACGATTTCTTACGTGCCTTCTTCGAAGAAGATTTGCAAGTGCGTTTCCGTCCGTCTTACTTCCCATTCACAGAGCCTTCTGCCGAAGTGGATGTAATGGGTAAAAACGGAAAATGGCTAGAAGTGTTGGGTTGCGGTATGGTACACCCAAATGTTTTACGCAATGTTGGTATTGACCCAAATGAATACTCTGGCTTTGCAGTGGGCATGGGGGTAGAGCGTTTAACCATGTTACGCTACAACGTCACAGATTTACGTTCATTCTTCGAGAATGATTTACGCTTTTTGAAACAGTTTAAATAATTTTGAGTGAGAGATAAGTATGAAATTTAGTGAACAATGGGTACGCGAATGGGTTAATCCAGCGATTTCTACGGAACAACTTTGCGAACAAATTACCATGTTAGGCTTGGAAGTTGACGGAGTAGAAAAAGTGGCCGGCGATTTCACCGGTGTGGTTGTAGGCGAAGTGGTGGAATGCGCACAACATCCTGATGCCGATAAATTACGCGTAACCAAAGTGAATGTGGGCGGCGAGCGTTTGTTAGATATCGTGTGTGGTGCACCGAATTGTCGTCAAGGCTTGAAAGTGGCTTGTGCGGTAGAAGGCGCTGAATTACCGGGTGATTTCAAAATCAAGAAAACCAAATTACGCGGACAACCTTCCGAAGGCATGCTTTGCTCATTCAGCGAACTCGGCATTGAATCTGATGCCAATGGCATTATCGAATTGCCACAAGATGCGCCTATCGGTACCAATTTACGCGATTATTTAACATTAGACGACAGCGCTATTGAAATCAGCTTAACGCCAAACCGTGCAGACTGTTTAAGCATTGCCGGTGTGGCGCGTGAATTAGCTGTGGTGAATAAACTTCACGAAAATCCACCGCACTTTGAGGTGGTTAAACCGACCATTAGCGATAAAGTACAAATTGATGTTCAAGCTGCCGAAGCCTGTCCGCGTTATTTATTACGTGTGATTAAGAATGTCAATGTTAAAGCGCAGTCACCAATGTGGTTACAAGAAAAATTGCGCCGTTGCGATATTCGTTCTATCGATCCAATTGTGGATGTCACGAACTATATTTTGCTTGAATTGGGCCAACCGATGCACGCTTTTGATATGGCAAAAGTGGCACAACCGGTACAAGTTCGCATGGCGAAAGAAAATGAAGAGCTTGTCTTGTTAGATGGTACGACAGCGAAACTTCAACCGAACACTTTAGTGATTGCCGACCAAAATGGTGCATTGGCAATGGCGGGGATCTTCGGTGGTGAAGCCAGTGGTGTGAATGTAGAAAACACAAAAGATGTGATTTTAGAAGCAGCATTTTTTGCGCCATTGGCGATTACCGGTCGTGCTCGTCAATATGGTTTGCATACAGATTCTTCTCATCGCTTTGAGCGTGGTGTGGATTTTGAATTGCCACGTAAAGCAATGGAAAGAGCGACCGCACTTTTATTAGAGATTTGTGGTGGGGAAGCCGGTGAAATTTGTGAAGTGACTCATGAAGCCCATTTACCAAAACGTCAACAAGTCACATTACAACGTCACAAATTAGATGCGTTACTTGGCCATCATATTGAAACAGAAACGGTAACCGATATTTTACAACGCCTTGGTTTACAGGTTTCTTACGCTAACAACAGTTGGACGGCTGTTGCGCCATCTTGGCGTTTTGACATTGAAATCGAAGAAGATTTAATTGAAGAAGTCGCGCGTATTTATGGCTATAACAGTATTCCAAATAATGCACCGTTAGCGCATTTGCGTATGCGTGAACATAGCGAAGCAGACATTGAATTATCGCGAATTAAAGCGGCATTAGTGAGTTGCGATTTTTATGAAGCCATTACTTATAGCTTTGTTGATCCGAAAATTCAAAGTTTACTCCACCCGGAAATTAAACCGTTTATTCTACCTAACCCAATTTCTGTTGAAATGTCCGCGATGCGCGTTTCACTATTAACCGGATTGCTAGGGGCGGTAAGTTATAACCAAAATCGTCAACAAAATCGTGTGCGTTTGTTTGAATTTGGTTTACGTTTTGTACCGGATGAAAAAGCCGAATTTGGCGTACGTCAAGAACAAGTTTTTGCGGCAGTGATGACCGGTTCGAAAGCAAATGAACAATGGAGCGAAAAAGCTGCGCCTGCCGATTTCTATGATTTAAAAGGTTATATTGAAAATTTACTTTCATTAAGTTCTGCTGGAAATCGCGCAAAATTTGTAGCAAAATCATACACAGCGTTACATCCGGGGCAATCTGCTGCAATTATGTTAGACGGTGAAGAAATTGGTTTTATTGGTCAACTTCATCCGACGATTGCTCAAAAAATTGGTATCAACGGCAAGGCATTTGTGTGTGAAATTTCCATTGCGCATATTTCTCGTCGTGATATTGCGAAAGCAAAAGAAATTTCCCGTTTCCCGGCGAATCGCCGTGACTTAGCTCTTGTGGTTGCGGATAGTGTTGCAGCAGACGATGTATTAGACGCTTGTCGTGTTGCAGGCGGTGATAAATTAACGCAAGTGAATTTATTTGACGTTTACCAAGGTAGTGGCGTCGCAGAAGGTCATAAGAGCTTAGCGATAAGCCTCGTGATTCAAGACAATGAAAAAACCCTTGAAGAAGATGAAATTAACGCAGTAATTTCAGCGGTATTATCTGAGTTAAAACAACGTTTTAATGCTTACTTGAGAGATTAAACTATGACATTAACTAAAGTAGAACTCGCCGAGAATCTTATTGAGAAATTCCATCTCAGTAAACGTGAAGCCAAGGATTTAGTCGAAAGTTTTTTTGAGGAAATCCGAATTGCGTTAGAAACTGGGAATGACGTGAAATTATCCGGGTTTGGTAATTTTGAGTTACGCGATAAATCCTCTCGTCCGGGGCGTAATCCGAAAACCGGTGAAAGCGTGCCGGTTTCTGCTCGCCGCGTAGTGGTGTTTAAACCGGGACAAAAATTGCGTAATCGGGTGGAAAAAGTCAAACCGAAAGCCTAATAAGTATAAAAATAAGCTATCAATAATGTCCTTGTTGATAGCTTTTTAGTTTGAGATGTTCTATCAATGCGTGTTTTAAAATCTTTATTGCTTTGTGGTTGTGTGTTGGCGTTAGCTGCCTGTTCCGGCGGATACAAATCCTCGCGCATTAATTACAAAGGTCAAATTAACGATCCCATTATGGCGATTGCTTTATTAAGCGAACAACAACATGAATGGGCGGGAACGCCTTATGTGCTTGGTGGGCTTGGTCGTAATGGGGTGGATTGTTCCGGTTTTGTGCAAACCACGTTTTTTGATCGCTTTGGCATAAAATTACCGCGTCAAACCAAAGATCAAGCTAAATACGGACAATATATCGAAAAATCAGATATTCAAACCGGGGATTTAGTCTTCTTTAAAACAGGCTTAGGACCAAATGGCTACCATGTGGGAATTTATGTGAAAGAGGATAAATTTCTCCATGCCTCAACCAAAGGTGGTGTCGTTTATTCTTCCATGAATAGTGATTATTGGCGCAAAGCCTATTGGCAGGCGAGACGTATTTAAGTGATGTAGAAGAAAAAAATAAAATAAAAAGGTGCGTATAAATGCACCTTTTTATTTGTCTTCAATAGCCTTTTATTAGGTACCTCGCACTAAAAGTGCGGTGGTTTTTAGCCACGTTTTTTACTTCACTTCCTTAAATGCAATCATCTCTTGTTCACTGAAATCAGTCTGATCTTCATCATCAAATTGCATTGGTGTGATATTTTGCTCATCAAATGCAGTATCGCCCTCGATACCTTCAAGCGCTTGACCGTGTTTAATGCCTTTAAAGTCGAAAAGTTTCGGATCACATAAATGAGAAAGGGTAATGTTTTGCATGGCGCTAAACATGGTTTCCAAACGCCCCGGATATTGGCGATCCCAAGTGTTCAACATGTCTTTCACCACTTGTCGTTGCAAATTCGGCTGTGAACCGCACAGGTTACAAGGAATGATTGGGAATTGTTTCGCAACGGCGTATTTCTCAATGTCTTTTTCTTTGCAATAGGCAAGCGGACGAATCACAATTTGTTTGCCATCGTCAGAAATCAATTTTGGCGGCATGGATTTTAATTTTCCGCCGTAGAACATGTTTAGAAACAGCGTCGCCAACATATCATCGCGATGATGCCCTAATGCGATTTTTGTGGCACCAAGTTCGGTCGCTGTACGGTATAAAATCCCGCGACGTAAACGGGAACAAAGAGAACAAGTGGTTTTTCCTTCCGGGATTTTCTCTTTCACAATACCATACGTGTTTTCTTCTACAATTTTGTAATTCACACCAATAGATTGTAAATATTCAGGCAAAATATGCTCCGGAAAGCCCGGTTGTTTCTGGTCTAAATTCACCGCCACAATATCGAAATTGACCGGCGCATTTTGTTGTAGGTTGAGCAAAATATCCAATAAGGTATAGCTGTCTTTCCCACCGGAAAGGCATACCATCACTTTATCGCCTTCTTCAATCATATTGAAATCGGCAATGGCGTTGCCCACATTACGGCGTAGGCGTTTTTGTAACTTATTGAAATTGTAACTTTGTTTCTTTTCTGTTTGGCTTGCTGTATTCATTGTTTCTATTCGGTTATTTGGAAAGCGGCTCATTATATACGAAGCCTCAATTTTTGCATAAATGAATTGAAAAACACGGAAAAAATACACCGCACTTTAGGCTCAGAAAATACAAAGTGCTGTGCTTTCTCATGGTATTTTTGCCAATCTAAGTCAAAAATAAAGCCCTGTTAAACAGGGCCTTGTTATTAATAAAATTGTTAAGAAGGGGGTTAGAAGCTGTATTTCAAATTCGAGAAATAAACGCGTCCTTCTTCCGGATAACCTGCATGATAGTAGTAGTTTTTATCAAACAAGTTGGAGACACCGGCTTCTACGCTGAAGTGTTTTGTTACATCATAGATCACTTTTGCATTGGTAACACCAAAGCCGGAAAGTTTGACTAATTCTGCTTTTTTGCCAATGCCATCAGTGCTATAACGACCTTGTTCCGCTTCTTGGCTGATATAGAACGATAGATTTGGCACAACTTTCCAATCTACATATGCAAAGAATTTATGTTTTGGAATATTCCGAATGATGTAGCTTGTGTTCATTTTGTTTTTCGCACGAGTGTAGGTGTAATTCGCACCGAACGTTAAGTTATCTGTCGCAAAAATAGTTGCCGCAAGTTCTACGCCTTTAAAGACTTCTTTGCCATAGTTGACATTCTTTTCCATGCCATTAGGTTGTTTTACCGGTTCAATGGCATCTTTGATAAGGCACATATACCGGAATCCCGTCAATAAAAATTGGCACACGGCGTGCATCAAAACCGCGTACTAATAAATTATGCTCATTGCGCGCACCGCTACGTTCTAAAAAGACGCCCGGTGTGGTTTTTGCTACATCAGAAACGCGAATTTGGTTGTTTTTTTGTAAATCGGCTTGATTGGTTCGGGCGGTACTCAAATCAGTTGATTTATCGGCAATCACCTCAATTTGTCCAAGCGTAAAAACGTCTTCGGCATAGGCCGCAGCACAAGCCATGGCAATGGCAGTGCAAAGAAGTGTTTTTTTCATTTTAATGTCCCTTTAAATTAACAGGTAAGTGAGAAGTGAAACGAAGTTGCAGCGCGAGGGTAACGGCAGCAAAAATCTTTTCGTCGTTATGGGGGAAATTCTCCCGTAAAGTGCGGTGAGAATTTTTTACGTTTATTTTTCCTTCTGCCAATTCATTCAGTAGAACCGCTAAATCGAGGTTCAACTGTTCGGCAATTTGCGCAATCGAAAAATGCTCAAAAGTCATGATGAGACGATCTAGACTGCAATAACTTGGGTATTTGTTGTGTAAAACGAGATCGGCAAATTGCGTATTGATTTTCACCAGTTTATTTTTCCGGTTAAGCATATGCAGTAACAACGCCACAACCAGTAACACGGCAAAAGTGATATGCACATAAAACAACGTGCCCATTTGCCAACCGAAAAATAATCCGGCACCACTTACCACCACGCAAAACAAACTGATGAGCGATACGCAAAACAGCAAGAATTTATAGATCACCTCAAATTTCATCTTTTCTACCCAACTTGGTTTAGGAAAAACAACGATATGTATATAAACATATAGCGAGATTATTCTAGCAATTTTTCGTTATATATTCAAAAATATATAGTGTTTCGGTAGAATTTGAATTTATTGGATTTAATGACCGCTCTTTTAAGGATATTCACATGAAAAAATACTTCATCTTGTTATTTTCGCTGATTTTCGCGACAAACCTATGGGCAGAGAATACGCCTTCGGCTTTTCTGGCGGGGGAAGTTCCAGCATCTCAACCCATTGAGAAAGTGCTAAGTGCCGGCAACCCGAGTGATGTGCTATTGCTGTCGGTCGCACCACAAAAAATGGTGGGATTGGCAGGCTTTAATATGGCATCTCAGGGCGGTAAATTATTTCCTGCGGAACAACAAGCATTGCCGACGATCGGCAAAATTGCCGGCAAGGGCAGCACACTTTCTGCGGAAAAAATTGTGGCGTTGCAGCCAAATTTGATTATTGATGTGGGGAATGTCACGCCGAATTATATTGACCAAGCTAAGCGTACTTTTGCGCAGACCGGTGTACCTTATCTATTATTAGACGGCAGACTTGCTGCCACGCCAAACACCTTGCGTGAATTGGGAAAATGGTTGGGCGTGGAACAATTAACGGAACAGCAAGCACAATATGCGGAAGAAACCTTAAAAAGTGCGGTCGATTTTTCTGCTGTTTTACAACAAACTGCTTACTTGGCGCGCAGTGCCGACGGCTTGCAAACCGGGCAAAAAGGGTCTATTCACACTGAAGCAATGGAGTTGGTAGGCTTGCGCAATGTGGTGGAAGGGGAACACAAAGGCCTAACGCAAGTTTCCATGGAACAGTTATTGCTTTGGAATCCCGACATCATTCTGACGCAATACGCCGAATTTTTTCAAACCATCAAAAATAATCCGCAATGGAGCCAATTAAGAGCGGTGAAAAATCAGCGCGTTTTTTTCATTCCTAACCAGCCGTTCGGTTGGCTCGATTCACCGCCAAGTTTGAATCGCTTGCTTGGCGTGCGTTGGTTACAACATTTGCTAAGCAACAAGCCGATGGCAGACTTCGCGCCGGAAGTGCAGCGTTTTTATAAATTGTTCTACCACATTGATTTGTCAACTGCACAGGCGGAGCAACTGCTGAAACAAGGACAATAATGCAACAGTTTATTCAACGTTCCCCACGTCTATTCTTTTTGCTGCTGATTGCGTTGTTAATCAGCAGTATTTTGCTTGCCTTGAATGTGGGTAAATTTCCCATTTCACCAAGCCAATTATGGCAAACCCTCATCTGTTCATGGGAGCCTCAATGTAAGATAGATTCGCCCATTCACACTGTGTTATGGCAAATTCGTTCTCCGCGTATTGTGGTGGCGTGTTTAGTGGGGGCGGCGTTGGCTTGTGCGGGGGCAACCTACCAAGGTATGTTTAAAAATCCGTTAGTTTCACCGGATATTTTAGGTGTTTCCGCAGGGGCAGGATTGGGCGCGTCTTTGGCGATTTTTTATAGTTTGCCGATGTTTTACATTCAGCTGTTTGCCTTTCTTGGCGGTATTTCTGCGGTGTTTTGTGTCTCGCTCATTGCTTCTCGTAGCAAGGAGCAAGACCCGATTTTGGTTTTAGTCCTTGCCGGCATCGCCATCGGATCTTTGCTTGGTGCGGGTATTTCTTTGTTGAAAATTCTTGCCGATCCCTTTACTCAACTGCCTTCCATCACGTTTTGGCTGCTCGGTAGTTTAACTGCCATCACGCCGAAAGATGTACTGCAACTGGCACCGATTTTAATGATCAGTATGGCACCGTTATTTTTATTGCGTTGGCGTTTGAATTTGCTTTCCTTGGAAGAGGAAGAGGCGCGCAGTTTAGGTGTGCCGATTAAAGCGACCCGTTATATTTTGATTATTTTCACCACCATTTGCACCGCAAGTGCGGTGTCGATTACAGGCATTATCGGTTGGGTCGGATTGCTCGTGCCACACATTGCACGCTTGTTGGTGGGGGCGAATTTTATTCTGTTGTTGCCAACTTCTTTGTTGCTTGGCGCCAGTTTTCTGTTATTAACAGACACTTTAGCTCGCACCATCGCCGGCATTGAATTACCGTTGGGGATTCTCACTTCTGCGTGCGGCGCGCCGTTCTTCCTTTATTTATTATTACGGGGCAGACGATGAATTTGATCGAAACCCATGATTTAGCCATTGGTTATGGCAACAACGTTTTAATAAACAACATCAATTTCTGTTTAAAGGAAAAACAAATTTGTTGTTTATTGGGGGCTAATGGGGCAGGAAAGAGTACCTTCTTGAAAACCTTGCTCGGTTTACAACCCGCATTGCAAGGCGAAGTCTGCTGGCAACAACAGCCGCTTTCTGTTTATACACAGGCGGAATTGGCACGCAATATCGCTTATGTGCCACAGGCGCACCAACATTTGTTTCCGTTTTTGGTGCAAGACATGGTGTTGATGGGACGTTCTGCCTTTTTAAAGTGGTATCAAACGCCAAAAGCGGAAGATAAAGAATTGACGCTGTCCGCCCTTGCCGGTCTGCAAATTGAACATCTTGCCAAACGTTACTATCCGGAATTGAGCGGGGGAGAGAAACAACTTGTACTCATTGCTCGAGCCATTGCGCAACAAGCTAAATTGTTGGTGATGGACGAACCGACAGCGAGTTTGGATTTTGGCAATCAAATTCGCGTGTTAGAAAAAATTAAACAGCTCCAAGCACAAAATATCGCCTTGCTGATCACGACCCATAATCCGCAACAAGCGATGTATTTAGCCGAAAATATTTTGCTACTCGATCAGCAATACGGGTGCCAACAAGGCGCTCGAGAATCCCTTTTGACCTTAGAAAACTTAGCCAAAATCTACCGCACCTCAACCACACAGCTACAGCAACATTTGCGTTTTTAGCCTATTCTTGACAGAAGACACAACAGCTAAGAACGAAGGTGTAATCTTTTTTTACTTATTTATGGTTATTTATTGATTTATATAGCGATCGTATTATTGCGCGATTTTTTATCAAACTAAGGATTTATCAATGAAAAAATTCCCTCGACTCAGCATTATTAGTTTGGCTGTGATTTCAACTTTTGCACAAGCGGAAAGCACGCAAAAACTAGACGAAATTCAAGTGACGGCAGAAGAACAAGTGAAACAATCACTGGGTGTTTCTGTGGTAACAGCGAAAGATTTAGAACGTAATCCTATTGAAAATGACGCGTCTGAAATTATTGCTAAACAACCGGGCGTAACCTTAAGTACCAACGCACCGGGCGGTGCTCGTGGTAATAAACGTCAGGTGGATATTCGCGCCATGGGGCCGGAAAATACCCTGATTTTGGTGGACGGTAAACCGGTAAAATCCCGTAACTCCGAACGTTACGGCAGAAACGGTACCCGTAATACCCGTGGTGATACCAACTGGGTACCGGCGGATGCCATTGAATCCATTGAAGTGTTGCGTGGGCCGGCAGCAGCTCGTTACGGTTCCGGTGCGATGGGTGGGGTGGTTAATATCAAAACTAAATCTCCGACCAGTGAGTATCACGGCAGTGTGAATCTTTTCACCGAACAACCGGAAGACGGCAAGGAAGGCTATACCAACCGTCTTGGTTTTAACGTCAGCGGTCCGTTAATTAAGGATGTATTAGGTTTCCGTTTATACGGCAACATTGCGAAAACACAAGCGGATGCGTTGGATATCAACTCAGGTGAAGATGCCTTCGTTAATAACAATGCGGGAACACAAGATAATACTCGTTATGCCGGGCGTGAAGGTGTGCGTAACCGTGATGTGGCAGGACAGTTAGTTTGGAATATCACCCCGGATCAAAAATTAACCTTTGATGCAGCATACAGTCGTCAAGGCAATATTTATAACGGGGACACACAAAACAGCTCTGTTTTACTGAATCAAGCCATGAAAACCAGCCGTGATCTTGCGTTACAACATGCGGAAACCTCAACGCTTTACCGTCAAAGTTACGGTTTAACACATGAAGGCAAATGGGGCGTGTTAGATAACCGCACTTATTTCACTTTCGACCAAACCCGTAACTATCATTATCCGGAAGGCTTGTTGGGCAGTACGGAAGGGGCTTACAACGGGTTAAATAAATCTGTCGGTTTACTCAGAAACTACCGTTTTAGCAATGAACTTTATATTCCCTTTGCTTTGGGTAATACCAGCCATATGGTGACTGTTGGTGCGGAAGCGTCCCGTTCTGAATTGGATGATGCTGCTTCTATGACGCAAACCATGCAAGTTTATGCCATCGTGCCTTGGTTAAAAGATAAAGGACGTAGTGGTAAAGTGGCACAAAATGAATGGGCGGCGTTCTTGGAAGACAACATTATGTTGCCAAATAACAAAACCATTGTAACACCGGGCATTCGTTTTGATTCCAGCACGAATTCTAAATCGAACTGGAGCCCGTCATTCAACTTCTCACACCAAGTGAGCGAAAACTGGAAAATTAAAGGTGGAGTAGCAAGATCCTATAAAGCACCGAATCTTTATCAATCTTCCCCAAATTATTTGCTCATTAACGCGAGTAATGGTTGTCCGATTGACAGCGCAAATAACTGGAATAATCCAAATGCGTTAAATTCAACCGGCAGTGTTGTTAAGACAGATGCAAAAGGCAGACAATATACCGTTCTTCAAAACAGTAATCCGAAAGGTTTTGACTGGGGACGTGCTTGTTACTTCTTAGGTAATGAAAATATCAAACCGGAAACCAGCTGGAACAAAGAAATCGGCTTTGAATATGAAAACGAAGGTAAATTGTTCTCCTTGGCGTATTTCCACAATGATTATCGCAATAAAATCGTGTCTAACGGTGAATTCTTAACGACCATTGATGCACCGGCAGGCGGCTATGATCGTGAAATTCGTGCAAGCAATACTCCGGACGGAAGAGCGATTTATCGTAACTACACGGCAACCAATGTTTATCGTTGGGGCAACACACCAAGAGCGATTATTGAAGGGGTTGAAGGTAATATCACATTACCATTCTTAGATGATGCGATTTTATTCAGTACCAATCTCACCTATATGCTCAAAAATAAAAACAAGGAAACCGGCAATCCGATTTCTCTTGTGCCGAAATACACGGTGAACAGCAATCTTAATTGGAAAATTAATGATCATTGGGATGTGAATACCTCTTACACCCGTTACGGCAAACAAAAAACCGTTGAGAATGCGGAAAACTTTATGCACGTAATTTATAACACCGGTGAAAGCTTGGTGACACAATATCAACTTGGTAGCTACGGCATTTGGGGCGCTAACGTTGGCTATAAATTTAATAACAGTTTAAGCCTACGTGTGGGGGTGAATAATATTTTAGATAAACGTATTTATCGTAACGCCGGCACGGCACGCACCTATAATGAGCGTGGTCGTTCTTACTTTGCGAATTTGAAATACAGTTTCTAAAATTGATTATGTAAAAAAAGTGCGGTGAATTTTCACCGCATTTTTTATGGCAGAAAAACACATAAAAAAACAACCGCACTTTTTCAAGTACGGTTGTTTTGTCTTTCATTAAGAATAAATTATTCTACGCCAACCATTACGGAAGTTGCTTTGATAATTGCATAAGCGTCTTTGCCTACTGCTAAACCTAATTCTTTTACCGCTTCAAGAGAGATGGTAGAAGAAATTACGTTGCCGCCACCGATATCAAGGTGAACGATTGCGTTTACAGAACCGCTTTCGATTGAAACAACTTTACCTTTTAATTGGTTTCTTGCACTGATTTTCATAGAAATTTCCTTGTATTAAGGCCTACAAAAAGTAGGCGGATGAAAAAAGAGTCTGCATTTTACCCATAATTACGATAAAAACCAATACTACTTAAGAGGTGATAGCCCTTTTAAGATTTGCTCAGCGTTTTCTTTACTTAATGCATAACCGTAATATTTTTTGTAAAACGCCTGTGTTTTTTCCACCATATCAATGTCTTGGAATTTTTCTGGGTGGAATAATTGTGCCGCCCACAAAATTTGTAAGGCTTCTTCTGCACTATAACGATCCCATGGGAAAGTCCCCGTCGGGTTGGCATAAATACGATTATTTTTGACCGCACTGATGGATTGCCAAGTTGGATCAGATTTGATTTTCTCAATGGCGACTTGAGATTTATTGCCGCTGCTGCCGATGATAATTACATCCGGATTAGCTTCCACAATGGATTCCATGGTGACAGTCACCATGTTGGCTTGATCCGGTAACACGCTTTTACCGCCGGCTAAACGAATCCATTCACCAATCATGGATTTGCCACCGTCAATCTTAAGTAAATCAGCGCCGCTAGTGATGTGCAATACGGTCGGACGTTTTTCTTCTTTCACGTCTTTAATGCGGGATTCGACGAATTGAATGTTGCCTTCAAGTTCTTTGATGTAACTTTTCGCGATTTCAGGGGCTTTGTCTCCTAAAACCTCGGCAGTGATACTCACAGTTTTCTTTAATCCATCAAAATCTTGAAAACTCACACGCACGCCTTTTAAGCCGGCTTGGCTTACTTCGGTTAGCATGGATTTTTTAGACAACAACACAGCATCCGGTTTTTGGGATAACAATTCTTCCACTTGAATCGTTTCGCCGTTAGTTAGCACCGGAACGTTTTTAATGTTTGGATACACTTCAGCGAACCAAGGATTCGCCGCAATAGCAGTGGTCGTTGCAACTAATTTGTCGGCCCCACCTAATAACAACACGATTTGGTTATTGGCATGCCAAAGGTCAGCGACACGTTCGACGCGATCGGGAATGTTCACTTGGTTGCCGTCCACGTCGGTGACGATTTTTGCCTGTGCAGAAAATGCCAACAGGGTAGCAGCAAAAAGTGCGGTAAGTTTTAGAGATGTTTTTTTCAGGGTCATAAGCACGTCCTCTTAAATATGCGTAATGGCACAGATTTTGCGTCCTAATTCAGGCACCTCAATTAAGCGCAAATCTGTTTGGTAAAGTTCTCGCAGATTGTCTTCTGTGAGAATGTCTTCGGTTAAACCACAGTGCAATTTTCCTTGGGTATTTAAGATGGCCACTTTGCTGTTCGGGATCACATCATGCAAAAGCATCGGGTGATCAGGATTATGGGTGGTCATAATGATGGAAAATTGCTGATGTGATAACTCTTTAATCAGGCTCAAGGTTTTAAATACATTGCCGTAATCCAGGGCGGAAGTGGGTTCATCAAACAAAATCAGTTGCGGCTGTTGCACTAAAATTTTGGCTAAATTGACTAATTGTTTTTCACCGCCGCTCATTTGCATATAAATTTTGTCGGCAAAATGGCTGATACCCAGTTGGGCTAACGCTTGTTCTGCCAAGTGATAATCTTCCTCACGCGGTTTGCCGAACAAACCTAGGTGAGCTGCACGTCCCAGCACCACATAATCCAATACCTTGTATTGATAAGTTTGCGGTGAATGTTGCGATACATAGGCGACTTGACGGGCAATTTGTTTACTTGTCAGATGCTTAATTTCTACATTATTGAGAAAAATTTCGCCCCGTTGTGGTGTGAGTAAACCGGCAATACAGTTCAGCAACGTTGATTTTCCGCGTCCGTTAGCACCGAGGATGGTGACTAATTCACCTGCATTCAGCGTTAAGTCCACACCATTTAATAACGGAATATGAGGCTGATGTTGAAAATAAAGTTGGTTGATTTTTAACATGTCGGCTCCTTATTTCGCGACTTTTTGTTTTACTAATACCCAAGCAAAGAACGGGGCACCAATAAATCCTGTCAGAATGCCGAGTGGAACTTCTTGGGTATATAAGTTGCGTGCTAAGGTGTCGATAATGAGCAAGAATAGGGCTCCGATCAGTGCAGAAAGCGGAAGGGTGCGAAGGTTATTGTCGCCGATAAACATGCGCGCCAAATGCGGAATAATTAAGCCAATCCAACCGATCGTGCCGCTTAAACAGACAGCAGAGGCGGTGAGCAAGGTGGCAAACACGACCATAACATTGCGTTCCAAACGAATATTGGCACCAATTAATTTTGCCTCCCGATCACCTAATGACAATACGTTAATGCGCCAACGCATCATGAGTAAACCGCCGGTAGTAAACAGAATAATCGGGGCGAGCATGCTCAGGTTTTTATAATCCACTTTGGTCAAACTCCCCATTTGCCAATACACAATGTCGGCAAGTTGAGTTTCCGGGTCGGCGAGATATTTGATTAAACCAAGGCAAGCCATCATAAAGCCGGAAATGATAATCCCGGAAAGCACAAGAATAATCGTGGAATCGCGCTGCACCAGTTTTGGCAGGCTCATGGTCATCAACACGGCAATTAAACCGCCCACAAATGCAAATCCCTGAATGGCAAACAACCCGAAACCGAGCAAAATCGCAATGGCTGCGCCAATACAAGCTCCACTGGATACACCTAACAGATCAGGCGACACCAGCGGATTGCGGAAAATCCCCTGAAAGGTTGCTCCCGCCACCGCAAGCGCCGCCCCCACTAAAATAGCGGCAAGAATGCGTGGCAAGCGCAGATTGAAAATAATGTTGTTTTGTACATCGCTAGCATTATTGCCCATTAGGCTTTGTACTACGTTTTCAATCGGAATGGCAAAACGCCCCCACGACAAAGAAAACAAGGCAAGACCGAAAAGCAATAAAATGAGCAAGATAAAAATCAGCGTGTTTTTATTCATGAGAAAAGCGCGGTTAGTTTTTAATGTGGTTCATTATATATGAAATTATATATACCTTTGTAATTTATTTTATATAACGAAATTAAGGGAGTAAGTCAAAACGCGCAGGAAAAATAACTGGACTTTTGTTTTGAGTGATAAAAGTGCGGTCAGTTTTGAGACTGTTTTTCAGAAAACAAAAACGGCATCTATTTCGATGCCGTTTTCTTTTAAAGAGCGGTTAAAAATTACAACACTTTGACAATGCTTTCGCAGAGGTAACGAATATTGTCTTCGGTAATACCGGCAACGTTGATACGGCCTGAGCGCACGGCATAAATGGCAAATTCTTCTTTCAAGCGGTCAACTTGTTCTGCGGTCAAGCCACTGAAAGAGAACATCCCGTTTTGGTTGATGATGAAGCTAAAGTCTTGTTGTGCACCGTATTCTTTAAGCAACTCAACAAAACGGTGGCGCATTTTTTTGATGCGGTCGCGCATTTCGGTGAGTTCGTTTTCCCAGTCTTGGCGCAATTTTGCATCATTTAATACTAATGCAACGGTATTTGCCCCGTGAGAAGACGGGTTGGAGTAGAGGGTACGGATAATGACTTTTACTTGAGTTAATGCTGTTGCAGCAATATCAGAATTTTCTGCCACGACAGTGAATGCACCAACACGCTCGTTATATAAACCGAAGTTTTTAGAGAAGGAGCTTGCCACTAAAAGTTCTTTGTGGTTTTTGGCAAAAGCGCGTAAACCGTAAGCATCTTCTTCTAAACCGTGAGCAAAGCCTTGGTAAGCAAAGTCGAATAATGGCAACCAGCCTTTTTGTGCAGACATTTCAGCCAGTTTGTCCCATTGTTCCGGTGTCGGGTCGATACCGGTCGGGTTGTGGCAGCAACCGTGAAGTAAAACCACATCGCCTTCACCGGCTTGACTTAAATCGGCAATTAAGTTGTCCCAGTCTAAGGCTTTGCGTTCTGCATCGTAGTAACGATATTCGCGGATGTTGATGCCCACCGCTTTGAAAATTGCATTGTGGTTTGGCCAGGTTGGCGTGCTGATCCACACATTTTGGCTGTTAGTTTGGCGTTTAATGAACTCTGCAGCAATGCGGAGCGCGCCGGTGCCACCTAAACTTTGTGCGGTTCTTGCACGGTTATTTTTTACGATATCGGAATTCGCACCAAACAATAATTCTTTGGTACGTGCGTTAAAATCAGCAACACCGTCAATCGGCAAATAGTTTTTGGTATTTTCTTGTTCTAATAAACGTCTTTCCGCTTCTTTTACCGCCTTAACAATCGGGGTATTGCCTTTGGCGTCTTTATACACGCCAATGCCTAAATTAATCTTGTTACTACGGGTTTCGGATTTAAATGCTTCGCCTAAACCTAAAATTGGATCCGCCGGTGCGGCAGTAATCTTTTCAAACATAGTATTATCCTCGGATGGTGGGTGAAAAATCTCTTTAGTTATACTGCTCGGGTTTCTTTTTGACAAGCAATATGTTGCGAAAATGTTAACTATATCAACTTATTTTTTGCCCATTGCAAACCGGATTGATAGTCTTCCGGCAACTCTGTGGCGAGTTTGTCTAGTTGGGCGATAATGACCTTTTTATCCGGATGCGAAAGGTTAATGTGTCCCACTTTACGCCCCGGTCGTACTTCTTTGCCATACCAGTGTAATTGTGCAAAGGCGGTGTTTAACCACTGTGGGTTGTGCTCAGTACCAATCAAATTGACCATCACGCTTGGCGCAGAGACCTTTAATTGCGGCGTAAGCAAATCCAACAATGCGCGCAAATGCAATTCAAATTGACTCACAGCACAGCCAAGTTGGGTCCAGTGTCCGCTGTTGTGTACGCGTGGTGCAAGCTCATTAATTAAAAGCTGATCGCCAACCACAAAACATTCCATTGCCATCACGCCCACATAATTGAGCTCATTCATGATTTTGCTTAACATCATTTCAGCTTGCTGTTGCTGTGCGCTTTGTTGTGGGAAAGTGATATCCATGACACTGTAACGTAATATGCCATTTTGCTGTAAATTGTGAGTGACCGGATAAAAACGAGTCTCGCCGTTACGGAAACGGGCGCCCACGAGAGACACTTCGTAATCAAAGGGAATGAATTTTTCAGCAATGGTTTCCCCAAACAGGTCTTCAGTGATTTGTGCTTTGTTTTCATCAGATACAATCCACTGCCCACGTCCGTCATAGCCGCCCATACGGCGTTTAACAACGACTTTTTCACCGATATCTTGAAATACTTCGTCCCATTGTGATGGTTCTTTCAAGAGACACCAAGGCGAGGTCGGGAGATGTAATTTATCTAATAAGGATTTTTGGCTTAAGCGATCAGCTAATTGTGCGAAGACTTTTTGATTGACGAAATTGGCGTGATTGCCGAGGAGCGTGGTTAGCGGTGTTTTTTCCCAGCGTTCGATTTCTGCGGTAATAATGTCATTCGGCGACAAGTCAAACACCGGCGCATCGAAAGGCAGCGGTTGAACGTGAATATCTAAAGGCGCACCGGCATAGCGTAACATTCTGCCGAGCTGTCCGTTGCCGAGGACATAAATGGTTGGGTAGAGGGCTGATTTTTGCATAGTTTTCTCATTGATTTTTAGGGATGCACAAACGTTCAGGCTTGCGCTACCTTCAGTGATTCATTAAAAAACACGGGAAAAAATGACCGCACTTTTTATATCTGTTGTTTAAAGTGCGGTGGAAATTTTAGCTGTTTTTAAATTCGAGGATCAGGATTGTCCAATACGCTTTGTGTTTGTGTCTGTCTGAACTGATGCAAGCGTTGTGCTAATTCTGCATTATTCATCGCCAAAATTTGCGCAGCTAATAAGCCTGCGTTTGCCGCACCGGCTGGCCCGATAGCTAAGGTGCCGACAGGAATTCCTTTGGGCATTTGCACGATAGAATAGAGGCTATCGACACCACTTAAAATTGCGCTTTTCACCGGAACGCCAAGCACGGGTACGATGGTTTTAGCAGCAATCATGCCCGGCAAATGTGCTGCACCACCAGCGCCGGCAATAATCACTTCATAACCGTTTTGTTGTGCGTTTTCGGCAAACTGGAAGAGTTTGTCTGGCGTGCGATGTGCCGAAACAATTTCGACGTGATAAGGAACATGTAATTGATCGAGAATTTGCGTAGCTTCCTGCATGGTTGCCCAATCACTTTTGGAGCCCATTACTATGGCAATTTTAGGAGATGTTAAAGACATTTTTGCCTCATTCTTGGAGATAAAAAACGGCGCTAGAATAGCATAATGCGCAAACGTTTGCGATAAGTTTGCCAAAGAAAATCCATTTGCAACTTAAGGCTAAAAATCATATCCTTAACGGCACTTTTTAGCCCTTAGAATTAGGTCGTTTTATGTACGCTAAAGCCAAATATAGAAAAGATTATCAAACTCCCGATTTCACTGTTACCGACATTTATCTTGATTTCCAGTTGGAACCTGAAAAAACAGTTGTTGTAGCAACAAGTCAATATCAACGTCTTAACAAAGAAAGTACGACATTACGGTTAGACGGGCATGATTTTCAATTTTCTTCCATTAAATTAAATGGCAAACCATTCTCTCAATATCAGCAGGATAGCGAAAGTTTAACGTTGGATTTGGCGCGAGTAGAAGCAGACCAATTTGAGCTGGAAATTACCACTATTTTAAGCCCGGCCGCCAACACCTCATTGCAAGGCTTGTATCAATCCGGTGAAGCTTTTTGTACACAATGCGAAGCCGAGGGCTTTCGCCAAATTACCTACATGCTAGACCGCCCGGATGTATTAGCGCGTTACACCACCAAAATTACGGCGGATAAAGCGAAATATCCATTTTTACTCTCTAACGGCAATCGCATTAACAGCGGCGATTTGGAAGATGGGCGTCATTGGGTAGAGTGGAATGATCCATTCCCGAAACCAAGTTATTTGTTTGCGTTAGTGGCAGGCGATTTTGATGTTCTGAAAGATCAATTCATTACTAAAACGGGCCGTAAAGTCGCATTGGAATTGTATGTTAATCGTGGCAATTTAGATCGCGCAGATTGGGCAATGCAAAGCTTAAAACGTGCCATGAAATGGGATGAAGAGCGTTTTGATTTGGAATATGACCTAGACATTTACATGATTGTTGCGGTGGACTTCTTCAACATGGGGGCCATGGAAAATAAAGGGCTCAATATTTTTAACGACAAATATGTGTTGGCAAATCCACAAACGGCAACAGATGACGACTATTTAGCCATTGAAAGTGTAATTGCGCACGAATATTTCCACAACTGGACGGGGAATCGAGTCACTTGCCGTGATTGGTTTCAATTAAGTTTAAAAGAAGGTTTAACGGTCTTCCGTGATCAAGAATTTTCCTCTGACACCGGTTCTCGCCCGGTAAATCGCATTAATAACGTGAAGTTTTTGCGTACCGTACAATTTGCCGAAGATGCCGGCCCGATGGCACACCCAATTCGCCCGGAAAAAGTGATTGAAATGAATAACTTCTATACGGTTACCGTGTATGAAAAAGGCGCGGAAGTGATTCGTATGTTGCATACCTTATTGGGCGAAGAAGGCTTCCAAAAGGGCATGAAGTTATATATTGCGGAAAATGATGGTAAAGCCGCAACCTGCGAAGATTTTGTGTCAGCCATGGAACGTGCCAATGATTTGGATTTAAGCCAGTTCCGCCGTTGGTACAGTCAATCCGGCACGCCGGAGTTAACTATCAGTGATCGTTATGATGAAAAAAATCATGTCTATCAATTACAGGTTTCTCAATTAACGCCACCGACAGCCGATCAAATGGAAAAAGTGAATTTACACATTCCGTTGAAAATTGCGTTGTATGATGAAAAGGGTGCAGTACAAACACTCTATGATGCCGATGGCGTTGTGGATAATGTCTTGAACATTACACAAAAAGACCAAACCTTTGAATTTCATAATATTTACACTAAGCCTGTTCCGGCATTATTGTGTGATTTCTCTGCACCGGTGAAATTGGATTACGATTATTCCACTTCACAACTGATTACCTTATTAAAATTTGCTGAAAATGGCTTTATTCGTTGGGATGCTGCACAGATGTTACTTGCTGCAGAGTTACGACGTAACGTTACCAATTATCAACAAGGGCAACCTCTCGATTTATCTGCGGAAACGGCTGCAGTGCTTTATCAAGTTCTAGATAATCATCAAAAAGATATCGAGTTAACCAGTTTAATTCTCACCTTACCGAAAGCAACAGAATTTGCCGAACTATTTAAAACCATTGATCCGGATGCGATCAGTGCTGTACGGGAATTTATGGCACAAACGATTGCCGATAATTTAAAAGAATTATTACTGAAGACTTACAATCAAATTCGTTTGGATGAATATCAAATTAATCGTCAAGATATTGCCTTACGCAAACTGCGCAATGTGTGCTTAAGTTACTTGGCATACAGTAATATTGGCAATAACTTGGTGAATAAGCATTACACTTATTCTAATAATATGACTGATACGCTTGCCGCATTGACTTCTGCAACCCAAGCTAAATTGGCTTGTCGTGACAGTTTATTGGCTGATTTTGAGCAAAAATGGCAACATGACGGTTTAGTCATGGACAAATGGTTTGCTTTACAAGCGACACGTCCGGAAGACAATGTGCTGCAAAATGTGATGCAGTTAATGGATCATCCAAGTTTTAATTTTAATAACCCGAATCGCGTGCGCTCTCTCATTGGTGCCTTCGCAGGACAAAACTTAAAGGCGTTCCACGCCATTGACGGTTCAGGCTACCGTTTCTTAACGGATATTTTGATTAAACTAAATAAAAGCAACCCACAGATAGCCTCTCGTTTAATTGAACCGTTAATTCGTTTCGCGCGCTATGATGCACAACGCCAAACCTTGATGAAACGAGCGCTAGAACGCATCAGTGAGACAGAAGATTTATCTCGCGATTTATTTGAGAAAATCGAAAAAGCGTTACAGTAAACATGATAAGTGCGGTTAAATTTGACCGCACTTTTTCTATTCTTTTCACAGTTAACTATCCGGAGAGATAAACGAGTATGTATTCTTTCATTCGTAAAGGGATTTTTTCCCTTGATCCTGAAGATGCCCATAATTTAGTGATAAAAGCCCTTGGCTTAGCGGCATATCCACCATTTCATTTTCTCTTAAAACAACTTCTAAATTGCCCACAAGGCACGCCGAAAACCGTCATGGGCATTGAATTTAAAAATCCTATCGGTTTGGCAGCAGGTGCAGATAAAAACGCTGAAGCGATTGATGGCTTTGGTGCCATGGGGTTTGGTTTCATTGAAGTGGGCACAGTGACGCCATTGGCTCAAGAGGGGAATGCCAAACCACGCCAGTTTCGTTTAGTCGAAGCAGAAGGCATCATTAATCGTAATGGCTTTAATAATTATGGTATCGATCAGCTGATTGAAAATGTCAAAAAATCGCACTATGACGGCGTGTTGGGGATCAACATCGGTAAAAATAAACTGACGCCTTTAGAGCAAGGGAAAGATGATTATCTGATTTGTTTGAATAAAGCCTATAACTATGCCGGTTATATCACCGTGAATATTTCTTCGCCTAATACGCCGGATTTGCGTCAGTTACAATATGGTGATTATTTTGATGATTTGTTGAGAAGTATTAAATCCCGTCAAAAAGAACTGGCTTCACAGTACGGCAAATATGTGCCGATTGCGGTAAAAATCGCCCCAGATTTGACGGAAAGCGAGTTAATTCAAATTGCCGATACCTTGATGCGTCATAAAATGGATGGTGTGATTGCCACTAATACAACCATTTCTCGCGACAACGTCACAAATCTTCAAAATGCTGAACAGCAGGGTGGATTAAGCGGGAAGCCATTGCAACATAAAAGTACTGCTATCATTGCTCGCTTGCACCAAGAACTAAAAGGGCAAATTCCGATTATTGGCAGCGGTGGCATTGACGGCGTACAAAATGCTCAAGAGAAAATCCAAGCCGGTGCCGAGCTTTTACAAGTGTATTCCGGGTTGATTTATCACGGCCCGAAATTGGTGAAAGAGTTGGTTCAAGCGATTAAATAAGGAAAAGCATGCTCAAATACGATCTACATTGCCACAGTACAGCCTCTGACGGTATTTTGACACCGACGGAAGTGGTTTTGCGCGCCCATGAAAAAGGCGTGAATGTGCTGGCCTTGACGGATCATGATACCGTGGCCGGAGTTGCTGAGGCTCGACAACAGGCAGAGTCCTTGCGCATGAGGCTGATTAATGGCGTGGAAATTTCCACGTTATGGGAAAATCGCTCCATTCATATTGTGGCTTTAGGGGTTGATATTTCACATGAAAAAATGACCGCACTTTTAGCAGAGCAAGCGAAATTACGCGAGATTCGAGCTCAGGAAATCGGGGCGAAATTAGAAAAAATTGGTGTAGAAAATGCCTACGCAGAGGCAAAAAAATTAGCCGGCAATGGCGAAGTGACCCGAGCGCATTATGCCCGTCATTTAGTACAAATCGGCAAAGTCTCTAATGATGGTCAAGCCTTTAAACGTTATTTGGGGCAGGGGAAGTCTGCTTATGTCAAGTCACAGTGGGTTGATATTCCAACGACCATTGATATCATCCATCAAGCCGGTGGGCTTGCCGTGTTTGCCCATCCGTTGCGTTATACTATGACCATGAAATGGGTGCGAAAACTGACAGAGAGTTTTAAAGCCTGGGGCGGCGATGCCATTGAAATTTCCGGTTGTGGACAAAGTCGCGACCAGTATCAATTATTGGTAAAACTCGCGGAAGAACATCAACTTGCCGGCTCTATGGGGTCTGATTTCCATTTTCCTTGTGCCTGGGTGGAGTTAGGCAGACTTGCACCGTTGCCGGAGCATATTCCTTTTGTTTTAGACATAAAAAATGACCTTGCTTAATTGCAAGGTCACGTAAAACGAAAACGTACTTAAAAACGACCGCACTTTTACGGTTTTGTCTTACATAAATCCAGCTGAGTAATAAATTGCGTTGAGTTTATCCATTTCTGATGCCTTTTGGAAAAAAGTAGTTGACCTACTTGAAGATAGTTAGCAATATAGCGGGCAATTTTATACGAGTTAATCGAAATTAGGTAATAATAATGACAAAATCCTTGGTTATTGTGGAGTCGCCGGCGAAGGCGAAAACCATTAATAAATATTTAGGAAACAATTATGTAGTGAAATCCAGCGTGGGCCATATTCGTGATTTGCCAACGGTGGGTTCTGCGACCGGAGAGAAAGCCAAACCTATTTCCACCAAAGGTCTTAGTGCGGAAGAAAAGCAAGCGATAAAACAACAAAAAGAACAAGATGCTTTAGTCAAACGCATGGGGATCGACCCATATCACAGTTGGAAAGCCAACTATCAGATTTTACCCGGTAAAGAAAAAGTCGTTGCTGAACTAAAATCCCTCGCCAAAAAAGCCGATCATATTTATCTCGCCACCGACTTGGATAGAGAAGGAGAGGCTATTGCCTGGCATTTACGCGAGGTAATTGGCGGCGATGATGAACGTTATAGTCGCGTTGTCTTTAATGAAATTACCAAAAACGCCATTAAACAAGCCTTTGAACATCCTGAAAATTTAAACATGGATAGGGTGAATGCGCAGCAAACGCGCCGTTTCTTAGATCGTGTTGTCGGTTTTATGGTGTCACCGTTGCTTTGGAAAAAAGTGGCGCGTGGGTTATCTGCCGGCCGTGTGCAATCGGTCGCCGTGAAATTGATTGTAGAACGTGAGCGTGAGATTAAGGCGTTTGTGCCGCAAGAATATTGGGAAGTTTCCGTTCTTACTAACACACCGAAAGGTGATGAAATTCAGTTAGATGTTGCGCAATTTAAAGGCAAAAAATTTGAACCGAAAAATGCGGAACAAGCACAAAGTGCGGTGGATTTTTTAACTAAATCCGATTATGTCATTTCTGATTTAGAAACCAAACCGACCAGCTCTCGACCAAGAGCGCCTTTTATTACTTCTACGCTACAACAAACGGCAAGTACCCGTTTGGGCTTTGGTGTGAAGAAAACCATGATGTTGGCACAACGTTTATATGAAGCGGGCTACATCACTTATATGCGTACGGACTCCACCAATTTAAGCCAAGACGCGTTAAATATGGTGCGCGGTTATATTGAAAAACATTACGGACACGCTTATTTACCGGAAAAACCGAATTTTTACTCCAGTAAAGACAATGCACAAGAAGCCCACGAGGCTATTCGACCATCCGATATCCATGTTGGATTAAATGAATTAGTCGGTATGGAAAAAGATGCCGTGCGTTTATATGATTTAATTTGGCGTCAATTTGTGGCATGTCAAATGCCGGCTGCGCAATATGACAGCACAACATTAACGGTGATAGCAGGGGATTATACGTTAACGGCCAAAGGACGTATTTTACGTTTTGACGGTTGGACAAAAGTATTGCCGCAACAAAGTAAATCTGCTGAAGATCAAGCGCTACCGGATGTTTCTGTCAACAGCAAACTCAATTTGTCTGCAGTGCAGCCACAACAATATTTCACTAAGCCACCGGCACGTTTTTCAGAAGCTGCATTAGTGAAAGAGTTGGAAAAACGTGGTATTGGCCGACCTTCTACCTATGCTGCCATTATTTCTACGATTCAGGAACGTGGTTATGTGCGTACAGAAAATCGTCGTTTTTATGCGGAAAAAATGGGCGAAATTGTGACCGATCGCTTAAATCAGTCTTTTGCTGATTTGATGAGCTATGATTTCACTGCCAATATGGAAGATGTATTAGACCAAATCGCGTCCGGTGAGAAAAATTGGAAAACCGAATTAAATCAATTCTTCAAAGATTTCTCAACACAATTGACTAAGGCAGAATTAGACGAATTAGAAGGCGGAATGCGTCCGAATAATTTGGTCGAAACAGATATTGTTTGTCCAACTTGCGGACGCAATATGGCTATTAGAACGGCTAGCACGGGCGTCTTCTTAGGCTGCACCGGCTATTCTTTACCGCCGAAAGAACGTTGTAAAACCACTATTAATTTGATTCCGGAAGCGGAATTGTTAAATGTGTTGGATGATGCGTCGGAAACGAAAGCGCTGATGGAACGTAAGCGTTGTCAGAAATGTGGTACCGCGATGGATAGTTACATTATCGATCCACATCGCAAATTGCATATTTGCGGTAATAACCCAAATTGCGAGGGCTATTTAGTCGAAGAGGGTAAATTTAAGATTAAAGGCTATGACGGCCCGGTTGTCGAATGTGATAAGTGCGGTGGCGATATGCACCTCAAATTAGGACGTTTTGGTAAATACATGGGCTGTACGCAATGTGATAACACTCGTAAAATTTTGAAAAATGGTGAAGTTGCACCACCAAAAGAAGACCCGATTCCTTTCCCCGAATTAAAATGTGAAAAATCGGATGCTTATTTTGTATTACGCGATGGTGCCAGTGGCGTGTTTATGTCCGCGCATAATTTCCCGAAATCTCGCGAAACTCGCGCCCCGAAAGTGGCAGAATTGGCGTTGTATCGTGAGCGTTTACCGGAGAAATTGCGCTACTTAGCCGATGCACCACAAGTCGATCCAGAGGGGAATGAGGCAATTATTCGCTTTAGCCGTAAGGAAAAACGTCAATATGTTACCTCTGAAAAGAATGGCAAAGCCACGAAATGGATTGTGGATTTTGTTGATGGAAAATGGATAGAGCGGAAAAAGTAATTTTTTTTCTTCGAAGTTTAAAAGTGCGGTTGAAAAAATATTTAAATTTTAGACCGCACTTTTCTTATTAAAAAACCACCTGTAAAGGTGGTTTTTGTTTTATCAGAATACCCATAATTTTTCTGCAATAAGAAAAAATCATTAAGCTGAAAGAGATTAAATTAATTCTCCTCTTTCTTTGATGGCTTAATAGCTAATAAATTGCAGTTTAGTTTGCTAATGACATGTTCCGCGGTATTCCCTAAAAATGCGGCAGAAAGCCCCGTTCTACCAATGGTGCCTAAAATCACGAGTTCAGCTTCTATTTTTTTAGCAACTTGTGGAATAACATCTTCAGGGAAACCTTCAACCACGTGGGTATGATCGTCATTAATACCGTATTTTTGGCGCAATGCCTTCATATTAATTAAATATTGTCCACGTAAACCGTTATTGTATTCACTAGAACTAAACTCAGGTAAATCTATAGCCATATTAATTGGCGTTGGCGGATAAGCGGTAACAAGATGGATATTGCCGCGATCTAAAGATGCCGCTAAATCCATACTTAATGAGACTAATTCATCATTAAACGAGCTATGCGCTTCATTTTCATCATCAGATACGTTGACTGCAACCAAAACCCGGCGTTGGTGTTTCCAATCGCCATCTTTCACTACAAGAATAGGTACCGGACATTTGCGCAGTAATTGCCAGTCAACCGGTGTCACGATTAATGATGTCAGGCTTTCTTCCGCTTTAGTATATTTGACTACCAAATCATATCCTTGATTTTCTACTTCAGTAGCAATGGCTTCTGCCTCATTGCTGTTCCAAACAACGGTTGTAGCAAATTCAATTCCATCAGAAGCATATTTTTCAATGTAGGGCTGGATGGCTAATTTACGTTGTTCAATGACATTTTTATGCATTTCTGAGCGTTCCTCTGAAGAAAGTAACGCCGACATTTCATAAGATAAATCGTAAATTGCGAGGAAAAGGGTTATTTTTACTGGGGATTGACTTTTTTGCTCTTGCGCCAAACGAACAGCTCTAGCAAGGGCATATTGTTTGTCATTTTCAGGATTTAAAACCACCAGTATGTTATTGAATTTCATGTACAACCTCCATTTATTGGTTATAAATAGGGTAGAACATTCTTGAATAAATGACAAGGAGAGAGACTTAAAAAGGCATCCGGCACAATTTTATGCGCCGGAAAGGGAGGTGTTAGATAACCATTTTGATTTTGGTTTTATTAGTACCGGATAATTCGATTAATTCGGCCATATTGTTAATCGTAATGTATTTTCCTTGCACAGACAAAACACCTAGCTTTTGGAAACGGCCAAGTAAACGACTGATTGTTTCAACGGTGAGACCAAGATAATTGCCAATATCACCACGTGTCATCGTTAAACGGAATTCTCGAGCGGAAAAGCCGCGTGCAGAATAGCGTTGCGATAAATTATAAATAAAAGCGGCAAGGCGTTCTTCAGCATTCATTTTTGAGAGTAATAAAATCATTTCTTGATCACTTTTAATTTCATTACTCATTAAACGCATAATTTGTTGGCGTAATTTCGGCATTTTGCCGGATAAATCATCCAAAATATCAAATGGAATTTCGCACACCATAGCGGTTTCTAGTGCTTGAGCAAAACTTGGATGTTGCATATTCATAATCGCATCAAAACCGACTAAATCTCCCGGTAAATGAAAAGAAGTAATTTGTTCTTCACCGGTTTCACTAATTGTGTAAGATTTAATTGTACCAGAGCGAATAGCGTAGAGTGATGTAAGCTCATCACCCGCTTTAAAAAGCACTTGAGATTTCTGGATAGGTTTTTTACGTTCAATGATATTATCTAATTGATCTAATTCATGTTCATTTAAAGTAAAAGGAATACATAGCTGACTAATGCTACAATTTTGACAATGGATTGCGCATCCACCAGATTGAACTCGACGTCCTAATTTTGTTTCAGTCGGTAAAATTTTCATTTATTCCCCAAATTCCAGAAAAATGGAAAAGAATCGTGTAAAATTGATCTATCTCAATAATACCACTAAATTATTAATTTAAAAAGTACAAACATTGGTGAGGAAGTATGGCTGCTGAAAAACTAACTAAGAAACGCTTAATTCAAATTTTACTGGTGCTAGTCATTCTACTTATTGCGTTTTTTTATCGTACATTTCATTATGAAAGCAACCAACAATCTCAATATCCTTCTCAATATCCTTCAAAAACACCTGAAAAAAGCACCGCACTTTTAGACAAAAGTAGCTAGATTTTGATATAAAAAAAGGCTAAATCGATAATGACTTAGCCTTTTTCATCAGACTTAATTAGTTGTTTGTTGTTAATGCGCCTAAATCTTTATCAACTAAGAACAAACCTTTACCATCTTCACCAAGAAGATTTAATTTATCCAAAATTCCACTGAATAATTTTTCTTCTTCATGTTGTTCAGCCACATACCATTGTAAGAAGTTAAAGGCAGAGTAGTCTTTCTCTTCAAAAGTTCTACCAACTAATTCATTGATTTTAGAAGTAATTAACTTTTCATGTTCATAAGTTAATTCAAGTACTTGTTTCAATGATGAAAATTGATGAGGTGGTTCATCAATTTGTGTGATGATAGCCAAAGCACCGGTCTCATTTAAATAAGTGAAGAGTTTACGCATATGCTGCATTTCTTCAGCCGCATGCTCTGATAAAAATTTTGCAGCTCCCTCGAAACCTTGTTGTTCGCACCAGGCGCTCATTTGTAAATATAAGTTAGAAGAATAAAACTCTAAATTCATTTGATCATTTAATAGTTTAATCACGCTATTTGATAACATTTTATTTCTCCTATTCTTATAAAGTTTTTAATTCACGATCAATGTAGTAGAGCGCTGTGCCACTTTCACCAAGAAGTTTGAATTTATCAACAATACTGTTAAATAATTTTTCTTCTTCATGCTGTTCAGCCACATACCATTGTAAGAAGTTAAAAGTAGAGTAATCCTTTTCTGCAAAAGTACTCTCAACTAACTCATTAATTTTAGATGTCACTAGTTTTTCGTGTTCAAGTGTTGTTTCAAAAACTTCTTTTAATGAAGCGTAATCGTGTTTAGGGGCGTCAATTTTACCTAACAAAGGCATTCCACTGGTTTCGCTCACATAAGTAAACAACTTTTGCATATGTTCCAATTCTTCATCGGCATGGCGAAGTAAAAATGCTGCAGCGCCTTCATAACCATGTTTATAGCACCATGCACTCATTTGCAAATAGACATTTGATGAATAGAACTCGAGATTAATTTGTTCGTTTAATTTTGCTGTAATTGACTTACTTAGCATAACTAACTCCTTTCCTTAATACGGTTAATAGATGTATCACAATACAAAATTTGTATTTGCGGATGAATTTTACTCATATTATTGAGAATTGTCAATTTTATTTTATTGATTTTTAGTGTAACCCATTAATTTAAAAGGGTTTTATAAATAAAATCATTCTCATTTGGTTACATTTAATGAAATGAGTTATCAATATCGCCTTTGCTCAAATTCTCTAGAGAAATGATGAGGTGTTGGAAAGAGAATCATAGATTTCCAAAGTTTTTTTCTCTCACTTATTAAATCCAAAATACTGGATAAATAAAAAACATGAAAATTTAATGTTTTTTATAGAATTACGAATCAAAGCGATATAGCTTCAAAGTAGGTTATCTTTAATATCTGAATGTGACAAATATTATTTATTATTTAACATAATATACATTATAAGAAATTGGTTATGGGGTAAGTGAAAGCTACGGATTAACAAGATCACAGACTTATACACAAGTCACTCTTACTAGTAAAACTAGATGAAAACTGATTTTTGCATGATATGTAACAAATATAAAAATGAAGTTATGGACTTTAAGTTTGAAATGTAAATATTTATTCAACCAAAAGTAAGAGTCGGAAAATCATAGTATATTTCCTATTTTTTTCTGTATTCCTTCGTTTTTACGCCTTACTTTATTGGAAAGTAATTTTTATGAAAGGGATGAAATTTAGGGATAGATTGCGCTACGTGAAATCTAGAGTTTTTCTCAGGGGGTATTTTGCCAGATTTTCAAAATACATAAATAAAAAACACGCTGAATTTTCATCCAGCGTATTTTCATTATTTAATATTTAGTGACGTTGTCTCTTTTCTTCTATTGAAAAAACATTAAAAAATTTGACCGCACTTTCTAATCAATTATCTTATTGCCATATTCATAAACTTTTTGTAATAAAGTCAGTTTTTCTTCATCGTTCTCATTTTGTGTAGCTAATTCTTGAAGGCTTTGCTCAAATCTCAAAACTTCGGCTTCTAATTTTTTCCGGCGATATTTTTGCCATTTAATTTGTTCAGCTCGGTTTAATGTGCGATAAAAATGTCTCGCACGATAATGAAACAACAATTGAGGGATTCTTGGGTCTTGAAAACTCAGATTATGTTCAGCGAGCTTTTCGGGCTCCAAAGTGCGTAAAATCGCCATATTGTTTTTATCTGCATCACTAAAAAAGCCATTATAAAGTTCAGTTTCAACATTATCAGATGCTTCAAACTCGCGATCTTGCTGAAAAATATCCATGACTTTTTGACGAACATCCTTAGATGCCAACAAACGCTGTTGATTTTTCTCGCATAACGCTCGATTAATCCCTAAACGTTCAGCGTTTTGCGGTAATAAGGTTTTTTCCGGTGCTAGAATGGAGCATTTATTGATATGAATGAGCTTTAACGGAACAGGAAGCACACCGGCCTCTAATAACGTTTCTTTCTTCGTATAAAGATTTTCACGTAACTCCTCTGCCGATTTTGTCAGTAGGTCATCAATGTTGGCCGTTAAATCACACACTATGACCGCATTTTTATTTGTTGGGTGCCAAGCTAAAGGGGCAATTAATGTCGTATTCCCGCGGTAATTTCCTAACATTCCCGACACATGAACTAACGGCGTCATTTCTGCGGTATTAATGAGTTTTTCAATCTCTTTTTTTCCACGATTTTCAAAGAAATATTGAAATAACTTCGGCTGTTTTTGCTTAATTAATTTTGCCATTTCGATAGTAGCATACACATCGGACATGGCGTCATGCGCATTGGTATGCTCTATCCCATTTGCTTTCGTCAGTTTTTCCAAATGAAAACTCGGCATGCCGTCATCATCCAAAGGCCACTCAATGCCATTGGGACGCAAGGCATAACACGCACGCACTAAATCCAATAAATCCCAACGGGAATTACCGTTTTTCCAGCTATATTCATAAGGATCAATAAAATTACGATAAAAGGTATAGCGTGTCATTTCATCGTCATAACGAATATTATTAAAGCCCATAACACAGGTATTTGGTTGGCTGAATTCCTGTAAAATTCGAGCGGCAAAATCCGGTTCCGGTAGGCCTTTTTCATTACACTCCTGTGGGGTAATGCCTGTCACTAACACCGCTTCCGGCGCGGGTAAATAATCGTTGGTTTGCTTGCAATACAACACAACGGGCTCGCCGATAATATTAAAATCGGCATCTGTACGAATACCCCCAAATTGCGCCGGGCGATCGGTTGCCGGATTGACACCAAAACTTTCATAGTCATAAATAAAAAAGCTGAAATCGTTTTTTGCCATCATTTTTCTCAAATTTAAGCCAAGAGTTTATCTAGATAATACAAACAGAAAATTGCACACAAGCTGAATACAATGCCTAACCAGTTAACTTTGCTGATTTTTTCTTTAAAAATTAATGCGCCGGTAATCGTACCTAAACAAATCACTCCAATGTTCATGCCGGCAAAAACTAATGTCGGATTCGAGCCAAAACTCTGGTGAGCTTTAATATAAAACAGAATATTGAAGAAATTTAGCACCCCTAAAATAATGCCGCCCACAAAACTTGCGACATTCCATTGAGTTCGTTTGAATAACAAGTAAATAAACATAATGCAGGCAGCCAAGGAAAACGCAATGAATAGCGTCGTTGGGAAGATGCCCCCGCTTTTTGCTATTTGTTTAAACAAAATATCGATGATGCCATAGCCAAACCACACACCGACTAAGCCCAAAATACCTCGAAAATCGACCGCACTTTGTTGATTAGGTTTACTTAAAAGACAAAACAACCCGACAAATGCCAACACAATACCAATTGCTTTTGATTGGCTTAAGGTTTCGTGAAAGATTAAAAACGCAGCGAGAATGGGTAAAAATAATGATAGGCGTTGCGCCGCATCAGAACGTACAATTCCGGCAAATTCCACGGCTTTGGACATAATAATAAACACGCTTGGTAATAAAATACCCAATGCTAAGAAAATCGGCGTATTTTCGCTTTGTGCGATAAAGTCAGTAAATTCAAGCCCTTTGAAATCCGGTTTTAATAAAAACCAACTAAGTGACAACGCCACAATATAGTTAAAGGCAATAGCTTGCTGAATAACGATATTGCGTTTACGAGCAACTTTTAATAATACAGACACCGCAACACTACAGAGAACGGCGATAATGAGATTGTGCATAGCTAATTTTCCTTATTAAATTATTCTTCAAAAAAATCACGATCAATTTCACAAAGCTCAATAGTTTGTTTCACATAAACGCCAACTTTATGTTTAACCATTAGATTACACAATTGATCACCATTGATTAGTATAATGACTAAATTCTGTATGTTCTTTGCATAATTAATAGCTTCTTTCGAGAAATCAGATGTTGTAATAAAAACTGCTTTTTGTGTAGGTTTATCAGAGATTGCACCTACAAATTTTTGTATTTCAGGTCGTGAAACATTATCTTTCCAGCGTTTTGCTTGAATATAAATTTTACTTAAACCGAGCTCATCTTCACTAATAATTCCATCGATTCCTTCATCAGCCCCTTTAGCTGTTAAAGATGTATAATTGCTAGTTCCATATCCCATTTTGTTTAGCAATTGCAAAACTAAATTTTCAAAAAATCTAGGATCTTTATTTGCGATTTCGTCTAATAAATTACTTTTTAATGCTGCTGTTAGTTCAAGGTAGATATCATCAATTCTTTCATTAGGTGTTTTTTCTTGAGATGTGGATTTAGCATCCTTTTTATCCTTTGGCTTAGACTTACTTTCTTTACCATGTACTTCCTGATACCAATTCTCAAATAGTTTCTCATCCTTAGCAATTGAAAACCCCAATTCTGTTATTTGATAAATGCCACGGGATATTCTCAATAAAAGTTTCTGTCTTTCAGGTATATTATTTAGTGTAGATAAATAGGTAATTGCCCAATCTACTCTATTTTTATAAAGTGCTTGTCCTGATTTTATTCGTTCACTTATTTGTTGTTCGGTTAAAGAAAAGTACTTTACTATGAATTGATATACATCACTACGAGAGTATTCTTTCCGATCAGAAAATAATCTTAAAATAGGAAACATCATTTCTTTATATGTTTGCATATTTATTCCTTAACAAAAAATGCGGTCAAAAAACACTTCATTTTTTAACCGCACTTTTTATTTATTAAACTACTCTGTTGCTCCGAATCCGCGTAATCCGACCACATGAACGTGTTCGTGATTACCGGAGATTTTACGCACCAGTTTATAGGTGGTGCCTTTTTCCGGGCTAATGTTTTCCGGTGCAGCAATCAGTAGTTGCATATCTAGGCGTTCGCATAGCTCAAACAAAGTAGAAATGGATTTCGCATCCAAACGCGCCGCTTCATCTAGGAATAATAAACGGCACGGCACGATGTCTTTGCCGCGAATACGACGGCTTTCTTCTTCCCAGCTTTGTACCACCATTAAGAGGATGGACATACCGGTACCAATAGCTTCCCCGGTGGATAATGCGCCGCTTTCTGCGCGCAACCAGCCATCTGCGCCACGATAAACTTCCACTTCTAAGTCAAGATAATTACGATAATCCAATAACTCTTCACCGATAGTTTGCGCAGTGCGTTGCCCTACATCGATATGCGGGTTGAGACGTTGATATAGCTTCGCAATGGCCTCGGAGAAAGTCATGCGGTTGTCGCTGAACAGATCTTGATAATCCGACTGATTACCGGATAACGCATCCAACAACATGGCATGCGTATCACGAATATTCACCACTAAACGCACTGATTTCACCTGACCAAAGGCGATATTTTGTAGGCCTTGGTTTAGCATACGAATGCGATTTTGTTCACGTTGAATGGTTTTACGCATGATATTCGCCACACTTTCAGAACTGATCGCCAATTTTTGTTCACGGCCGGTCAATTCTTCCGTTAAGCGGGAAAGCTCGATTTCCATTTGTTCAATTGCATCAATCGGGTCATCGGTTTTCAGAATATCCTGACGAATACGTTCGCGCAGATGTTGATATACGGCGATAAAGAACCGCACTTTATTTTCCGGTTTACGGCTATCTTCCGACAAGCGTAAGGCATCACGCAGATATTCGTTGTCAGCAACTGCTGTACGCAACGCACCTAACGCTTTATCCGACATGGAACGCAATTCATCTGCGGATAAATAGGCCAATTCACGACGATTTAAACGTTTTTCTACATCAGAATTACGGGATAAACGAAGCACCACACACCAACTCATTTTCGCCGCCGTCACCAACTCACGCTGGGTTTTATAATCACGTTCTGCTTTACGAATACGACGAGTCAGATTTTCCGCTTCGCTTTCAATAAGGGTGAGTTGTTTTTCAATATAAGAACGGCGTTGGCGATTAGTAGAAAGTTGTTGATATAACTCGTCACGACGAATTTTGGCACGTTCTTCCGCTCCTTCATCAGCACGCACACCCAATTCACCAATTTCTTGCATCAATTCCTGCAACATTTGATTTTTACTGTTGAAAGAACTTTGCAATTGAATCAACACTTGATTGTACTGAGCATATTGCGCTTGAACTTGACGTAATTGTTCGCGCTGAATTTCACGTTGTTGCTGCATTTGTTCTAAACGCGCGCGTAACTGTTCATTTAATTCAGAGGTTTCCGTTTGTACGCTTTCCGCATAATTGAAATGCGCTTTGCGTTGCACCACATCCGCCAAGGCAAAGACTTTTTGTTGCACTTGTTTTTGTAGCTGAATGGCTTGTTCATAATCGGCTTTTAAGTGCTCGTAATTTTCTGGGTCGCTTTGTAACGTGTTAGCAATCGGTTCTAATTGTGACAACGTGACTCCGTGCTGACGGATAAATAATTCATCCTGCTCTGCCAAATCTAATTGCTCACGGCATTCTTCAATGCGATCAGTTAAGCTATCATCAGCCAATAATGGCAATTGCGGAATTAATTTATTCAACAACTGCATTCTTTCTTTCGCCTCATCTAAACGAAGACGAATTTGTTGCTCGCCGATCACCAATTGATTAAGCTCGCGCTCAATTTCATTGCGTTGTTGATTGGTCTTCGCCATCACTTGTTCTGGATTGGCTTGGAATGCCAAGGCTAAATGCAGACCAACAAACTGGCTAAAATGCTCATGTAAACGCTGGCATTTTTGCACATCAAAAGCACGTTGTGCGTACTGCTCCGCCACTTCTTCACGTTTAGCCTGTAATTCTTCTAAATGTTTTTCACGAGCCGCACGGCCGAATAACGGAATTTCAGGGAATTTGGAATAACGCAATTCACGATCGGACACCTGAACAACTACACCAAGCTCTAACTCTTGCGCGGAAAGTACGCTGTCGTCAAATGCTGCCGGATCGCCCTCGATTAAATACAAATCTTCCGGGCAATCTTCCAAATTAGCGAGTTGCTCTTTCACCGCATTCAAATCACGCACCACAATAGCGTGGCGTGCCGGGCCGTATAAGGCGGAGAAATAAGGCGCGTCTTCGATCGGCACATCATCGTATAATTCAGACAGCAACACGCCACCGAAACGTTCTGCCAGCACATTCAAACGGGCATCTTCCGAACCATCCGGCTGACTTAAACGGCTAATTTGCTCGTCTAATTGCTGACGTTGAAGTTCCAGCTGGTCGCGCTCCATGGTCAATTCGCGCTCTTTGGTCAGCTGTGATTGCATGAAATTCATCACATCCTGACTGTCTGCGAATTCTTCTCCACTCTGCTCCTGCAAGCGTTCCAATGCCGCTTGAGCGGTTAACCAAGCCGGCGCTTTACGTGCGTTTTCATCATAAAGTGCGGTTAAGTTTTCACGTTTTTGACGTAGCGTTGAACGTTGCTCAACTAAATCAGAAAGTTCGGCAGATAAATCCTCAATTAAGACTTCTTGATCGCCATAAAACGCTTCTAATTCATCCGCCGTTTCTAAGCTTTGATTCGCACGTTGATTAAAATCATTTAATAATCTCACCGCACTTTGTTGTTGATTTAAGCGCTGCTCTAACTCATGTAACTTAGCATGCAATTGCGGCGTTTGTTGTGCTTGGAGTTTTTGTGTCGGATATTCGCGTAATAATTCTTTTGCACTTTCCCATGCGGCAGAACGAGGCACTTCTCCAGCAATTTTACAAACCAACTGATAGGCTTTATCAAATTGCGTTTTCGCCGCCTCGGAAATAGACATTTTTTGCTCTAGTTCAAGCACGTTATCTGTCAACACTTCCGCTTGCGCTTCAAATTCTTCGTGATATGCCTCCACGTTTTTTACCGATAAATCGGCTAATCCACACAACGTCTTGGCTTTTTCTAAGGCTTGAATGGCTTGCTGATATTGCAATGCACGGGTTTGTTGTGCATCAAGCGCTTGCTGATAATCTGCTAATTGGGAACGCAAGTTGTCAACTTCTTGTTCTGTTTGTTCAAATTGCGCCTGACTTTCTTCCAGTTGCTCGTTAGCAGTTTCAACCACCATTTTCTGCTCTTCCAAGCGTTCGGTCAGTTCACTGACATCTTCTTGATAACGAGAGATTTTTTCCTGATGACGTAACGCATTTAACACCAAATTCAGGTGATCAAGCGCACTTTGGTGATCCACTTCCAGGATTCTTTCACTTTCGGCTAACTCAGCGGCTTCACGGCTTAATTCAACTAAACGATGTTGTGATAAATTCTGTTCAGACTTGGCTTTATACCACTCCTGACGGAAATTTAATGCGGTTTCAATGTTGCCACGACGCTCGTTGGCATTTCGCATATAATCCGCCGCCACATAATTAGTCGATTCGGTGATTAAATGTTTAAATAAATCGCGATCCGCTTGGGTGACTTTAATCGCTTCCAACGTCATGCGGTTTTCACGCAAAGCGCTTTCCATGTCTTGGAAGGCTTTTTTCACACCAAGATTTTCCGGCAATAAGTAATCACGCAAGGAACGGGTAATGGCACTGGAAATACCGCCGTATAAAGAGGCTTCGATAAGTTTATAGAATTTGCTGCGGTCGGAAGAAGAACGTAAGCGTTTTGGAATAATCCCCAAATCAAACATCATGCCATGGTAATCTGTGATGGAATGATATTGTTTAAATTGCGCGCCGCCCTGCTCAACTTTGTCTTTTAGTTCATTTAAGGTCAGTACGCGCGCTTGACGTTCGTTAATGGTTTCGGTGAAAAGTGCGGTCGGATTGACAGACAATTCTACGCCTTGAATAGAAAAGGTTTTTAAATCCACTTTTTTATCACGGCCTGCCACTTGCTGCAGACGTACACCCGCAATAATCCGTTGATGACGGGAGTTGATGGTATCCAACGCCGCGTAACACACGCCCGGACGCAATTTACCGTGCAAACCTTTATCACGCGAACCGCTTGTGGCACCGGCTTCCGTGGTGTTACGGAAGTGCAATAAGGTTAAGTCCGGAATCAACGCTGTCACAAATCCGGCCATGGTCGTAGATTTACCGGCACCGTTACCACCTGAAAGTGTGGTCACCAATTCGTCTAAATCAAAGGTACGGGCAAAGAAACCGTTCCAGTTGATGAGCGTTAAAGAACGGAACTTACCGCGTTCTACCCCACTGTTTTGATTAAAGATGACCGGCGCTACATCAGAGGATGCAATATCCATTACTTCATTTTCCAGAGATAATTCTTCAGTCATTATTCTTGTTCCTCTTCTACGAATTCGTCTTCAACGTCAGTATCGTTTTCAGTGCTTTCTGTATCGCGTTGTAATGCTGCTTTTTCAGCTTGTAAAGATTGTGGCGTTGCCGCTTCACCATCGCGAATTAAGCGTAATTGTGCTTCAATCGGATCATCACCGGCACGCACTTCTGCGCCGAAACGGAATACCGATTCAGAAATGGTAAACTTGCCACTATTCGGTTCACCTACGGTATAAATCATGCCTAAACGGCGCAAACGACCGATTGCCGCACGCACTTTTTCTGCTAATTTTTGTTTATCCAAATCGGAACCACTGGAACGTTGATTCACCGCTTTCAGTAACTTGCCTTCATCCGCTAAATTCAGCAATTCGTCATACACTTCCTGAGTACTAAAAATACCTTGTTGAGCTAGTCGCTCCGGGCTTAAATACAAATAACACAACACCTTACCCACTAACATTTCCAATTCAGTTAACACAGAACGGGCAATGAGTGTTGTCGCTTTCGGGCGTAAATAGAAAAAACCTTCCGGCGCACGAATCAGTTCGACGTTATAGCGACGATAGAACAGATCCAGTTCCGTTTGAAAATCAAGTAAAAAAGCGTGGTTATCTAAATGTTCTGTGCCGATATGTTTACCGGAACGCAACTGGCTGTCCACAGCAGGAAATAACGGGTTGGCAATGGCAGCTGCCAATTTCGGTGAAATTACATCTTGAAGGTTGTCTGTCATTATTTTTTTCTCTAACTGAATTGCTCTGTTATTGTCTTATTCGTGCGATAGCGAAATACGACTCAAAAAACGCGTGGATTTTCGACCGCACTTTTAATATTTATCAATGATATGCGCCTGAACTTCTGCGCCGTAATCGTTAATTTCTGTCCAATGCGGATAGATACCTGCCAAGTCATCGCCTGCAATACCTAAACGCACAGCCTGATCCACGATAATTCGCGCTACATCAAAATGTTGTATCAATGGATAATTTTCTAATTGTTGCTTCAACACTAAACTTAAATTAATCGGACGATTTTGTTCGCGGTAATCAATTAATAAGCCTTGCATGTGTTCGACGATTTTTTCGCGAATATCGGCTAAAGATTCAAATTGTAATTCTTCCGGCAATTCGCCCAAGGCATCTTCTTCGCGTAGTGCTAATTCCTCATCGCGCAAATCAACTAAACGCTCTGCTTGCGCTGTCCACAAGAACCAAGGGTTGTCGAAATAATGATGAATAGAATTGCGTAAACGTTGGGAAAAGACGCGATTTTTATCCATATCAATGGCGGTACGGATAAATTTATGCACGTGGCGGTCGTAGCCGATCCACAAATCGATAGCTTGTTGTCCCCAACTGATAATGCGGTCTAGCTTAGCTTGCAAATCAATGATTAATTGTTCGATAAAATACAATTCTTGGCGACCGATCACACAATCTTGAATGCGTAATAATTGCGCCTGTAATTTGTCACCGGCCGCATTTAAGGTGTCTTGGAGTTCCCGTAAATTGCCGGAGGTTTCATCTAATAATTGTTCACAGCTGGAAATTGCTGCTTGCCAATCTTTGGTTAACAGGGCGGCGATATCTTCTTTAATGCTTTGTTGATTTTCATCCATCACGCGTTGTGACAAGTCAATGCTGTCAAAAATTTCTGCAACGGAATATTTTAATGGTGCAAAAACACTACGACGCCAATAATGCTCATCGCCGTCTTCTTCAGCGGCATCAGAAGCACGTTGGATTTCATCAGCAACAATGGAAAGTTGAACGGAAAGACGTAAGGCAGAAAATTCACGTTGACGAATGTAATAATCGGATACACCAACCCCCAACGGCGTTAAGCGATAAATCGCTAAACCTTCGGTAAATTCACTGCTAAAACGGTTAAGAAAACGTTGTTTAACCAGTTCATTAATTGCATTATTAGCACGAACGGCAATTGTTTCTTGAGATTGTTCAAAGGCGGTGGAAATGTGGCGGAAAATATCGACTAAATCAGCTTCTAACATTTCGCCGTCAAAACGTTCATTATTATAAACGGCAATCGCCAGTAAAAATGCCAAACGCTCTGTCGGCAAATTTAAGGAAAACTCACGTTCTTTCGCCCAGGAGACCAGTTCGGGAATGGTTTGTGATGTGTCAAGCATGAGGGATCTCACAACAGGTTAATTTCAACAAAAAATTGTGGGAATTATACAGGAATTTGCCTTTTCTAACAGCTTGAAAATGGAAAGTGCGGTCAAAAAAACAATGGTTTTTCGGATAAAACTTATCTTTAGATTAACCTGCAACTTTTTTGATTAATTCATTCATACCCTCTTCATCATAGCCTTCTTCATATTGCATATCCTCTACGAAATCTCTCAATACTTTGCTATTTAACGCGGTACAACCGTATTTTTCCAATTTGCTTTTGGTAAAGCTGGAACGATACGCAGAGGAGATATTATTGAGGCTTATCACGCCGATGGTGGCTCGATTGCAAGGCACTTTATTGACGAACACCAAATTGTATCCTGATTCGCGGATATAGCCGGTTTTATTGATAGCCGCACTAAACATTTCGTCACGCACGAGTTTATTGGTGTTCTTCACAAAAATATTGCGCTTTCCTGTTTGGATATAGGTGGAAGAGATATTAGAAAGACGTTTAATTTCCGCGTTATTTAAAGAATATTTAGCTAGCTTCACCAAATCCATCACGCTGGACACATTACTGTTAGATAAACCTGAACTGTCGCTAAAATGAGTTGAGGTCATACCAAGCGCTCTCGCCTTATCATTCATTTTTTTTATGAATTGTTGACGGCTCATACCGGCTGAACGGGACAAAGCATGTGCAGCATAATTATCAGAATGCACCAACATCGCTTTCAATAATTCGTTGCAAGAAATGGGTGTGTATCTAGGCAATTTTGTGCTTGTGCCTTTGATGTGGTCCGCATCTTCTGCAGTAATTGAGGCTGTGCAACGGGCATTTTTGTTATGTTCCAAAAACACATTTGCCGTCATTAATTTTGTTACAGAAGCAATGGGACGCACGCTATGAGGTGAGCTACTTTCCAATATTTTATTGTGGGTAAAGTCATACACAACATAAGATTGTGCAACGGCAACCGTTGGTAGTAAAAATAATAAAGGCAAGGTTTTTGATAACATAGGATGATTCAAAGAAGTAAGCAACGGCGCTATTTTAGCAGTTTTTCAAGGTGAGATTAAATAAAAAAACCACCCTCAACAGAAGGTGGTTTTTGTCTTTATATATTCGTTATTTAAATTACCAAGCGTAGCTATAACCTAACACGGCTTTCGCACCGGAACGGGTACCTTTACTGCCTAGAGAATGTTCTAAACGAAGATCGGCATGAATAGCGTGATTACCAAATGGTACATTGAGACCTGCACCGCCTTCTAACCAAGTGCGGGCATCATTTTCGCCATATTTTTTATCACCGATTAAAACAGATTTTGCGGACATAAAATCATGCCATACGTTTGCAACAAAATACACGGTTGGGTTACGTTGGAAGTCTTTACTGTGACTTAAACGCACACCGATACGTCCACGTAAATTGTTGTCCGTACCTTGTTCAACACGGCGATCTGCATCGTGATAGAACGATTGAAGTTTCAAGCGTTGGTAAACCAATTGGGTTTGTGGTTCAAGGCGCCAGTTGGAATTACCCAATGCAAAGCTGTGACCACCTTCAACGGATAACGCACCGCTCCAACCATGTTGTCTTACTTCCGGATTAGATACAAAGTTGTATTTGTTCGTTAAGTAAGAGAATTGCGCCACTGTGTCCACATAGGCATTATTTGGTGCACGGTATAAGTGATATACACCGATATTTGCCGCAGTAGTTTTACCTTTACCGATATATTTATCTGCAATAAGCTCACCGTGTTCAGCACGATATTGGTCGTAGAAACGGCTGTCTGCACGAGAATACGCAAAATATACACCACTTAGAGATTGTGGCAGACCATTTTGCATTTCGCTACGGTTAAAGTCGTAACCTACTTGTGCGATATATTGTGAGCTGTCAACGTCTAAACGGGTACGACCCTCGGTTTCTAAACGTTTACCGGAAACTCGCGCCCACACGGCAGAATTTGGTGATTGTCTGATTTCACCACGGCGTTGATGTAAGGTATCCAACACGCTATAGCCTAATTCCATATTGACACGAGGCATTTGGATATACGCAGTGGCCGGTTCGATATAAATATCATGACCAAGTACTTTTAATGTCCAAGCATAAGTTGTGCCATTTTTCTTGGCTAACTGCGCTTCATCCGCATTTCTGGTTTTTGCTGTACCCTCAAAGATAGCTTCACTATTAGGATCATCCATCTTAATCATATCTGCAGAAAAAATATTTTCCCGCGCCTGACGAAGTACATCCCCTTCAATGAAACCATTGCGAGTTGAAACAATAGTGCGACCTGTTGCTTTACCTTTAATATGTAATGTATCAGAACTACTATTGTTATTATTCCAAGTCGTTTTTACGATTAATTTACCGCCATCAGAATGATAGTCGCCTTCCACGGTAAGGGTTTTATTTGCGTTTTCAGAGGTAAGATCAAGCGTACCTTTATTATTAAGGTTGGTTACTGTTGCATTAAAGTTATTTAACTCAAATGTCCCTTTCTCACCGATATCAACATTACTTTTAACGGAAGCGTCGCCAAAAGCATTATCTCTACCAACTTTTAATGTACCGTTAGTAATATTTACATTAGAATTAACACCACTCATGTTTCTTGGTGCAAATAAAGTGGTGCCACTACCTCTTTGAACAAAGTCTACAATCTTAGTAGTAGGCGAAGCTGAAGTCATTTCAGGGGTAAAGTTAAAATTATCTGTTTGTGCGAAATCAAATTTGACTTTTTGAGGATTCTCTTCAAGTTTAATTTTTTCTACATCAAACGTACCTGCTTTGTTGTTATCACCAATTTGGATGTTGGTTGTACCATTTCCTACTCTTAATGTCCCCGCAGTAAGTTGACCTTCATCTGCAACTAATACATTAACAGTGTTGGTTTTAGAGCTCCAATCACTGGCGGCAACACGGATTTCGGCATTTTTCGGGTACTGAAGCAATGAACCTTTACCTGTGACTGAAATTACCGTATTGGTGACATCTTCCGGGGTATCACGAAGCCATCCCCAAAAGTGAGGTGTCGGTTCAGTTCCTTCGAATTCACCGATTACCTGCCCACCATTGGAAACATATAAATTACCATTACCAAAGTTACCGATATTCATTGGATTATTGGCATTACTGTTTACAACGAGTTTACTGCCTTGCCCGTCAACGACAACAGTTCCTTTAGACTGGCGATGGTTGGCTATATGTAATGTACCTTGTATATTTACAACAGAGCCTCCATCAATTCTAAGATTGCCTTCATTACCAGTACCAGTACCAACTTGAATTAAGCCGTTAACCGTATCCGGATTGACTTTTCCAAGGGTTTCCGGAATTCCGTCATTAGTCCCAGACCAAGTAACACTTGCATTTGCTGCTAATGGGGCAGCTAATAAAAGTAATGTTAATTTATTAAGTTTGAACTTCATAGTTTTCTCTCGTCCTTTTGTTGTTGTATATATCATTGTTGATTTTATCACTCTTAGATCAGGTAAACAAATCAGCAACACGTATTGTAAGGAATTTATAAAAGTTCTTAATAAAAAAACCACCTTCAACAGAAGGTGGTTTTTGTTTTTATATATTCGTTATTTGAATTACCAAGCGTAACTATAACCTAATACAGCTTTCGCACCGGAACGGTTACCTTTATTGCCTAGAGAATGTTCTAAACGAAGATCAGCATGAATAGCATGGTTACCGAATGGTACATTTAAACCTGCACCGCCTTCCAACCAAGTGCGGGCATCATTTTCGTTATATTTGGTGTCACCGATTAAGACAGATTTTGCAGTAATAAAATCATGCCATACGTTTGCAACAAAATACACGGTTGGGTTACGTTGGAAGTCTTTACTGTGACTTAAACGCACACCGATACGTCCACGTAAATTGTTGTCCGTACCTTGTTCAACACGGCGGTCTGCATCGTGATAGAACGATTGAAGTTTCAAGCGTTGGTAAACCAATTGGGTTTGTGGTTCAAGGCGCCAGTTGGAATTACCCAATGCAAAGCTGTGACCACCTTCAACGGATAACGCACCGCTCCAACCATGTTGTCTTACTTCCGGATTAGATACAAAGTTATATTTGTTCGTTAAGTAAGAGAATTGCGCCACGGTGTCCACATAGGCATTATTTGGTGCACGGTATAAGTGATATACACCGATGTTTGCTGCTGTTGTTTTACCTTTACCGGTATATTTATCAGCAGCCACAACGCCGTTTTCAGCACGATATTGGTCGTAGAAACGGCTATCTGCACGAGAATACGCAAAATATACACCACTTAGAGATTGTGGCAGACCATTTTGCATTTCGCTACGGTTAAAGTCGTAACCTACTTGTGCGATATATTGTGAGCTGTCAACGTCTAAACGGGTACGACCCTCAGTTTCTAAACGTTTACCGGAAACTCGCGCCCAAACGGCAGAATTTGGTGATTGGCTAATTTCACCACGACGTTGGTGTAAGGTATCCAACACGCTATAGCCTAATTCCATATTGACACGAGGCATTTGAATATAAGCGGTAGCAGGCTCAATATAAATATTTTGACCAAGTGCTTTTAAGGTCCATGCATAAGTATTCGCATCTTTTTTAGTTAATTGTGCTTCACTAGCATTGGTTGTTTTCGCTGTGCCGGTAAAGGTACCTGAATGATTTGCATCAGCAACTTTAACTACATCTGCAGAATAAATATCTTGATTCGTTTGACGAACTACATCACCTTCGATGAAACCTGTAGAGGTTGACACAACAGTGTTCCCTGTTGCTGTTCCTTTAATATCTAGCACATCAGAAGAGCTATTAGCATTATTCCAAATTGTTTTCACTAATAGTTTTCCGTCGCCACTGTAATCTCCATAAACAGTAAGTTTTTTATCTGCATTATCTGAAGTAAGATCAAGCGTACCTTGATTGTTAATGGTGCTAACAGAGGCATTAAAATTGTTTAACGCTAATGTACCTTTCTCACCAATATTCACTTCAGTGGTAACAGAATCGTTACCGAATGCATTATCTCTACCGAATGCATTATCTCTACCGACTTTTAATGTACCATCAGTAATGTCTACATTTGAATTCACGTTATTCATACCTATTGGAGCAAATAAAGTTGTGCCAGAACCACTTTGTATGAAATTAACATGAGATTCTTTCAGTGAACGATGCGTGTGGATAATAGGGGTAAAATTCAACATATCATTTTGGTCAAAGGTGAATTTTACATCTGCACTACCAATAGTAAAACGTTTAACATCTAGCGTTCCACCTTTACTTTTGTTCCCGATTTGGATATTGGCTGTGCCAGATTCTAATTGCAACACACCTGCGCTGAGTTTACCACCATTAGAAATCAACAAATCGAGGGTTGTTGCCTTATGACCTCCACCCACTACACGAATTAAGGAGTTTTTATGATAAGAAAGTTCCGAACCTTCACCATCAATAACAATTTTAGTGTCAATCGCTGTTCGAGCCGTTCCATTATGAAGAAACCATCCCCAAAAGTGAGGAGCGTTAGGATTACCATGAAATGTTGAGGTCACCTTTCCGCCCTCTAAAATAGAGAGATTCGCATTACTATAGTTACCAACATTTAACTCCCCCCCTACATTTAATTCACTTCCAGCACCAGTGACAGTAAATTTAGCACCGAAACCGTCATTGTTTTGATTCCCAATATACACTGTACCTGTAGAGTTTAATTTGGAACCATTGTCGATGGTCATTTCACCCTTGGTTTGCCCGCTAGGGTTTGTTTTAGCCCCTTCCGAAATCGATAAAGGCCCATTTATAGTGTGCTCTTGATTATCGGTTATATTTGTAGCCAGATTAGAAGGAAGAAGATTATGTTCACTTCCGTTATGAGAAATACCTGCATGAGCAATAAGCGGAGCTGATAATAAAACTAATGTAAGTTTATTAAGTTTGAATTCTATTTTATCCTCGTCTTTAATTAAAAAAGGTCCTAAATTCTAGCACGCCATGCACCCCAATACAAATCAAAGGAGTGTTTCGGAAAAAAACTGACATAAAACTCACCGCACTTTTTTGATTTAATTAGAAAAGTGCGGTGAGTTTTCAAGGTATATTTCATATAAAAAAATCGCCCTACTGCGGAACAATAAGGCGATTTATTTTTAGATAAATAAGTCAGAATATTATTTTGCGTCTTGTGCGGGCGCTGCTACCGGTGCAGGATTAAATTTTTGTTCTAATTCGACACTTTGTTTTTGTAACTCGGTCATCGCATTTCTTAATGCTTCAGCTTTTTCTGCATAAGCTTTTTGTTGTTCCGGTGTTTGTGTCGGGTTAGTGAAACTCATATTAGCCTGATCAACCAATAAACCACTCGCCAAGCTTAATACATTTTTTGTTTGCTCTTTGATAGATTTAATTGATTCTGCTTTTACATCTAATGCATCTAAGCTTGTAATTGTATCTTTTACTGATTGATTAAATGTTTCAATCGCTTCTTTCACTTTTTTCTCATCTTGAGCTTGAACTGCAGCCACTAAATCTTGTTGGAATTTTTGTTGTGATTGTAACTGTGTTTGTTCTTGTGCCTTGTTCCAATCGACTAATTTTTGATAATCACCCTTTTCATCTACTTTTACTTCTGATGCGGCTTGTGTTTGTGCTGTTTCCGGTTTCGCTTCTGGTGCTTTGTCTGCCGGTTTGTCGCAAGCTGTTAAGAAAAGAGCCAATAATGCGGTCGCGCTAATTTTTGTAAATTTGTTCATGAAAAATCCTTATTAATTGTTGATGAAAATTACTCTATTACGAGCAAAAGACGGGGCATTAGACATAGCATGCAATGATGCGTTCAATCTTTTTAAATATAAAAAAACTCCGAGAATTTCGGAGTTTTTCATGATTAAACGCGTTTGAAGTCAACGTGAACCAATTTTGGTTTGAACGGGTGACGTTGCATTGCTTGTACTTTTACTGCAACTTCTTTACCGTCGATAACTAAAGTAATCACATCGGAATAGAATGCATCGTGTGCTTGAGCGTTGTTAACTTCATCATGATTTAAGATGATAGAAACCGGTGCTTCGCTACCACCGTAAACGATAGCAGGAATTTGACCGTTATGACGCAGGCGGCGGCTCGCACCCTTACCTTGCGCTGTACGAACTTCAGCGTTAAATTTAAATGCCATTGTTATGTTCTCTTTTGTAAAGATTAAAATTAAAAAATCGCAGGCGACCCAGCGATTTCCACAAATTTTGCTCAAAGCCTGAACTTTGAGGTGGTGCATTATAATGAATTCGTGGTGCTAAAGCAAACGAAAATCTTGTTAATTTTCCTAGATATTACGCTAAAAAACGGGCTAAAATAAGGCGTTATTTTTATTGAGTTAAAAGAGTATTCGATGGAATTTTTAATTAACTTTTTTAGTGATTACGGCTATTTTGCCGTGCTATTTGTTTTGATTATTTGTGGTTTTGGCGTGCCGATTCCCGAAGACATTACCTTAGTGTCCGGTGGTGTTATTTCCGGTTTGGGTTATACCAATGTGCATATCATGTTAGTTGTGAGTCTATTTGGTGTCCTCTTAGGTGATAGCACTATGTATTGGCTGGGACGTATTTATGGCACAAAAATTTTACGTTTCCGCCCTATTCGACGCTTTTTAACCTTAGAGCGTTTACGTATGGTTCGGAGCAAATTTGAACAATATGGCAATCGTGTTTTATTTGTTGCCCGTTTTTTACCGGGATTACGTGCACCGATTTATATGGTTGCCGGCATTACCCGTCGCGTGAGTTTTATTCGCTTTCTTTTATTAGATTTTTTTGCCGCCATTATTTCTGTACCTATTTGGGTTTATTTAGGGGATTTCGGGGCAAGTAACTTGGATTGGCTACATGAGCAAATCAAAAAAGGACAGTCCATTATTTATATTTTAATTGCGCTTTTAGCAATCTATCTGGTCTGGAAATGGCGTAAAGGACGTAAAAATACTGGCAAAAAAGCATAAAGTGCGGTCAAAAATCAAAACGTTTTTCTAGTTACTTTAAGCCCATAAAACAAAACCCCATTCAGATTCAAATGGGGTTTCTTTTTATCAGGAAATTATTTCTCGAGATTTAATGGCTCAATGTGCCAAATATTTTCCGCGTATTCCTTAATGGTGCGGTCGGAAGAGAAATAACCCATGTTAACAATATTTTGAATCGTGCTATCAATCCATGCATCACGGTTTTTATATTTTTCATCCACCAATTTTTGTGCGTCCACATAGCTGCGGAAATCAGCAAAGGCTTGGTAGAAATCGTGATATTGTAAACCCTGTAATAGCTGTTGATAACGGTTCGGATCGTTTTCGGAGAAACGGCCGTTAATAATTTGATCAACAACGTTTCTGAGTTCCACATCCTCTTGATAGAAATTAAATGGACAGTAACCGTCGCGACGTAACTTCTCTACTTGTTCTACGGTATTACCGAAAATAAAGATGTGGTCTTTGCCGACATTTTCCAAAATTTCTACGTTTGCACCATCCAATGTACCCAAGGTTAATGCACCATTTAATGCAAATTTCATGTTACTGGTACCGGAGGCTTCCGTACCTGCTAAAGAAATTTGTTCAGAAATATCTGCAGCCGGAATGATCAATTGAGCCAAGCTTACGCTGTAGTTCGGGATGAAGACCACTTTTAAGCGGCCACCCAAACGGCCATCGTTATTGATGACATTCGCAACATCATTAATTAAATGGATGGTTTGTTTCGCTGCATAATACGCCGATGCTGCTTTACCAGCTAAGATAAACACACGAGGTTGCCAATCTTTTTCCGGATGCTCTAACATGGCGTTGTAACGAGCAATAATATGCAACACGTTCAAAATTTGACGTTTATATTCGTGAATACGTTTTACTTGAACGTCAAATAACGCATGGGGATCCAAATCAATGTTTAACGTTTTCTTCACGTAATTTGCCAATTTCACTTTATTTGCAAATTTAATATCGGCAATGGCGTGTTTGAAATCTGCTTCATGGGCGTATTGTTTTAATTTTTCGATTTGGCTTAAATCGCAACGCCAATCAGAACCGATATATTTATCAAATAACGACGCTAATTGTGGGTTTGCCACAGCAAGCCAACGACGCGGGGTAATACCATTAGTCACATTAGTGAAACGTTCCGGATAAATACGCGCGAAATCCGAAAAAGTAGATGTCACCATTAAGTCGGAATGAATTGCCGCAACACCGTTGACCTTGTGCGAACCAACCACGGATAACCAACCCATGCGAACTTTACGTTGATACCCTTCTTCTACTAAAGAAACGCGACGAATGAAATCTACGTCGGTAGTGATGTAGGTTTTGACGTATTCCAAGAAATGATCGTTAATTTCAAAAATCATTTGTAAATGACGCGGTAAGATTTTCGCCATCATTTCTACCGGCCAGGTTTCTAACGCTTCAGACATTAATGTGTGGCAAGTATAAGAGAAAATGCGACGGGTCATATCCCAGGCTTTTTGCCATTCAAAGCCTTCTTCATCAATTAAAATGCGCATTAACTCAGGAATCGCTAATGCCGGGTGAGTATCATTTAAATGAATTGCCACTTTATCCGCTAAATTTTCCATGCTGTCATGGGTACGTTTATGGCGACGGATAATGTCTTGCAATGAAGCGGAAACCAAGAAGTATTCTTGACGTAAGCGCAATTCACGGCCATTCCAAGTGGAATCATCCGGATAAAGCACACGAGAAAGATTTTTAATAGAGGCGCGGCTTTCCACGGCAGCAATGTGTTGACCGCGGTTAAAGTCTTCTAAGTTGAAAAGTTCACCGGCATGAGCAGACCACAAACGTAATGTGGCCGCAGAATCATTTTTATAGCCTGGAATCACTTGGTCATAAGCAAGTGCGGTCACTTCTTCGCCTTTATTCCAGATACATTTTTTGCCTTCAAAATGAATATTACCGCCGAAAGAAACGGTAAAACGTTTAGACGGACGAATAAATTCCCAAGGAGCCCCTTTTTCTAACCAGGCATCCGGGCGTTCAACTTGTTGGCCATCTTCAATTTTTTGACGGAACATACCGTATTCATAACGAATACCGTACCCCATGCCCGGCAAACCTAATGTCGCAATAGAATCCATGAAACAGGCAGCCAAACGACCTAAACCACCGTTACCTAAACCCGGGTCCACTTCTTTTTCAATAATTTCTTCTAAATCAACGTTTAATTCGGAAAGGGCTTCTTTAGCGATGTCATACAACCCTTCTGCGATCATGGCATTGGATAAGGTACGACCAATCAAAAATTCCATTGATAAATAATAAACACGGCGGGAGTCTTCTGCTCTAGCTTCGCGTGCAGTGGTAATCCAACCTTCGGTGACGAAATCACGTACGGCATATAATGTGGCGTTTAGCCAATCCCGTTGACTCGCTTCTTTTGGTGAGCGGCCAATTAAAAAAATCAGCTTATAAACAATCGTCTTTTTCAATGAATCGACATTGACTTCAGGTCGATCATATAGGAATGGAGAATCGAAATTATCCATTATCATAAAAATAGTCCTCAGTTAATAAAAAAAGCGGGTGAATTTTAATCATTCAAAATAAAAAAACAACAACAATCTTCTGCGCAAATTTTGTTTTCTCTCTACGCAGAAGATAAGTATTTCATTAGTGAGATAAAATTCTTTGATATAAATGTTGGTAATGGGTTGCAGAGATTTGCCAACTAAAATCTTGTTCCATTGCAATGACTCGAACCGTTGCCCATAAACGTTGTTTTTTCCATAAAGCAAATGCCGTTTGTAACGCTTGGCGCAAATCATCCGCCGTCGCATGACTAAAGACAAATCCGGTTGCTGTTCGAGCTTGAATATTTTCCGCCGTGCTATTGACCACCGTATCCGCCAAACCACCCGTTGCACGAACTAAGGGTAACGTACCGTATTTTAAACCGTAAAGCTGTGTTAAACCGCAAGGTTCAAAACGGCTTGGCACTAAAATAACATCGCCACCGGCAACCATCAAATGTGATAACGCTTCATCGTAGCCAATTTTAACGGCAATATTTTGCGGATAGGTTTCCGCTAATTGACGAATACCGGCTTCTAAGTGCGGTGCGCCTGAGCCAAGAATCGCCAACTGTCCACCCTGTTTAACGATTTCATCAGCGCTTTCTAGCAATAAATCAACGCCTTTTTGTTCTGTTAAACGGGTCACCATGACAAACAATAGCGCATCAGATTGTTGTGGAAGATTGAAATAAGCTTGTAGATCCGCTTTGTTTTTCGTTTTGCCACCCATGTATTTCAACTTGTAACCATGTTGAATGTACTGATCGTTCATCGGATGCCAAATTTTTTCGTCAACGCCATTTAGAATGCCCACCAAGCGCCCTTCATGATCTAGGGTTGAAAGTAAGCCTTGTAAGCCATAAGCAAATTCCGGTGTGGTAATTTCTTTCGCATAAGTCGGACTAACGGCTGTCACGGCATCTGAATAATAGAGCCCGGCTTTTAAGTAAGAAATTTGCCCAAACAATTCTAAGCCATCTACATGGAACATACTGTGCGGCAAGCCGATTTCAAATAAATGGCGATAATCAAATTGACCTTGATAGGCTAAATTATGAATGGTGAAGACGGATTTTGCCGGACGCCCTTTATTAAATAAATACGCCGCCGTTAGACCTGCGTGCCAGTCATGGGCATGAACAACTTCGGCACGCCACCAACTATCTAAACCGGTGGTCAATTCAGCCCCAACCCACGCTAACAATGCGAAACGTTTGTAGTTATCGCCGTAATCATTGTAATTAGCATCGTGATAAGGGTTGCCTTCACGCGCATATAAGTGCGGTGCATCAATAAGATAAACGCCGACACCGTTATATTCGCCATAGCGCAAAACGATATGACCGGCAAAATTATCAAATTCTGTCACCACGGACGTGTGCGGAATGCCAGCCATAATCGCCGGATAAGCCGGCAACAAAATACGTGCATCAATGCCGATTTCTTTTTGTGCAAATGGCAATGCGCCCATCACATCGGCTAATCCGCCGGTTTTCAGTAAAGGATATAACTCCGAGCAAACGTGTAATACTTTCATTTTATTTACCTAATATGACGCACGTTTTCTAACGCGTGTCGTTATAAACAATTCTGTTACAGGCACAAGCGAAGACGCTTGCGCCTGTATTTACCTTCTTAAAGTGCGGTCACAAAATCCGAAGGATTTTGAACGTTGGCTTTGCCAACGGCTCCGAAGGAGCGAATAAATCACTTGCGTGATTTATGAGTAATAGTTAAAACGTTTTGAAAACTGACCGCACTTTATTTCACGTTAATCTAAATGTTCTTCCGAGAACACTTCTTGTCCTTCTAATTTTTTCAACATCGAAGGTGTCACTAAAATGACTTTACCAGTTGAACTGATGCGGAAGCGTTTGCTGTCCAATTCGCGATCAACACCGATTTGCATACCGTCCGGAATGACACAATGGCGGTCAATAATACAGTGTTTCAACACGCAATTTTTACCGACACTCACTTCCGGCAACACGACACTATGATCGATCACTGAGCCTTCATTAATTTTAATGCGATCAAATAACACGGAATAACTGATTGACGCATCGGTAATCACACAACCACCGCCGATAAGGGAGTTATCCACCGGCTTAACATTGGCATTTTTATAGAAGAATTTAGACGGATACGCTTGTACCGGGTTTCCGCGAATCGGCCAAGTTTGGTCATAAATATCTAATTGCGGATTTTCAGACACTAAGTCGATGTTTGATTGCCAGAAGCTATCCAATGTCCCCACATCACGCCAATAAATATCACCCTCGGTATTGCGACCCATGCAAGAACGGCTGAACGGATGGGCATATAACGTGCCTTCTTCCAAACATTTCGGCAATACATCTTTACCGAAGTCATGAGATGTGCAAGGCGTATTCACTTCGCGATCTAACATTTGATAGAGATAGTCTGCATCAAACACATAAATCCCCATGGAAGCCAACGAGGTATCCGGTTTGCCCACCATTGCCGGTGGATCTTTCGGTTTTTCCACGAAGGCTTTCACTTTCAGATTTTCATTGACTGCCATCACGCCAAATTCATGCGCTTCAGAACGTGGTACTTCAATACAGCCCACGGTACATTTTGCACCACTGGTCACGTGGTCTAACAACATTTGGCTATAGTCTTGTTTATAAATGTGGTCACCTGCGAGAATTAAGACGTATTTCGGACGGTAGTGATCACGAATAATCGCCATATTTTGATATACCGCATCAGCTGTACCGCGATACCAAGTGGAGTCATCAATTTGTTGACGCGCCGGGAGCATATCAATGAATTCACCGCGCTCTTGTGGTAAGAAAGACCAACCTTTTTGTAAATGACGTAATAAAGAGTGAGCAGCATATTGCGTGACGACACCAATGCGGTTTAAGCCGGAGTTAATACAGTTGGACAAAGCGAAATCGATGATTCGACGGTTACCACCAAAATAAAGTGCCGGTTTTGCACGTTTATCCGTTAATTCATGCAGACGTGAACCGCGGCCACCGGCCAAAATAAGCACTAAGGTGCTTTTAACGAGATCGTGTTTATTTAGATTAGCTTTCATAGTGAACTCCGTTATATTGTTTTAAGTATCCATTTTTTTCAACACACAAAACGCCATACCACCTACATCAACTTGCCGTTGTTGCTCCGTTAAGTTTGTTGTACCTGCCACGGCCTTCCAGTGTCCATCAAACGCGACGGGCAACATAAAAGACTGGGGTTCTGCTTTCGCATTGATTAAGAAAAGCCATTGCTGATCTAATACCACTTGCAGCGCTTTGCTTTCCCGATTATGCCAATCCTCGGTTCGCATTGATTCACCCTCAATGTTGAGCCAAATGACATTTTCATCTGACCACCAAACATCCCGTTGTAAACTTTGAATTTGTTTTCGTGTTGCAATCAGTTGTTTGGTCAAGTCAAATAATTCCTGATTGAAATCCTGCCATTTCAGCCACGTGATTTCATTATCCTGACAATAGGCGTTATTGTTACCGAATTGCGTGTTGCCGAATTCATCGCCGGCAAGCAACATTGGTGTGCCGTTGCCCAATAACAAACTTGCCAATAATCCGCTTTGCGCTAAAACACGCTGATTTTCCACCGTACTTTGGTACTCGTCATTTAGGTCTAATTGACTGCCCTCAATGCCATGGTTGTAACTGTAATTTTCATTGCGACCATCGCGATTATCTTCGCCGTTCGCCTCGTTATGCTTATGGTTATAACTCACCAAATCGCGCAACGTAAAACCGTCGTGAGCGGTAATAAAATTCAGGGTGGTGTGTGGCAAGCGTGTTTCTCGCTTGAACAGATCACTTGATCCGGCAAAACGTTCGGCAAATGCGCCCACTTCCCCACTTTTCCATAACCAAAAACGACACATATCATCACGGAAGCGGTCGTTCCATTCGGCAAAATAATGGGGAAAACGTCCTAATTGATAACCGTAATGGCCAATATCCCAAGGTTCGCTGATGAATTTCACCTGCTGTAAACTCGGTACTTGAGCGATATCGTCAAACAGTTTGGCGTGTGGGTTGAAATCCGGTGACTCACGCCCTAACACCGTGCCTAAATCAAAACGGAAACCATCTACATGGCATTCTTCCACCCAATAACGTAGGCAATCCACCACCCATTTTCGGGTGATGTCATTGGCGAGGTTCAGCATATTGCCGCAACCTGTCCAGTTAATATATTCGCCTTGTTCGTTTTGCCAATAATACGTCCGATCATCAATGCCACGTTGGCTAAAGGTAGGGAACGGTTTTTCTGATTCTGCCGTGTGGTTAAATACCACATCTAAAATTACTTCAATCCCCGCTTCATGTAATGCTTTCACCATGCTTTTGAATTCATACAACGGGTTTTCAGGGTTTTCTTCGGAGCAATACTTTGGCTCTACTGCAAACATGGCCAACGGGTTATATCCCCAATAATTTTGTAGTCCTTTTTCTTGCAAGTGCGGTTCGTTTACGTGGTAATTAATCGGCAACAATTCCACGGCGGTGATACCTAATGCTTTTAAATACGCCACACTTTGCGGTTGCGCCAAACCAGCATAAGTTCCGCGTAACTTTTCAGGTAGATCCGTGCGTAATTGGCTAAACCCTTTTACGCTGAGTTCATAAATCACGGTCTCTGCCCAAGGTGTTTTCGGGGCTTTATCGTGTTGCCAGTCAAATGCCGTCTCAATAATTTGACCTTTCGGCGCAAATTCCGCGTTATCTCGTGGATCATTTAACTGAAAAATCGACCGCACTTCTACCGAACTTAAATCCGGTTTACCCACCACGGCTTTAGCATAAGGATCAAGCATGAGCTTGTTTGGATTGGCTAAAGTGCGGTCATTTTCTGCGGTGATTCTAAAACCGTATTGCATACCGTTAGCCACACCGGAAAGCGCAATATGCCAAACATTTTCGCTGCGATGCATAGCAAAACGCTGCTCTTTTTTGCCATTCTCAAACAGGCACAATTCCACGGCATCCGCCACAGAAGAATACAGCGCAAAGTTAGTCATTTGCTCACCGTTTTCTTCATGTTGGCTATAACCGAACGGATAAGCCTTGCCCTCATTTTTTACTGCAACCATGCCTTATCCTTGATATTTCAAATAGAGGGTTGCCAATGGAGGAATCGAAACAGAAATAGAATGATCTCGTCCGTGGCTTGGGATTGCCTCACTTTCCACTGCACCGCAGTTACCAAGATTTGAGCCTTCGTAAAAGGATGAATCTGTATTTAAGATTTCGTGATATTGACCGGCAACATTCACGCCCATACGATAATCATGGCGTGGCACTGGCGTAAAGTTACTGATCACAATAATGCGCTCGCCTTTGCTGCTACGTCGTTCAAAGGCAAATACAGAATTTTGCGCATCATCCACGACCAACCAATCGAAGCCTTGCGGATCCGAATCCAGTTCAAAGAGCGGTGCGTTTTCGCGATAAATTTTATTGAGGTCTTTCACCAACTGTTGCATACCGATGTGCCATCTTCCGCCGATGGATTCGTCCAGTAAGAACCAATCAAGACTTTCGCGGTAATTCCATTCGCGCCCTTGGGCAAATTCATTTCCCATGAACAATAATTTTTTACCCGGATAGCCCCACATGTAGCCGTAATAAGCGCGTAAGTTCGCGAATTTTTGCCACGCATCCCCCGGCATTTTACCGATTAAGGAACATTTTCCATGTACTACTTCATCGTGGGAAAGCGGTAACACAAAGTTTTCGCTGTATTGATACACCATGCCGAAAGTCATTTGGTTGTGGTGATATTGGCGATAGACCGGATCTTTTTCCATGTAAGAAAGCGTGTCATTCATCCAGCCCATATTCCATTTGAAATTAAAGCCTAAACCACCGTTTTCTGTCGGATGTGTTACACCGGCAAAAGAGGTCGATTCTTCCGCAATGGAAACCGCCCCTTGCACTTCACTATGAATTTTCCAGTTGGTGTGTTTTAAGAATTCAATGGCTTCTAAATTTTCCCGTCCGCCGTATTGGTTCGGAATCCATTCTCCCTCGGCACGGCTGTAATCACGATAAATCATGGAGGCCACCGCATCGACACGAATACCGTCAACGCCGAAACGTTCAATCCAATATAAGGCGTTACTGGATAAGAAGTTTTTCACTTCGTTGCGACCATAGTTGTAAATGAGCGTGTTCCAGTCTTGATGGAATCCTTCGCGAGGATCAGCGTGTTCATATAATGCTGTGCCGTCAAACGCCACTAAACCATGGGTATCGCTTGGGAAATGCCCCGGCACCCAGTCCAAAATCACGTTAATGCCGGCCTCATGGGCGCGTTCCACTAAACGTTTAAACCCTTCCGGCGTACCAAAACGGCTGGTTGGAGAATACAGTCCTAGTGGTTGGTAGCCCCAAGAACCGTCAAACGGGAATTCGGAAAGCGGTAAAAACTCAATGTGCGTAAAGCCCATTTCTTTTACATAAGGAATCAATTCATCGCCGATTTGGTCATAATCCAACCAGAAATTATTTTCTAAATTACGGCGCCAAGACCCTAAATGCACTTCATAAATGGAAATCGGTTGATCCCATTGGTTGGCTTTACGACGGGCTTCAGTCATTGGCACGATGTCCGGCAACGCACTAATTTGTGACGCTGTATCAGGACGTAACTGTGAACTGAAGGCATAAGGGTCGGCTTTTAAGCGTAAATTGCCGTGGCAATCAATTAATTCGAATTTATACAACTGCCCTAATGCAACTTTCGGTAGGAATAATTCCCATACGCCACTTGCAGGGTGTAAGCGCATCGGATGGCGACGTCCGTCCCAATAGTTGAAATCTCCCACCACAGAAACTCGTTTCGCGTTCGGTGCCCACAAACGGAAGTTCACACCGGAAACACCATCACATTCGATAAAATGCGCACCTAACACTTCATACGGACGCAAGAATGAGCCTTCAGCTAAAAGCCATTCATCCAAATCATTAATCATTGGATGATAACGATAAGGGTCTTCAAGGATTTGCGATTCTTTACCCCAATACACTTGTAATTGATAGGCAAAGAAATCTCGGGTGTTCGGTACAACACCAGCAAAAAAACCTCTGTCATCTAAAGAATTCAATTCACAGACGGTGTCTTGATTTTCTTTATTAATGACACTAACACGACACGCATCCGGCAATAAAGCACGAATTTCAATGCCGTTATCGGTTTCGTGCATACCCAATACGGAAAAAGGATCAGAATGTGTTCCATCAAAGAATTGATTAATCACGGATTGCGCTACTAGTTGGGTCATAATAAATCCTCGCTAAGCTCTGCGGGCTTGATTAATTAAAGAGAAAAATGCGGTCATTTGCGCATCATCAAAAATAAGTTCTAAAGATTGGCTTAATTTTTTTCGCCAATTCGGATATTCCGTTGAAGTGCCCGGCAAATTGAATGACACTTCTTGGCTCAATAAATTTTCTAATTGCACGCCCACCAAACGGCTTTCACTTTCTGCCAAATAACGGTGAATTTGACGGTTCAAATTGTCGTGCATAGCCATACTTAAAGCATCGCCCCAATAATCAGGCGGTAAATAACCGTCGCGGTGCAAACTGTCTAATAAAGCTTGTTTATCTACGACGCGTTGATCGTATTTTTCTTTTAACACGTCGCCCTCTAAAATGCCGAGCTGACCGAACAACGCCAAATCAAGGCAGTGCCAGAAACTTTGTAAAGAAGGCACATCATGGGTGCCGATGGTGGCAAAGGCATGTGGTGGGAAATCCTGTTTAAGCGGATACATGTTGTTGCATTGGGCAAAATACAACACAAAATACGAGAAAATACGAAACTCGTTTAATTTCAACCGCACTTCATCAGGTACTGTACCTAAATCCTCACCAATCACTAAACACTGGTTGCGTTGGCTTTCAATGGCGAGAATCGCCATCAGCTCATCAAATGGATAATGCACATAAGCGCCATCTGCCGCGGTTTTATTTTCAGGAATCAGCCACAAGCGGAATAAGCCCATCACATGATCGATACGCAACACGCCAAAGTTCTGCATATTGGCACGCAACATCTCAATAAAAGGTTGGAAACCACGGGCTTTTAACACGCTTGGATTGTAGGGCGGCAAATTCCAATTCTGTCCGACAGGGCCCAACGGATCAGGTGGCGCACCGACAGATGCGTTGACACAATAAAGTTCCGGGTCTGACCACACATCGGCACTTCCGCGAGAGCTGTTTACAGCCAAATCGCCATAAATGCCAAGTTGCATTCCCACTTGACGGCATAACGTTTGTAGCTCACCTAATTGTTGTAATGTCGCCCATTGCAACCATGCAAAGAATTCCACTTTTGCTTCATGTTCTTTTAACAAGGCTTTGCGTTCACGCGCTGAGAGCATTTGCCATTCTTTACGCCAGCCCAACCAACCAATGGTATTTTCTTCCGCCTGTTGATGTTCATGCTCAATGCCATCTAACACATTAAAGAGCCCTTGCAATAACAATGCTTCACCTTGTGCTTTTTTGAAAGCATCAAAATCTTGGCGACGGGCGATGATTTGTGCAGATTTACTACGTTTAAAGAAATCAAATAGTTGTTCAAGTGCGGTCAGTTTTAGCTGCATTATTTCACCGTAAGCCACGGTTTTGGCTTCACGCAAGGAGGTTATTTGTTCTTGCACAGGTGTGGAATGAAACCAAGTTTGCACGGAACGGGATAATTTAAATTCCGGCAAGGCGGCAACATCCAAATAAATAAAATTCAACCAACGACGGGAGGACGAACTATAAGGGCTTGCCCATTCCGGCACGGCGGGATACATCAAATGCAACGGATTAATGCCGATAAAATCCGCCCCCTGTTTTGCGCCCTGCTCAATTAAATAAGCTAAATCACCGAAGTCACCAATGCCCCAGTTCGTTTGAGAACGTAAGCTATATAGCTGAACATTGATCCCCCAGGCTTTTTTTGATTGCAAGACCGGTGGTTGATAGGCGGTACGCGGCGCTAACAACACACGAATCACATATTTTTGATTCGCCGTGGAAAGATTTAATTGATAGTAACCAAATGGTAATGAAGGCAATAAAAGCGATTGGCTTGAAGAACAGGTTTGTTCAACACATTTTTTACCTTGTTCATCAAGAAGTTGAATAGTTAAGGAAACAGGCTCGGAAAGGGATAAACGCGCTAAATCGTAATGAATCGGCTCGTTCTCAAAGACGGTAATCACATCATCGAACGCGCCTTTTTCCCGTTTACTCGGCGGTTGTAAAAGTGCGGTGAAATAATGCAACGTTTCCGGAGGGGCATAAATCAAATGCCCGTCGATATCATAATGAGAAAGCGAAATGCCAACGTCTTCAGCAGATCGTTTAAGAGAATCAGAAACTTGCATACGAACCTACAACTCAATACAACATAAAAATAACGATTTATAAGTATTGTAGTGAAGGGGCAGGTAAAAACAATGTTTTTAATCCAAATTAGTGATCTCTATCAAAATAAATCTTTCAGTATTTACAAGCATTAAGCGTTAATTTGGGCTGAATTTTCAATCGTCTGTTTGGCGAATAAAAAAAGCTCACTTAACGTGAGCCTTTTAAAAAGAAGGATGCATTTTGATGTCATGAATCGTTTAACGCTTAAACCGATTGTTCTTCATCCACAACAAACTCAAACCAATCAATGACATCACATTCATGAATACCGTTTTGGATTAACACGCCTGCACGTTTAACGCTGTCAGGATCACCGCTAATTAACGGGTGCCATGACGGCAACGGTTTGCCTTCATAAAGCAAACGATAAGCACAAGTGGTGGGAAGCCAGCCAAATTCAGGTAAATTGTCTTTGGTCAGTTTGGTGCAATCCTCTTCTAACTCAAAACGTTTCAAATAATGACCGCACTTTCCTGTTTCCAAATCCAATAAATTGCACGCGATACGGGTGTAATATAAACGCTCATATTTGCCCTCGCCATCAATATATTTACGATAACAACACTTGCCGCAACCATCACATAATGCCTCCCATTCGGCATCATTTATATCAAGCAGGTTTTTGTGTCGCCAGAAATCAGGTTCTAATTGCATAGGATTATTTACCGGGTTGGTTTTAAAAGCGGAAATTATAGTGAGGAACGCAGCCTGTGACAAATACTGAAAGAAAGGTTTAGAAAAACAAAAAAGTGCGGTCAATATTGACGATGTTTTTCAACGGAAAAAACACATCGGATATTGACCGCACTTATCCTTAAAAATAACAGATTAACGATAGGTGACGCGTTCGTTATCGTTTAAATGAATGGTCGTTTCAGCTAATTTGGTTTCTGCAATGACCTTACCATGACGAATAGAATAACGCGTCGGCACTTGACGACGTACTGCATCAAAGCCATTTTCTGCCGGTAAAATGATAAAGTTAGCGACATTCCCCTCTTCCACGCCATAACCTTGCAACCTTAGCGCTTTCGCACTGTTTTCAGTCACTAATTTTAAGCCGTCGTTAATTTGTCCGTAGCCCATGAGTTGGCAAACGTGTAACCCCATGTGTAACACCTGCAACATATTCGCTGTTCCCAACGGATACCAAGGGTCGAATACGTCATCATGGCCGAAACACACGTTGATATTGTTTTTCAGCATTTCTTTCACGCGCGTCACACCACGGCGTTTTGGATAAGTATCGAATCGACCTTGCAAATGAATGTTGACGAGCGGATTAGCCACAAAATGAATTTTGGATAATTTTAACAAACGGAAAAGACGAGAGGCATAGGCATTATTGTACGAATGCATTGCAGTGGTATGGCTTGCCGTCACTTTGTCGCCCATTTCATATTTCAACGCTAACGCGGCAACTGTTTCCACAAAACGGGATTGTTCATCATCAATTTCATCACAGTGAATATCAATTTGTTTGTTGTATTTACGCGCAATATTGAAGGCAATATGCATAGATTCCACACCGTATTCACGGGTGAATTCAAAATGCGGAATGCCACCCACCACATCTGCGCCCATTGCCATGGCTTGATCCAACAAGGCTTCGCCGTTCGGATAAGACAAAATTCCCTCTTGTGGAAATGCCACAATTTGAAGATCGACCCAAGGAGCCACTTCTTTTTTCACTTCAAGCATGGCTTTGAGTGCGGTTAACGTGGGGTCGGACACATCCACATGGGTACGCACATGTTGCACGCCATTTGCGATTTGCCATTTTAAGGTTTTCCACGCACGGGATTTTACATCCTCATGGCTCAACAAAGATTTTCGTTCAGCCCAACGCTCAATCCCTTCAAATAAAGTACCGGATTGGTTCCAGTTCGGTTGTCCTGCGGTTTGTGTTGCATCCAAATGAATGTGCGGTTCAACAAACGGCGGATACACGATGCCCTGTTCGCCGTCTAAAATGTCACCGGAGAAATCAATCTGTTCTTCGTTAGGCAGAATACGGGCAATCTTGCCGTCTTCAATGGTAATCTGCCATAAGCCTTCACGGCCGTTAATATGAATATTTTTAACTAACATTTATCGATCCTATTTGAACGCCAATTTTTTACCGAATAACGGCGTTAACACAAAATAAGCCGCCGCACCGCCAATGACAGCATTTAACGGAATAATACCCGGCAAGAATTTACCGCACGCGATACCGATAGCCACAGAGATAATTGCCGTCCAGTTGATGCTAACAAATCTGGCTTGTTCAAAATTGGCATAGGCTTTATTACGCAAAATATAGTCGGCAATGATGACGCCACCAATCGGTGGAATCGCGGCAGATAAAAACGTTAACCAACCCACAAAGTTGTTGTATAACCACAAAGCGCAAAGCGTACCGATCACACCGTTTAATACCGATAATGGACGGCTACTCCAGCCCGTAATGTTGGCGAAACCCAAACCGGAGGCATAAAGTGCGTTATCGTTAGTTGTCCAAATGTTTAAACCAAGCACAATAATCGCCGGCAGAATTAATCCTTGTGCAACCATCACATCAGAAATATCAGACATCCCGGTCACCGCTGCTCCGGCGGCGCCAAAGACGAACATTAATGAGTTGCCCAAGAAGAACGCAATCATGCTGATTAAAATCGCTTGTTTGGCTTTGCGTCCAAAACGCACGAAGTCTGCCGTTAATGAACCGGCGCTGATGAAAGAGCCCACAACCAAGGTAATGGCCATTGGTAAGGAAATGTCGTCTTTCGGCATGATATTTTCTAACACAGATAAGCCACCGGCATCTGTTACCGCCAAATACACCGAATAAGAACCAAGCACCGCAATTGCCGGCACCGCAATGGTGGAAAGAATGGTCAGTGCGGAAATACCGAAAAAAACCGTAATGGTCATTAATAAACCTGAGCCTAAAATTAAATAGTTCACATCAATACCGGTAACTTTATTAACCGGAATCGCAAACATCGCCACCCCGACACCAAACCAGCCCACTTGGGTGCCCCCTAAAATTAAAGATGGCAACCAAGAGCCTTTCACACCAAAGGAATAACGCGCTAAAACATGGGTCGTCAAGCCGGTTTTTGCACCGATGTAGCCAAGAAATGACGTGTAAATCCCTAACATTAAGTTACCGATGATCACGGCTAACCAGAAATCATGGTAAGTGAGTGATGTGCCCAGCGTGCCGCCCGTCCACATACTTGCAGAGAAAAAGGTTAATCCCAGCATAACAAACGTCAGTGCCACCGCACCTTTACGTTCATGTTGTGGAACGGGCTTCAAACTAAAATTTTCAGAACTCATTTTTGTATCCTTTCAAAGTAAAAAAATCGGCAAATTCTAATTCTTAGCCAGGCCAAAAGCAAACGTTTGCTTTATAAAAAAAATAAAAAGTGCGGTCAAAATTCAACGTGTTTTTCAATTAAAAAACATCGTCAAAGTTGACCGCACTTTCTCTCGCACTACCCTTTCAGCTGCGATAAACGTCCTTCTTCATCAAAAATACCGACAATTTCTTTTTCACCACGACGGGCGATTAAATGGGTTTCCGTATTTTCGATAATGCGATATTCCTTTGCCGTCACATAATTTTGTAGCACTTTTTTCTGGGCTTTAATTTCAAATAAAGAAATGAATTGCGGATAAACCGACAAGATTCTCAAATGTTCTTCTTCCAAAGAGAATGTCTTGCGTAAACTACGATCTTTCACCGTCACCAACAATGCACCCGCACCAAAATTGCCCACGTAATACCCGTCAGACTCAAACATCCCCAACGCGACCAAACCAAAACTATGCACGTCATTTAAGGCAAGTTCCCGATTGGGTTTTGTGAGTTCATCAATTTTGTATTTTTTGCCGTAAGCACGAAATTCTTTCGCTTGTTCCAACAACTTCGCCGGAATATTGGTGGCTTGGTTTGCCCAACTCCAAAGCCAGGTTTGACTCTCAAAAGAAAAAGAACCCAACACCTGAACCGGATAAGTATATTGCTCGCCGAAGGTAATTTTCCCGGCTTTCAAATCCACGTTCCACTCCAAATTCTCTACTCGTTCTGCGAAATCAAGCTGCTTTTCAAACCCAATAATGGCATAGCAATCGTATAAGCCGGAAAAACTTTTATAGCCGCTAAATTGAATCATGCCGAATATTTTTTTAAATAACACGAAGGTTTCTCCTGATTGGTTTAATAAAAGTGCGGTGCGTTTTTAAATTGTTTTTTAGATCTGATAAAAAACCGCTAAAAGATGATTAACTTACATAAATTCCGCAGAAAATTCGATAGCGAAGGAACAATAAATTCTTTAAAATGCGGCGTCTTTGATATTCAGGACACTTTTTATTCATGAAAATATAAGGATTCTATGATGAAAAAATTCTATCCGGTTTTATTATCAGCAAGTATTTTAGCATTAGCAGGCTGTGCAACTGAAGGTTCTCGTACCGTAGAAGTGCAAAAAGTCAACAGCTACAACACCGCTTATCATGGCGTAAAAGCACCGATTTCTGTCGGTAAATTTGATAACCGTTCAAGCTATCAAAATGGCGTATTCTCCGATGGCGTAGATCAATTAGGAAATCAAGCAAAAACGATTTTAGTTTCTCATTTACAACAATCAGGCCGTTTTAGTGTGTTAGATCGCACCAATATGTCTGAAACTGCAGCAGAAGCAAAAATCAAAGGTAAAAAACAAACCTTAAAAGGCGCAAATTATGTGGTTACCGGCGATGTCACGGAATTTGGCCGTAAAACCGTTGGCGATCAACAATTATTTGGCATTTTAGGTCGCGGAAAACAACAAGTGGCTTACGCGAAAGTCACCTTAAATATTGTTAACACACAAACATCTGAAGTGGTTTATTCCGTTCAAGGTGCCGGCGAATACAATCTTTCTAACCGTGAAGTATTAGGCTTTGGCGGTACATCAGGATACGACTCAACACTCAATGGCAAAGTATTAGATTTAGCCATTCGTGAAGCGGTAAACAACCTTGTTTCAGGTGTTGAAGCAGGTCAATGGAAACCGGCTAATTAAGGGTTAGATAATGAAGAAATTAACACTTCTTGCATGTTTGTCTGCCGTCGCTGTATTGACGGCTTGTTCATCAGGGCACAAACAACACTCACTCTACACTTGGAATGGTGATGTTTACCCTTCTTCTGTTTATCAACACCTAACACAAGAAGGTGATCCGCAAGAACAACTGCAAAAATTAGAAGAACTGGCTCAACTGGATGGCGGTAACAAAGTGCCACCCGGTTTATACGCACAAATTGGACTTCTTTATGGGCAATTAGGGAATCCGGGAAAAATGGCTGAATCTTATCAAAAAGAAATGAGCCTGTTTCCTGAATCGACGCAGTACATCAATTTCCTGTTAAATAAAGGAAAAAAAGTAGAGACAGCCCAAGAAAATCGCGCAAATAAAAAAGCGAAAAAAGGAGAGAAAAAATGAGAAATATTTCACTCTATTTAGCCATGGCTTGCGCATTTTTGCTTTCAGCGTGTTCTGCAATGAAGCCAACGCCGTATGACTATACCAACTATTTAGAGAGCAAACCGCAGTCTATTCTTGTATTGCTTCCAACCGATACCACCAATGATGTAAAAGGCTCCCCGGCTGTGTTGGCACAAGCCATTTCGCCATTGGCTGAAAATGGTTACTATGTTTTTCCACCGGCTCTTGTTTATCAAACCTTTAAAAATAACGGGTTAACACAAGCGCAAGAAATTCATAACGTCAACCCACAAAAATTACGCGAGATTTTTGGTGCGGATGCCGTGCTCTACATTAATGTGGACGACTACGGTGTGAATTACCAAGTGTTCGACAGCGTGACCAGAGTAAAAGTGAGTGGCAAACTCGTTGACTTACGCAATGGTAAAACCTTGTGGGAAGGCAAAGGCTATGCGGACGATGCCGAAAGAAATAACAACGGCGGCGCACTTGCTATGCTTGTGACGGCAGTTGTTAAACAGATTGTCAATAACGTGTCTGATAAAGGATATAAAGTGGCAGGATGGGCAACCGGAAACATGTTAGGTCGTTCTTGTAATGGCTGCTTGCTTTACGGTCCGAGACATCCATCCTACGGACAAGATCCTCAATTAAAGATGCCTAAATAATCCCCTTTAGATAAACCAAAGGCTGATTTCGACACTGTCAATATCAGCCTTTTTTAATGAATAAGTGCGGTTAGTTTTTGAGAGGTTTTAAAATTCTTTGAAAATTGACCGCACTTTATATCCCAATTCAAACTGTATGCATCTTAAGTATCAAACAGCGCTGGTATCTTTAGTCGAACTTAACATTCTTTGGGCATAGTTTTCGAAGCTGCCAAGTGATTAATATTCTCAGAAAAAACCACCTCAAACTTATCATCTTTTGAGCAAAAATTTAAGAATTCTATTGCATTATTACAGTCATCACTTAAAGAAATACAACCATACCCTTTTTCTCCCAAAAATATTGACTTTATTTTTTTTCTTCTTAGAATCGTTCTTTGGATTACAACCCTAGTACCTAGCATCAAAGGAAACTTCATATGAAATACACATTAAGTTTGTTAATGATATTAACCTTGTCCGCTTGTGGAGTAGTCGGTAATAAGACCATTTCTGACAATTCGTTAAAAAATAAAGCCGCATTTGCATTAAATGTTCCGGCTGAAAGTATTAGAATTTCTAATCGCCATGGAGACATCGATTCAGTCAAATTCGTAGCAACAACAGGCGGTAAATCATACTCTTGCTATGTAACCACTGTCATGGGAGCAGTTTCATCTGACGCCTTATGTTCCGGTTCAAATGTTCATGGCGGCAAAGGAAGTCGAGGAGGATCGAGTTGTAACGCTTTATTGAAAGCTGCTGGCCGCTGCTAATAATTGCCGTAAATCGAGCAAAAGGTCGTCTGAAACTATTTCAGACGACCTTTTTTATAAATCATATCTTGCTCTTTTACTCTTGAGTTTTCCCCCCACGATGGCGCAAGCGTCCTCGCTTGTGCCTATCAACTAAAAGTGCGGTCACAAAATCCAAAGGATTTTGAACATTAGTTATCCCAACGTTTATGGGTAAAATTCGCAATTTTTTATTAAACAGCACCAGCGTGGACGCTGGCGCTATCATTGGGGAATGAGATATCAAAATTTGCTTAAAATAAGCATCATTGAAAATACAAAAGTGCGGTCAATTTTTGAGAGATTTTAAAACTCTTTGGAAATTGACCGCACTTTATTGGTTTCATTTAGAAGTTATCTTTAATAAATTCAGCTGGAATACCATCTGATAACCATACTTTTTCATTACCTATATAAAACTTAATGCCTTTAGATTGAGCTAATTCTGTATCAATTATCAGAAGAATTGTCTCTCCTTTTTTTCTATTTCCAACCAATGTTGCTGTCTCAACATCCTCAGATAAATGTACATATTGACGAGACATCGGCTTCAATCCATTTGATTTAATATCATCTAAATAATTTATACTTGTCCCATGGTATAAATACTTTGGTGGATAACCAATTTCTTTAGAAATTTTCATTGGAATTGAATGACCATAAAAAGCTCTTATTTTCCCATTTTTAATCTCATGTCTTTTCTTTTCCGATAGGTTGATCATTTTAACTAGATCGTCTTCGGTTAACGTATTCCATTTTTCATCACTATTTCTAAATGATGAAATTAATTGTTCGACAGAAACCCAACCTTCAGAATCCAGTTCTAATTCATATTCCCATGGGGCATGACGAAGCGCATAGGAAACTTCTTTACTTAAATTTAAATAGTCCATTTTAATGTTCTTTTGCTCTTTTGATTTCTTCCGCTAACCACTCATCAAAATCCTTACATTCATATTTATTGGCTTCATTACCAAGATCGTGAACATAAACTCTCGGATTTCCAGAGTAATCCGTTAATTTGAAACAAGCTGCCCAATCACCATCTCTAGCAAATGATATTAAATCAGCTACACCAGTCAGTTTTTCTATTGCTTTACTATAAAGATAAACACTATCCTCTATCTCTGAATTCTCATAATCAGGATCTTCAAACCACCAAGGAAAATATTCCAATTCATTTATCTTTTCCATATTACTTGATAAATCAATATAAGACTGAGGAAACTTGAAGTTTTTAGGTAATTGTTCTTTAGGATATAAATTAAATTTAGTTTGCATAATCACCTCCTTTATTTTATGACTTTTGGATCATACAAGGAACCATGAGAAAACTTGGTTGACCAGTTCTTGTCAACTCCAGACATACTAGACTGCTTTTTAACTCTCAGTTCAATTGCCTCTCCCCAGGTTTTAGGGTAAGTATTTCCGACACCAAACCGTCTAATATCCTCATAAGAAAGTTTATCAGAATAGTTATGAACAATTGCATCAACTTTTATTCCTGCATTTCTCGCAGCTAGAATACGGGTATTATCCATACTTGTCGGTGCATTATCTGGCATGTTTACCACGTCTACAGGTTTTCCATTCCAACCATTCTTTCTCATATCTTCAACCCCCACGATGGCGCAAGCGTCCTCGCTTGTGCCCATCAACTAAAAGTGCGGTCACAAAATCCAAAGGATTTTGAACATTAGTTCTCCCAACGTTTATGGGTAAAATTCGCAATGTTTTTATTAAACAGCATAAGCATGGACGCTGGCGCTATCATTGGGACAGCAAAACTTGCTATTAATAAATCAACATCTATATTTCTAAATAATTTTCAAACTCCCAAGAAAAATATCTAGATAGTTTTAATGAAATATCTTCCCAAGAACTCCCTTCGCATTTACAGATATAATTCTCTAAAGTTTTTAACAACTCCTTATAATTATATTTTTTAACAATTAATGTATTTCTTAGAATAATAGGATATTCTTCATTTAGCTCTATCCACTTGATAGAACATATTCTAAGTTCAAAATAATCTATCTTATTATCATCATTTAAACCGATTCCCAACAGAATATTCATACAAAAAAAATCACTTTTCGGAGAATAATTCTCTAAATCAATTTCTCCATTTGAATCCATGATTAGTTTTAGTTTACCTTTCATATAATTAATCCTTAATATTGAAATGGGCATTACCTATTTTTTGCTTTTCATCTGTACCAGGAATAATCCTATATGTTTCAAAATTTGATTGAACTCCCGTTTCTGCATATGAGGTACTTTTCTCTGAAGGTTTGCGATATTCTCTAAGTCTATCTTGGCTATTGTACCCAATTATTCCCTCACGATAGCGCACGTTAGGAAATGCACGCTATCTGGGTAATATTTTCCAATATTCATTTTATGGATAATATTTTTTACTCAACAAATTAATATTTTCTAGTATTTCATCATTTGTCATATAAAAACCAGGTTCTATTATACCAATCAGATCCAATGCAAAATCACGAAATTCCTCTCTCCAATCAATTGATGAATTCATCAATTCTAAGGCTCTATAAGAAATCTCCTGTTCTGATGCATTATTGCTTACCATTAATCTAATTTCATTTATAAAGTCTTTTTCACTATATCTAATCATTTTTTCATTTTCTCCAATTCTGCTCCTGTGGGCGGGTAATGGATACTATCCACAACCTGACCATTTACTGATTTTGGATGAACTCTATTAACATTGCCATTATGATCGTAACTTTCCATCCATTGTTTTACGCCCCCTGTTTTAGGATTATATTCAGTCACTAGAGAGTTTCCCCTAGTTGGTCCTGGATTTTTCGCAAAACGTTCTTTATCATAATATCGAACTCGTCCATCAGGAAGAGTTTTAATTTTAACTGCTGACTTCTGAGCACTTTCTAATGCTGATAATTTCTTAGATAATGCAACTTGAGCATTTATTGAGGAAAAAGAGCTATCCTTGTAATAATTTTCGCTATCCTTCGCTGCACTAACCTTAAAAGGTTTGCTTGTTTTTCCTCCCGACACGGCATTCTCTGCTTGGAAAAATCTCATCACCTTAACAGCCAAAGCAATATGTTTTTCCACATCACTCTTACTGTTTTCTATAGCCTCAAGCGTTTTACTATTTTCCGATTGAACAAGCATATCAACACGTGAACGTTGTTCTGCCGGGATTTTCGATAAGATACTACCTAGCGCAATAGCCTGCTCTTCTGAAAAATCATTTGCAGCCATTAATAAACTTGGCACCACTTGTCGGCATGCTGCATCACAATCTGCAAGTAATTTAGCTCGTTCCTTTTGGCTTAAATGCTCTAAATCACGGAGAACAACTTCGATATTTTCACCATTTAATAAACGTTGATAAGCACCATGAATATCGCCTTGAGTAAGCGCATTATTCTCCACCGCCCTTTTAGCCGTCTCAGCTCCAAAAGTCGCCGCAAGTAAATTCCCCCCTTGTTCCGCTGTGGTGCCATTCGCTTTCGCTGTCAATGCCGATGCCAGTCCGCCTGCCAATTGGCTTAACGTGCTAATGTTTTCCTTCTCATTGGCCGTTAATTCACTGACCGGTTTGCCATAAGCTCTTGCGATGATTTCAGCGGTTGCCTCACCTGTCACCCCGGCAATTGCTCCCGTCAATGGGTCTTTGCCTGTCACTTGGAACTCCACTGCGGAAAGAAGAGCATGTGCCATCAGATTCGCAGCTTTGTCTTTTGCCGTGTCGCCTGCCGTCATCTCGTGGATTTTTTGATTGAGATAAGGCGAAGCCAGTGCGACAAGACTGCCTGCGGTATCGTTTTGTGCCGCCGCTTGTAATGCCGCCGTCACCGCTCGAATCGCCATGCCTTTTTCACTACCTATGCCGTAAGTGCGGTCGATTTTATCTTGAGTTTTTGTGATTTCTGTTTGAATACTTGTCAGTTGTTGCTTAATGGCGGCAAGCTGTTGTTCATTACCGGCTTGTCCCTTCAAGGCTTTTTCTTGCTCTTCCAGCTTAAACTTCTCAAGCCCTAGCTTGTTGATTTTCTCACGCTCATTATACGTGGCAATGCTTATCGCGTTGTTCGTGATGTCACCTATCACTTTCGCCATTTCTTGGCGTTCTTGCACTTTTTGTAAATCTTGCTTTTCAACTCGTTGATTCGCATTCTTCGTATCCCGTGAAAGTGCGGTCAGATTTTCCGGTGTTTCCGTCTCTATCTGAATGTTGCCACTGATGGCTGATTTGGTGGTGCTTCGCTCCCTTTCATTCGTGTTACCTAATAAGCTCAACGCACTGCTTATCGCCTGCATCGGGTTAATGCCTCCCGTGCCCGCACTGATGCTCGCACTTTCCGTTTTAATCTCACTGCGGTTTTCAATATCGGTATGTGCAAGCGATTTTGTTTTAAAGCGGTTTTTACTTTCCTCCGCGCTACTTTCGATGATGGCAGCATTCAGTTGAGCATGGTTGTGGATGTTGGCATCCATACCATCCTCTCCGACACGAATCCCGGCTTGTTCATTGACTTGCGCATAATCCACTTTTGCCTTGTTGTATGACGCACTCACCGATGCACCACCGCCCGAACCATACGCCACCGAACCGCTTGCACTCGCACTCGTTTGTTTCGATTCGTATTTTTCCGTATCTTGACGGCTCGTTATCGTCAGATTTTGAATATCCGCTTCCCAACGTTTTGCTTTAAGATTCGCCGCATCAAGGGTTAAGTCGCCTTCTTCACTGTTCGTGATGATTTTATCTGCCGTTAGATGGCTGTTTTGCCAACGCTCGCTATCCGAGTTCGACTTGCCCTTCGCTACATTCACCGAACCTTCTATACCCAATCCGTAACTATTACCGTTGGTACCCACAAAAACACCGACACTACCGCCGGCCGATTTATTCTCCGTACGCTGATGCTCTTCGTCTTTCACCCCTTTGATGTCAATCCCCTGTTTGCCGGAAAGGGCCATCAATTTCGCATTCGCATCCACGCCTTCAAAAACCACTTTTTCACCACGGGCTTTAATATCTAGTATTCCTGTATTGATAGTTGATTTTTGATGTTGAATACTTTTGCTTTCACTGGTTTGCGTTTGTTTTTGGCTACCGTAACCAATACTAATTTTGACACTCGGGCTGGACGTGGTTCCGTTTTGTTGCATATTCCCTGCCCTCAAGGCATCTAACGTCTCTGCTACCTTACCGACATTTTGTGCCGCCATTGCAACTTCTTCTGCCGCTTTTATGCCATAAAGGGCTTTGAGTTTTGGGTTACTGACTTGTTGTGCGCGTTTTACACTGTGATAGACAGCTTGCGCCATGTCGGTTACCGGTGTACTTACCGCCAAATTTACGCCGGATTGTTTATACTCATGACGCTCATTAGAATGGATAATATCTTTCCCCGCCTCAACCTTCACGCTCGCGCCTTCAATATCTATACGATTCGCTTTCGGTGTTATCATGTCCGTGCCCATCACTTGAGCATGATTGCCGGCACTGATTTTTACATTGCCATCCATTGCCCCCAAGGTGCTTCGCGCATCCGATTGCGTCCAACCTTCCGATTCAACATGATGTTTTTCTGATTTCGAACCAAAGGTAATGCCTCCGCCACTCGTAAACACACCCGATGTCTTCTTCGTTTGTTGATGCACTTCTTTGAATCGATTGGTGTCCGCCGTAAGAACAACATCCTCTCCCGCTTGAATACTTAGGTTTTTATCGGCAATGCCCTGCAGTCCTTTAGCTTTCACATCTTTGCCTGCACTTAATAAAATGTCTTTTCCACTAAGTTGCGTGCCTACATGGCTGTCTAATTGTGCTTTGTCTAAGCTTGTCTTTGTGGTCTTTGCCAAACTGCCGCTTTTCGTTTGATGGAACTCCTCAAAATCAGAGCTTTCTTTTGCTCCATTCAAAACCAAATCATTTTCTGCAATCGCGGTGAGTTTTTCAGCACTTTCAAGTCGGGCGCCTTCCGACAAGAGGTCTTTCGCCGCAACTGTGACATCCCCTTTGCCTTTGATATGGCTCACCACCGCCTTTTCTATTTTCTCGCGGCGAGAGTCATTGCCTCCCCCCATCTTTTCATCATACCCCACCGAAAGTGCGGTCAGATTTAAAGCCGTTTTGGCTTGAACCAGCGTGGCGCCTTTACCTTCATTGATAATATCTGCGCCCTGTGCCTCCAATTTATTGGAAGAAAGATGTAATGTGCCGTCTTTCGGGCGTCGGTGATTTTATCCTAAGGTAATTCTTATCTGCACGGACTTCACTATCAATCACTGAGTCTGCAAGATGCTTATCTGTTAAAAAGTGCGGTCAATTTTTGAGAGGTTTAAAAACTCTTTGAAAATTGACCGCACTTGATATTTCCATTTTTCCAATCTACTTGTAAATAATTTAAAATGAGCTTGATATAGCACACTTTTAAAATCTATTCCCAAAGTAAATTAAGTGCCCTTTTTGGAATACTTTTCCATTAACTCAATCACCGGTTTAAATTTAGGATCTTGGGAGCGATATTTTTTGATCCCCTCTAAAATACCATGCTGTCCAGTAAAGAAATCTACATCTCCCCCGTTATCTAGCATTAATTGAAGCAAATCCAGTCTTTCTGGGAAACCATTAATATAGGATAAAGGTGTAATTCCTCTTTCATTTGGTAAATTAGGGTTTGCACCAGCCTTAAGTAACGCTATCGCAGCATCAATATTTTTACTTCTTAACGCATAATGTAATGGTGTCATTCCGTATATATCCTGAGCATTAATATCTATACCCTTATTAATTAGATAATTAATAACATCAGAGGATGGTTTATTTGACTCAAATCCTAATAAGGCTTTATGCAACCAATTCCAATGCTCTACAGGAGTTACTTCCATGATATTCCTTTCCTTATTTTGAAAAAGCTCTTCCAATAAAGTTAAATCACCAGAATCCATTGCATCTAAAATTTTTATGCCCATCTCTAACTTATTATTCATTTATTTTCCTCTTTCAAAGTTTTTCATATCACGAACAATTCGTTCAATATCATCTTTGCCAGGCATCTCATTTCTATGACTTCGATTTTCAGAACGATTCTCTAGCCTAAAAATGTTGGGTCTTGAATTTACGTAATCATTAAATTCCTGTCTTGTTAAACCCAATTGTTTAGCAGCCTCTTCTAATCTTCTATGCTCCCATCCAGGAATATGCCCTATATCAAATGGACCATTCACTATTTCACCTGTTTCTTTATGAAGAAATACATTATCTGAAACCTGCTCATATTGCGAAAGAATATTTTTCTTAGTTTCAACTCTAAGTGTTGGTCTTGGGTATTTATCCCCTACTGCCGTTTTATTCATTAATAGATTAGGTTCTGATTTCAATTCTTTCTTCACCCCACCCTCAAACGACACAAACTTATTATTATTGAAGAAAACAGGATTTCCTTTTACATCATCTCCTATATAGTGATAAACACCACCCTTCGGACCTTCAATCTCACTTAACGAAACATACTTATATCCTTCCGGCAAGGGTTTGCTCAGAAATTCAGAATCTACTTTAGGTTTAACTAAATTGCCGGTTTGTAAATTAGGTAAACGAGTAAGCGTTCTTTCGGCAACCTTACCAGCAACTTCACCCACAGCCTTTACCCCCACGCCAGCAGCTTTCCCGGCCCCCGTAAGCTCCAACAAGGCTGTACCACCTCTCACAGCTGCTATCGCATCAATCTCATTGACCATATTTTTACCATAAAGGTAATTTACATCATCAAGATGATAGCCTGCGCCAAAAATGTCTTTACCCGATTGCCATACTGCCTTTCCTGAATCCGATAACATTTCCTTACCGGCTGAAATGCACATATCTTCTTTTAAACAGTTCGCAATACCAAAACCAATTGGCTTGAGTACATCCTCCGGATGATTAAATGCATGCAAGGTACCTTTTAAAGCCGCATCTGCACCATCCGATAACGATTTAGTATAAAGGTCATATTTTACTTTCGGTTGCAATGTCTTCGTTACGACATGGCCGTTTGCTTTATCAAATTGTGCCAATGCATTTGAATATTTACCCGTTGAGTAATATTCATCTTTATCCGCAACAGTAAACATCGACTGACGTTTACCACCTGAATTGATAAATGTGCCACGATTATCATAAGGAGGAACATCCCCTTGAGCCGTTGCTTTTCTTAAGAAAGACTGTGCTTGGCCATCTGTTTCGCCAATTTTCTTAAACCAAGCATAGTCGACTTCTTGAGCCGCTTGGGTAATTAATCGCTCCATCGCTTCTTGTTCAGTGACTTGATGCCCTAAACGCTCACTTTCCTCTTGAGCAAAACGTTTTGCGTTTTCTTTAATCCATTTAATCTCATCAATATGAAGCTGTCTGTTATACGTCTCTGCATTGTAAGATGCCAACGCCCCCCACGATGGCGCGCGTTTCCTAACGCGTGCCCCAAAACATCAATTTTTTTGATTCAAATCTTCACTATTTTCATGAATAACTTCAGTTTGTTTATTTTTTAACTCGATACAAGCACGCGTCAGGAGACACACGCTATCTTGGGGTGCAGATCACAATACAAAAAGTGCGGTCAATTTTGAGAAGTTTTAAAACTCTTTGAAAATTGACCACACTTTATATCTAGATATTTAAAATTTTATGCTATTCAAGTATCCCTCTGGGTAACCAAAACACTACTAGCTAATTCATTTATCTTTCAGCATTCTTCCTAAATAAAAACAAAATAAGAGCGAGATAAATACTATAGGAAAAAAACCCAATACTTTTAATATATTAACTTTACTAAAGTCAAAGTTAAACTTTGATAATACAAACAAATATGTTATAGCTAATGTAAATATCGACATTTTAAATATATTGAAAAGATCTCTTTTATTCATTTTTATCTCCTGTTGCAATTCGCTCATACGCTTTTTCAAAAGCATTTGCGCCAACTTCGCCCCACGATGGCGCAAGCGTCCTCGCTTGTGCCTATCAACTAAAAGTGCGGTCACAAAATCCAAAGAATTTTGAACATTGGTTCTCCCAACGTTTATGGGTAAAATTCGCAATATTTTTATTAAACAGCGCAAGCGTGGACGCTTGCGCTATCATTGAGTCTAAGTTTTGGGGTGCAGATCACTTTATACTATATCTTTTTAAATCATTAAACCGCTATGCTAAGGTTTTCTTCTCTTCGCTTTCTTCTTGGAGAGCTTCGATTTTTGTCTATCATTTTTTTTATTCTCACCATAAATTTCTGGAGAATAGTAAGAAATCAAAAGAGCCGAAAAGCATAAAAAACCTCCCCATATTATAAGATTATAAATAAAATGATTTAAATCAGGTTCGATTTTTCCTCTTAGAATAAGAGTAAAATATATAAAACAGAAAGATAATATCGAAGCTATGATAATTCTAATAATCTTACTTGCTTTCATTTTTTGAGTCCTTAACTGATTTTTCCTGATTATTATAAATATTTTCTGTTACTTTACTCATGCTTGAAGACATCAATCTTTTAACATTTTCATCCTTTATAAATAACCCAAAGTTTTTAGAAAACCAAACCGATGTACCTGAATCTCTAACAGCCTCACCAAAAGATTTACCTTCAATTACTCCTTTTGTAACATCTAGACCAAATCCTAATCCATCACTAGCTTTATGAGTTAAACCTGAATATGTAGAATCAGCAATGACTTTCCCTCCACTTTGGAGAATATTATTGCCATTGATTTCTTTTTGACCAGTAGCATAAGGGATCGTTTCTGCCGCTGTATTAATCCCAGCCTCAATACCAAATGCAACTTTATAGGGGCGCGGGATTGCCTTATAACCAGCCGCAACATCCTTGCCTATTTCTCCAGCTACATACCCCATAGCAGATGCCATTTGACTCCCTTCTGCAACAACTTGATTACCTAATCTCGCTGTTGCCCCCAGTATCGGCTTAGCCCCCGTATATAAACTCGGTAAACTATAGACAAAATTTGCTGTTTCCGGACTTAATCCTGTCACTTGACTGAGCAATTGACCACCTAATGTATTTTGATTTTTACCGGTAAGAATCACTCTCCCGCCGGTATAAGTATTATCAGCTCCATAAGCAGCAACCGGTACGCCTGCCACGCATCCAATACCGGTTTCACAAAGACCTGTACCGACAGTCATAGCCGCAACACCTCCTACTGCTTGTACAACACCACCAGCGCGTGTTGTTACAGCATATTTCGTATCGATTCTATTCGCGTGATCTAGCGCTTTATAAGTATTGTTATATTCAAATAGTTTGTTCTGCACACCGGAACCAAAAGGATCACTAAATGTTTCAGTTTGGCGTTTTAATAATGCTCTTTCTTGGGCATATTCCGCCGTATTACCAAGTTGTTCTACTGCTCTCGCTTGTTCATACGATTTGGCATAATCCGGATCATCTGTAGGAATCTGCGCAGAACAATGCACTAACGCACAAGCCGCAATTTCTAAACGACGTTCCTTTTCTTCATCGCCATTTGCAAGCAACTTAATACGCTCTTTCTCATTTTGATGAAGCTGTCTGTTATACGTCTCCGCATTGTAAGATGCCAACGCCCCCTGTTTAATCGTTTCACTTGTCCCACCGGTCACTGCACCCGCTGCCGCACCTATCGCCAACGCGGTCATTTGTTGTGCCGCTTGTTTAAGCTTCTCCTTTTGTCCTGCATCTAACTTAAGGTCTTTCGTGTGTTCGTTTAAGTAATCTGTAACATACGTGTTCAACCACTCCGACCCTGCACCGGCTGCCGCACCTGTCGCAACATTCCCCCCTGACATCTTCGCTGCCAATGCGCCCGCAAGGGCATGCATCGCAATCTTCTCTTTGCTACCGTCTTCAAATTCAAATGCTTTGGCTACATCACCTGTGATTTTTGAAAATAACTCACCGGCTACTTGCGCCGCTTCTTGTTGTTCTTTGATTTCCTGTAAATCAAAGGCTTTCATCTTATGATTGGCGTTCTTCGTATCACGTGAAAGTGCGGTCAGATTTTCCGGTGTTTCTGTGTCAATTTGAATATTAGACCCTACCGCTGATTGCGTTTGACTTGTAGCACTTTCATGTTTATTCCCTAAAGCACTCGCCGCGGCAGCCATCGCATTTTTAGCATTCTGTGCCATATCCGTTGAAAGCCCTGCGCTCACGCTTTTCACTTCAACCTCACTGCGATTTTCAATATCGGTATGACTGAGCGATTTTGTTTGGAAGCGGTTTTTATCTTGGTCGGCTTCACTGTGATATCAAAATTTGCTTAAAATAAGCATCATTGAAAATACAAAAGTGCGGTCAATTTTTGAGAGGTTTTAAAACTCTTTTAAAATTAACCGCACTTTACTGGTTTCATTTAGAAGTTATCTTTAATAAATTCAGCTGGAATACCATCTGATAACCATACTTTTTCATTACCTATATAAAACTTAATGCCTTTAGATTGAGCTAATTCTGTATCAATTATCAGAAGAATTGTCTCTCCTTTTTTTCTATCCCCGACCAATTTTGCTGTCTCAACATCCTCAGATAAATGTACATATTGACGAGACATCGGCCTCAATCCATTTGATTTAATATCATCTAAATAATTTATACTTGTCCCATGGTATAAATACTTTGGTGGATAACCAATTTCTTTAGAAATTTTCATTGGAATTGAATGACCATAAAAAGCTCTTATTTTCCCATTTTTAATCTCATGTCTTTTCTTTTCCGATAGGTTGATCATTTTAACTAAATCGTCTTCGGTTAACGTATTCCATTTTTCATCACTATTTCTAAATGATGAAATTAATTGTTCGACAGAAACCCAACCTTCAGAATCCAGTTCTAATTCATATTCCCATGGCGCATGACGAAGCGCATAGGAAACTTCTTTACTTAAATTTAAATAGTCCATTTTAATACTCTTTTGCACTTTTGATTTCTTCTGCTAACCACTCATCAAAATCCTTACATTCATATTTATTGGCTTCATTACCAAGATCGTGAACATAAACTCTCGGGTTTCCAGAATAATCCGTCAATTTGAAACAAGCTGCCCAATCGCCATCTCTAGCAAATGATATTAAATCAGCTACACCTGTTAGTTTTTCTATTGCTTTACTATAAAGATAAACACTGTCCTCTATCTCTGAATTCTCATAATCAGGATCTTCAAACCACCAAGGAAAATATTCCAATTCATTTATCTTTTCCATATTACTGGATAAATCAATATAAGACTGAGGAAACTTAAAGTTTTCAGGTAATTGTTCTTTAGGATATAAATTAAATTTAGTTTGCATAATCACCTCCTTTATTTTATGACTTTTGGATCATACAGGGAACCATGAGCTAACTTAGCAGACCAACTCTTATCAAACCTATAAAATAAAGTTATAGAATTTAATTTATTAATATTTTATAAAAATTATCATTCGCCATACTTATCTTTAATATTTTTATATATTTCCTCAAAAATATTATTAATTTCTTCATCTCCACTATGATAAAGTTCCCAATCAAAATCATTTAATTCTATTGGTTGAATGTTTATATACAATCCATTACTTTCAATTCTTTTATCCCAATTTAAAATATCATTTGAATTTATTACATTAAATTGAGACAGCTCCTCTAAAACAGGAGTTAAGTCTGACGGCCTCCTTATTAATACATAAATTTTATTTAAATATAAATTAATAAACAATCCAAAACCAAAATACACCTCACCAACTTTGAATTCAAAATCTGTTTTTTTAGATTCCAACATCATCTCTTATTTTCCTCCATTTTAAATTTAAAGTCATTAACTTCCCCCTTAACTTTAAAATCTTTTGTCTCATAATAAACTACTATACTAATTATTATTCCCTACAAAATGATGATGGATAAACATAAACTAACTTTATAAGATTATTATCAATAAATATATTTATACTCTCACCATTTTTATTACAAAGCTCATCAACACCAACCTCCTTATAATCCATTCCCAGTAAGACTTTCTTAATGTGAAGATAATTATCATTTATTAAATTAATAACATAAGATGATATTTTAGAATAATCTTCTATGTTAATTATTCTATTGCCAGCCTTATCCTTCAATATAAGAATGGTTTCATTTTTACGTTTTAATGCATCATTTTTTTTATGAATCTGTGATGTTAAACCTATCATTGAAGCCACAAAAAAAAGAAGTAATAACAAACATTTTTTCTTCATCATTTATTTAATGGAATTGAATAATCCCCTCCAACAGAAAAACCTCCACCAACACCTAAAGAATATATATTTCTAGGCTTATCAGATATTGTTCTAGAGAAGCCACTGCAAACATAAAAGCATCCTTTTGCCCCCAAACTCCCCCCCCCACGATGGCGCAAGCGTCCTCGCTTGTGCCTATCAACTAAAAGTGCGGTCAAAAAATTCAAAGGATTTTGAACATTGTTTCTCCCAACGTTTATGGGTAAAATTCGCAATGTTTTTATTAAACAGCATCAGCGTGGACGCTGGCGCTATTATTGGTGCTTGTTATGGCACAAGCGTGGACGCTTGCGCCATCTATGGGGGATATTCTTAAAGCACCTTTCATCTTCTTTTTAAATTATCTGAAATAAATATAGATAAAAAGAGTAAAGGAAATCCCTTACTAAACACATTAAAGGAAAATAAAACAATGTCTTTTATTTCACTTAAAGATATTTCTCCCCAATTTAATATATAGGATATAAGAATTAAAAATAACGAAAACCCAATAAAGCAAACTATGGATACAAAAAATGTAAAAACCAAATACTGGAATAACCTACTTAGCATCATTATCACCTTTTAACCAGCTATTTATTTTCGGCTCATTCTTCTCCAACTTATTATTTATACATTCCCCAATGATGGCGCGCATCTCCTGACGCGTGCCTAAAACATCGATTTCGTTTGATTCAGATTTTTACTATTTTCATTAACAACTTCGATTTGTCTATTTTTAGGTAGATACAAGCACGCGTTAGGAAGCGCGCGCTATCTAGGTGGGGATATCTGGGTCAATATCATTATACTACTTGCTATTCTTCAATCTCCCTATTATTTAAAATCAAATTTAAATCATAAAGAAAATCCTCTTTTTCATCTTCTTCTAAAACAGAAACTAGCTCATCAAGGTTATTATTCAATAAAATCTCTTGTATTTCATTAAAAACTATCTGATGACTCAATATATGCCTTGCTCCATTAGTTATAATAAAAATTACATTTAGCATTAACTTCTCAATTAGCAAATCAAAATGCCCATCAAAACTATCTAAAGCACCTCCCCATTCATTAAATTCTCCATGCCAACTCTTTACTTTCCCTTCAGTAAATTTACGTTGACACCAAATGTAAGCATCCTCAAAAAACCATTGTTTTAAAGTTTCATAATTAACTCGTTTTGCCATTATTTTTCTCCATTATGTTTAATTGCTTTTCCGTTATTGTCAAAAACATTTACCTTTATATTTGGATAGCGTTTGATAAATTGGTCTACTACACCTAGACAACTTAAGCAAGCTGGACGCTCAGTAAATATTGTGACCTGACCTTTTGCTTGTCTATTAGAACCTAATTGATCAGCTAAGTTAGATAAAATCTTATACTCAGAATCAACTCTTCTATCTATCAAATCTCCCTTTTTGTTAGGTAATTTTAGAGATTCAAATTTTGTTTCTCCTTGCCCAACAAAACTACCTTGTGCTTTATCTATTTGACTATGGCCAACTAATTTTCTAGTGGTTAATCCATCAATATTAATTTGAGCAACGGCTGCATTCCCACTTCTCTGCAACTTAGGTGATAAAGTTGATCTAGCCTCTGACAATTGATGACGATAATCAGGTATCATTAAAACACTACCAGTGGGTTTTTTACTTAAATCTTTAACAACTTTTTCAAACCCGGCTTTCTGCTTCATTGCTAACTCCTCTTTTAATTTAGGATACAATGCTGCATTCTCAGCACCACTTGAACGATAATCCTCATCCCCGACATTAGTACGCTTATACCCATCCATTCCCGATGTCGGATAAGCTTTATTTTTTCCACTAATTAAGCTCTTAACATTGCTTAATCCAACTCTTGCATAGCCTGTTGCTGTACCAGCCTCCATAGCATTCAAACCAAATTTTGTTGTATCCGAAAGCTTGCTAAAACTTTCTGCATTCTCACTTTCAACTAAATTAAATAATGCAGTACGATTCGCTGTATTTAAATCATTTGGATAATACACCGTCATACGACTAAAGAACCCTAAATTTCTCTCAAGCTCTTCAGCCCCAGTATTCATTTCATGTAAATGTGCCGTTTCACAAACCACATTACCCTTACACGCTATGAGTTGCTGACGATTCTCTTCACTAATCCCTTTATATTTCTCTAAAATCGGTTTAGTATCACGGCCCTCTTTTTGCGCTTTGCTCAGTTCTCGAATGAAGTTCTGAACATCTGCAATACTTAGATAATTATTCTCTACCGCCCTTTTAGCCGTCTCTGCCCCAGAGGTTGCAGTAAGGAAACTACCCCCTTGTTCTGCTGTGGTGCCATTCGCCTTCGCCGTCAATGCCGAAGCCAGTCCACCCGCCAGTTGACTTAACGTGCTAATGTTTTCCTTCTCATTTGCCGTTAATTCACTGACCGGTTTACCATAAGCTCTCGCGATGATTTCAGCGGTTGCCTCACCTGTTACCCCGGCAATTGCGCCCGTCAATGGGTCTTTGCCTGTCACTTGGAACTCCACCGCAGAAAGCAGCGCATGTGCCATCAGGTTAGTCGCTTTGTCTTTTGCCGTGTCGCCTGCCGTCATCTCGTGGATTTTTTGATTGAGATAAGGCGAAGCCAGTGCGACAAGACTGCCTGCGGTATCGTTTTGTGCCGCCGCTTGTAATGCCGCCGTCACAGCTCGAATCGCCATCCCTTTTTCACTACCTATGCCGTAAGCATCATCAATCCCTTTTTGAATGACACTAATTTGTTTACCGATTTCTTGCGCTTGCGTACTCTCTTTGCCGTATTTTTCTTCCGCTTTAAATTTTTCAAGACTCAGTTTATTAATCTTCTCTCGCTCATTATACGTGGCAATGCTTATCGCGTTGTTCGTGATGTCGCCTATCACTTTCGCCATTTCTTGGCGTTCTTGCACTTTTTGTAAATCTTGCTTTTCAACTCGTTGATTCGCATTCTTCGTATCCCGTGAAAGTGCGGTCAGATTTTCCGGTGTTTCGGTCTCTATCTGAATGTTGCCACTAATAGCTGATTTGGTGGTGCTTCGCTCTCTTTCATTCGTGTTACCTAATAAGCTCAACGCACTGCTAAGCGCCTGCATCGGGTTAATGCCTCCCGTGCCCGCACTGATGCTCGCACTTTCCGTTTTAATCTCACTGCGGTTTTCAATATCGGTATGTGTGAGCGATTTTGTTTTAAAGCGGTTTTTACTTTCATCAGCATCACTTTCGATGATGGCGGCGTTCAGTTGAGCATGGTTGTGGATGTTGGCATCCATGCCATCCTCTCCGACACGAATCCCGGCTTGTTCATTGACTTGCGCATAATCCACTTTTGCCTTGTTGTATGACGCACTCACCGATGCACCACCGCCCGAACCATACGCCACCGAGCCGCTTGCACTCGCACTCGTTTGTTTCGATTCGTATTTTTCCGTATCTTGACGGCTCGTTATCGTCAGATTTTGAATATCCGCTTCCCAACGTTTTGCTTTAAGATTCGCCGCATCAAGGGTTAAGTCGCCTTCTTCACTGTTCGTGATGATTTTATCTGCCGTTAGATGACTGTTTTGCCAACGTTCGCTATCCGAGTTCGACTTGCCCTTCGCCACATTCACCGAACCCTCTATCCCCAATCCGTAACTATTACCGTTGGTACCCACAAAAACACCGACACTACCACCGGACGATTTATTCTCCGTACGCTGATGCTCTTCGTCTTTCACCCCTTTGATGTCAATCCCCTGTTTGCCGGAAAGCGCCATTAACTTGGCATTTGCATCCACGCCTTCAAAAACGACTTTTTCACCACGGGCTTTAATATCTAGTATTCCTGTATTGATAGTTGATTTTTGATGTTGAATACTTTGGCTTTCACTGGTTTGCGTTTGTTTTTGGCTACCGTAACCAATACTAATTTTCACACTCGGGCTGGACGTGGTTCCGTTTTGTTGCATATTCCCCCCTTGATGGCGCAAGCGTCCTCGCTTGTGCCTATCAACTAAAAGTGCGGTCACAAAATCCAAAGGATTTTGAACATTGGTTCTCCCAACGTTTATGGGTAAAATTCGCAATGTTTTTATTAAACAGCACCAGCGTGGACGCTGGCGCTATCATTGGGGCATTGATTTCTACACGTTTACCTTTGTTTTGGTTGATAAGTTATATTCATCATTCATTACATAATTCTTTATCTGAAGTAGAATTCTTTCTGCCACAATCTTCCACCCATGTATAACCTTTTATTTCCATGCATTTAAAAAAAGCATCCCAATTTTTTTGTTGTAAATGGGGATCAGCTTTTGGTAAATGATCCATTGCCCAAGCACTCCTCATACTTAAATCCCCTTTTCTTAATCCGCAGCTTACCAAATCATCCATTCTTTTCACGGAATCCGTATGCCCAAAGCTATAAGGTTTTTGAAATTTAGCAATTGGGCTATATGGCTTACCAAAACAAATTGTTGTCATTCCATAATAACAATCGTCTTTTGCTGAATAACATCCTGTTATGATGGATATAAAAATTATGATAAATATAACTTTTTTCATTATCTTACCCCAAACAACAAATTCATAACTTCTATAGATAAAGTGTACAGTAAAAAGAAGATCTCATTAATTATGCGTACTTTTTACTTTCTACTTTGCCATTGTTCTTTGTTTTCATTTTCACAATAATACATGACATGTACATTTCCTTTATATTTCATGCATATTTTCTTTCCATTAGCCTCTTTGTACATTTTATTAAGATTATGCCAAGCCTCATCTGAAGAATATGAAAGACAAGATTGAATAAAAATAGTCATTAAGAATATAACTAAAATTTTCATTATTTCCATCCCCATAGCTAACGCAAGGTGCGTGAACCAAAAATTAACGCACGCTACCTTGCTGACGAATTAATTTTCTTTCTCTAAAAAAAAGTGCGGTCAATTTTTGAGAAGTTTTAAAGCTCTTTGAAAATTGACCACACTCTGTTTAAATAATAAAATAAATTCAATGCGTTATAAGTTACACTTTCCCTTATCCCACTTAGGATCTTGATAGCCACATTCAGCGGGAGAAAGATATATATACCCCTTAGTATTCATACATTCATCAAGATTTTTATATCTTTTGTCATTTATTTGATAGTTTTGCGGATAGTAGTGTAGATTTATATCACCATACTTTCCTCCACAAGAAACAAGATCTTTCCATCGTTGTTTTGAGTTTGTATGTCCTAGTAGTTCTTTTTTTTGATACCCTGCAATTAATGGATATTCTTTCCCCTTATCAACACAATTAACCATTTGTGGAGTATAAAAACATCCGTTTGAATACCAACATCCGTTTAATATAAAACAAAGAATAAATAAGGTGTATTTCATTTTATTTACCTCCTATTTTCATCAAAAGTTCAAACATATCTGATGATATTACATCGGATAAAGCAAATGGTGCGGATACCGGTATTGCAATAACAGTTGTTACACCTGATGCTACACCAGTAAGTTTATTTTTTTCTGCAGTATTTCCTTGTTTATCATACCAGCCCCATGCTTGGCCTCCTAACATGTCGTGAGTACCAGCAAAGGATTCTACCGCCATATCCGAGATAGAACCGATGCTATACGGAATTCTCGTAAAATGTAGATTCCACTCACCTTGAACAGGTTGAAAACCACCGGTTTCTCCATATAATCCACCCGCTTTTTTATTTTGTTGCGGATCAATAGCATCATCTAATGTATAGTCTTTATTACCTTTAAATGTGATTGAATTATCATCATTATAAGTACAAGTCCCCATGTTACTATTGCAAATAGCATTAACATCAATCCTTACACCACCTAATTTTACTCCATCAAAATAACCGCTATCATAACTATCATTACGAAGAATTTTCCCCGTCTTAGCATCTTTAATACCTTTAAATAATCTTGAATTAGCTAAAGTCTCCTCTCTCATCTTCGTTGCGGCCAATTGCAAAGTTCCTTGTGTTATTGCAACATCAGGCGAACCCGATACAATGCCTACCACTGTTTCAAGCAAACGTTTTTGATATTGCAATTTATAAATTTCTCCATAAAGTGCGGTCTTTTCCTCTTCAGTTTTAGCTTCCTTGATTTGTTTTCTCAATTCAGCCTGTTTTGGAAGCACATAGGCATCAATCATTGAGAAGGCATTTTTACGAAAATCTTGAGTAACTTTCACTTGAATGTTGAGCTCTTTCATCACTTTGTCTTTATCAAAATGATTTTCCAACTTGCCGGAATGCTGCTCTGCATTATCCGTAGTCACATCGGTTTTAATGCTATCTAGCGTCTGCTCAACCGTTTCACCGGTTTTCGCCAGTTGTCCTGCTTGGTCTCTAATTTCAATATTCTTGGTATTAATGCCGCTTTTCGTTGTACTGGATTGATTTTCTTTATCTGAGCCGTAGCCGAGGCCTAAGGTAGATTGCAACGAGGCCAAACCGGTTGCCGATTTCGCACGATTGGCATTGCCCTCCGTGTCGGTCGCACTGACCGTCTCCTTGCCGTTTTTATCCAAATAAACCGGATTGCCCTTGCTATCGGTCGCTTGTTTACTACTTTGCGCTTGACCCTCTTTACCCAATGGGGTGTCAAAATTCGCTGCCACACTGCCACTCACACCAAAACTACTTCCGCTGTAGTTTGAGTGGTTTTCAATATCTGAATGTGTAATCGTTCCCGTACTAAACCGGTTTTTGCCCTCATCCTCCGCCTTTTGTGTTGAGGTGATAAGACCGCCGTTTAAGTCTGTGTGTTTATTGACGTTGATGTCATACCCCTCATCCCCTGCATAGATGCCGGCTTGTTCATTGACGCTGGCATGGTCGGCATTGACTTTGGATTTATTGTAGCTTCCCCCTGCGGAGAACCCATAACCGATGGTTACACTGCCGCTGATATTCGTTTGCTTGCCATCATAGTTGGATTTATCTTGCAAACTTTTGATATTCATGTTGTCGGCATTGACTTCAACACGTTTACCTTTTACTTGGCTCCCAATAAGGTTTGTATCACCACCGCTTTGTATTGTGGTTTGGCTGTTGGCGTCACCCACATGGCTTGCCACATAAGTGGTTTCATCACCGTTGCCGTAACCTTTGCCGTAATTGCCCCCAACAGTAATCCCCGCTGCAACGCCATTGCTCACTTTTATCGCCACCCCCGCATTAAAGCCGCTCGATTTATTGGTGCTGCGCTCTTTGTGCGTTTGTTCGGCAGCCGTGATGTTGATGTCGTTCTCTGCCCCCAAGAAGGTTCCTTGTTTACCGGACACATCCGAACCGTTAATGGTGATGTTGGATGCTTTGCCTGCCCCTGTGGCAACAATATTTACTTTGCCTCCGGCATTCACTTGAGATTTGGCCGCGGTTTTTCCTTCAGTATGCGTACGTGATTCGCTCTTTTGTTGGCCGTAAGTGATTTGTACCCCCACGACGGAATCCATATTTCCATTTTCCATCGCCTCTTGCATCGCTTTTCCTGCCTGTCCCACCGCTTGTCCGGCTCGATAGGCATCCATCGCCGAGTTCGCCGCCGCCATGGCATTGACTCGGTCATTTTTGCTTTGACCGACGCGCTCAACAGATTTCACCGTCCCTTGCACGGCTTGTAGGGCGGACAGTATCGGAGAGGTGACGGCAAGGGTTACCCCTTTTTGCTCAAAGGTTTGTTTGGTGTGCATTTCATATTTATCATCTGCCGCTTTAATGTCGACTTTTTTCGCCTGAATATTGACATCTCCGTTCACCGCACTCACATGACTTGCCGTTTGTGTGTAATCATTCTCTGCGATGAGGGTAGTATTGCCATTTAAGCTACCCACTTGGCTGCCCTGTGCATAAAACTTCGTTTTATCGCTTTCTATCGTTTGCTTTTGGGCACCAAACGTAACCCCTATGCCTCCGCCCAACACGCCTGATTTTTTCTTGCTGTGAAAATCATCAGAATAAACTTTGTTTTCCGCTTCTTTGATGTCGATGGTTTTCGCCTTCACCGTTAAGCCGTTTTCTCCCACCACATTTGAGCCTTGCACCGTGACATTACCATCTTGAGAGTAAATCACAACGCTATTTCCATCAATTTCACTACCTTTACTCAAATCGTAATTATGCTTATGTTTATATTCTTCAGTAACGCTTGTAAACGCACCTCTAGATTTTTGCTTATTACGGGTATCTAAATGTTCAATATATCGCCCTTCTTCAATTCGAACATCTCCTTTAGAGGCAACCATTACTTTTCCATTAGCACTCGTTACTTCAGCTTGACGAAGTGTGGCTTCTGTTTGACCAACTAAGCGCACTCCGTCCTTGCCGCCAATAACAGAGCCAACTTCACCTTCTTTATCTAAGTGATAATGATGGTTATCGCTAAAGTCATAATGCTCTTTGCTACTTTGCTTCTCTGTACCCACTAAAAGTTTGCCTTTGGCGTTCACATCAATGGTGCCTGTCGATTTCACATTGGCGGCCTTCACTGTGATATCGCCATTACTTTGAATAGAAATCTTTCCATCTTTTCCTGTCACCATTACTTCACTTTGGCGATCGACAATCTTATTGCCGGTTTCGGTAAGAGCTAATTGGCTTTGTGTTTCCGCCGTCGTTGCACCAAGTTCTACGGATTTACCACCATAAAGCGATACACTGTCAGCCGCCATAATCTTACCGCCAAGGTTCACGAGTTTTTGCTCAGCATTAAGATTAACGTTATTAGCAAAAACTAGGCCTTTATTCTCTAAATTTTGACCGTGTAGGTTCACTAGGTTCGCCGCAAGCACCGTCCCTTCATTGGTCATATTGGTCACCGAACCTACAATGCTATCCCCCGAAATCACAGAGCCTGTTGGGGTAACTTGAGTACGATTAGAAGCCAAGTAAATTTTTGGTGTTAACACATTGAGTTTTTTACCACTTGGTAAAGTGATTTCTTGGTTCACCATCCACACTAAGTCAGTGGTCAGCTCCGACATTTGTTCTTTGGTTAAACCAACCCCCGGCACTAAATTAAATTGTTTGGCATAACGTATACCATTGTTCATCAAACCTTGATATTGCTCTAAGGCATTTTGATATCCATCAAGATAACGACGACCGGTTAACTGGTTGATTTGTTCATTCACTAAACGCAACTCATAAAAACCATCCCCCAAACGTTTCAACATATTATTTGGATCATAGCGTAGAGCATTAAACATATAATCCGAACTCAACCATTTTTGCTTATTCGCAAAACGTGGGGCAGTTTCAATCACATAGCCTTTTGGTGCATTAGGATTCACATTATAAAGCGAGGATTTATCTAGCGATTGTGTCAGACGATTTAACACCACATCCCCCACATCACCTTTATTCGCTACACCATTATTAGCAAATTCAGGGGACATATTTTCTTTATAGGCAAATACCCCTAAATCTTTCACTCTTTCATTTTGTTTGTAATAAATACCGGTATCACTTTTAGTGGTATTGTAATGATCAATACATTTACCAAATACTTTTTTACCACACGCCCGCCCTTTATAAAACGCAGTTACATGACCTGCATCCGTCACAATAGTACGACCTTTAAACTCTTTCTGATTTAATTGTCCATCCGCAATTTGAATCAGCCCACCAGCGATCACTTTACTATCTTGGTTGTCTACACGCGCATCATTAAAATCTATTCCACCACCACTTAAAATCTTACCTTCTTGGTATTTTGGTTTAAGTACCATGGTTTCATTCACTGTGCGGGTATAATCATACTCATGCCAATTATCACTTTCGATTTTGCCGTCCGGTGAAAAAATATGATAAAGATTTTTTACTTTTTTATCCAAACCACCACGACTATTCTTATCATCTTGTTTAACTTTATAAACCCCAGAGCCTTTACCGTAGATAGTCGAATCATTCCCAATTCGATACTCGAAAACTGGTGTAGACGAAGTATCTATATTTTCTGTTTCAAGGAAAAAGTGTCTATTCTCTACCGCCCCAGTATTAAAGGTAATCGCCTTGCTTTTCGCATTATCGTAGAGATTTAACGCCTCAATCACACCATTGTAGTTGTGAACATACGCAGATTCACCTGTAGCCTGGTTGTTTTCATCCAGCGCTTTGCCCACATAAATCTTACCCATACTTAAAAAGGTACTTTCATTACGGTTTAAAATTTTATCCACGCCCATATCTAAACGCTTACGCGCAGCAATCACAGTGGATTTGTCCCCTTCCTCAAGGTTATTTAAACTCTCTCCTTGTAAAGCCACATGGTCACCATAAATACGACCGGTACCTAAGTTATTGATGGTCACTGCTTTTGCAACAGTCAATGAACCATCAATTAAGCCTCGGTTAGTTAAAGTATTTGCATTAATGCGTGTTTCATTACCGCTAATTTCACCATCTTTAGTGTTTTCAACATTAGCCGCTTTAACATCCGCCTTATTACCTACACGTAATTGGCTATTGTTTTTAAAATCTCCTTCGGTTTTAAAATCTAAATTACCACCAACTTGGAAAGCATTATTTAAGGTTAAACTGTCTTGTAAACGAACCATTAAATTCCCTTTGGTTTTAATATTACCTTCATTGGCTAAAGCCTTCGCTTTTAACTCAATTGATTTACTTGCTTCAATCTCACCAGCTTGATTATCAATTGTTTTCGCTACATCAAGGTTGGCATGCTCATCAGCGTAGATACCCCCTTGTTGGTTAGAAAGATTTTCAGCCGTAATAGCCACTTGAACACCACGGATACCTTGTTCCGTTTTGTCGCTAGCTTTCGTCCCGTGGTTATCTACATGCTTGGCTTTAATGATCACTTTCTCTGTTGCAACAATTAAAGAGCCTTTATCCGATTGCTTGCGGTTATCCACGTTATTCGCGTTAAGCTGAACTTGTTTACCTGCAATAACACCCTGTTTGTTATCAATGTTTTGAGCATTAAGTTGTGTCTGAGCTTTAGCATAAACGGTGCCACGGTTCTCAATATTCTTTTTCGCATTGAGTTGGGCATTTTCACTACCACCAACAAAGCCTTCATTCACAATCTTACCTTGACTATCAATTTTTACCTCACCGGCAGAGGCACCGATGTGGCCGGCGTTGCGTACACCGAGGCCTTGGCCGTTATCCACCAAATGAATTTTCTCGGCATACATACCGCCCAATTGGCTCACATCCACGCTGTAAGTTTGTGGGGTTTCTAAAGTGCGGTCGCTTTCCACAGTGTTTTTATCGCCTACATAAACCACCGAATCATTCGTGCGATCAACTTTGTTTTTACCAGTGGTGACTTTAATGGCTTTTTTCGACCACACACCGCCATCAATTTGCGCGTTTTCTGCAATGATATCGGTATAATCCGCCTGGCGGTTATCCATGCCCTTGCCGGTCACCTTAACTTTGCCGCCGTTGACCTCATAGCCTTTGAGCTCACCATTTTCTAATTGAGCTTTCCCCGTGGTCATGGTGGCGCGTCCTGCGTTAATGACACCACAACCATCGCAATGGATACCACTCGGGTTCGCAATAACAACATCGGCCTTTTGTCCGGCCACTTCTACATAGCCCTTTAACCGACTCGGAGCGGATGAATTGACTTCATTTAAAATCACCTTCGCTTCACCTGCGGCTAAATTGGGGTTGCCTTGTACCCAACCGGCCGTTTGGGTTTGTACCGCCTTACGAGCGTTGTTTAATACGGCGCCTTTTTCCGCCACATCAAATTGCGAGTATTGATTACGCGACACGCCACCTGCACTTGGTGTTTGAATGTTGACTTGTGGCAAGCCATTCGCCGTCTGTAACACCGTTGGTTGTTGATTACCCGGTGCTGATTTGTCTGCGCGAATCGCCATATCCGCATTTGCCAAAGCAGTAGGAGAAACGAAAACAAACCCCAACGCTAACATAATGCTGAAATGAACCGGTGTGAGAGTGCCGAATAAAGTAGAAAGTGCGGTAGCTTTTAACGTTGTTTTTATCTCTGCACTTTCAACATCTTCGCTCGTGGCTTTGCCTTTTGATTTGGCAAGTTCCGATACAACCACAAGTTGATTTAATACTTGGCTGAAAATAACTTTGTAATGTTTTTTATTCATGATGTTTCCTTAATAATAAAATCTGCTTATTTTAAAAAATACTTAAAAACGATAGCTGAGGTTAAACCCTGTTGTTACATGACTTGTTCTGAAACCTTGCGGTTTTTGAATTGGTGTGCCAACAAAATATTCATAATTTAGTCCCCAAAGATTACCGCGCATCCCCAATGCACCACCGGTTAAACTATTGCCTACTTGTAATTCCTCATTGCTTGAACGGACAATACCTCGGTCGAGTCCGAGATAAATCTCATGTCCTTTGTTCATCACATTCCATGCCAGTTCGTTGCGCCAAAGCCAACCGCGCTCTCCGGAAAGAGTAAGTTCACCGTCAAACCCACGTACCGTATAGCGGCCGCCAATGCTGAATTTGTCTTGTTGCACGAGCGGTGATTTATTCCATTGCGCTTGCCAATAGGTATTAAAGCGCCAAGGTTGTTTTCCAATGTTGAACGGATAACTAAAATCAAGAGAGGCGGTCAAAATCCGCATTCTTGAGGTGCCTTCATTAAATCGTTCTTCCGGTGCACGAAGGGCATTATTCGCACCGGTCCCCCGTTTGTAATTAGCGGAAATAGAAAATGTCGCTACGCCTACATAGTGCGTGTGCGTAAGACCTAGCTCCCATCCGGCTGTACGACGACGTTGAACCTCAACTTCCGTATCATTGATATAGTTGTGGGACTTTTTCGCCCATAAGGCAATATTCGTGTAAGTTTTATGTTGTGCGCCACGGCTCAATAGACGACTTAAATTGAGCTTCATTTGTTTACTTTCGCCAGAATACACATAAGACTCAAAAGCACCTGCAACCGTTTGATAATAGGTATAACGGGAGCCTGAAAGCGTCAGCAAATAGTTTTTCCACGGAATGGAATAATACAAGCTCAGATTATGACTGCCATAATCTCCCTCTGCCGCATCACTATGTCGTTTAAAACTACGCGTACCGCTAACATAAAACATATCATTTAAGCGAAGCGGGTTATCCCAAGAAAAAGTAGCGGCGCCCTGTAAACGTCCTGTCGATTTGGAGCCCGAATCATCCAATCCTAAGGTTAAATGAAATGGAATGCGGTGTTTATATGCCACTACAATATCTGTCTCACCCAAAGTCTCTCCGGGCTGAAGCTCAATATTAGCGTCAGCACTTGGTACTCTCTTAAGGTTTTCTAGGCCTTGCTCAATTTCCCGCACATTCAATAAATCCCCAACAGCCATAGGCATAGCAAACCAAAGCATACTTCTTGTCGCAAAAGGAACAGCACTTTGATCTTGTAATTGGATATGCCCCACTTTGCCCGGAATCACCGTTAATCTCAATACACCTGTACGTAAATCTTGCGGTTCCGCAACCACCCGTGTAGTCACATATCCCTGCTCAATCAAATAATTTTGAATCCGGCGTAATAACACGTTAATTCCTTGAGCACCAACACAGGCCGGTAATGCAAAATCGCCCTCAGAATAGACCGCACTTTTTGCCCAGGAAAATGAGCTGGGAGAAAAAGAGGTAGATTCTGAAACGGTGTGTTGATAATCGGTAAGAACAAGCTGATGAATAGGAAAACAGAGTTCTTCATTTTTTGGAAATCCAAGTGCATGTACCTTTTCACTTTCCAAGCGAACCGTTGGAGCTTTTACTTGTTGGGATTGAATTTCGGCATTTAAAATATTTTGTTGCTGTTGTTGGCGTGTATCGACTGCCTGCTGGGTAGCATTCTGTATTGAACTAGGTTCAGCAAACGCAGGTAACATAGCTGTAGAAAGACTAAAAGCAGTAAAATAGGCAAATCTCATGTTTTATTGGTTCCATATATAATGAATAAAAATACTATTCCTTCTAAACGCCAATCACTATTGGCATTAACAGTTAAAAAAGTGCGATCGAAATTCACCACGAAAAACGACCGCACTTTTTAATCGGTGATGGGGTTAAAAACCTTCTTTCAAGCTCACCGTTAAGTTAAACACCAAATGTTCCGGGTGGCTGTCTTTGCTGTCAGCACAGAAATAGCCTTCACGTTCAAATTGGTAGCCTTTTTCTGCTTCCGTATTGCCAAGGCTTTGTTCGACAAAACCGTGTTTCACCACTAAGGACGTTGGATTTAGCACGCTTTCGATATTTTCTTCTGCGCCCGGGTTTGGCACGGTGAAAAGGCGTTCGTATAAACGGAATTCTGCCGGGTGATTGTGCGTGGCGGAAACCCAGTGGATTACGCCTTTCACTTTGCGACCGTCCGCCGGGTTTTTACCTAAGGTTTCCGGATCATAGGTACAGAAAATAGTGGTGATTTCACCGTTGACATCTTTTTCCACACGTTCGGCTTTAATCACGTAAGCGTTGCGCAAACGCACTTCTTTGCCTAACACTAAACGTTTATATTGTTTGTTGGCTTCTTCACGGAAATCTGCACGGTCGATGTAAATTTCTTTGGTGAATGGCAATTGGCGTTCGCCTAATTCCGGACGATTCGGGTGATTCGGCGCAGTTAACATTTCTTCGCCTTCAAAATTTTCAATCACCACACGAACAGGATCGATCACCGCCATGGCTCGCGGCGCATTTTGGTTTAAATCATCACGAATGCAAGATTCTAATGCGCTGTATTCCACCACGTTGTCTTGTTTTGTCACGCCAATACGACGGCAGAATTCACGCAATGACGCCGGCGTATAACCGCGACGACGTAAACCTGAAATGGTTGGCATACGCGGATCGTTCCAGCCATCTACAATGCCTTCATTGACTAATTTCAACAATTTACGTTTAGAAGTGAGCGTGCCTTCTAAATTTAAACGAGAGAATTCATATTGGTGCGGCAATGGGCGCTCAATGCTGATATTTTCCAACACCCAGTCGTATAAACGGCGGTTGTCTTGGAACTCAAGAGTACATAATGAGTGTGTAATGCGTTCGATGGCATCGGAAATACAGTGGGTGAAATCGTACATTGGATAAATGCACCATTTGTCACCGGTTTGGTGGTGGGTGGCAAATTTAATGCGATAAATCACCGGGTCGCGCATCACCATAAACGGCGACGCCATGTCAATTTTCGCACGCAAACTCAACGTGCCTTCTGCAAATTCACCATTTTTCATTCGCTCGAATAACGCGAGGTTTTCTTCTACGCTACGATCACGATACGGGCTGTTTTTCCCCGGCTCGGTTAACGTGCCGCGATATTCGCGCATTTCTTCCGGTGAAAGTTCGTCCACATACGCCAATCCTTTTTTGATCAATTCAATGGCATAGCCATAAAGTGCATCAAAATAATCGGAAGCATAACGCGGCTCCCCTTCCCATTTGAAACCTAACCATTCCACATCGGCTTTGATAGAATCTACATATTCCACATCTTCTTTCACCGGGTTGGTGTCATCAAAACGGAGGTTACATAAACCGTTATATTCTTTTGCTAAACCGAAGTTTAAACAGATAGATTTGGCATGACCAATGTGCAAATAGCCGTTTGGCTCAGGCGGAAAACGGGTATGAACGCGTTGGTGTTTACCGGACGCTAAATCTTCATCAATAATTTGGGTAATAAAATTGTGTGGACGGGCATTTTCCGTCGTTTCTAAGATAGTTTCTGTACTCATAATTTTCTCAATTAAAACGCATAAAAAAATAACCGCACTATTCTACACATTTTTCCTTGAAAGCTGAAATTTATCTAAGGAATCGCAGTGTTATTTGTTTCAGCACAAGGCAAAATCTTGCGTGGACTTTTGAAATTTCTCGTGCAAAAAATTTAATTTCCCATTAAAATGCGCCACTAAATGAACGTTCATTCATTAATAATTAAGATTTCCTTAATCTTTCTCCTGTATTCTATTTTCACTGTTTCTTCTAACCCTTGAGAAAATATGACGAAAAAACATTGGATAATGGCCGCTTTGGCTGCCGCGGTAGTCACCGGCGGTTATTTTTTTATGGGCGATTCCACGCCTAAAACCACTTATTTAACGGAAAGCGTGCAACGTGGCGACATTGAAAAAAATGTGGTGGCGACCGGCTCAATTGAAAGTGTCAACACCGTTGATGTGGGCGTGCAGGTTTCTGGCAAAGTCACCAAACTCTATGTGGCTTTGGGTCAACAAGTGAAAAAAGGCGATTTGATTGCGGAAATTGATTCCACCACACAAATCAATACGCTAAACACCCGAAAAGCGGCGCTTGCAAGTTACCAAGCCCAGTTTGTCGCGCGTAAAACCGCCTATGATGTGGCGCTTTCTAATTACCATCGTTTAACCAAATTGTATGCGCAAAAAGGTACCTCCTTGGACAGCTTAAATAGCGCAAAAGCGACCTTAGATAATGCCAAAGCAGAAATGAATGTGGTGCAGGAAAACATCAAACAAGCAGAAATTGAAGTAAATACTGCGGAAACCAATGTGAGTTATACCAAAATCACCTCACCGATTGACGGCACAGTGATTGCTACACCGGTTTCTGAAGGTCAAACAGTAAACTCTAATCAAACCACACCGACCATTGTCAAAGTGGCAGATTTAAGCAAAATGCGCATTAAACCGGAAATTTCTGAAGGCGATATTACGAAAGTGAAAGCCGGACAAGAGGTCACTTTCAGTATTTTATCCGACAGCAAAACCCTTTATCACGCCAAAATTGAATCCGTTGATCCGGCGACAACGACGATTAGCAATAGCTCCACGTCCAGTACCACAAGTTCAACGTCAAGCACCAGTAACAGCGCAGTTTATTACTACGCCAACATTATCGTGGAAAATCCCAACCAGATTTTGCGCATCGGCATGACCACAGAAAACAACATCAAAATTGCCAACGCGAAAAATGTGCTATCCGTGCCGAATATGGCAATTCAAACGCAAAACGGCAAAACCTTTGTGAAGGTATTAAACAGCAACAACCAACCGGAACAACGCGAAGTAGAAATCGGCGTACAAAACGATTACCAAACAGAAATTAAATCCGGCGTTGCTGAAGGCGAAAAAGTCATTGTGTCACAAGTGGCTGCCGGCGAAGCTGTCGGCAATATGCGCGGACCACGAATTTTCTAAAGTGCGGTGGAAATTTCCAATGAATATTATTGAAATGAAAAACATCAACCGCTACTTTGGTGCCGGCGAAAATCGTGTTCATATTCTGAAAGACATTTCATTAAATATCGAAAAAGGCGATTTCGTTGCCATTATCGGGCAATCGGGTTCGGGCAAATCCACGTTGATGAACATTATCGGTTGCCTTGATACGGCAACCAGTGGTTCGTACAAAATCGATGAGAAAGAAACCATCGAATTAACCGCCGATCAGCTCTCCGATTTACGCAGCCAAAAATTCGGTTTTATTTTCCAACGTTACAATTTATTGAGCAGCCTTACCGCCGCAGAAAACGTGGCATTACCGGCAATTTATGCAGGTATGCCCCACAACCAACGTTTGGAACGCGCCAAACAATTATTGGAAAAACTGGGATTAAGCGACAAATGGCAGAATAAGCCTAATCAACTCTCCGGCGGGCAACAGCAACGCGTGAGTATTGCTCGCGCTTTGATGAACGGCGGTGAAATCATTTTAGCCGATGAACCCACCGGTGCATTGGATTCGCAAAGCGGTGAAAACGTGTTGGAAATTTTGCGCCAACTGCACCAAGAAGGGCATACCATTATTATGGTCACCCACGACAAGCATATCGCTGCCAGCGCCAATCGGATGATTGAAATCAAAGACGGCGAAATTATCAGTGACACGCAAACCCAGCCGGTGAAAAGTGCGGTCAAAAATTCAAATGTTTTTAAAGGACGTTTTGGCTTTAGCAAAGATCAGCTGATGGAAGCCTTTCGGATGTCTGTTAGCGCCATTGTGGCACATAAAATGCGTTCCCTACTCACCATGCTTGGCATTATTATTGGGATTACTTCCGTGGTGTCTGTAGTAGCGTTAGGCAATGGATCGCAACAAAAAATTCTGGAAAATATTCGCGGCATCGGCACAAACACCATCACCATTTTTAACGGCACCGGCTTTGGTGATCGCCGAGCGGAACAAATGCAGAATCTCACGGTTAATGATGCTAACGCGCTACGCCAACAAACCTATGTGCAAAGCGTTACGCCGAATAGCGCGTCGAGCGGCACCTTGATTTATGCGAATAAAGCCTTTTCGACGACGTCCTTAAAAGGCGTGAGCGAAGAATCTTTTGATGTGGAAGGTTTAAAATTAAAACAAGGTCGTCTACTCTCAGCACAAGATGTCGCAGAAAACGCACAAGTGGCGTTAATTGATGAAAGTGCCAAAAAAGCCATTTTCCCCTATGAAAATCCCCTTGGCAAAGTGGTGATATTTAACAAACGTCCGTTGCGTATTATTGGTGTTGTGTCCGATCGACAAATGGGCGGCGCGAGCAGTTCACTGAATCTTTACGCGCCCTACACTACTGTGATGAACCGCATTTCAGGTAGCAAAAAAATCGGTTCGATTACGGTGAAAGTCGCAGAAGATGTGAACACAACGGCAGCAGAAAAAGGCATTACGGAATTGCTGACACTACGCCACGGCAAAAAAGACTTTTTCATCATGAACAGCGACACCATTAAACAAACCATCGAAAGCACCACCGGCACGATGAAACTGCTTATCTCCTCGATTGCCTTTATTTCCTTAATCGTCGGCGGTATTGGTGTGATGAATATTATGTTGGTGTCAGTAACAGAACGCACCAAAGAAATCGGTGTGCGCATGGCAATCGGTGCAAGGCAGTCTAATATCCTGCAACAATTTTTAATTGAAGCCGTGTTGATTTGTCTTATCGGCGGCGTCACCGGCATTTTGCTTTCCGGTGCGATTGGAGTGCTGTTTAACACCTTTATGACCGATTTCACCATGGCATTTTCCGGCGGTTCGATTATTGCCGCCGTCGCTTTTTCGAGCTTAATCGGTGTAGTGTTCGGCTACACGCCGGCAAAACGTGCTGCACAATTAGATCCGATTACGGCATTAGCCCGTGAATAGATTTTGTAAAACCTAAAAATGCGGTTAAAATCGACCGCACTTTTGAGGCATAAAATAGCCCCCTTGAACCTTAAAGAAGGATAAAAAATGTTAAAAATGAAAAAATTAGCCCTTGCAGTGGTGATGGCAACAACTCTCGCCGGCTGTGCCAATATCGGCGATTCTTATCAAGCCAGCCTCGATAATTACAAACAATATGAAGACATCACCAAGCAATACAACATTAAAGACAACTGGTGGGCGCTTTATAACGATGCACAACTCAACCGCGTAGTCGAACAAGCTTTAGCAAATAATAAAGATCTAGCCAAGGCGGCAGTTTCCGTGAACCGTGCACTGTATAGCGCCAACCTTGCTGGAGCAAACTTGATTCCGGCCTTTAGTGGTGCAGCAAAATCTTCTGCTCAAAAAGATATTAATCGTGGTGGCAATTCCGCGATCACACACACCGGCGCATTAAATGTGTCTTATACATTGGATTTGTGGCGTCGTTTAGCAGACGTAGCCGATGCAGCAGAATGGTCTCATAAAGCCACCATTGAAGACATGGAATCTACCCGTCTTTCTTTAATCAACTCGGTGGTAACAACCTACTACCAAATTGCCTATTTAAACGATGCTATTAGCACTACTCAAGAAAGCATCAAATATTACACCGACATCAGCAACATCATGAAAAATCGTTTGGCGCAAGGTGTCGCAGACAGTGCTAGCGTAGATCAGGCTCAACAAGCAGTATTAACGGCGCGTAATAATTTAATTACGTTGCAAACCAACCGCAAAAACGCAGAAAAGACCTTACGCAATTTGCTGAACTTAAAACCGGATGACACATTAAACATCAACTTCCCGCATATTTTGAGCGTAAAAACTGTGGGCGTGAATTTAAACGTGCCGGTTTCCGTGATCGCCAACCGTCCTGATGTCAAAGGCTATCAAGCCCGTTTAAGCAGTGCATTCAAAAATGCCAAAGCCACCGAAAAAAGCTGGTTCCCGGAAATTACCTTGGGCGGCAGCTTAAGCCGTAACGCCACCAATCAAACCGGCGCGACTACATTCTCCTCTATTGGCGCCGGCAACGTTGGTATTACATTGCCGTTCTTAAATTGGAACACCGTAAAATGGAACGTGAAAATCTCTGAAGCGGATTACGAAACAGCCCGTTTAAACTATGAAAAAAGTATCACCACGGCGTTAAATGACGTGGATACCAACTACTTCGCGTTTACTCAAGCACAAAGCCACTTTAGCAACGCGCAACAAACGTACAATTACAACCAACGCATTACACAATATTACCGCAACCGCTACAACGCGGGCGTGTCTGAATTGCGCGAATGGTTGACGGCGGCCAATACGGAAAAAGCCTCCCAGCTTTCCATTTTGCAAGCCAAATTCAACGTGATTCAGGCAGAAAATGCCGTTTACAGCTCCATGGCGGGTTACTACTCTCGTTAAGTAAAAATGCGGTGAAAAACCACCGCACTTTCTCTAAAAAACAAAAACGGCGCTTGATTAACAAAGCGCCGTTTTTTTTGAGAGAAAAGTGAGGTCGGTTTTCAGACTGTTTTTCAGATAAAACGTCACCAAAACTAACCGCACTTTTATGGCTATTACCAATTATTTACTGATACTATCCATCCATTGGAACAGCTCGTCCAGATCATAATCCCCCGAATGCGGCACGCCCCACGGAGTTTCATAATCCACCTGTTTGCCTGCCATACGCAGTTTTATTGCAAGTATCGCACTGATGGCGTGCGAGGTATCACGATCAGAAGTACCTGCACGAATGCGCCAATATGCGGTTTTGCCATGATCCACATAATTCATCGCGTTCATTAACTGAATGACGTGCTTATCTGCCATTTTCCCTTTCTCGCTACTATGTTGCATGGAATAGTCTGTAAAATGCTGATTATTCACGCTTTCCGTACCGAATAAGTTATTTTCGCCGGAACTCAAATTCAGCGCATCAAAGGCAGGTGGTGATTTCATGCGTTTTTCTGAGTGAATATAGCCCTCCCAATCAATGTCGCTGACGCCTTCCTTGTTCAGTTTCACCCAAGGTTTATCTTCAAAGGTCACGCCACTTTTACGGGCCTTATCCGCCGAGCGCACAATGACATTTTTCATATAATCTTTAAAAGAACCGTTACCTTGCCCATCTAACGTTAAGGCATTACCTTTCTCATCTTCTAATTTCAGACTATTTAAATAAGATGGAAACTCGGCTTTTAGCTGATCGGACATCTGAATTTCCGCTGCCGTCAACGTACCCTCAATCGTGGCTTTTGCCGCAGCTTGCGAACGATCATTAAAACTTTGTGCATTCAAACGGCTCATGTCCATTCGGCGATAATCGTTCAAGCCGTTAAATTCCCACTCATAAGCGCTGTCGGCGTGTTCCAAATTGGTAATCGGGCAATAGGCGGACACCGCAAAAATGACATCACTCGCCTCTGCCGCGCCGACTTGTTTTAAATACTCAACATAATCCATGCTGTCACCGCTTGCGCCTAACAAAGCGGACAATGCTCCGCCTGCGCTGGTGCCGTTAGAAATGATCTTATTGGCATCACCCGGCATTGCTTCATCGTTAAAATGCAAATAACGCACCGCCGATTTCAAATCAATAATTGCTGCCGGTGCTTTGCCGGTATATTTGCCGTCTTTCTCCAACGTCCGTCCACGCGCACCCACACTTGCCACCACATAACCCTTGGAAAGTGCGGTCAAAATTGCGTTAGATTTATCACCACTGCCGAAGCCTTTTGCATCATAGGTTGCCGCTTTTGCCGGCATATAACCGCCCACCGCATTCGGCAGGAAAATCGGCGCGCTCTTGGCATTAAAGCCATTGATTTTGCCATTATTAAAATAGGCTTCCGGCACATAAATGTTCAGTGTCTGATAATCCGGCTCAACCGGGTTTTGCACATACACAATCTTTTCAAACGCACGGAATTTCACCGTCTCACCATTCACTTTCGCCTCTAAAGTGCGGTAAGTTTTCGGTGAGAATTTTAGATCATAGCCACTGTCCGTTTTATTGAAATACGGCGCATCCGCCAACGGATCATTCCCTTGCGGTGGGTTCGCCATAGCCATACCGGAAACAGCCAACCCTACCAACGAAGCCAACCATGTTTTTGCTTGCATAAAGTTCTCCTGTATCAAAGATATACTGTTGGTTAGGTAGACGTATTGTAAATAAGTTCGGCGGAAGAAAATAAAATGACAAAAGCCACCTGCTTACGACAGATGGCTTTTTTCACCTACGCCTTCTTCAAAAACTCCGATTTCAGCATGATTTTGCCGCAATCCACGTTGTGATCGCCGCGAGCAAGGCGGATGCCTTTAAATTTTGTGCCTTTTTTCAATACTTCGGAAGAGCCTTTAAGTTTTAAATCTTTGATGAGTAGCACGTCGTCGCCATCAGCCAGCAAATTGCCGTTGCTATCTTTGACAATAAACGCATCATCGTCATGTTCTTCGACTTCGTCGCCGGTCCATTCGTGGCCACAATCCGGGCAAACAAATTGGATAGAATCGTGATAGGTGTTTTCGCCTTTGCAAGATGGACAAATTGGATATTCCATGGATTTCCTCGTTTTCAATGTCATTTTAAAGTGCGCTATTGTAGCGGAAAAACAACTGTTTTTGGGGAATAAATTATGCTTTCGTTTTCCCTTGGCCGCGCAATCTTGCCAATAAACTGACAGACACAATGATCACGAGAGAGCCGAGCCAAAAATGCACTGTCGGCACATTCTGCCAAAACAACCAGTCACAGATGCTGGAAAAAATCACACCGGTAAACGCAAAAGGCGTGATGACATTTGCCGGAGCGTATTTAAACGCACGAGTCAGCAAAAGCTGGAAAATTAAGCCGAATCCGCCCACCAATAAAAGCATAAATAAGCCATGCGCTGTCGGGAGCGTCCATTGCGCCATAAAAAATAACGGTAATAAAATCGCCCCAAGTAAATGGAAATAGAAAACGATATTTTTCGGTGAATTATGCTTATTTAATTCCTGCAAACTGATAAACGCCATTGCCGCTAAAGTCGCACCGCCCAATGCGACAAAAATATAATAAGGTTCCACCTCACCATGGTGATCAGTGAGCAAAATAATCGCCACGCCAATAAATCCCAGCACACTGCAGGCAATGACTTTCAGCGGCGTGCGAGTACGCAAAAGAAAGAGCAAAACCGGCACGAATAACGCAGAGGTATTCAATAGCAAAATAGAAATGGAAAGTGGCAAATATTTGATGGCATAAAAAGTACATAACATACTGCCGATGCCGGCAAGGTTGCGAATCACCAAAAACGGCCACTGGCGCATTTCGACTCGGAAATCACCATCGCGAATCATAAAAGGTAACAAGAAAACAAAACCAATCAGAAAGCGAGAAAACAAAATTTCACTTGCTGGTAATTCATCCGAGGCATATTTTACGAACACGCCCATCAAGGCGATACTGATATAGGCAAGCACCATGCAAATAATGGCTTTATGGTATGAACTGGTTATGATCTTATTCGGCATTGGCAACGTTCCTTGCTTCGCAGCGAAAAAAGTGCGGTCAGTTTTTAAGGTGTTTTTTCATTTTCACCATGAAGATATTTTTCAATGGCCTGCCAAAAACGTTGAAAAATTTCACCGCACTTTTCGCTCTCATTAATCGGTGTTCCCTTAATTTGAACCTTCAACCCGAAATAGTCAAACGATAATTGGTAGGCATGCAAATAGGTGCGTTCAGCCTTATCCCCACCATATAGTTCATCCCCTAAAATCGGGCTGCCTAAACTTTTCATTGCAACACGAAGTTGATGGGTTTTACCGGTTTTCGGTTGTAAGATAAATAAACGCAAATTGGGTGCCAAACTGTGTGAAACAAAATCTGTCACCGCGGGGTTTTCTTTGCTTTGGCAAAGTTTCCACGTGCCTCGTCTAGCCTTTTGCATATCTCCACTGATTCTGCCCTGTTTTTTCTTCGGTTTATGCGTTGCTAATGCAATATATGTTTTCTGAATTTGATGCTGCGCAAATTTCTGCGACAACGTCACAGCCGCACGTTCGTTTAAGGCAAGAATCAACAAACCTGAAGTGACTTTGTCCAGCCGATGCACCAGCCAAACTTTCGGTACGCCAAGTTGCTGCGCCACTAATTGAGTTAACCCCACATCCGCGTCATCTTTATGGACGCTAATGCCATTAGGCTTATTGATCACAATAAAATCAGAGTGTCGAAATACAATTTGGAATGTCATAGGGAAATACTAGAGAAAAATAATGCCCGAAAGTATAGCACAATCAATGACATTGGCTTTAGTGTTAAGCCTCACCGATAGGCGAAAATAGGGAAAAGTGCTATACTCTGCCACCATATAGCATTTGAAGGTGGCAACAGTGTACGAAGGATTACTCATTATTTTAGTGCCGATGTTTATCGGGTACATGGTGAAAGTGAAAAATCACGCCATTTTGCAATCTTTCGGTCGCGTGACCATGATTTTGCTGTACATGATTCTCTTCACCATGGGTTTTTCACTCGGACAACTGGATGATTTAGCACAACAATTACCGCAAATCGGCGTTTATGCCCTCACCTTTATTTTGTTTATTCAATGCCTAAATTTCATCGGCTTATTTCTTTACGACAAATTCCACCCGCAGCCACTAAAACACGTTGCAGAAAAAATTGCCTCGCGTTGGCATATCATGTTGGATTCATTGAAATTATGCACGGTGGTGCTCATTGGTTTCGTGGTTGGTTGGCTGTTCAAAGGTCATTTTGCTTTGCCCCACGACGCTACCACTTATGTGCTGGTTGTTATGATTTTTTGTGTGGGCGTGCAATTGCGCAACAATGGCATTTCCATGCGCGCGGTATTTTTCAATAAACGCGGATTAGCAATGGGCGTGATTTTCATGTTCACCTCATTACTTGGCGGCATTATTGCGGCTTTCGTGTTGTCAGTGCCGGTGATACAAGGTTTAGCTGTGTCCTCCGGTTTTGGCTGGTATTCATTGTCCAGCGTAACCCTCAGTAATGCTTGGGGGCCGATTTGGGGCAGTATTGCGTTTTTTAATGATTTATCGCGTGAATTGATTAGCTTATTTATTATTCCGCTATTCATGCAAAACTACCGTTCAACAGCGGTGGGTTTTCCGGGAGCAACCGCCCTTGATGTCACCTTACCCATTATTCAAAAAGCCGGCGGCGTAGAAGTTTTGCCGCTTGCTTTTAGTTTTGGGTTTATCACAAACATTACACCGCCAATTTTGTTAATGCTTTTTACCTCTACACCTTTATAACGCGGTCATTTTTATGAATATCGAACAAATTATCGCCTACATTATTCCTGCACTTATCTGGGTTCTCACCATTGCTATTACCATTCGTTTGGTCATGAAAAAGCAATCTGTCGCCGCCATGCTATCTTGGTTGATGGTGATTTATATCTTCCCTATTGTCGGCATTGTAGCCTATTTGATTTTCGGCGAAATTAATCTCGGGAAGCGCCGCGCAACACTATTCAACCAGCTCAAACCCCAATTTATGGCATGGTTCGACAAGCTATCGAAATGCGATAATTTGGTGAATACGAAAACCAATCTACTCTATCGTTCAATTTTCGACTTAGCCAAGCAACGTCTTGGCATTCCTTGTGTTTTAGGAAATGAACTGCATATTCTGGACACCCCGGAAAACATCATGCACAGCATCATTGAAGACATCAAATGCGCAGAAAAATCCATCAATATGGTGTTTTATATTTGGTCTCCCTATGGTTTGGTGAACGACGTCAAAGAAGCGCTTATCGCAGCCTGTCAACGTGGGGTAAAAGTACGCATTTTATTGGATTCCGTGGGCAGTCGTCCGTTTTTAAAAAGTGCGGATTGTCGCGAGATGCAAGCCCAAGGGATTGAAATTGTTGAAACCTTACATGTGAATTTATTCCGCATGTTTTTCAGTCGAATCGATTTACGTCAACATCGCAAAATTATTGTGATCGATAACCAAATTGCTTACACCGGCAGCATGAACATGGTGGATCCAAAGTTCTTCAAAAAAGACAGCAATGTAGGCGAATGGATTGATGTCATGGTGCGTATCAATGGCCCTGTGTCTGCCGTTCTCAACGGTTTGCATGCGTGGGACTGGGAAATTGAAACAGGACAATCCGTACCATTACATATTCCTGATTGCCCGTTATTGCCTTTAGAACAAAACAATTCTCACGCAGTGCAAATTCTTGCCACCGGCCCGAGTTTTCCGGATGATTTAATGGCGCAATCTCTCGCTATCGCAATTTTTTCTGCACGGAAAAGCATTGTCATCACCTCTCCTTACTTTGTGCCAAGCCATAATATTGCCGAAGCATTACGCACAGCCGCCCTACGAGGTGTGGATGTCTCTATCATTCTGCCAAAAAAAAATGATTCGATGATGGTACATTGGGCAAGCCGTACATTTTTTGACGATTTACTCGCCGCCGGTGTAAAAATTTATCATTTCAATAAAGGGTTACTGCACACTAAGAGCATGCTGATTGATAATAAATTGGCGTTGGTCGGCACTGTAAACATGGATATGCGCAGCTTTTTATTGAATTTTGAAGTGACCATGGTGGTGGAAGATGCGGCATTCGCGAACGAAATTTCCCTGTTGCATGAAAGCTACATCAAAAACGCCGAACTGCTGAACTACGACGAATGGGCAAATCGTTCCGTTTATCAACGCATTATCGAAAAACTGTTTTTCCTTTTCAGCCCGCTCTTATAAAAAAGTGCGGTCGTTTTTTTCTGCGTTTTTATCTCAACAAGATTTAACAGGATAATTCATGAATAAACATCTCACGTTCTACTTAGTCCGCCACGGACGTACTCTTTGGAACGAGCAAGGACTATTACAAGGATTCGGCAACTCCGACTTAACGGAGCTTGGTGTTAAAGGCGCCAAACAAACCGGAGCAGCACTGCAGCACATTCCTTTTGTTGCCGCCTATTCCAGCTGTTTACAACGTACTATCGACACAGCACAACATATTTTAGACGAGCGCGATGTGCCACTTTTTCAACATAAAGGGTTAAACGAGCAATATTTCGGGTCTTGGGAAGGTTTACCGGTGGAGAAATTGCGTTCTTTAGATGAGTTTAACCAAATGCTCAAAGATGCCGCAAACTACAAAGCGCAAAGCAATGGTGGAGAAACCTTTGAACAACTTGCCAAACGGGCAATGAAAGCACTTCAAGACATTATTCAAGTACATGAACAAGGCAATATTTTGATTGTTTCACACGGACACACATTGCGTTTATTGCTTGCTTTACTTGCCGGAACAAGCTGGCAAGAACATCGTCATGAAGGCAAGAGCCAATCTTTGTTAAATTGTGCGATTAACATCGTGCACTATAAACAAAGCAATGGGACCGACGGAAAATTTACCATTGAAAGCATAAATGAAGCGGGACATTTACGTTAAAAGAAAGCGCCAAGGGTTGTTCCTCGGCACTTTTGTTTTTTTGATGAAGCTAACGTCTTTAGGTTTGGATTAATGTCAGAAACTCGCCCACGGTATGAAAAGATCCAAACACCAGCACGGTATCATTTTCATTGGCCATTTCCACCGCACTTTTCACACCTTCTGCGACGGAATCGGCATAGCTACCTTGTGCATTCAAATGCTGTTGAGTTGCAATCTGTTGCAACGTCACAAACAAATCTTTACCCTGTTGACCGCGATAACCGCCTAATGTGACACAACGCCATTCGTCAACCAGCGGAAGTAACGGTGTCAATACACCAGCCGCATCTTTATCTTTTAAAATCCCACAAACCGCGATCAGTTTTCCTTGTGATTGGGCTTTAAGTGCGGTCAGTTTTTCTGCTAAATAACGTGCTGCGTGCGGATTGTGCCCCACATCAACAATCATACGCGGTAGGGCTTCCACTTCACGCTCAACCATTTTCGCCAAATGCGTTAAGCTTTCCGGCTTCATGGTTTGAAAACGCCCGGTGAGTTCCACCTCAAGCAAGGATTTTTTCACGGTTTCAAGAGAAATCTCAAACGGCAATTTTTGTACTGCCGCAAGCGCAGTTGCCGCATTGGCTAACGGAATGTGGCAAAGCGGTAAATCCGCGAGCAAATTCCACCGCACTTTTTCATCTTCACGCGTGGTTTGCCATGTCCAACTTTGTTCCTGCTGGCAAAAATTCCAATCAAGGTGACGACAAAATAATTGGCTACCTAATATTTCGGCATGCATCAACATGGTTTGCGGAATATTGGGTTCGCCAATAATCGCCGGTTTATTAGCACGGAAAATTCCCGCTTTTTCAAAACCGATTTCCTCGCGCGTAGAACCGAGGAAATCCGTGTGATCAATATCAATGCTGGTAATCACCGCCATGTCATTGTCCACGATATTCGTGGCATCCAAGCGACCACCCAGCCCCACTTCTAAAATCACTACATCCAATCTTGCCTGTTTAAACAAATGTAACGCAGACAGCGTGCTGAATTCAAAATATGTTAATGATTGCGTTTTGTTTTGCTCAATATACGCAAAAGACGCCGTGTGCTGTGCATCATCCAACTCTTGATTCTGAATGCGAACACGTTCGTTATAACGTAACAAATGCGGTGAAGAATACACGCCGACACGATAGCCCGCATTCAATAAAATGGTTTCTAACAAACGGCAAGTGGTACCTTTGCCATTTGTACCACCTACGGTAATCACGAAAGGTGCCGGCGTGAGCAAATCCAATTCCTGTGCAACAGATTTGATGCGTTCCAGCCCTAAATCAATCGCTTTAAAATGACTGTTTTCCAAATAAGAAAGCCACTCGTTGAGTGGCGAAGTGGCTTTTAACATTGTGTTCATATTTATTCTTCTGTGATTAATTCGCTTTCCACAAAAGGAGATGGCTTATTCATCAATTTGCTGACCAAACTCGCCAAGGTATTACGCATATCTGCACGTTTTACGATCATGTCGATTGCGCCTTTTTCCAATAAAAATTCACTGCGTTGGAAACCTTCCGGCAATTTTTCACGCACGGTTTGTTCAATAACACGTGGACCGGCAAAACCGATTAATGCTTTTGGTTCGGCAATGTTGATATCGCCCAACATTGCGAAACTGGCAGAAACACCACCTAGCGTTGGATCCGTTAATACGGAAATGAATGGCACGCCTTTTTCACGCATTTTAGCCAACACGGCGCTGGTTTTTGCCATTTGCATGAGGGAAAACAAGGCTTCCTGCATACGTGCGCCACCACTGGCGGAGAAACAGACAAACGGGCAATTTTCTTCCATGGCTTTTTCTGCGGCTTTGACAAATTTCGCCCCCACCACAGATCCCATGGAACCGCCCATGAAGCTAAAGTTAGAGGCTGCCGCCACGATCGGCATATTGTATAACGTACCGTAAAATGCAATTAAGGCATCTTTTTCGCCGGTATCTTTCTGAGCGGCGGTAATACGATCTTTATATTTCTTCAAGTCTTTGAATTTCAAGATATCTTTCGGTTCTAACTCTGCCGCTAATTCTTGTACGCTGTCTTGATCCAATAAGCCCAATAAACGCTCGCGCGCATCAATACGCATATGGTGTCCGCATTTTGGGCAAACTTCCAAATGACGTTTTAATTCTTCACGATATAGCACCTGTTCGCATGAGGTACATTTTGTCCACACGCCTTCAGGCACATTGGCTTTGCGGGAAGAAGACGAGGTATTTTTACTAAAAATTCTATCAATCCAGCTCATATTTAACCTTTTTCTCTTGATTAACAAAAAATTACGCGCTATTAGACCATAATTTTGAAAAATTTTATAGCAATTTATACTGATCTGATTAGTCATCAAGTGCGGTCATTTTTTCAGGTATTTTTATCTGATAAAAACGTTAGAAAAACTGGCCGCACTTTGCTACGCTAGCGCAAAAACTCACATAGGAACATGTATGAAACCGTTATTATTGGCTCTCTCTTGTGGCGTATTCTTTAATCTTGCCGAGGGGCATCAAGCAACTTCAATGGGCAATTTAAAACCGGCAATTCTCCCTAATGCACAAGAATATGTGCTTCACAGCCAATTTACGAAAAAAGATTATCGTATTCAGGTGATGCCTGTTGGAGAAGTAAAGCATATCGGCTATTCCGTTCTCTACGTGTTGGACGGCGATGCCCTTTTCCCCGCGGCTGCCAGCATGGCACAAAACATGATGGCGCGCTCACAAGAAACCAATGCCGTACCATTTTTAATCGTCGGCATCGGCTACCCGAATACTCAACTTCTTAATCCGGCAGAACGCGCGCAAGATTATACGCCGCCATCAGAAAGTTACGATGATACCGGCGATAAAACCAATAAAAAATTTGGCGGTGCAGAAAATTTTTATCGCTTTATTCAGGAAGAACTCTCACCAGATTTGCATCACCGTTTTTCAATTAACACGGCTCAACAAAACATTTTCGGGCATTCTTATGGTGGTCTATTTAGTTTATATAGTTTGTTTAATCACCCAAATGGATTCCGCAACTATCTTATCGCCAGCCCTTCAGTATGGTGGAATCAGCAACGGATTTTGCAAGATTTACCTGCATTTCCCGAACACCTACAAAAAATAAAAGAGAAAATTGGCGTGCGTTTCACCGTTGGAGAATATGAACAAAAATTGGCGCCTTATATGAAACAAGATACCGAACGACAAAAGCAGTTAGATCAGCGCGCCATGGTGACGCAAGTCAAAAATGTAGCGGAAAAACTGAATGGGCTGCCTAATGATAAGCTAGCGGTTGTGAGTAAAATTTATCCTGAAGAAACCCATATGACCAGTGTCATGCCGGCTTTATTAGATGGTTTGAAATGGCTTTTTTCTCGCTGTAAAACACAACAAAATTGTGAACATTAACCCAAAGTGCGGTGTCTTTTTCAGTTGTTTTTTTAGAAGAGATTATTCACCGGAAATACCCTAAATTCGCCCTAACAATAGCGATAAAAATCAAGTACAATACGGCAATTCTATTTTGCTGCAAAAAAGGATAAGACCATGGCGCGTAAACCGGCTGAGAAAAATGAACCGGATTTTGAAAATACCTTAAAACAACTGGAAGAAATCGTCTCCCGTTTGGAAAATAACAATCTTTCTCTTGAAGAGGCATTAAAAGATTTTGAACAAGGCATCAAGCTGGCTCAGTTAGGGCAAGAACGCTTACAGCAAGCGGAACAGCACATCCAAATTTTGTTACAAAAAAACGAAAGTGCCAAACTTAGCGATTATCAAGCGGAAGAATAACGGGGCGGTAATGTATCAGTTCTCAGAAGATTTACAGCACGTTCAGCAGCGAATTAATCACTTTTTAGCAGAGCAATTTGCCCACCTTGATAGCGCGCCCGCGCCTTTAGCTGACGCCATGAAATATGGCTTATTGTTGGGTGGAAAACGCATTCGCCCCTTTTTAGTTTATGCCACCGGCAGAATGCTCGGCGCCGATTTAGCGCAGCTTGATTATGCGGCAGCCGCCATTGAAGCCATTCATGCTTATTCATTGATTCATGATGATTTGCCTGCCATGGACGACGACGAATTACGTCGTGGCCACAAAACTTGTCACATTGCGTTTGACGAAGCCACCGCAATTTTAGCCGGTGATGCGTTGCAAGCCTTTGCCTTTGAGATTTTAACGGATATTCCAACGCTATCGGCGGAACAAAAACTGGCACTCATTAAAACCTTAAGTGCCGCCTCCGGTGTCAAGGGCATGTGTTTGGGACAAAGTCTGGATTTAATATCAGAACACAAAGTCATCAGCCTGCAAGAATTAGAACACATCCATTTAAATAAAACCGGTGCCTTGCTCACTGCAGCGCTCATGATGGGCTTTATTTGCTCGCCTCATTTTGCAGAGAAGGCTTTAGCACAACAGTTGGAACGCTACGCCACGGCAATTGGCCTCGCCTTCCAAGTGCAAGATGATATTTTAGACATTGAAGGCGATAGCGAAACCATCGGCAAAACAGTCGGCTCCGATTTAACAGCAGATAAAAGCACGTATCCGAAATTATTGGGGCTGGAAGGTGCCAAACAAAAAGCCCAAGAGCTTTACGAAATGGCATTAGCCGAACTCAAAGATTTACCTTTTGATACCACCGCACTTTATGCGTTGGCGGAATTTATCATTAAACGAAAAAACTAATGCGCCCCCAAAGCGCGGTGGAAATTAGCGCTGTTTTTAGCGTTGTGATATATAAATTTTAACGTTGGAATTGATTAACCCTTATGCAAAACTACCCCCTTTTATCATTGATTAATTCGCCTGAAGATTTACGCTTGTTAAACAAAGAACAACTCCCTCAAGTGTGTCGAGAGCTACGCGAATATTTGCTAGAATCGGTGAGTCAAAGTAGCGGACATTTAGCTTCCGGTTTAGGCACAGTGGAACTGACCGTTGCGCTGCATTATGTCTTTAAAACGCCTTTCGATCAGTTAATTTGGGATGTGGGTCATCAAGCCTATCCTCATAAAATCTTAACCGGTCGTCGTGACCAAATGTCCACCATTCGCCAAAAAGGCGGGTTACATCCCTTCCCTTGGCGTGGTGAAAGCGAATTTGATGTGTTAAGCGTAGGGCACTCCTCTACATCGATCAGCGCAGGGTTAGGCATTGCCATTGCCGCAGAACGAGAAAATGCCGGAAGACAAACGGTTTGTGTCATCGGTGACGGCGCCATTACGGCAGGTATGGCATTTGAGGCATTAAATCATGCCGGCGCGTTGCACACCAATATGTTGGTGATTTTAAATGATAACGAAATGTCTATTTCGGAAAATGTCGGCGCATTAAACAACCATCTTGCCCGAATTTTCTCCGGTTCGTTCTACTCTACCGTGCGTGACGGTAGCAAAAAAATTCTCGATAAAGTGCCGACGGTGAAAAACTTTATGAAAAAAACCGAAGAACACATGAAAGGCGTGATGTTCTCACCGGAAAGTACCTTATTTGAAGAGTTGGGTTTCAACTATATTGGCCCTATCGACGGGCACAATATTGATGAATTAATCGCGACATTGAGCAATATGCGCGATCTAAAAGGCCCTCAATTACTTCACATAAAAACCAAGAAAGGCAAAGGCTATACACCGGCAGAAAACGATCCTATCGGTTTCCATGGCGTCCCAAAATTCGACCATTTAAGCGGTCAGTTACCTAAATCTAATGCCACCCCAACCTATTCCAAAATTTTCGGCGATTGGTTGTGTGAAATGGCAGAACGAGATCCAAAACTTATCGGGATCACCCCGGCAATGCGCGAAGGTTCCGGCATGGTGGAATTTTCTCAACGTTTCCCTCAACAGTATTTTGATGTGGCGATTGCTGAACAACACGCAGTGACATTTGCAGCCGGTTTGGCGATTGGTGGATACAAGCCTGTGGTTGCTATTTATTCAACTTTCTTGCAACGTGCTTATGACCAACTCATTCATGATGTCGCCATTCAAGATCTGCCGGTTCTCTTCGCCATTGACCGTGCAGGCATTGTCGGCGCAGATGGACAAACTCACCAAGGTGCATTCGATATCAGTTTCATGCGCTGTATTCCAAACCTTATCATCATGACGCCAAGCAATGAAAATGAATGCCGCCAAATGCTTTATACCGGCTATCATTACGGTAAGCCTGCTGCCGTGCGTTATCCACGCGGAAATGCCATGGGTGTCACCTTAGAACCTTTACAACCATTGGAATTGGGTAAATCAAAGCATATTCGTGAAGGTAAAAAAGTAGCCATTTTAAATTTTGGTACGCTTTTACCAAATGCCTTGATTGCCGCGGAAAAACTGGATGCAACCGTGATTGATATGCGTTTTGTAAAACCGTTGGATGTCACCCGTATTAACGAGATTGCCAACAGCCATGAACTCCTTGTGACATTAGAAGAAAATGCGATTCAAGGCGGCGCAGGAAGTGCGGTGGCGGAAGTATTGAATCAGCATCAACACCAGGTGAAATTATTGCAATTAGGTTTACCGGATTTCTTTATCCCTCAAGGATCGCAAGCAGAAACGCTGACTGATTTAAAATTAGATGCCGCTGGGATTGAACAACAAATCGTGGATTTTCTTGCTGAGAAATAATCCTACAGCCATAAAAAACGACAGGTGATTCAGCATCTGTCGTTTTTCTTTTTGCGATTCATCTCATTTTCTAAAAAATAAAATAAATTTTTCTTTTTTATTTGAACTATTTTAAAGATACCTAGTCTTAACAATTGCTAGTGCACTGCAAATGCAGTTGTCTTTTAAAGTTTTCTTATATTTAAGACCTCCCCGCTATTCAGAAATTGGATAGCGGTTTTTTCTTTTTTGGAAAAAGGAAAAAGTGCGGTCTATTTTAGGTGAGTTTTAAAAGAGTGAATTAAAATCTGATTCTATTTCTATTACGCCGAAAACAATAAAATCTAAAAAATACGCATAAAAAAGGACGCCCTAAAGCGTCCTAATTTTTTACCTAAACTTTAACGAATTAAAGTGCAGATTTTGCTTTTTCAACTAATGCAGCAAATGCCACTTTGTCGAATACTGCGATATCAGCAAGGATCTTACGGTCGATTTCAACAGACGCTTTTTTCAAACCATTGATGAATTTGCTGTAAGATAAACCATTTTGACGAGCCGCTGCGTTGATACGTGCAATCCATAATTGACGGAATTGACGTTTACGTTGACGGCGGTCACGATATGCGTATTGACCAGCTTTGATCACCGCTTGGAAAGCAACGCGATACACGCGTGAACGTGCACCATAATAACCTTTAGCAGCCTTAAGAACTTTCTTATGGCGTGCTCTTGCAATAACACCACGTTTTACACGAGCCATTATTTAATCTCCTATGTAATATTTTTAACTAAAATGAACTGACGTACGTTTGTGCTTATGCGTATGGCAAGCACGCTACTACTAATACTAAGTCGGACTTAGCAACCATGGATTTATGGCGTAGGTGACGTTTACGTTTTGTTGTTTTCTTAGTCAAAATATGACGTAAGTGAGATTGTTTACGCTTGAAACCACCAGAAGCAGTTTTTTTGAAACGCTTAGCAGCACCGCGTACTGTTTTAATTTTAGGCATTGTTAAATAACTCCGCATTTTTTAAGTTTAAACAACATAACCAGGCGAATCGTTTTAAGGCGATTACTTGTAGGCACTGATTATTTCCAACCAAGGCAATCAAATTGCCCTTTTCAAACGTCATTAGGCTGCGTAGTGTGCCCAATGTACCGTTGTATCTTCACCGAAGTGAAAATTCCGTTATCCAGATGAAATCTGAACAAAAAATTATTTTTTCTTAGGTGCCAACACCATAACTGCTTGGCGACCTTCTAATTTCCCCGGCGCAGATTCAACCACAGAAATATCGGCTAAATCATTTTTCACACGCTCCAATACATCAAAACCGATGTCTTGGTGAGCCATTTCACGACCGCGGAAACGTACAGTAATCTTGGCTTTATCGCCATCTTCCAAAAAGCGGATTAGGCTACGTAACTTAACTTGGTAGTCACCTTCATCTGTGCCCGGACGGAATTTAATTTCCTTCACTTGCACCACTTTTTGTTTTTTCTTCTGCTCTTTAGCTGTTTTGCTCTTTTCGTAGAGGAATTTACCGTAGTTCATAATACGACACACAGGTGGTTCCGCATTTGGACTGATTTCTACAAGATCTAAAGCTGCGGCTTCCGCCATTTCTAATGCTTGTTGAATCGCAACAACCCCAACTTGCTCCCCGTCCTGATCAATCAAGCGGACTTCTTTTACTCTAATTTCGTCATTAATACGATTCGGGCGATTTACTGCAGGTGCTTTTTTTACGGTTTTAATAATGATATTCCTCTATTAATTAAGTCAAAAAACTATTGTTCTTGTTGCCAAGAACAGAAGTTAGATTCATATTTAATTGCTCTAATAATGAGCAAAAACGGGGCGTATTCTACAGAATTTTACCTTGTTAAGCAATAGTCGAATGCTGAGGAAAATTGATTTTAAAACCTTTTACGACAATCAATTACCTACTCCGAAAAAGCATAACAAGATTTGTCCAAGTCGTATAAAATATCACCTACCTAACGATTGGCGCTTTTGCCGTTTTACTTTTATTTTTTAATTCAGGAATCAGGAGCTATTTATGAACGAGCACAAAAAAGAATATTCTTTTACCGAACAGAAAGTGCGTTGGGTTAAAAAACACACACCCAAGCTACTTTCTTTCAGTATCACTCGCCCAAAGGACTTTGATTTTATTGCCGGTCAGTTTGCCAAATTAGGGTTTATGCAAGGAGATGAATACATTTCCCGTGCCTACTCCATGATTTCTGCCGAAAATACGGATCATCTGGATTTTTACGCCATCCTCATTGAAGACGGCATCATGTCAGGGCATTTTAACCAAATGCAAGCAGGCGACAGCTTATTATTAGAGAAAAAACCTATCGGGTTCTTTACCGTTAGCCGTATTCCTCAGGGGAAAGAACTTGTTTTACTCGCCACCGGTTCAGGCATTGCGCCGTTTTTGTCAATGTTAGAAAACGAAACATTATGGCAAAAAGCCGATAAAGTCGTCTTAGTGCATTCCGTTTCTTATGTAGATGATTTGGTATTTGAACAGTATTTAGCCGACTTAAAAGACCACGCTATTGTGGGAAAATATGCCAACAAATTCATCTATCAACCGGTCATTACCCGAGAGAAAATTGCCGGCGCATTAAACCAAAGAATTCCGCAATTATTAGAAAACAGCGAACTAGAAAACGCGTTAAATATCACCTTTACTAAAGCCGATACCCGTTTCTTAATTTGTGGCAACCCGAATATGGTAAAAGAAAGTTACGAGAAATTAAAAGCCAAAGGCTTCGCACTTCATCGGGTACATAAAGACGGTGAAATTATGATGGAAAACGCCTTTTAAGCGTTAAAAGTGCGGTCGTTTTTTATTGCAAATTCTGTCTCTTATCTTCTTTATAAAAGAGGACTGGTTATATTCTGTCCTCTTTTATTAAATTCCTTGAGTTACTACTCTTCACCCAACAATTTCAAGTCACGATTTCTCACTTGTTTTTTCAGAATCTCTAAGAATTCTTCCACCGTGAATGTGCCGAGATCTTGACCTTTACGGGTACGCACTGCCACTTTGCCGGCTTCGATTTCCTTATCACCACAAACCAGCATATAAGGCACGCGGCGTAAAGTATGTTCGCGGATTTTGAAACCGACTTTTTCGTTACGTAAATCGGTTTTCACGCGTAAACCTGCATCAGATAACTGTTTCGCAACCTGTTGTACATACTCAGATTGAGAATCGGTGATGTTCATCACAACCGCTTGCGTTGGCGCCAACCATGCCGGGAAGAAACCTGCATATTCTTCGGTGATGATACCGATGAAACGTTCAATCGAACCTAAAATCGCACGGTGAATCATAACCGGTGTACGGCGATCGTTGTCTTCCGCCACATAAGACGCATTTAAACGACCCGGTAGTGCAAAGTCTAATTGGATAGTACCGCACTGCCATTCACGATCTAAACAGTCGCGTAAAGCAAACTCAATTTTCGGGCCGTAGAACGCGCCTTCGCCTTCTTGAATTTCATATTCAAGGCCATTGTGTTTCAACGCGTTGGCTAAACCTTCCTCCGCGCGATCCCACATCTCATCGGCACCGATACGTTTTTCCGGACGGGTTGAAAGTTTAACGAAGATATTAGTAAAGCCAAAGGTGCTGTAAATATCGTAAACCATGCGGATACAGCTCGTCACTTCGCTTTCAATTTGATCTTCAGTACAGAAAATATGGGCATCGTCTTGGGTGAAACCGCGTACACGCATTAAACCGTGTAAGGAACCGGAAGGCTCATTACGGTGGCAAGAACCGAATTCCGCCATACGGATTGGTAAATCACGATAAGATTTCAAACCTTGGTTAAAGATTTGAACGTGTCCTGGGCAGTTCATCGGTTTGATAGCGTATTCGCGGTTTTCCGATTGTGTGGTAAACATCAAATCGCCGTAGTTTTGCCAGTGACCGGTTTTTTCCCACAATACGCGATCCATCATGAACGGGCCTTTTACTTCTTGATAATCGTATTGTTTTAATTTGGTACGTACGAAGGTTTCCAATTCGCGGAAAATCGTCCAACCGTCGTTGTGCCAGAACACCATGCCCGGTGCTTCTTCTTGCATGTGATATAAATCTAACGCTTTACCGATTTTACGGTGGTCACGTTTTGCTGCTTCTTCCAAGCGTTGCAAATAGGCATCCAGTTGTTTTTTATCTGCCCACGCCGTGCCGTAAATACGTTGCAACATTTTATTTTTGCTGTCACCGCGCCAGTAGGCACCGGCAATTTTTTGTAATTTGAAATGATGGCAAAAACGCATATTCGGCACATGCGGGCCACGACACATATCAATATATTCTTGATGATGATAAAGCGCAGGCGTTGCAGTACGTTCGATGTTTTCATCTAGGATCGCCATTTTGTACGGCTCGCCACGTTTTTCAAACGTATCTCTTGCTTCTTGCCAACTGACCGGCGTTTTAATCACATCGTAATTGGTTTTGGCCAATTCCAACATGCGTTTTTCAAGGGCATCAATATCTTCTTGGGTTAAAGAGCGGTCTAAATCCACGTCATAATAGAAACCGTTGTCAATCGTCGGGCCGATGGCCATTTTGACATCCGGGAATAATTGTTTAATCGCATGACCGAGTAAATGTGCTGTGGAGTGACGAATAATTTCTAAACCATCTTCGTCTTTGGCAGTAATAATTTCTAATGTGCTATCTTCGGTAATCAGATCACAGGCATCTTTACGTTCGCCGTTGACACGACCGGCAATGGTCGCTTTGGCAAGGCCTGCGCCAATATTTTGCGCAACTTCTAATACAGTAACAGGTTTATCGAATTGACGTTGTGAACCGTCAGGTAAAGTAATAACTGGCATAATGCATCCTTATACAGTGGTCACCCATACGCAAGGTGGCTTGTTTCATTTAGTTAAAAAACGTTTTAAAAAAGCACCGCACTTTTATCATCCTTACAAACGGACAAGCCAAGTGCGGCGCGCAATTCTAGCATATTTTAGGATGACAACCAAATGCCTAAATTTTGACTTGAGTCACAGTAATTTTTTCTTAATCTTTTACACTAGAAACATGATTAACTGAAAAGAAGGAACAGAGTATGTGGAAGTCGATTTCTCAAGTTTTAGCTGATCAATTCGGGGCGTATTATTCCATCAAAAATAAAACCAAAATTCACACCGGCGAAATGCATGAATCTTGGATCATTGATGACGGCATTCAGCCTGTCTTTGTAAAAATGAATGAAAAGTCCTACCGCTCCATGTTCCGTGCCGAAGCGGATCAGTTAATCATGCTGGCAAAAACCAATACCGTTCGTGTGCCGGAAGTCTATGGCGTCGGTTGTTCGCAAAATCATAGTTTTCTGTTGTTAGAAGGATTAGCAATGCAGCCTAATACGCCACAAAATATGGCGGAATTTGGTAACCAATTGGCTCGGCTACACCAATATCAAGGTTCGGAAAATTACGGTTTATCTTTTGATACCTGGCTCGGGCCGCAATATCAACCGAATGAATGGGGTTCTCGTTGGGCAACATTCTTCAGTGAACAACGCATTGGTTGGCAATTACAGCTCTGTGCGGAAAAGAATCTGTATTTCGGTGATAAAGAAGAAATCATAAAAGCCGTAGCAACCTTGTTAGCCAAACATCAACCTAAACCATCGCTCTTACACGGCAACTTATGGATTGAAAACTGTGCGAATATTGATGGGCATACCGTGACTTATGATCCGGCATGCTATTGGGGCGATCGGGAATGTGATTTGGCCTTTACCGAATTATTCGAGCCGTTCCCACATGAATTCTATGAAAATTACCACCGCACTTTCCCGTTAGATGAAGGTTATCAAGAGCGGAAAATCATTTATCAGCTTTATCATCTGCTTAATTTCAGTAGCCGTTTCCATGGCAACTATGTGGCACTTGCCAATAAGCTTGTACATGATGTGTTACAACGTTACGAAAATCGCTAAAGGCGACACAAAAAAAGAAAGGGCTCTATGCCCTTTCTTATTGTTTGTATGACACAACCTTACATCAGCGTTCTCTCATTTTTCTTCAGCCAACGCAACGCGATATTATCAACACTCTCCTCTGCTTGCTTTCCTACTTTCTGTAGCAACGATTTTTTCACCACATATTTCACGCCAATAAGTTGTTTTTCTTTCATCGCTTGTAGCAATAAATCATCGCTGGTCATAATCTCATCCACGAGATTCAAATTTAATGCCTGTTGACCAAACCAGTGCTCACCGGTTGCCACTTGCTCTACATCCAAGTGCGGTCGATTTTGCGAAACAAATTGTTTGAATAATTGGTGGGTTTCTTCTAACTCTTGTTGGAATTTTTGTTTTCCTTTTTCGGTATTTTCACCCAACATGGTCACGGTACGTTTGTATTCACCTGCTGTCATTACATCCACGTCTACATCATGTTTTTTCAATAAACGATGAATGTTTGGAATCTGAGCAACGACCCCAATAGAGCCAATAATCGCAAAAGGCGCGGATACAATTTTATCGGCAACGCAGGCCATCATATAACCACCGCTTGCTGCCACTTTATCCACAGCAACCGTCAACTTGATATTATGCTGTTTCAAACGCATTAATTGCGATGCGGCTAACCCATAACCATGAACCACACCGCCGGGGCTTTCCAAGCACAGTAACACTTCATCATTTGGCTTCGCCACCTGAACAATGGCGCTGATTTCTTCCCGCAATGCCGCTGTTTCTGAAGCAGAAATATCGCCTTTAAAATGTAATACATAAAGGCTTGGTTTACGTTCGGATTCCGTATCTTCACCTTTTTTACGTTGTGCTTTTAAGGCTTTTGCTTTCGCCTTTTCTGCCTTTTTCTCTGCTTTTTCCGCTTCTTTTAATTCATCTTCGCTGAGGTGAAAGTTGCTCAATATTTTGCTGTTTTCCTCAAATTCTTTTGATAAATCGGTAATCACCAATTCACCGTGTAAATGCGCTTTTTTTTGTTTCATAGCAATGATCATGGCAACCACTGCCGCAACCACCAATAACAAGGTGATCACTTCTAAAATAAACACGCCATAACCGACAAAAATATCAGACCACATAATAATTGTTCCTTAGTAAGAATAAATAAGGTCGAGGATTATAAAGTATCGCTTATCTCAATGCCACCTTCGCGGCCAGCTGAAAAATAAAGGATTATTAACCCAACATTAATAATGCTTTTCAAAAAGTCCTATTTATCTTTCTTAAATACCCGTTAAAATGACCGCACTTTTCACTTAATGATTTCAAAAAGGAAATAACATGAACAATGTTCTTGTCTTAAAATCCAGCATTCTGACAGACAATTCACAAACCAACCAATTATCCGATTATTTCGTCAGCAAACTTGCCGGCAAAAATGTGGTTATCCGTGATCTTGCGGTATTATGTAGCAGTTGCACAAAGACCTAACCGATTGAAAATACTAAAATCTCCATTGAAAGTTTAACTCAATGGAGATTTTTATTATGGCGGAATCCCACCTTATTTCTCAATTTAGCAAATTAATTGAAAGCAGCTATAAAGAAAAAGCAATTCTTGAACATCAGCTTACTCAGTTAGAACAACAGAAATCAGATTTAGAAGATAAAATACTCTGTTTTGAGAATACTTTGATGTACCTCGAACCCAATTTCGATTTAAGGCAAATCAAAACACAATTTAATGCGTCAAGGCTAATAAAACCTCGTTTGTTTAAACAAAATCTTCAATTGTTGGTCGCAAGGGTATTAAAGCAAAGTGAACGTTGGAAAACATTATACTCGATTGCAAATGAGGCTTTGGCATTAGATAGTGGCAAAGATTATTTTTCACCTAAAAGAGAGCATGAATTAGCCGTTGCTCGCGTATTGAAAGAACTGTATAAGAAAGGAATTATTGAACGGAGAGAAGTTGAATTACATAAACGGACAATAAAGCGAGGATTTTTCAGACGTTCTGAATGGCGATTAAAACCTCTTGAGTAAAAATGGATAAGTAGCGGTAGAAATACCGCTATTTTTGTTTTAGTCGCCATTTGACATCAGTCACGCCTCTTTCTAGTCGTTCTACGACACCTTTTGTCAGCCAATGTTTTAACGCACCACGCACCGAAACCGTATGCTTCGGACGAACGATAGGGTTTTGTCTGTCTTTTATTAAGACAATCTCAGTAATTTCATTGACCGTGAAATAATGGTCGGGTTGGGCTTTGAGTACCGCTAAGACCATTGGTCTTAATTTTCCACGGAATCTATGTTTGTAGGTTCGATATGAATAAACCTCTGTATCATATTCATCGGTTAAAGCTTCACCTTCCATCACTTCAAGGGCATCGTTGAGCTTTTGGATTTTTCTTTCGACTAATTCGAGATGCTCTAGCACCTGTGTTCGTTCACGTTGCAAGCGATCGATTTTTGCCTGAATTTGGCTAAAGTAGATTTTATTTCCCATTACATTATTAACCTTTCTGCTTGTCTATGATTACCCTGCCAATAGCCTTGCCAGTCTGTTGTATTGTCGGTAGCAAGACATTGCTCAAGCGTGCTGTTAAATAGGCTTAAATTATCCACGCGGCGATTATCTTCTCGATAAGCACATTCGTTGGCATAGTTATCAAGATACTTATTGCTGATTTTATGATGTGTGCCAATAATCATACGCTTAAAGCGACTGAAATAGCTTTCTGCAAGGTTGTTTGTTATACCTTCATCGCTACGGTATTCTTTTTGATGGTTCACACGGCGTAAATCGTAGTGAATCATCAATTCGTCATAAGCTGAATTTTCGTCTGCATGAATACGACTGCCTGCCTTGATATAGCTTGTTGCCAGTTTATTCACGACTTGGCTATTTTCCGATAAAATCGGAAAGGTTAAAGTTTTCTTTGCGCCCACTAAATACGGGTTTTCTACGGTTTCTTCTTCGGTATAACGGCTTCGCATCACCAAAATTGACCGTTTATTAGGATTGGCATTTTCTTTCAACCGTCTGTCCACGCGTTCACTTTTCTTATTTTTAGGACGTGAAGCAGAATGAACATAAGTGCCGTCAATATGGATTTCACCTGAAAGCGGAAATAACTGTTTCTGAATTTGTAAACTTTCACGGATTTTGTGAGCAAGCGTAAAAGCTGTTTTGTACTGAACATTCAAATCACGCGAGAGTTGGCAAGCAGACAAGCCTTTAGCGGCATTAACAAATAAGGCTATCGCGTAAAGGTAGGTCTGAATAGATAACTTACGGTCGGCAAAAATCGTGCCTGATGTGACGCTAAAGGTATGATGACAATGTTTACACCGCCATTGATGGCGACTGGCAATGCGATAAGCAATATGTTGTACGCTACATTTCGGACATACCACATTCTCCTCACTCCCCCAACGAATTTGGCATAGCAATGTCCGCGCTTCGCTATCAGATAGCTGTGCCATCTTGACAGGCGAAAACTTGCGTGACTTACATGAAAGGGAAAAATGTTGAGGCATATATTGAGATCACACCTTACTTAAACTAAAATATGAAACATCATTCATATTGTTTGTGTACAATATATCACATTCATTCACTTTTTACAATAGGAATATGAAACAATGTGCATATCTGAACGTTTAAAGCAGATCTTAGAAGCCAAAAATATGACCGTTACTGAATTTTCTAATGTAACGGGAATCTCATATCGTTCGGCAATGAATTACTTGAATGAGGGACGCGATCCAAATGTAGATGCTCTAGTGAAAATTCATAAGGGGTTAGAAATCAGTATAACTTGGCTGCTCACAGGAAATGGATCAATGTTTCAAGCAGCAACTCAAGAAAGTTCGATTTCAGCACAAGAAGAAAAATTGATTGCAGACTACCGCTCAATGCCTGAAAACCTAAAAGATGCTTTCTCAATTTCTTTCAAAGAAATTTCCAATAAACAATAAATATTTAACTTGATATTAACTCAATAAGGAACAAAAAATGTCCCTACAAGCCTACAAGCCTACAAGCCTACAAGCCTACAAGCCTACAAGCCTACAAGCCTAATTATACCAACCTTTCAAAACTTATGAGAGGTTTCTAATGACTAACACTATTAAATTAGAAACCATCCTTAAAGATAGTCAATATAAATTAACCCAATTTACGCAAGATCAAATTAGGGAATTAGAAGAAAAAATAATTTTAAAAGAACAAAAAGAAAAAACAGTCTATTTTGTCACTTGTCTTATCCGAAAAAAAGAAATCAAACTAACTCCTGAAGAGGTTATTAGACAGCTATATTTATCTACTCTTATTAATAAATACCGTTATCCAATAGATAGAATAAGCGTGGAAAGTGCAGTAAATTTTGGTAGAGAAGAGAAACGTGCAGATATTATTATATGGGATAAAGATAACATTACATCAGCCTATATTATAGTAGAACTTAAAAAACCAAAAATAAAAGATGGTAAAGAGCAATTAAAATCTTATTGTAATGCCACGGGTTCACCTATGGGAGTTTGGACTAATGGTGAATCTATTTCATTCTATCATCGTAAAGATCCAAACTATTTTGAAGATATATCTAACATTCCTAACGTGAATGAAAAATTATCAGATATATTGAATGAAAAATATACTATTCATGACCTAATTAAACATGATAAATTGGTAAATGAAAGAAAATCTTTAAAAGATCTTATTCTAGAAATGGAGGATGAAGTTCTAGCGAATGCAGGAATAGATGTATTCGAAGAAGTATTTAAACTTATCTTCACAAAACTTTATGATGAAATGCAAAGTGGAAGAAATGAAAAACGATATTTAGAGTTCAGAAATAATGGTAATACAGAAATTGAATTAAAAAATAAAATTCAATCTTTATTTAAAAAAGCGAATGAAAAATGGGAAGGTGTATTTTCTAAAGATGCAAAAATTCAACTTACGCCATCACATTTATCGGTTTGTGTGTCATCACTTCAAGATGTGAAATTATTCAATTCTAACTTAGATGTAGTCGATGAAGCTTTCGAATATCTAATAAGTAAATCAAGCAAGGGCGAGAAAGGACAGTATTTTACTCCTCGTTATATCATTGATATGTGTGTAAAAATGCTTAATCCTACAAAGGATGAAAGCATAATTGATACTGCATCTGGTAGTTGTGGCTTCCCTGTACATACCATTTTCCATGTATGGGAACAAATCCTTAAAGAGGAAGGATTACATAAGAGCCATTTATTTACCAGTAAAGAAAAACCTATTGAGTGTACAGATTATGTAACCACTAAAGTCTTTGCAATAGATTTTGATGAAAAAGCAGTACGTGTTGCAAGAACGTTAAATCTCATTGCTGGTGATGGACAGACGAATGTTCTCCATCTAAATACTTTAGATTGGGAACGTTGGGATGAAAAAACAGGTAATACAAAAAAAGAAATTGTAGGAGATACAGAATGGCTAGATACTTATGGTGAAGGCTGGAAAAAAATTAGACAGCTTCGAGTAAGTAATGAAAGTAATAGGGATTTCAAGTTCGATATTTTAATGGCTAATCCTCCATTTGCTGGCGATATAAAAGAAAGCCGTATTTTAGCTAAATATGAATTAGGCAAGAAACCGAACGGCAAAACGCAAACTAAAGTCGGACGCGATATTCTTTTTATCGAACGCAATTTGGACTTTTTAAAAGACGGCGGACGCATGGCGATAGTATTACCGCAAGGACGTTTCAATAACAGCTCTGACAAAGCCATTCGCGAATTTATTGCAGAACGTTGTCGTATCCTTGCAGTAGTTGGTTTGCATGGGAACGTATTTAAACCACATACTGGCACCAAAACCAGCGTTTTATTCGTACAAAAATGGCATGACACTCTTTGTCCAAAAGTGGAGGACTATCCAATTTTCTTTGCTACCATGCAAGAACCGAGTAAAGACAACAGCGGCGATAAAATCTTTGTCCGTAATGAAAATGGTTCACCCGTGCTGGATAGTCACGGGCATTTAATCGTTAAGCACGACCTGTTTAACCACGACGGCAAAACTCAAGATGGGATAGCTGAAGCCTTTTTAGAATTTGCTAAAAAAGAAAAATTGTCTTTTGTGGGAAAGTCCTAAGCCCCTTTGATGTTGCGAAATATCAGCGATTGTTGGAGGGGCTGGAAGTAAAAGTGTTGAATTACTCTGAAGTTTTGGAAGATAACTTTACTTACCGTATTGATGCAGAGTTCTTTAAAAAAATCTATTTAGAAGAAGAAAAAATAATTGCGAGACTTGGTTTTGAAGAAGCTAAAAATATTATTGTCGTAAAAGGTGGGAAGCGATTGCCAGAAGGACATGATTTTCTAAATAATAAAAGCGGAATACCATATATACGGGCAGAAGATATAAAAAATGGTTTTGTTGATTACACTAACTCTCCAACTATTTCACTATTGACTCATAGAGAAATAAAAGCTTATCAAACAGAATATAATGATGTATTGATGACTATTGTTGGAAACTCTATTGGAGATATAGGTATAGTAAAATTTAATTTGGATATTTGTAATTTAACAGAAAATGCTGTTCGCTTAATTACTAAAAAAATTAAGCCCGAATATTTGTTTTCTTTTTTAGAAAGCAAATTTGGTCAAAATTACATTGAAAGAAATAAAGTAGGAACTGCTCAACCAAAACTATCAATAGAGCGTATTAGAAAAATAAAAATCCCAATAGTCTCGTCAGAATTTCAAGATGAAATTGAATCCCTTGTTTCGTCAGCATTTGAAAAACTGCAAAAATCCAAAGAGACGTACCAAGCAGCCCAAAACTTGCTTTTAGACCATTTAGGCTTAAAAGATTTTAATCCGCCCGCTCAAGCAGTCAATGTTAAATCCTTTTCCGACAGTTTTGGTAGATCGGGTAGGCTGGATGCGGAGTTTTATCAGGAAAAGTATGAAGGTTACCTGAAAAAGATTCAGGCTTATCCGTACGGTTGCGAACCGATAAGAACGGCTTGTAAATTGAAGGATGCGAATTACACGCCTAAAGATAATCAGACATACCAATATATTGAATTATCCAATATTGGAAATTTAGGGGAAATTACAGGGGCAAGCTTGGATTTAGGATGCAATTTGCCAAGCAGGGCAAGACGGAAAGTCAGTAAAAACGACGTGATTGTTTCAAGTGTTGAAGGCTCGCTTGCCAGTTGTGCCATCGTCTCGGAACAATACCATCAGGCGTTATGTTCAACTGGCTTTTATGTGGTGTCGTCTGAAAAAATTAATTCGGAAACTTTGCTGATATTGTTTAAATCCGAGTCTATACAGCAGCTTTTAAAACAAGGTTGCTCAGGTACAATTTTGACGGCTATCAATAAAGACGAATTTTTGAACATTCCCTTACCTTTAGTTGATGCAAATATCCAAACCCAAATCGCCGATTTAATCCGACAATCTAATTACTTACGTATTAAGAGTAAAGGATTGTTAGAAAAAGCTAAGAAAGCTGTTGAGTTAGCAATTGAAAAAGATCAAGAATCAGCTTTAGATTTTATAAAAGGAAAACAAACTAATGACTGCAATGTACACTGATAATATAGAAAAATGGAAGTCATTATCTGATATAGATTACTTCACATATTTTGTTAAAAGTTGGATTTCATTTAATGCTTGGTATAAAAATTCTTATCCTAACTTAAAAACAGATAGAGAAGCCATTAATGAAATAAAATCATCTCCACAATGCTTATTTAGGAAGAGATTTTTAAGTTTACTAAATGGAAATAATGAAGATAGCTCGTACTTTAAAAATAATCTCGCCCACTTCCATTATTGTTTATTAAATAATCATATAGTATATGGCGGAGATAGACTATATTTTGAAGAATTCATGGTGGAGCTAGACAAAAGCAATTTAACACAAAACTATTCTAATAGAAATATTTCATATTACGTTCATATTGAATTAGAAAGAGTTGGTATAAAAAGAGTCACTGTTACAGTGAAAAATTCAAGTAAAACTTTATTATGCTACACTCACAACGAGTATGATTTAGCGCATTTTAATCATGACAAAAGATTTAAATATTTAAGTGATTCTCAGAAACGTAAGATCAATGGAATTTTTGAAGAAGCTAATCCAAGAAAAAAGATTTCATTATTAACAAAATCTGAACCTTATTTAAAGATTGGAGAATATCAGTTTGTTGATAATGAAGATTTAATTTATAAAGCTACTTTAGAAATAATTTATAATTTAAGGAATGCTTTATTTCACGGGGAAATTGCCCCTGATAAAGATACAAATAAAGTTTACGAAGCAGCGTATAGAGTAATGAGACAATTAGTTATTGGACTTTAATATAAGATTGTTGTGTGAATACATTTATAATAGTCTTGCTCAATACTTTTAGTAAGCCCCAGTAAATCACTAAGCCAATTACTCGGCTAACTGGCAAGCATTATACCTTTCGGTTTATTGATTTCTACCACGATTTCCTTGTGGTGTTCATAGGTATTCAAAACCCAAACGCCTTGAGCCGATTTGAGATTCTCAAGTGGGCGATTTTTCATTTCCCACGTTTGGCTAACACTTTGCAACACAAGAAAATTCACATGGCGCATAACCTTAATTAATCAATATTCTTGCTGTTATAGTGATGGCGATAAGAGCTTTAAAGGGCATCTTTTTATTGCAAACTGAGTAAATTTTGAACTAGAATATTCAGACTTTTAAGCAAATCTTCTCGTTTGCTTTTTCGGGAAATTTCCCATTTTTATATTTTTTGTTCAACCAATTTAACAAGAGAAACATGACTTATTGACTAAAAAAAACAATAAGTTGAGAGTTGATTATGCACGTTGAACAAAAAAATGAAAAACAACAAGAAAACACCACCACTTTTACTTTCTGCACTTCGCAATCTCTCTGCGTTCGCTGTTTACGATTTATCTGATACCGAAATACTCATTCTTCTTAAAAATGCTCGTTGGGGAAATTCTCATTGTTTTCATACTGTTCAATGTCCTCGTTGTCAGATTGAGCATAAAGCCTATTTTATTTCTTCTCGTAAGCAATGGCAGTGCAAACATTGCCAGTATCGCTTTTCAATTAAAAGCGGAACGATTTTTCAGAATGCCAAACTTTCCCTAAAAAAGTTATTGGAAGCCATTTACTATTTTGCGATTAAAAGCAAAGGCATTTCCGCGATTGAGCTTTCCCATTACCTTAATGTGCAATATAAAACCTCATGGGCGTTACTGCATAAACTTCGTGAAGCAATTGAAAAGACACAAGACTTTACACCGCTAACAGGTATCGTTCATATCGACGGCTGTTATGTGAACCATTACATTCGCCCAAAGAATTTTAAACACCGCCGAATTGATAGACGCAAGAAATGCCATCAACGTAAAGATAAATCTTGCGTTGTGGTTTTCCGCCAACAAGCCGCAAATCAGGAAATAATAAAAGGAGCTGACCGCACACTCGTTGCGTTAGTTAAAGAGGAAAATGCTGATGATATATTTGCTTTAACACATCGCTTAGTCGTACCCAAATCTACAATTTGTGCTGATGAAAACCCTGCTTATGATGGTTTGGCGTTTCATTATGATTTATGGCGCGTAAATCATTCCCAAGAATATTGTTCGATTGACGGCATCACCAATAACCTAGCTGAATCCTTCTTTGCCCGATTTAGAAGAATGATTATGGGCGTTTATCATAAGATGGGAAATAACTATATGATGCACTACGCCAATGAAGCCGCATGGCGTGAGGATTTTCGTTACCAGTCAGATAAAGACAAATTCGACAACGTGCTAAAACGCTGTTTGAAAGCCAGACCTTCGCGAGATTTAACGGGTTACTGGCAGGGAAATAAGAAACCTACGGCAAAATTCGGATTGGAAAGTTTGTGCTTGGAAGCCTCAAACGATAACCAATATTTAGCCGTAGCCTAAACAATTTAAAGCAACACAAGGAGCAATGATGGAAACCATGACACACACGCCACTTAACGTGGATTTAAAAAAGATGGACTATGAAACATTCAAAACTTTTATGCGAGAACTGGCTCAGATGTATTCAAACGTAAAAGATGATGACTATCTGTTGTTCTATCACAATTTGCGAGACCTTGCGAAAGAAGTCAGTACTTTACCCCGTAATCCATTGATATTTTATGGAGCCTATGAAATCGCTAATAATCAGGCAGTCGTGGCAATATTTGAAATGCAATTTACCGATGAAGTGTTTGAAACCGAAGATGGGAAACCTTATCAGATGCTTTCTATTATTAGTAGTTTTGCAGAAGATAAAATCTATCTACGTTGTCCGACTAAAATTAGGGAACACCTTACCCAACCCGAATATATTACACTTTGCGAGCAAGCCTATCCTACGATAATGGAACAAATGCTATTAGAGGAGCAACGTGAAAAATTGTTTAGAAGAAAACCGAAAAGCGAGTAATGGAAAAATGAGTAGAATTCTGTAAAATACACTCATAGTAAAAACAATGCCCTTATCGAAATAAGGGCATTTTCGTGTGATTTTGGTTAAATTTTGGTCTTTGTGCAACTGCTACATAATACCGTGATCTTGCCGCAAATCCACTACCGCATTTTGATGCAACGGCCGCAACGGCATTGCGCGGCCAACCAACAAGCGCGGAAGAAAATGCATTATTGGCGTTATCTGATGAATTAGTAGCGGAAATCAAAAAGGCAGACACGTTGATTATTAACGCGCCGATGTACAACTTCCATATTCCGACACAACTAAAAAGCTATTTTGATTTTATTGCACGTCCGCGTGTCACTTTCCAATATTCTGAAAAAGGCCCGGAAGGTTTATTAAAAGGTAAAAAAGCCGTGGTATTAGCGGCATTTGGTGGTTTTCATCAAAATCAACCAACAGATTTGGTGACGTCATACATGAAAGCTATCTTAGGCTTTGTCGGTATTACCGATGTGCAATTCGTTTATGTGGAAGGCATTGGATTTGGTCCGGAAGCCATCGAAAAAGCACAAGTGCAAGCAAAAGCAGAAATTGATAAAATTGCGACCGCACTTTAAATAACACTCAAAACAAAAAAGCATCATAAAGGTGCTTTTTTTATAGCTAAAATCTAACGCAAAGTGCGGTCATGTTTTCCCACATTTTTATTAATGTAGTTTTAATGACGGTCTTAAATAACGATTCAAGTGCCCTACCACAATAATTAAACCGGTTTTAAAGCAACCATGTAATGCCGCTTGGTGCATGCGATAAAGGGAGACATACATCCATTGTGCGATTTTACCTTCAATGGTCATGGAAGAACCGCCGGTAATCTTGCCACCTAAAGCGCCAAATGCGGTAAATTCAGATAAAGAGACTAATGAACCTTTGTCGTTATATTTAAAATCTTTCAATGGCTTGTTATCAAATAAAGCAATGATATTTTTCGCACAACGACTTGCCATTTGGTGCGCGGCTTGGGCTTTTGGCGGCACCGGTTTGCCATCCTCTTGCATAAAGAAACAACAATCGCCCATGGCAAAAATCGTGTCGTCATTTGTGGTTTGCAAGGTTTTCTTCACGACTAATTGGTTAATTCGGTTGATTTCCAATCCGTCAAAACGTTTCGTAATGCCTGAAGTGCGAATGCCTGCCGACCATACGATTAAATCCGCCGGAATATGTTGTCCGTCTTTTGTCACCAACTGTTTTTTCTCCGCTTCAACAATCATCGTATTGGTTTTGACATCCACGCCCAATTTGCGGAGTTCTTCCGTGGCATCATTGGAAATGCGTTCAGGCAATGCCGGTAAAATACGGGAGCCGGCTTCGACTAAAGTCACGTTTAAACGGCTACTATCAATTTGCCCATAACCATAAGAAGACAAGTGCTCTGCAGCATTATACAGCTCTGCAGAAAGCTCCACGCCCGTTGCCCCGGCCCCCACAATCGCAATATGAATGTGGCCGTCTTGTACTAACTCCTGTTTACTTTCCGTCTCACCAATATCGTCCAATACTTGGTTTTCACGAAATTTCAGGAAAAGCGCCAACATTTTTTGTTGAAAGCGCATGGCTTGTGCCGGACTATCTAAAAAGATGCAATTTTCTTCAACCCCCTTTGTGTTGAAATCATTAGATTTGCTGCCAATGGCAATCACTAAATAATCATAAGGAATGCGGCGGGAAACCACGATCATATCGCCGTCGTCGCCATAAACCGGCGCCAGTTCCACATATTTATGTTGACGATTTAAGCCAACCATGGAACCTTGCTCAAAGTTGAAATAATGATTGTGAGCATGGGCGCGGTAACTTAATGCTTCTACGCCGTCATCCAATGCACCTGTCGCTAATTCATGTAACAACGGTTTCCATAAATGAGTTTGGTTGCGATCAATTAAGGTGACATTGGCACGTTTCTTACGCCCAAGTTTATTGCCTAAATGGGTGGCAAGCTCAAGCCCGCCGGCGCCACCACCGACAATGACGATGTTTTTCATAAATACCTCTAAACTAAAAAATAAAAATTAATTAACAATATTTTAACACTGGTTTTGCCATTTTTCTTAAACGCGATTTAGAAAAGTCAGAAAATACCTCATTTCTGTTAGGTAAATGAAAACAAAAGTGCGGTAAAAATAACATTATTTTTCACCGCACTTTCCTTTCGATATTCCGTCATGCAATAGTAAAAAAGAAAAAGGCAACATGATGTTGCCTTTTATCTTAACTTCAGGAAAAAAATGAAAATTAGTTTTGTGGCGCGTAATCCACGAGCAAGTAATGTTTCGCAATGCTTAAGAACGCTTCTACTTGTTCTTTTTGCCATTGTTCATCTTTACCCAATTCTTTTGCCATGACGCTTGCCACTTTTGCCGCACTGTCGATGGCTGCACGGGCATCGAGGAACAATAAACGAACACGACGTGCAAGAACATCTTCAACAGATTGTGCCATTTCTTCACGCACCGCCCAAACCACTTCAGCAACAGTATTTGGATGACGCGGATGAATTTTTTCCGCCATTTCCGGATGTTCAGCTTCCAATGCTTTAATTGCCGGAATGTCAGCACCGTAAATATACAAGTGATTTTTCAAATCCACTTGTTCTGCCGGAATTTTACCGTGAATCGCCAAATTCGTTGTAACACATGGTTTTTTCGCTAATTGCGGATGTACGTTTAATGCTTCATCTACAGTGTCTTCAGACATTTGACGATAAGTCGTCCATTTACCACCGGTAATGGTCACTAAACCACTGTCGCTGACCACCACTTTGTGGCTACGAGACACTTCTTTGGTACTTTGACCGGCTTTTTCCGGCGCGGCTAACGGACGAAGGCCGGCGAAAATACTTAACACATCATCGCGTGTTGGTTTTCTCGTTAAATATTGACCGGCAGTGTCTAAAATAAATTGAATTTCTTGTTCTAAAGCAACCGGCTCATAAGACGGCTCATTAACCAACGTATCCGTTGTACCAACCACTAATCTTTCATGCCATGGCACCGCAAACAATACACGACCGTCAGAGGTTTTTGGAATCATCAATGCGTCATCACTTGGTAAGAAGGATTTATCCAATACCAAATGCACCCCTTGGCTTGGCACGACGAATTTTTTATCAGTACCGTGATCCATAGATAAAATATCATTCATGAACACACCGGTAGCATTAATCACCGCAGTACCTTGTACGCTATATTGTTCGCCACTTAATTCGTCCGTAAATTTAACGCCGTTGACTTTGTCTTGTTGATCTTTGAGCAATTCGGTTACTTTCGCATAATTCAACACGGTACCGCCTTGTTCCACAACGGTTTGTGCAATATTCACCGCTAAACGGGAGTCATCAAACTGACCGTCTTTATACACTACGCCGTTTTTCAAATCTGCACCGTTTAAGGTTGGCAAACGTTGCATTGTGGTGTTTTTACTGATGGCAATGGTTTTACCTAAACTTAAATTACCGGATAAATAATCGTATAAACCTAAACCGATGCGGTACTTCACGCTATCAATAAAATTGTAGTTAGGAATGATGAAATTTTGGTTTTTAAATAAGTGGGAGGCATTTTTTGCTAAACGACCACGTTCACGTAAAGCCTCTTTTACTAAAGCGACATCGCCTGCAGCTAAATAACGCACACCACCATGTACTAATTTAGTACTACGGCTTGATGTACCTTTTGCAAAGTCATAGCCTTCCAATAACAATGTTTTATAGCCACGTGATGCTGCGTCTAAAGCAATACCTAAACCACTGGCACCGCCACCAACAACAATAAAATCCCATTGCGCTGTATTTTTTACGTTTTCAAGCTGCGTATTTCTTTGCATTTTTCACCTCGAAGATTGATATCGAATTGTTTACTTTTAATACGAAATGTTCGTTTATGCTCATTTTATCACATCAAACGAAAATAAAGGAAACAAAAGAAAATATAAATTTCTAAATTTGTGATCATGATCACGATTAACGCTCAAACATTCTAAAATTTACGCAAACGTTTGCTTAAACGATTAAATATTCTGTGATCCTGCTCACAAATTAAACTATTTTTGTTTGCTTGGCGAAAATTTATTCATTAATTTGACGCCGCATTCTGTTTTAAAACGAAATGCTTCTTATCAATTCCTTCTTATTAAGGAGAGCTTATGGCTACAAATCACACACTTAAAGGTGCTTGTATTGCGGAGTTTTTAGGTACAGGTCTTCTTATTTTCTTTGGTTGCGGTTGTGTCGCAGCAGCAAAACTAGCAGGTGCAGCCTTCGGACTTTGGGAAATATCCATTGTTTGGGGGATCGGAGTCGCTATGGCGGTATACTGTACTGCCGGCGTATCGGGAGCTCACTTAAATCCGGCGGTAACCATTGCTTTATGGAAATTTGCTTGCTTTGACGGCAAAAAAGTTATTCCTTACATCATCGCGCAAATGGCCGGTGCATTTGTTGCCGCTGCGTTGATTTATTTGCTTTATCAAGATCTTTTTGCAGCAACGGAAGCCGCACAAAATATCGTTCGCGGAGAAACCGTTGGTGTTGCCAATGTATTCTCAACCTATCCACATCCACACATCACATTTTACAAAGCATTTTTAGTGGAAACAGTGATTACCGCCATTTTAATGGGCTTAATCTTAGCCTTAACCGATGATGGCAACGGCGTACCTAAAGGTCCTATGGCTCCCCTATTGATTGGTTTACTTATTGCCGTCATCGGTGGTGCAACCGGTCCATTAACCGGCTTTGCCATGAACCCGGCGCGTGACTTTGGCCCGAAATTATTTGCCTATTTTGCCGGCTGGGGCGACATTGCGCTCACTGGTGGTTTAGCCATTCCTTATGTCCTCGTCCCTTTAATTGCACCAATTGTCGGTGGCTTGCTTGGCGCTTGGGGATACCAACGTTTTATCGGTAAAAATTTACCGTGTAACTGCGGCGAATCCTAGTTCACCCGCTTTATTTCTATATAAGGAGAAACTCATGACTCAAGAATACATTATTGCTCTCGACCAAGGCACCACAAGCTCCCGTGCGGTTTTATTAGATAAAAATGCCAATATCGTCGAAGTGGCACAGCGTGAATTTACCCAAATTTATCCGCAAGCGGGCTGGGTTGAACATAATCCGATGGAAATCTGGGCAAGCCAAAGCTCAACATTAAACGAAGTCGTTGCTAAAGCAGGCATTACCTCCGATAAAATTGCCGCCATCGGGATCACGAACCAACGTGAGACCACCATCGTCTGGGAAAAAGAAACGGGCAAACCGATTTATAACGCGATTGTTTGGCAATGTCGTCGTACTGCCGATATTTGTACCCAATTAAAAGCCGATGGACACGAAAGCTATATTCGTAAAACCACCGGACTTGTCGTTGACCCTTACTTTTCCGGTACAAAAATCAAATGGATTTTGGATCATGTTGAAGGCGCCAGAGAACGGGCGAAAAAAGGCGAATTGTTGTTTGGTACCGTGGATACTTGGTTAGTTTGGAAACTGACCCAAGGTCGCGCCCATGTCACCGACTATACCAACGCATCTCGTACTATGCTGTTTAATATCCACACCAAGCAATGGGATGACAAAATGCTTGAGTTATTAGATATTCCAAAAGCCATGTTGCCGAAAGTATGCAATTCCTCTGAAGTGTATGGACAAACCAACATCGGGGGTAAAGGCGGTGTGCGGATTCCGGTAGCGGGTATCGCTGGAGACCAACAAGCCGCGCTTTATGGCCATTTATGTGTGGAACCCGGTATGGCGAAAAACACTTACGGTACCGGCTGCTTTATGTTGATGAATACGGGTGACAGAGCGGTCGAATCTAAAAACGGATTGCTCACCACCATCGCATGTAATGCCAAAGGCGAACCTTGCTATGCCTTAGAAGGTTCTATTTTTATGGGTGGCGCATCAATCCAATGGTTACGTGACGAATTGCGTTTAATTCACGACAGTGCCGACTCCGAATATTTCGCGACCAAAGTGAAAGATACCAATGGCGTTTATGTGGTACCTGCCTTTACCGGTTTAGGTGCGCCATATTGGGATCCGTATGCACGTGGTGCGATTGTCGGTTTATCCCGTGGTGCTAACCGAAATCACATCGTCCGCGCTACTCTAGAAGCCATCGCCTACCAAACCCGTGAAGTATTAGATGCGATGCAATCTGACAGTGGTGAAAAATTAGCGGCTTTACGCGTGGACGGTGGTGCCGTTGCCAATAATTTCTTAATGCAATTCCAAGCAGATATTCTTGATGTGAAGGTTGAGCGTCCAAAAGTGCGTGAAGTTACTGCACTCGGCGCCGCCTACCTCGCCGGACTTGCGGTAGGATTCTGGAAAGACTTGGAAGAATTGCGTGGCAAAGCTATTGTCGAACGGACATTTGAACCGAAAGAAACACCGGAAAAACGCACCGCACTTTACCAAGGCTGGAAGAAAGCGGTTCAGCGTGCATTGGCGTGGGAAGAGGAATAAAAAATTTAACCTTCCTACATCTTTTATATATGGGCGAGGGGTTTTCCTCTCGCCTTTTTATATAGAAGAAAACGGAAATGGTATTTCGCGATTTTCAAGATAAAAAATACTTAAAAAACCAACCGCACTTTTAACTCAAAAACTCCAATCCGAATTGATACAACTGATTTTTCTTATAGCCATAAAGCTCCGCTACAATAGCCGCTGCCTTCTTCAATGGCAATTCTTGACTAATCAATTCAAGGGCTTTTACCGCTTGCGGAGAAATTTCATCATTGTTTTCTTCTTGTGTTTTTCCCTCAACAATCAGCACCATTTCGCCTTTAGTGCGATTCGGATCTTCTTGTAACCAAACCAACAACTCCGCCAAATTATCACCATGAATGGTTTCCCAGGTTTTCGTAATTTCACGCGCCAGCACCACATAACGCTCGCCGCCAAACACGGTTTGCATATCCGCAAGGCTGTCTAAAATACGATGAGTCGATTCATAGAAAATCAAAGTGCGGTCTTCATTCTCCACGTTTTTTAGTTTGTCCAAGCGTGCTTTACTTTTTGCCGGCAAGAACCCCTCAAAGCAAAAACGGTCAGAAGCAATCCCCGAAGCACATAACGCGGTAATTGCCGCACAGGCGCCCGGCAACGGCACAACTTGAATTCCCGCTTGGCGGCATTGACGCACTAAATGAAATCCGGGATCGCTGATCAGTGGCGTGCCCGCATCAGAAATTAACGCAATATTCGTGCCTTGTGATAACTTCTCCACCAACGCGCCCGCTTTTTGTTGCTCATTATGATCGTGCAAAGCAAAAAACGGCTTTTTAATGCCGTAATGGCTTAACAATAGTCCACTGTGGCGAGTATCTTCCGCGGCAATTAAATCGACTTTTTCAAAGATTTCTAATGCCCGTTGAGTGATGTCCTGCAAATTACCAATCGGCGTAGCGACGATGTATAAAATTCCGTTTGAATTGCTCATTTCGTGTTTCTTTTATTTGCTTTTAGTGAGTGACATAAGTAAGATCGCCCCAATTGTTTCAACAAATGGAGTAATTATGCCTATTCTATTACAACGCATTAATTTTAAAAAAGGATTAATGCCTTTTTTCTTTACGCTGTTATTAGCGGGTTGTACTACCAGTTTTTTTGGTGGCAATACCGCTAACATGCTAAAAGAGGATGCGAATGCCAGTTCCGATTTTTATATGAACAAAATCGAGCAAACACAAAAAGTAGAAGAACAACAAACCTATAAATTGTTGGCAGCGCGTGTCTTGATAACTGAAAATAAAATCCCTCAAGCACAAGCCTTATTAAATGAATTAAAAGATCTCACCCCGGATCAACTTGTCGATAAATCTCTTATTGAGGCACATATCGCGGCAGTAAAAAACGATAATACCAGTGCAGCAAACGTATTAAAAAGCGTGAATTTAGCGCAACTAAGCCCATCTCAAACCGGTCGTTATTATGCTGTAAAAGCACGCATTGCAGAAAATAAAGCAGACATTATTGAAGCAGTAAAAGCTCGTATTCAAATGGATCAAGTGCTTAGCGATGTACAAAGAAAACAAGAAAATAACGACCGCACTTGGGCGTTATTACGCAGTGCAAATCGTGGCATCATCAATAACACACAAGATGAAGGCAACCTTGCTTTAGCCGGCTGGTTGGCATTAACCCGTGCGTATAACGACAATATCAATCAACCGACACAATTAAGCCAAGCATTACAAAACTGGAAAGCCTCTTATTCAAATCACACTGCAGCTTATCTATTCCCGACAGAGTTACAAGGTTTGTTTAATTTCCAACAAACTTCTTTAACCAAAGTGGCCTTACTTTTACCTTTAAGCGGTAATGGTCAAATTCTAGGCAACACGATCAAATCCGGTTTTGATGCGGCAAGAGGCGGTGACACCTCCGTTCAAGTAGAATTTTATGACACTGTGGCAACACCGGTGAATGACATCATTGCTCAAGCAAAACAAGCCGGTGCCCGTGCGATTATCGGTCCGTTATTGAAACAAAACGTTGATACTCTTCTCAACAATCCATCCGCACTTCAAGATCTAAGCGTGTTAACCTTAAATGCAACACAAAATGCCCGTGCAATCGGTCAAGTGTGCTATTACGGTCTATCTCCGGAAGATGAGGCGGAATCTGCAGCCAATAAAATGTGGGCAGACGGTATTCGTGAACCGATGGTTGCTGTACCACA